>NZ_JAUERW010000002.1:0-590148 GCF_041060465.1 Pseudomonas sp. W2Oct36
CCCGAGGTTTGTGGTGGGTGGGCGTGGGCCCAAGATGTGCCGCCGGGGCCCCCAACTACTTGCCCACTTTTTATGGGGTTTCGGGTTTAGCGTTCGCTAAAACGTGTCGTTTTATTTCTTAAGCTGTTGTTTTTGTTTGGCTAATTTGTAGCTGGCACAGCCCTTGATATCTCCGTGGCCCCCGGATTGGCATTCACGTCATTTCGGGTGGTTTTTTTGAGCACGGAGAGCACCCTTGGCAAGCCCCCTAAATCCGCCCGTTGGTGGCGAGCAACGCGAAACGCAAGTGGCGATCGTTCCGCTTGATCTGATTCAGGTGGAAGACGTTGGTCTTGGTGCGGCCAGTTTTGATGCCTGGCTGCAAGAGATCAGCGGCGGGTTTGTCACGCTTGAGCGGATCAAGACTGTAGCGGGTGGACTCCCCGTCGTGGGCAACATCATGGCGCTGGTCGATGCGCTGAATGACATTGTCCGGCTTGCGACCAGTGACGAGCGCGACCCTCTGGATTGGGTCAGTTTGGGCATCAATCTGATCGGCATGATCCCCATCCCGCCAGGCATGGCGGCAGCACGGATGAGCTTGCGGCCGATGCTGTTTCTGGTGCGTCAGGAGATGCGTCAGGCCGGGAAGATGGTGTTGGGGGATGCGCTGATCGAGGTTTTGATCGGGCATCTGAATGCCACCATTGTCGGGACGCTTGATGACTTTGTGAGCCAGGCGCAGGGCAAGCTCCCCGGGATTCTCGAGGATGCGGGGAAGCTTGGGGAAGGCGTACTTTTTCAGATCGCTGATGGTCTGGAGAAGCTGGTTAACCCGGAGCTGAACGCCAAGGCTGACTTGCTGGAAGCGGAGCAGTTGGTTCATGCCGCTGGAGATCTCTGGGCTTACGACCCTAAGGCGGCGATTGGCAACATCTTTGCGGCGGCTGCGGAGGTTTGCGCTGCTGCGGGCAAGGGTGCGGTAAATGGCGCTGTTGAACATCTTGTGCCTGAAGCAGTTAAAAAAGAGGTCGTCAAACAGGCCGATTTGTTGCGTGCGATGGGGCCGGAGCTTCGGACCCAGATCAAAGGGCTGGCGGATCCTGGGGCTCAGAACTCGCTTGGTTCTTTGCTGCTAACGTTGGACGGCGCCGTTGTCAGTTGGCGGGCGCGCAACGGGCATGGTCAATCGTTCAACATCAAGCCTGGGGTGACTAATCAGGCCAAGCGCAGGGCCGGGGAAGGCAAGCTTGAGAAGGTTCAGCGTGAGACGCCAGCAAAGGGCCAGCCCAACCCGAAGATAAACTGTGTCTGTGCCGCTACGGGCAACAGCATTAGTTTTGCGATGGGTTCGGAGTCGGTGCGGCATACCGATTTCAGTCTGCCGGGGCCGTTTCCGATTGAGTGGGCGCGGACTTATTGCTCGAGTCTGGATGCTTACGATCAGGATGTTATTGGCGCACGCTGGATCACGCCGTTTACCACGCGGTTTGATTGTGTGGATGACCGGTTGGTGTTTCATGACTCCGACGGTCGCAGCCATGAATTCCCTCTGCCCAAGGTCAAGCTGTTCCACTTCAACGCCATTGAAAATCTGACCGTTATTCGACTCAGCAAGGATCGGCTGTTGCTGATGCGTGGCCTGGATCACAGGGAGACCTATGTTCGGCGGGGCAAGCGCTTTGTTCTGATCAACAAGATGCTGCCCAACGGCGCCGGGGTCATGCTGCATCACGAGCATCGGCATGATGGGCGTTTGGTGCTCTCCGAGTTGGTCACTTACTCGGAGAAAGATCTAAACAAAGTCCATCTTCGTCTGGGTACGTTGATTGATGATCAGGGGCGGCTGACCGGTCTCTGGGAAGTTCGCGATGGCGAGGTTAAACGCCAACTGTGTGCGTATCAGTACGATGATTCCGGCGATCTTGTTCTGGCACAAGACGAGAACGGCTCGGCCTGGCGTTATCAGTATCAAAATCACCTGATCACTCGCTACACCGACCGTACGAATCGCGGTTTGAATCTTCAATGGCAAGGCTCCGGTCCCGATGCGAAGGCCATCCGCGAATGGGCTGACGACGGCAGTTTTGACACGCGATTGGCGTGGGATGAAAACATCCGTCTGACCTACGTCACTGACGCTTTGGGTCACGAAACCCGGCATTACTACGACGGCCTCGGTTACACCTATCGCATCTGCCACGCCGACGGGCGTTCGGAATGGTTCTTCCGTGATGCTGCAAAAAACATCATTCGCCACGTCCATACCGATGGCAGTACAGACCGTTATCGCTACGACAAGCTGAGCAATCTGACCGAGCACACCCGCGCTGACCACAGCGTGATGAATTACGCCTACGACGACAAAAGCCATCTGATCAAAATCAGCGATGGCGAAGGCGGGTTGTGGAAACGGGACTATGACCTTCGCGGAAACTTGGTTGAGGCGATCGATCCGCTAGAGAACGTTACCGAATACGCCTACAACTCGTTTGGTCTTCCTACTGCGATCAAGGACGCCAACGGCAATACAAAAGCGTTGGCCTACAACGACGCCGGACAACTCGTTAAGTACACCGACTGCACCGGGAAGGTAAGCGCTTGGGAGTACGACGAACGCGGCCAGATGATCCGCTTCACCGATCCGGCCGGGCACAGCACGGCCTACGAGTACAAGTTAGGTCAGTTAGTGCTGATCAAGCATCCGGACAAAACCGAAGAACGTTTTAGCCGCGATGCCGAAGGTCGTTTGCTGGCCCACTCCGATGGTCTTGAACGCTGCACCACCTGGCGCTACACGGCTGCCGGTTTTATTGCCGAACGCATCGACGCCGCCGAACAAACCTTGCGTTACCGCTGGGACAAGCTTGGCCGGCTGGTGGCGCTGGAAAACGAAAACGAGCGGCGCGCGCACTTTCACTACGACCCGGTCGGAAGACTTTTGGAAGAGCGCGGCTTCGACGGGCGCTCGACTCGCTATCAATACGATCCCGAAACCGGGCGCCTTGCCGAGACCCTCAACGGCCAGCGGGCCATTGCGCTGACCTTCGACCCGATGGGCCGCTTGACCGAGCGCCGCGCCACCCTCGGCGAACAGTCCCAGAGCGAAACCTTTGCCTACGACGGCAATGGCCATCTGGTCATGGCGACCAACGCCGTCAGCAAGCTGCAATGGTTCCACGACCCGGCCGGCAACCTGCTGCGCGAACATCAGCACTACACCAGCCTTATATAACCGCTGGTCGCCGTCTGGCAGCACGAGTACGACCCGCTTAACCACCGCGTCGCGACTATCAGACCGGACGGACATCGCGTCAGCTGGCTGACCTACGGCAGCGGTCATTTGCTGGGTATGAAGCTCGACGAGCACGAACTGCTCAGTTACGAACGCGATGACCTGCACCGCGAAGTCGCTCGCCATCAGGGCAACCAAGTTCTGCAAACCCAAAGCTGGGATGCAACTGGGCGTTTAAACGAGCAACTGCTGGGACGCGCCGACGACAAGTCCACACTCATTAAACGCGCGTACACCTACGATGCCGCCGGCCAGCTCACCGACATCAACGACAGCCGCCGCGGGCCGCTTTCTTATCGCTACGATCCCGTCAGCCGACTAATCAATGCGACCAGTCGCTTGGGTGTGGAAACCTTCGCCTTCGACCCCGCGAGCAACCTGCTCGACGACAGCGCAGCACCCGTCCGCCGTCCACTCGACCCCGAACCTGTCCGCAACAAACTCATGGACAACCTGCTCCGCGACTACGCCGGCGGCCACTACGAGTACGACGAACGCGGCAACCTTACCGAGCGTTGGACCAACGGCCTGCGCAGTGAACTGCACTGGGACCTCTTTGATCGCCTCGCGCATTTCCGCGATCCCCGTCTGACCGTCGATTTCGGCTACGACCCCCTCGGACGTCGCCTCTACAAATCCTCCAAAGCCCACTACCGGCCGCGCCCCGAAGCCGGCACCGGCTGGAACGAAAACGAACACGCTCGCAATGAACGCGAACTCGGCTGCAGCTTTACCCTGTACGGCTGGGACGGCGACAACCTCGCTTGGGAAAGCAGCCCGCCGCCGTACGCAGGTGCCCTCGGCCGCACCGTCCACTACATCCACGAACCCGGTACTTTCGTGCCGGTGGCCCAGGCCATCCGCCACGAAACCATCCGCCTCGTAAGCCAACCCACTTACGAAGGGCGCTACAACTTCAAAGAAGACCCGCTTTGGAACTACAAACCCGTCGCACTAAAAGTCGACGCCTTGGCCTGGTACCAATGCGACCACCTCGGCACCTCACAGGAAATCACCGACCAAAACGGCAACACCGCCTGGAGCGCGCAATACAAAGCGTGGGGCGAGGCGCAAGAACAGCGCTCCGAATTCGCCCAACAGATCGGCCTGACCAACCCGATCCGATTCCAGGGCCAATACCACGACCACGAAACCGGCCTGCACTACAACAGGCATCGGTATTATGATCCAAGGGTCGGGCGGTTCATCAGCAAGGATCCGATTGGCTACAGTGGTGGGCTAAACCTCTACCACTACGTGCCGAATCCGTCAGGGTGGTTTGACCCGCTGGGGTTGAAACGAAAACTCGGAATCACACCAAATAACAAAGGCACTCGCTCCACCGGTGACGACGGGCCAATCCCAATACCCGAGGTTGGTTACAGCACGCGAGCCGGTGGCGCTGGCGCAGAGCACCCCGTTGTGAGGGACCTCTACGCTTCGGTTCCGCGCGACAAACGTACTGAGTTGTTTCATGGGGACTGCGGAGAAGCTGACCTACTTAGCAAGATAGCGCGCAATCACGACGCGCAGAGCGTTCCCCAGTTACAGCAACTAGTTGAAGGTGCCACCTTTACGACCGTACGCAACGATGGCAAACCGATGCCTTTTTGTCCTTCCTGTTCCCAAGTGATGGGAGCTCTCGGTATCAAAGACGGAGTTTTACAATGATAAGTGATCAACTTGCCCAAGAGATTGACGTTCTTGAAGAAGCACTGGTCTTACACGGAGTGTCGATAGATGATTTGAGGCGTCATTACGCTAAATTTTTACTCCAGCTGATAAGTGATGGCAGCTTTAGCGACATTCCTAAGGGAATAATGGAGAAATTTGTTTCTTGTCTTAATGTGGCGGCGGCGCACGAAAGAATAAATAAAGAAGATTGCATGACGAAAATGCTTATCTCTGTATTGTGGGAGATCGAAGAGCTAAGAACGGAGAGCGACGCAGCTAGTTCCAAGCTGGCGAGATGCGTGATTCTGTGCTTTGGAACAGAGGAAGGCTGGCTAGAGATGGACTCCGGCGAACCTACACCTTTAGACTTTTACCTGTTTAGCTTGATAAGGTGCCGTCCGCAGATTGCGCAGCGATATATGATTTTCTTTAGAAATCTCTTACGTCCTAGGGTTGAACTGGGCGAGCCCCTTTAGCTTTGTTGCAACCAACACGGGCAAAGGCGAGCGGCCAGACGTGACACCTCCCTTTAACTCAATTTTGCGATTCCTGTTTACCTGTTATGAATCGGCTCGGCGTGAGGGACGGAATTTCAGGTGATTGGAAACCAGGAAGACCCTTGGCATCAAGGATGGAACATTAATATGATTGATGAGATAGAAGCTCTAGAGATGGAAGCACTCGAACAACGATTCGTTGAGGAGGGATTGTCATACGACACAGTTAGACGTCTTTTTGGAAAGTTCTTGCTAGGACTTTTTGACAACGGAACATTTTCTAGCATTTTTGACGAGCGAACGCCAAATCTTGTTCCTCATCTAAAAAAAGCGGTCGCTTGTCGAAAAATAGATCGACGCGACCCAGCAATAATAAAACTGATGCATGAACTTTGGGTTTTGCACGACCAGCAATGTGGACCAAACGCCGCCCTTTCAAATCTTGCTAGGTGTGTAATCGTCTGCTATGGAACTCAAGAGGAATGGGAAGAAGGAGACTCAACTGAGCCAACAGCGGTATATCTCTACTTGGTCTACTTAAAGAAAGTTATTCCCGGGATCCGCCCGCTTTTAATTGAGTTCTTTACCAAGGATTAGGCTTTGAATAGCGGCCTCTTTCTTTTCTGTGATTACCTAAAAGGGCTGGCCTCGGTTTTTTTGCTGATTCGAGGTGGACAGCCGCCCTAGGCCCTAGAGCTCGTTTCTGTTTAATCTAAATCTGAGGATGAAAAAAAAAGGAAGCGGCTCATACAGCCAGTATCGCTCAACCGCCTTGAGTAATTGGAAATAAATCATGGATCGCGAACACTTTAAAAAATATAGTATCAACTCAATAGTTCGACCTGCCGGCGACTCTAATGCACTTAAGCATCAGCTTACGTTCTTTGTCAGCGTTTTGGACGCATTGGATATTCATTTTTCAAATCCCGAAAACGATCCGATGAGGTTGGTGGGGGACTATATTGAAGACAAGATCCCTGTTGAGACACTTACTGCTAAAGCCTCAACTTGGTGGTCAATAATTGATGATTCAGCAGCGGTGCGTGAATTCCGAGACCGTAATATATTAATGGCAAGACTTGCTATCTGTCTTCTCTACTGGGATGAGACCAAACGCTCAGACCTAGGAGATAACCTGTCATGGTTTCTTGAGCTGCTACACGCTTTGAACGTCGATAGGAACCTACCAACTGAAATGATGATAAAGTATTTTGAATATAGATAAAAATAGCTAGCACGTTAAAGATGCGGACCATTATGGTTTACTGCGCTCATGTCCTGAAGTCTCAGAAGAGTTCTTTGCCTTTTTCAACGTGCTGATTGCAGCGCTGTGGGAGGAGGCTCGTTGTGATTGGTCACGCACTGAAAGCTCATTACGAAGATCAACCCGGATTTCGAGTTGCAGATGCAGCGCGAAATCGAGCGCACTGAGCCGGCGAAAATCGTGTTGAAGCCCGCTCAGCCCTGATCGGTCTTTGATCAAAAGAAAAGGCGTTGCCCTCGCGGGCAACGCCTTTTTTGTTACTGCCAGCCCTGCAGATTACGCAGGAATCGCTTTCGCTTTCGGCTCACGAGCCCAGACGCGGTGCTGCTGGATCGCATCGAAGAACGCCTTGCAGGAGGCTTCGTCCGAAACGGTCAGCAAGCCGGCATCGGATTCCAGACGCAGTAGGTCGATCAATTTCTGCGCGTCGCCCGCGTAGGCGATGGCTTTGAGGTGCTTGTACGCCTCAAGCACGTAGTGCAGTGCCACGCCGTCGCCGCTCAGGGCCTTGATCGAAGCTTCGCCGCCCGGGATGAACACAGCGTCGAACGCGACCGATGGCAAACCTTCCATCGAAGCATCCACTGCCAGGGACGCGCCACTCGCGGTTTTGACCGGTGCCGAGGTAGGACCCAGCACCTTGGCGTGCGCGCCTTTGGCTTCCAGCGCCGATTTCATCGTCGCTACAGCTTTGTCGTCAACACCGTTCGCGACGAGGATGGCAACTTTGCGCGAAGCAATGTCAGCAGGCAGCAGGTTCGCCTGGCTCAGCAGGGGCGAGCTGTCGACGCTCAACTTGCCGTTGCCTTGCGCCTTGACGGTAGCGGCTTTCGGCGCCGGCAAGCCAAGATTTTCAGCCACACGTGCGGCTAGGGTGAGGTCGATATTCGCGAGAATCTCGTTCACCTGACGTGCGCGAATGTGCTCACGTTCAACCTTGCCCAGCTCGAAGCTGTAAGCCGCGATGATGTGCTCTTTCTCGTGCTCGCTCATGCTGTTGAAGAACAGCGTGGCTTGGGAGAAGTGATCGCCAAACGACGGGCTGCGTTCACGCACTTTGTGCGCTTCGATGCGTTCTGGATACGTCTCGAAGCCGCCATCCTCTGGACCTGCAGGGGTTTCTTTCGGCCAGCCGCCGTCGATCGAGTTCGGCTCGTAGGAAGCGCGACCCTTGTCGATGGTGGTGCGGTGTTGAGCATCACGCTGGTTGTTGTGGTTCGGCGAGACCGGACGGTTGATCGGGATCTCGTGGAAGTTCGGCCCGCCCAGTCGGCTGATCTGCGTATCGGTGTAGGAAAACAGCCGACCTTGCAGCAGCGGATCATTGGAGAAGTCGATACCCGGCACGACGTGGCCTGGGCAGAACGCAACCTGCTCGGTCTCGGCGAAGTAGTTGTCTGGGTTACGGTTGAGCACCATCTTGCCCAGCGGTGTTACCGGCACCAGCTCTTCCGGGATGATTTTGGTCGGGTCCAGAATGTCAAAGTCGAACTTGTGCTCGTCTTCCTCGGCAACGATCTGAACGCCCAGTTCCCATTCCGGGTAGTCGCCCATCTCGATGGACTCCCACAGGTCGCGGCGGTGGAAATCGGTGTCCTTGCCCGCAAGCTTCTGCGCTTCGTCCCACACCAGAGAGCACGTACCGTACTTAGGCTTCCAGTGGAATTTAACGAAAGTGGATTTACCTTCGGTGTTGATCATGCGGAACGTGTGAATGCCGAAACCCTGCATAGAGCGCAGGCTTTTCGGAATCGCACGGTCGGACATGGTCCACAGCACCATGTGCGCGGATTCCGGCACTAGGGATACGAAGTCCCAGAAGGTGTCGTGGGCCGAGCCGCCCGTAGGGATTTCGTTGTGAGGCTCTGGCTTCACCGCGTGTACGAAATCGGGGAACTTGATGGCGTCTTGAATGAAGAACACCGGCATGTTGTTACCGACCAGGTCGTAGTTACCTTCGCCGGTGTAGAACTTGACCGCGAAACCACGTACGTCACGCACGGTATCGCCGGAGCCGCGTGGGCCTTGAACCGTGGAGAAGCGTACGAAGACCGGGGTTTTCTTGCCCGGGTCACGAAGGAATTCGGCTTTGGAAAGCGCCGAATGGTTTTCATAGGTCTGGAAGTAACCGTGAGCCGCAGTACCGCGCGCGTGGACGATACGCTCCGGGATACGTTCGTGGTCGAAGTGGGTAATCTTCTCGCGCATGATGAAGTCTTCAAGCAGCGACGGGCCGCGCGAGCCGACTTTCAGCGTGTTTTGGTTGTCGGAGATCTTTACGCCCTGATTGGTACGCAAAGCCTCGCCGGTGGCGTCGGAGCGGAAGGTTTCAAGGCTTTCGATCTTGGCGTTGGTATTGCCACGATCCAGCGTGTCAGTGCCAGCCAGTTCACTGTTGGCGGTGGCGCTAACAGGCGGATTGGTGTTCTTACTCATCAGACAAAACTCCTCGGTTCGGACGGCTCCCTGTTCGGCGTTCCATGGTGTGGAGGCAGCAGGAGCTCGCAGGCGGCAACACCTGACACGAGGTCAGGCATTATTCAGGCGCTAAGTAAGTGACTGACGATGAAATCAGCCGTTCCGTTTGTTTTTCGGATTCATCGATTTCCTTCGTCAGCCCGACAGTCGGCCGTGCATATGACCGTTCGGCAGGTGCAGTGTGAAATAAATGATAAGAAGGCTGGGCCCAATCCGGATTCGACAGGCTAAAATGCGCGCCCGGTTTACCCAGCCGAAGCCGAAATGGCATCGCTCAGCAGCGTGATGAAGGCATAAGTCTCCACGCTGATTTTTCAACGCGCCCCACAAGGTTCGCTCCGTGATCGAGTTCCAGAACGTCCACAAAACCTATCGGGTCGCCGACCGGGAAATTCCCGCGCTGCACCCCACCAGCCTGCGCATCGAAAATGGCCAGGTGTTTGGCCTGATTGGCCACTCCGGCGCCGGCAAAAGCACCATGCTGCGCCTGATCAACCGCCTTGAAGCGCCGAGTGGCGGCCAGATCCTGGTCGATGACGTCGACGTCACCGCATTGGACGCCGAGGGTCTGCGCGGCTTCCGCCGCCAGGTCGGCATGATTTTTCAGCACTTCAACCTGCTGTCGTCCAAGACAGTGGCCGACAACGTCGCCATGCCACTGACGCTGGCCGGGGACATGTCCCGCGGGCAGATCGATCAGCGCGTGGCCGAGCTGCTCGCTCGCGTGGGTCTTTCCGATCACGCCAAAAAGTACCCAGCGCAATTGTCCGGCGGTCAGAAGCAACGCGTTGGCATCGCCCGCGCGCTGGCGACCAAGCCGAAGATTCTGCTGTGCGACGAGGCCACCAGCGCCCTCGACCCGCAAACCACGGCCTCGGTGTTGCAGCTGTTGGCCGAGATCAATCGCGAACTGAAGCTGACCATCGTGCTGATCACCCACGAAATGGACGTGATCCGTCGCGTCTGCGATCAGGTGGCCGTCATGGATGCGGGCGTGATCGTCGAACAGGGCGCTGTGGCCGATGTGTTTCTGCACCCCAAGCACCCGACCACTCGCCGCTTTGTGCAGGAAGACGAAGAGGTCGACGAAAACCAGGTGAACAGTGATTTCGCCCATGTTCAGGGCCGCATCGTGCGCCTGACGTTTCAGGGAGAAGCGACCTACGCGCCATTGCTGGGCACGGTCGCGCGGGAAACCGGCGTGGACTACAGCATTCTGGCCGGTCGTATCGACCGCATCAAAGACACGCCTTACGGGCAACTGACGCTGGCCATCACCGGTGGTGACATGGACGCCGCGTTTGCCCGCTTCACCGCAGCCGACGTTCATATGGAGGTCCTGCGCTGATGGACACTTTTCTCAACCTGTTTTCCAACGTCGACTGGTACGAAATCTGGCTGGCAACCGGCGACACCCTGATCATGCTTGGCGTCTCGCTCGCCTTCACTGTTCTGCTGGGCTTGCCGCTGGGCGTGCTGATGTTCCTGACCTCTCCGCGTCAGTTGCTCGAGAACAAGCCGGTCTACACCACCGTCGGCTTGATCGTGAACATGCTGCGGGCGTTGCCGTTCATCATCCTGCTGATCGTGATGATGCCGCTGACGGAAATCATCACCGGCACCTCGCTGGGCATTCTTGGCACGCTGCCACCGTTGATCGCAGGCGCCACGCCATTCTTCGCGCGCCTGGTGGAAACCGCGCTGCGGGAAGTGGACCGCGGGATCATCGAGGCCACTCAGGCGATGGGCGCGACGACCCGGCAGATCGTGATCAAAGCGCTGTTGCCTGAAGCACGCCCCGGCATTCTCGCGGCAATCACCGTGACCGCAATTGCGCTGGTGTCGTTCACGGCCATGGCCGGTGCGGTCGGTGCCGGTGGCCTGGGCGATCTGGCGATTCGCTATGGTTACCAACGCTTCCAGAACGATGTGATGTTTGTAACGGTCGTATTGCTGCTGGTGCTTGTGCAGATCCTGCAAACCGTCGGCGACAGACTGGTCGCGCATTTTTCACACCGTTAACCGAATTCGCCGGTCACTGACCGGCAGATGCATGCGACTGCGCGTGCATTTCAGGAGTAGTAGAAATGAAGAAGTTGTTGGCTGTATTCGCTGCCGTGGCGGCGCTGTCTGCCCATGCCGATGAGACCTTGACCGTTGCGGCCTCCGCCGTGCCCCATGCCGAGATTCTCGAGTTCGTGAAGCCGATGCTGGCGAAAGAGGGCGTGACGCTGAACGTGAAGGTCTTCAACGATTACATTCAGCCGAACGTGCAGGTCGACCAGAACCGCATGGACGCCAACTTCTTCCAGCACCAGCCGTATCTGGATGAGTTCAACAAGGGCAAGGGCACTCATCTGGTGAGTGTGGCCAAGGTTCACATCGAGCCGTTTGGCGCTTACTCGGACAAGCTCAAGAGTCTGGCCGAGCTGCCGGATGGCGCCAACGTGGCCATCCCGAATGACGCCACAAACGAGGGCCGTGCCCTGTTGCTGCTGGTCAAGGCCGGTCTGATCACCCTGAAGGATCCGACCAGCATCACCGCCAAGCCAAGCGACGTGCAGCAGAACCCGAAGAACCTGAAGTTCCGCGAGCTGGAAGCGGCGACCCTGCCACGCGTACTGACGCAGGTGGACCTGGCGCTGATCAACACCAACTACGCCCTGACCGCCAAACTTGATCCGACCAAGGATGCGCTGATCATCGAAGGGGCGGAGTCGCCTTACGCGAACATCCTGGTGACCCGCGAGGACAACAAGGATGCCCCGGCCATCCAGAAACTGGTCGCCGCGCTGCACAGCCCGGAAACCAAGGCGTTCATCGTTGAGAAGTACAAAGGCGCCGTGGTCCCGGCGTTCTGATCGCCACACGCCCATGATCTCGGCGCAACGCCGAGATCATTCCTTACTTCCTCTCAACCAGCCCCGGCAACTGCGCCACCAGCTTCTGGCTGTTCAGCGGCGCGCGGATGAACCCGCGCTGGGTGCCGTCAGGGCCGAGGAGGGCGAGGTTGCCGCTGTGGTCGACCGTATAGCCCGGCTTACTGGTGTCCGCCGGGATGTACGGGATGCTCACCGCATTCGCCAGGTTCTTCAGCGTATCGACCGGCGCCCTCAAGCCGACGAACCCCTTGTCGAAATAACCCAGGTATTGCTTGAGCTGTTGCGGCGTGTCGCGATCAGGATCAACGCTGACCAGCACGATGCGCAGCTTGTCGACGGTCTCAGGGGGCAGCTCGCTTTTGATCTGACGAAGCTGGGCGAGGGTGGTCGGGCAGATGTCCGGGCAGAAGGTGTAGCCGAAGAACAGCACCGTCCATTGACCCTTCAACTGGCTCAATGGAAAGGGTTGACCGTCCTGATCGGTGAACGAGAGATCAGGCACAGTGCGGCTCTGCGGGAGAAGGATGATGCCCGCGTCGTTAAGCGCGGTCTGATCGCCCTGATCCGTTCCGGACAACACCCGGAAGACGGTCAGACCCAGCACCAGCGCCACGATGGCGGCAAGGATGAAAACGGTTTGTTGGGTTCGGGTCATGAGTTCAGCACATTGATAGTCCACGAGCGCGCGATTATGCACATAAGCATGAAGCTGTTATGACAATTACGTCTTAGGGCCATTCGTGAGCAGGCTAATGTATGAATTCCCTATAATGACCGCCTGGTTTCACTGCCTATGGAGCATCCATGAACACCGCCGCATTGCGCGAGCAGATCACCCTAGCTCAGGAACACGAAGCCCAATCCGGTCAGCTTTCGCGCCAGTTGGAGTCGCAACTTCCTCATCTCCACCCGTCCATTCACCTGCCTGACGTAGACGCGCGAGGCGTACTGACGCGCTTTGTCATTGCCTACATTGGTCAGGTTCCGGACCTGCTGGACGCTGCCCATGACGTCGCGTTGCAGGCCGGAATCGATAGCCAGATCAGACCGGTCCTGAAAATCGCCGAGCAATTCTTCACGGCGCCGCCGGCCATCATGGCGGGCCACGAAGGGCTGGATGGGTTGCTGGACGAAGCTTACCTGGCCCACCGGCTGGTGGAAGAAGTGAACGATCTGTACATCAAGCACTTCGGCCAGCCGCTGATACCCATGAATACCACCGTGGCCAGCGTCATCGCCCACCAGCTGATCGGCGAGGCCTTCGCCAATCAGCTGGACGAAGTGGTGCATCACGCCATCGACGAGATGCTCGACGACGACAGCTTCTCCCTGGAGTCGGTGGAAGCCTACCGCGAGCGCCTCGCCAGCCCGGACACCGAAGCAGCATGGAAACGCTGGCCCAGCCTGTCACGCCAGTTGGGCGTGGGGCTGGAGATGGAATGCGGGAAAGACTGATCCCGCACGCCCCTCACGCGGACCTTAATGCAGCGCTGTTCCTCCAATCGACGTGCGGATCCTTCCCTCCACGCGACGCTTGAGCAGCCGTTGCTCCAGCAGTAAACGCGAACCCTGCGCCGCGTTGGCGCGGCCCCACTCTTCCAGCAGCTCCAGGCAGGAATGGTCGATGTAGGTCAGGTTGCCCAGCGGCACATGCAACGTGGTGCCAGGGGGCACGGTTTCCAGCGTCTGGGTCAGGGCCGGCACCTTGAGGAACGTGGCCGAACCATTCAGGCGCAGCTCCATCTCCCCCTCGGCTGGCAGATCGACGAGGTTGATTTTCAAGCGCGATGCATTCAGCGCCAGCTTCACCAGGGTCAGGCCAAAGCCGATCAACACACCCGTAAGCAGGTCGGTCAGGACAATCGCGCTGGCGGTCGCGCCATAGATGAACATTGGCATGCGGCCATAGCGCCCCAGCCCTTTGAGTGCTTGAACATTCACCAGCTTCACGCCGGTGTAGACCAGCACGCCTGCCAGGCTCGCCACAGGAATGCTTTGCAGCACACTGGACAGCAACAGCACGAACGCCAGCAGCCACAAACCGTGGAACATTGCCGACAGCCGCGTCTTGGCACCGGCCTGGACGTTGGCCGAACTGCGCACGATCACGCCCGTCATCGGCAGCGCACCGACCAGACCGCACAACATGTTACCCACACCCTGGGCGCTGAGTTCTTTGTCGAAGTCCGACCGCTGGCCGTCATGCATCCGATCCACCGCCGCTGCCGACAACAGGGTTTCAGCGCTGGCAATGAAAGCCACGGCAATCGCCGCGATCAGGATGGCAGGGTCAGCGAGGTTCAGCAGGTCTGCGGGGCGCAGCCAGTCGATGGCCTCTGCAAGATTGGCTGGAACCTCGACGCGCTTGACCTGCAAGCTCATCACCAGACTCACCACCGTCGCAATGCCGACGCCGAGCAACGCGCCCGGTACGAACCGAAGTGCCTGGGGCCGACGCTTTTCCCACAGCCACATCACGGCGATGGTGCCCAGCCCGAGCAGGCCGGCCTGCATGGCGCTGCCCATTCCCATCGCACCCATGAGGGTCTGCGGGAACGCCACGAGATTATCGAGCCCGGAAGGCTTGGGCCCACTGTCGAACATAACGTGGACCTGGGAGAGCACAATCAGCACGCCGATGCCCGCGAGCATGCCGTACACCACCGCAGGCGCCGTCACACGAAACCAGCAACCGAGCTTCAAGCGTCCAGCCAGCAATTGCAGCGCACCGGCGAGTAGCAGAATCGGCCCGAGCATGGCCATACCGTGTTCACGTACCAGCTCGAACACCAGCACTGCCAGACCTGCCGCCGGGCCGCTGACCTGAAGCGGCGAACCGGCCAGCCAGCCCACCACCAGACCGCCGATGATGCCGGTGATCAGACCCTTGGAGGGCGGCATGCCGGAAGCGATGGCGATCCCCATGCACAGCGGCAGGGCCACCAGAAAAACCACCACGGAAGCCAGCAGCTCCCGTGGTAACAGCGCTTTCAGATCAGTAGTAGCCATGACGACTCTCCGGAATTCAGACGTGACAACGCCCGGCGGCACGCGCTATGCGCGGCCGCTACGAGCTTGTATGGGGGTGGAACCGTCAGGGCTGACCCGCTGCGCTCAGGCGCAGCGGGTCAGCCAGCGATCAATATCGCCCGCGGGGAATCGACGCCATGGGCACCGGATGGTCGCCATCCAGAGGCAGGAAGCAATCCTGCTCGGCATCGTAGGCGCGGATCTCGCTGGTCTCGATGTCGTAAACCCAACCGTGGATAAACAATTGGCCGCTGGCCAGCTTGGACGCCACGGAGGGGTGCGTGCGCAGGTGTTGCAGCTGTGCGATGACGTTTTCTTCGGTGAGCACGTGCATGGTTTCATGCTCGCCGGTGCAATTGCAGTTGTCTTGCACAACGGTCTTGGCGACCTCGGCATGACGCAGCCAGGCTTTGACCGTCGGCATTTTTTCCAGGGTGTCGGGATTGAGAACGGCGCGCATGGCCCCGCAATCGGAGTGGCCGCAGACGATGATGTGCTGAACGCCCAAGGCCAGAACGGCGTACTCGATCGCCGTCGACACGCCGCCATTCATGGGGCCATAAGGCGGGACGACATTACCCACGTTACGGGTGACGAACAGGTCGCCTGGCGAGCTTTGGGTGATGAGTTCCGGGACGATGCGCGAATCGGCGCAGGTGATGAACATGGCCCGGGGATGCTGGGCGGTGGCGAGTTTCTTGAACAGTTCTTCCTGCTGAGGGAAGACGTCATGGCGGAATTGCTTGAAGCCATCAACGATTTGCTTCAGTGCCATCTCGGCGGTTTCCACCTGAGGCGTAACGCCTGTCGTCGCAGCCTGAGGCTGCTTATCCTGGTCACTCATGTTTCATCCTCTCTGACGGATTTAAGTGAAATTTTCCGGCGAATCCTGTGGATGACCCACTCTTTTCTGGCCTTCGTACGACTCATTTCCTACAAGACCAATCGGTCACTTCCGACTCACCTTAACGACGCAAACTTAATTGAAACTGAATGCGTGGCTCTAGATCGCGGGTCTTGCGTTAGAAAATCTAAACCGCAAGCGCCTGTCGTGGTGAAACCCAGTTAGGACGCCACCCGAGTCACAACAGCGACATCTGACCACCGGGCGGGCAAAACGCGCTGCAGTCCAGCTGAAAACTTTCCCGCCGGTTCAAGCCGTACTTCTTGATGGCCAGGCTGTAACGCTGCGCCAGCAGTTCGGCGAACACCCCCTCACCGCGCATTCGCGAGCCAAAGCGGCTGTCGTACACCTCACCGCCGCGGCTTTGTCGAACCAGGCTCATCACATGTTCGGCCCTCTGCGGATAATGCGCCTGCAGCCACTCTTCGAACAGCGGGGCGACCTCCAGCGGCAGACGCAGCATTACGTAGCTCGCACTCAATGCACCGGCGGCCTTGGCCTCGGCCATCAACTTCTCCAGCTCCATGTCATTGATCATCGGGATCATCGGCGCCAGCAAGACGCCCACCGGAATACCGGCGTCGCGCAAGACCCGAATCGCCCGCAGCCTGGCCCTGGGTGCCGCAGCACGGGGTTCAAGGATGCGCTTGAGCTCATCGTCCAGCGTCGTGAGGCTGATGAACACTGATACCAGCCGCAGCTTCGCCAGCTCGGCCAGCAGGTCCAGATCCCGCAGAATCAGCGAGCCCTTGGTGATGATCGTCACCGGATGGCGATAGCGCAGCAGCACTTCCAGCGTCGCCCGGCTCAATGTGTATTCGCGCTCGATGGGCTGATACGGATCGGTATTCGCGCCCAGGGTGATCGGTGCGACGCTATAGCCTGGCTTGGACAGCTGCTGCTCCAGCAGGGCAGCCGCATTGGTTTTGGCGATCAGTCTGGTTTCGAAGTCCAGCCCCGGCGACATGTCCCAGTAGGCGTGGCTCGGCCGGGCGTAGCAGTAAATACAACCGTGTTCACATCCCCGATACGGATTGATCGAGCGGTCGAAAGGGATGTCGGGCGATGAGTTGCGCGCGATGATGCTCTTGGCGGTTTCCATCGTAACGGTGGTGCCCTGGGTCAGCGGCACTTCCTGATACCAGCCGTCGTCTTCGACCACGGATCGGTTGGGCGCGAAGCGGTTATGCGGGTTGGTCGCGGTGCCGCGCCCGCGTGGGGGCAACTGAATGGACATGACGGCTCCTTGATAACTGGTTATGCATACAGTATCGCGAAATACCTATTTCCCTCACGCTCAGACCCTGAAAAAAACCCCGGCTCCGATCAACGGCTTTCACCAACTTTTGACACGCGCCTCACAGCGCCTTGACCCAAAGCAGCGAAAACTTGCCCCATCGATAAATGGCTGGTTTCCACGGTACGTCTTCCATGCGCCTTCGCCCGCTTGCTGCTCAACTCGCCCTGCTACTGGCGGTGTCATCTGCCTCCCTCGCTCGAGCCGACGATTCTTCACCGGCGCAATCATCACGCCCGGCGCAGTGGGCGCAACTCGTGGATGCGCACTACAACCTCTACCAGATCACGCCAACGCTTTATCGCAGTCGCCAGCCGGACGCTGCAGTACAGCCGCTTCTGCAGCAGCTTGGCGTGCACACAGTGATCAACTTCCTCAAGGAAAGTGACAGTAAATGGCTATCCGACACGTCCGTCGAGCAGGTGCAGATTCCGCTGCAGGTGGTGCACATCGACGATGCCGATGTGATTGAAAGCCTGAGGGCTATCCAGGCCGCGCAGCAAAAAGGGCCGGTACTGATTCACTGCAAGCATGGCCTGGACCGGACCGGTCTGGTGGCAGCGATGTACCGCATCGTTGCTCAGGGCTGGAGCAAGCAGTCAGCCCTCGATGAGATGCAACACGGCGGCTACGGCGACGAAGACAGCCTCAAGCGGGGGATCGCCTACATCAACACTGTCGACGTGGCGGCGTTGAAGTCAGCGATGGACAGCGGTGCGTGCAGCACGAGCGTATTTGCCCTTTGTGCCATCAAAGGGTTGTCTCACAAAGTGGGCATGATCAACTAAGGGTATGCCCCCTCCGTTGGCAATCAACGGTGCCTGATTGCTCTCAACGCCTTTGCATCTTGCAATACACCTGAACAGCGCAAAGTTTGCACTGACGCAAAACACAACTACTACTCAGCAGGTGCCAATCACGGCATGGAGGCAATCAACGCTTACCGGAAACACCCTATCGAAAAGGATTTCGACAATGACATTCAATTACTCGACGTGCGCGCTGGCGACGCTCTTGAGCATCGGCACACTTGACGCATACGCGACGACGCTCGACTCACGAAACAAACCATTCAACGAATACAGCTGGGTCACCACCCACAATTCCTATGAAAAGATCAACCAGAACCTGAAGGAGATGCCGGCCCAGCTCAATGATGGTGTCCGGGGTTTCATGCTTGATCTCTATGTGGAAGGTTCAAACCCTCGCCCCGAAGAACGTATCAAAGTGTGCCATCAGCAAATTGCCTGCTATGGACCGTTATCTGCCCATTTAAAAAAAGAGTTCCTGCCTTTCCTCCAGAGGAATCCAGGGGAGGTGGTGACGCTGTTCCTTGAAACGTACGTTAAGCGGGAGCATTTGCAGGAGGTGTTCAATACGTTGCCGGAATTGGCGAGTGTTTCATTCGACCCTGCAAACTTCGCGGCGGACCGTTGGCCGACGATCAACCAGATGGCGGCACGCAATAACCGCTTGCTCCTGTTCACGGACAAACGCGAGGTCGCAGGCGACTACTGGGTTCAGGGCAAAAAGATCACGGTCATGTTTGATCAGGACTGGATGCTGCAGAACCATTGGGACACCTTGGGGAACATCGCCAGCAGCATCGAAAGTACTCATGACTGGGCATGTCCAACGCGATGGGGCGGTTTACCCCTCAACACCGCAAAGGTTGCCACCTCGACGGGCAAGCAGTGGAAACGGTTGTTCCTCATGAACCAGTTTCACCCGGGCACATCGACCGTCTTCGATTCGGCCAGCTACGACAACAATCTGACCTACCTCAAGCGCCGCCAGGACAACTGTGGTGTTGTCCCCAACTACGTTGGTATCAACAATTACAAAAGCGGTGAGGCGGAGCGTTATACCGCTGCGCTCAACAACGGCGGCATCTTTCTGCATGAAGGTCGAAATGCAAGCCGGTCACAAGACATTGTCTGCGTGATCCCTGTCCGAACCGGGGTGGTTGATCGCAAGGCCAACGGTTGTGAAAACGATGAGGCGAGGTCGATGTCCTTGTCGGGTGTTGCCAGTGGAACCCGCATTCAGTTGTTCGACAGTGGCAGTGGCAATACCCAGGACGACCACATCACCATCGACGTGAAGCGCAACATCGGAATTGGCGAGCGTGTGGTCATCCCGAGCTTCGAGTCCGACGCGAGCAACAGCAACTTTCAGGCAGTTTATAACCGCAACAACGGGCTTGATGGCAAGACTTCACGCATTGTCATTGGCCGGACCCCCACCGACTTTTCGGATGCATCCGTGGCGTTCTACGAGGGCACTAACGCCAGTCAGAATCTGGACTGCGTGATTCCTTTCAGTTCGAGCTACACCATGAAGATGAAGAGCAACAGCTTTGGCTGCTCCAACGATGAAGTTAAGTCGGCCCGGATCATCAAAGCCAAAGCGGGCACGTCTTTCACGCTCACGGGCCATCCCCAAGGCAATTTCAACGAGGGTCGCACGACGGTGGAGGTCCTGCGCGACATTACCCTTCCCGTGGTCATCCCGGGGTTCAACAGCAGCTACTCAAACGCCGATATTAAAGTCACGAATTACACCAGGGCCGTCGGTGGCAAAATCTCTTTCGCCTATCTCAACGGCGCCCGGTAATCCGCAAACGCAAAAAAAAGGGATACCCATTGCAGGTATCCCTTTCTTTATCAGAAATCACGTCAACTCGGATCAACCGGCTTTTTCAGCTTCGGATTCGGGAAGAACTGCACGCCCTGCACCTTGGGATCGGCCGGCTTCACCACAGGCTTGTTCACTCGCGTGCCAAGTTCTGTCGGGATCGATTGCCCCTGCGCATTGAGGGTGTCGGAATAACCGCAGTGCACGCATTGACGGTGCGGCAGGTCGTCTTCGTTCCACATCATCAACTTGTCAGGCTCGCTGCACGCCGGGCAGATAGCCCCGGCGATGAAGCGTTTCTTGGTAATCACCTGCGGTGTCTCGGTCATGCTGCCGCTTCCTCACTCAAGCCCGAATGGCGCAAGAGTGCGTCAATCGAAGGCTCGCGTCCGCGGAAGTCGACGAACAGCACCATCGGCGCCTGGGACCCGCCCCGCGCCAGAATGGCCTCACGGAAAGCCCGGCCGGTCTGCTCGTTGAATACGCCTTCTTCCTCGAACTTGGAGAACGCATCGGCAGATAGCACTTCGGCCCACTTGTAGCTGTAATAGCCCGCCGCATAACCGCCGGCAAAGATGTGTGCGAAGCTGTTCGGGAAGCGGTTGTACGCGGGCGGACGCATGACCGACACCTCGTCACGCACGGCTTCGAGCACTTGCAGCGTGGTGCGGCCGTCGCCGTGGGTAGCGTGCAGCTCGAAGTCGAACAGTGAGAATTCCAGTTGGCGAACCATCATCAGCCCGGACTGAAAATTCTTCGCCGCGAGCATTTTTTCCAGCAGGTCCTGAGGCAGCGGTTCACCGGTTTCGTAATGACCGGAGATCAGCGCCAGGCCGTCCGGCTCCCAGCACCAGTTTTCCATGAACTGGCTAGGCAATTCGACCGCATCCCACGCCACGCCATTGATGCCCGACGCGCCCGCATGCTCGACGCGGGTCAGCAGGTGATGCAGGCCGTGGCCAAATTCGTGGAACAGGGTGGTGACTTCATCGTGGGTAAGCAGCGCAGGCTTGCCGCTGACCGCCGGGGTGAAGTTACAGACCAGATTGGCCACCGGGCTTTGCAGTGTGCCTTCAGCGGTGCGACGACGATCGCGGGCGCCGTCCATCCACGCGCCGCCACGCTTGTTGGCGCGGGCGTAGAGATCAAAGAAGAAGCGGCCGACGTGCTGGCCGTTTTCCTTGATTTCGAACAGGCGAACGTCCGGGTGCCAGGTGTCGAAGCCCTTCTGTTCGGCGATTTCAATGCCGTACAGTTTTTGTACGATCGCGAACAGGCCGGTCAGCACTTTGTCGACCGGGAAATAGGCGCGCAGGGCTTCCTGAGAAACGCTGTAGCGCTGTTCACGCAGTTTCTCGCCATAGAAACCGCTGTCCCAGCTTTGCAGGTCCGGGCAGCCTTGCTCGGCGGCATAGGCTTTCAACTGCTGCAAATCCTGAACGGCAAACGGCTTGCTGCGCTTGGCCAGATCACGGAGGAAGCTAAGAACGTGATCGCTCGACTCAGCCATCTTGGTGGCCAGACTCAGCTCGGAGAAGCTGGCGAAACCCAGCAGTTTGGCCAGTTCCTGACGCAGATCGAGAATCTGCTCCATGATCGGACCGTTGTCGTTTTTGCCTGCGTTCGGCCCCTGGTCAGACGCGCGGGTGCAATACGCCGCGTAGACTTCTTCACGCAGCGCACGGTCTTCGGCATAGGTCATGACGGCGTAGTAGCTCGGGAACTCGAGGGTGATCAGGTAGCCTTCCAGGTCTTTTGCCTGGGCAGCGACGGCCATTTGGGCTTTGGCCGAATCTGTCAGGCCGGCGAGGGCGGCGTCATCAGTGACGTGCTTGCTCCAGGCTTGAGTCGCGTCGAGCAATTGGTTGGAGAACTGGCTGCCCAGCTCGGACAGCTTGCTCTGCACCTCGGCGTAGCGTTTTTGCTGCTCCGGCGGCAGATCAATGCCCGACAGGCGGAAGTCGCGCAGCGATTGCTCGAGAATGGTCTTCTGGGCGACGTCGAAATTCGCCGCTTCCGGGCTGTTGGCCAAGGCTTCGAAGGCCTGGAACAGCTCGCGGTTCTGGCCCATTTCTGTCGAATAGGCGCTCAGGGCCGGCAGACAAGACTCATAGGCTTCGCGCAGTTCCGCGCTGTTGCACACGGCGTTAAGGTGACTGACCGGGCTCCAGGCGGCGCCCAGGCGATCGTTGAGTTCGTCCATCGCCAGCACCAGGCCAGCCCATGTAGGCTGCGAACCTTGCTTGGCGAGGATGTCGGCAATCGCGGCGCGATTGTCGGCGAGAATCTGTTCGATGGCAGGTTTTACATGCTCGGCACGAATCGCCGAGAAAGGTGGCAGGTCGTAGGATTGCAACAGAGGGTTGTTCGCGCTCACGGTTTGGCACCTTGGCTAAAAGAAACACCCACGCATCTTAATTAGAATCGGCGCCGACCGCAGCTATCGGCGCCAGAGAAGGAGCCTATCGTGGCCATTCGCACGTTCCAGAACCACACCCCGGCCCTTGGCGAGCGGGCGTTTGTCGACCATTCGGCGGTTGTGATCGGCGATGTCGAAATCGGCGCCGACAGTTCGGTCTGGCCGCTGACGGTCATCCGCGGCGACATGCACCGCATCCGCATCGGCGCGCGCACCAGCGTGCAGGACGGCAGTGTGCTGCACATCACCCATGCCGGGCCGTTCAACCCCGACGGTTTCCCGCTGTTGATCGGCGATGAAGTCACCATCGGCCACAAGGTCATGCTGCACGGATGCGCCGTCGGCAATCGCATTCTGATCGGCATGGGCACCACGATCATGGACGGTGCGGTGGTGGAGGACGAGGTGATCATCGGCGCGGGCAGTCTGGTGCCGCCCGGCAAACGCCTGGAGAGCGGGTTTCTCTACGTCGGGCGTCCGGTGAAGCAGATGCGCCCGCTGACCGAGAAAGAGATCGCTTTCTTCCCCTACAGCGCGACCAATTACGTGAAGTTGAAAGACCAGCACCTGGCCGAAGGCTTCGACAAACCCTGCTGAGAGCACACATGCATTACCAGAATATTTTGTTCGACCTGGACGGCACCCTGACCGATCCGCGCGAAGGCATCACCCGGTCCATCCAGTTTGCCTTGAGCAAGCTGGGTATCGACGAACCCGACATCACCCGGCTCGAGCATTTCATCGGCCCGCCGCTGTTGCAGCAATTCATGCGCGCCTACGATTTCGACGAAGCGAAGGCCTGGGACGCGGTGGGCTTTTACCGCGAGCGTTTCAAGGTGACGGGCCTGTACGAGAATCTGGTGTTCGACGGCATCTTCGAACTGCTCGACATGCTCTCGGATCAGGGCCGTACGCTGTACATCGCGACATCCAAGCCTTGGGTATTCGCCCATGAAATCGCCCGGCATTTCGACTTCGCGCGCCATTTCAAGGTGATCTACGGCAGCGAGCTGGACGGCACCCGCACTGACAAGGTCGAGCTGATCCGGCACTTGCTGGACGAAGAGCAGCTCGACCCAAAACAGACGCTGATGATCGGGGACCGCAAACACGATTTGATTGGCGGCAAGCGCAACGGCTTGGACGTGGCAGCGGTGGGGTACGGGTTTGGCAGTCGTGACGAGCTGGAAGCCGAGGCGCCGACGTATCGCTTTGAGTCTGTCAGCGCGCTGCATCAGGCGTTTCTCGATACCTGAGGCCAGTCAATCTGTAGGAACGATCATGCCGCTCAGGCTTTTTGGGCCAGCCGCTGCAGCGCCACCTTGCGTTCCTCCATGGGCAATTTGCCCAGCTTTTCCACCGCTGAATAGAACGCGGGCCAATCGCCGTTGACCTGCCTGAACAACGCCTCGAACGCCGGCACCCACTGATCGTACAAACCGATGGGCAGCAGGCGTGCGTTGTTCATCGGTGCATACACCCAGCCGTCGAAACGCTTGTCGCCGCCCCACTGGCTGTCGCGCAACTGCCGATACTCCCTGCGCAGACGCTCGAACTCAGCGGCCTTGCGTTCGCGCATCACCTGGGGGCTCAGCGGCTCGGCGTACAGCGCTTTCAGCCGATCCCGGGTCTCGAGGGCCAGTTGAGTCAGCTGATCCCGTCGCCGCGCTTCCGAAGACCCACCTTCGGCAGGCAATCCCCGCGCCGCGCGCCACTGACGCGTGCCTTCCCGCTCCACGAAACTGGCGTAGGACTCGTTGAATTCACTGTCGTCCTTCACGTAAAACCGCTGGTGCGCCAGCTCGTGGAAGATCAGCGTGGCCAGTCGCTCATCGCCCCAGTTCATCATCGAGCTCATGATCGGGTCATCGAACCAGCCGAGCGTCGAATATGCCTCAACGCCGCTGACATACACGTCTTTGCCCTCAAGTTTCTGCACGGCCGCATCCCCGCGCGCCGCGCCCTGGGTGTAATAGCCGCGATAGGCCACGCACCCGGCGATGGGGAAGCAATGGGTGACAGGATCAAGGGAAAATTCGCCGGTCGCGAAGACGTTCCAGACGACATACGCGCGATGGATGTCGGCGTAAAGGCGATAGCTGCGGTTATCCGGCAGGTGCAGATGCTCGGTCGCAAACGCACGGGCCTGCTGAGATGTGCGCAGATGATCCCGCAGCGTAGGGTCGCGCTTCGGGTCAGCGATGACGTCCGCAACCGGTTCACGCGCCCGCAACAGGGCCATTTGGCCGCTGGCCAGTTGTGAGTAATAGGAAAGACTGGAGCAGCCCCCGAGGAGTAAAGTCGCCAGCACCGGGAGACCATATTGCAGCCAGGCCGTTTTCGATCGAATCATGCAGCAGCCTTAACGTCGATATTCATGAAGTCCAAACACCAGCGTTATGCCGGACAGCCCGCCGCTGACGCAACCATCATCGCCATTTGTCCTGCTGCGGAGTTCATCATGCGCTCGCTTCTGTCCCTCATTGCCCTGAGTCTTCTGGCTGGATGCGCGGGCCCGTTGCCTGCGGTTGATCCCCAACAGGCGTGGGTCGACCTGCACACCTTCACCGGCAAAACCCTGATGGCCGACAAACTGGACGGCGTGCGCACGTACGACGGTCGCTTCTTTCAGGTGACGCCCGGCCAACACAAGCTCGAAGTGCGTTACGACTACGACTACGCGCCCGGCGCGATGGGCTTGTCGATGGACATCTACAACGAGCGAACCTGCTACGTGACGATCAACTACGACCGCTTCGAGGCCGGCCACCGCTACCGTCTGGATGTGCGCAATATCACCAACAGCATCGACGCACAGTTGCGGGACGAGCAACGCAACGTGCTCGCGGAGGAGGGGGACATCTTCTGTATTCCATAAGGCTTCTGTGTCCCACGACGCTGCTGAATTCCGTGACCCGTGATCGCGACGGCAACGCGCACAGGGACTCGCTCATTCAAGGCTCACGAAACACTTCGCTCAACGCCCGAGCTACCGATCGTTGTTCTGATAGATGATCTTTTTCGTGCCGTTTTCGCAGGTGCCGACGACCATGTTCTGGTCATGGACCTCTTCATTGGTCACTACTTCCAGCGTGTAAGAGCTGACATTCTGAGCCTGGATTTTGGCCTCGATTTCGTCCTTGAGCTCATCGCAGGGCTTGGGCGCTGCGAAGGCACTGGTGGTCAGTGCACCGAGAATCAGTATTGCGGCGATACGTTTCATGATCGACTCCTTCGACACCGTGCGATACGCATCGGCCTTGCATGTGACCGTGGGGGCGCACGCCGGTTCTGGCGCGCGTCCATAACGAAGATGGCCCGCAATTGCGGGCCATCGAGTACAGCGGTGAAGCAAATCAGCTCACGAGCGTGGCATCGAGCGTGATTTTGGCGTTCAGCACTTTCGAAACCGGGCAGCCTTCCTTCGCATCGTTGGTCAGCTTTTCGAACTGCTCCTGAGTCGCGCCAGGGATCTTGGCTTTCAGTGTCAGGTGCACTGCGGTGATTGCGAAACCGCCATCGACTTGATCCAGGGTGACGTCAGCAGTGGTGTCGATGCTGTCAGCTTTCAGGTTGGCATTGCCGAGGATCATCGACAGGGCCATCGAGAAGCAGCCAGCGTGGGCTGCGCCGATCAGTTCCTCCGGATTGGTGCCCTTGCCGCCTTCAAAACGGGCCTTGAAGCCGTACGGCGCTTCGCGCAGGACGCCGGTTTCAGTAGAGATGCTGCCGATACCCGACTTCAGGTCACCTTCCCAGTGGGCGGATGCTTTCTTGACGATGCTCATGGTGTCTCCTCATGAAAAAGTGCGATTTCGCTCGCACGCGGACCAAAGTTCTGAGGAGTGTAGGCGGGACTTAGTTCAACGCTTGTGCCGCACGTGCTTTTTTGCGGACGGTCGCACCGTTAAAATCCGACCAAATTAGTAGGAAATTTCGCATTCCCCATTGCAACTCTGAAATCCGCCCTTATCCTATGGCTTAACGCAAATATTTAGTCTTAATGCCGGTTTGCTCGCGTGATGTCCCCCGACGGATGCGCCGATTCAAGCCTCAAGAGGATCAACAACGGCCTATGAAACGATTAGCTGATGTGAAGATTTCGACGCTCGATCTGGTGCCCGTCCGCGAAGACAAAGGCCCGGCGGAATCGCTGCGTAACGCGCTGGATCTGGCGCAACACGTCGAGAAATGGGGCTACAACCGTTTCTGGGTGGCCGAGCACCACAACATGGACGGCATCGCCAGTTCGGCGACTTCTGTTCTGCTGGCCTACCTGGCCGGTGGGACATCGACCATCCGGGTTGGGTCGGGCGGGATCATGCTGCCCAACCACGCGCCGCTGGTGGTCGCCGAGCAGTTCGGCACGCTGGAAAGCTTGTTCCCGGGGCGTATCGACCTTGGCCTCGGCCGCGCGCCAGGTTCCGATCAGATGACCGCCCGCGCCCTGCGTCGCGAGCGCTCCGGCAGTTCCGATGATTTCCCGGATGACGTGACTGAACTGGTCAACTACCTCGGACCGCGTCAGCCTCATCAGCGGGTTCTCGCTGTGCCGGGGACCAACACCAACGTGCCGATCTGGTTGCTGGGTTCGAGCCTGTTCAGCGCTCAACTGGCCGGTGAGCGAGGGCTACCGTATGCATTCGCGTCGCACTTCGCGCCGCGTTTCATGCACGAAGCGATTCGCGTCTACCGCAGTCACTTCAAACCTTCCGAGGTGCTCGACAAGCCCTACGTGATGCTCGGCGTGCCGCTGGCCGCCGCAGAAACCGACGAGCAAGCCGAGTATCTGGTGACGTCGGTGTATCAACGGATTCTGAGCCTGATGCGTGGGCAGAGCTTGATGCAGAAGCCGCCCGTCGAGAGCATGAATGGCCTGTGGCTGCCCCATGAACGCGACGCAGTGATGGATTTCCTGGGGCTGGCGGTCGTCGGCGGCCCGGAGAAGATTCGCGCGAAGCTGGACGTGCTGCTTGAACAGACCGACGCGGACGAGCTGATATTCACCTGCGACATGTACGAACATGCCGATCGCCTTCGCTCTTACGAGATCCTGGCGCAAGCAGCGAGGGGCTGATACAGGGCCACGCTCTAAAACGGTCTGCCAAAAAAACCGGCGCCAGATGCGTCGGTTTTTTTATGTCAGCGGGCCGGTATCAGCCGCGCTTGTAAACGATTTCCATGCTGCCGCCTTCGCAGGTGCCGACGACTTTGCCGTCCGCCGAGCTGCCTTTTTCAACAGCTTCCAGCGTGTAGGAAGAAACGCCTTTGGCTTTGATCTTCGCGTCGATATCGGCTTTCACGTCATCGCACGATTTGCCAGCGGCCATGGTAGTGCCCGCGATGCTCAACAAGCCTATGGCCAACAGAACTTTTTTCATCGGTACATCCCCTCGTCAGGCGCAATTTTAGGATCAACAAGGCCGCTCCAATCGAGCGGCCTGACTACATGAACCTGCGTCGTCACCTTGGAAAAGTCACGACTGCGCGGTATGTATAGCGAAGGTTGTGGCACTCGGCCACTGCAAAAGTTCAGCGACTTAGCTGTTGTCGATGCGGAAGCCGACCTTGATGGTGACCTGGAAGTGGCCCACTTTGCCATCTTCAATGTGACCGCGGGTTTCCAGTACTTCGAACCATTCCATGAGTTTCACGGATTTGGCCGCCTGGGCGATTGCGTTCTGAATCGCGTCGTCGGTGCTCACAGTCGATGAGCCAACCAGTTCCAGCATTTTGTAAGTGTGATGATCAGACATGGCAGTTCTCCTGAAGGGTGTTGCGCGGTGGCAGCGCCGCAGTGATTGTGTTCACTACCTCTGTGCCGAAATGCGCCCTAAAAGTTCAGAAGAAACGGTACTTCACATCACGCACTGCACTTTCTCGAAACCCTGTAGTCGGAAACAACACACGCCACTCATCACAGCAGGAGAGTCAAATCATGGCATTCACGTCATCCCGTAAAGCGTCGTTGCAAAGCATGGAAGCCGAGATCGAGAGTCTGCTCAAGTCGCTGGAAGGCTTGAAGTCCGACGCTTCCGACGAGTCGCGCAAGACCCTGAAAAACCTGAAAGCCAACGCTGAAAGCGCGCTGAGCCATTCGCGCAGCCTGTTGAGCGATGTCTACGAAGACGTCAAAGTCAAAACTCGCGAAACCAGCGTTGCGACCCGTGATTACGCCCAAGAGCACCCTTGGACCACCGCAGGCGTCGCCGTCGGCGCAATCGGCCTGCTGGCAGCCTACCTGCTGTGCAAGCGCGGCTGATCAAGCCCGCCCCGATCGCTCGAGTTCCTGCTTGAGCCATCGAGCCAGGTGCTGAGCGCGCCCATGGGCAGCGCGCTTTGGTACCCATAACGCCAGCTGCGCCGGGGTTTCACTGAATCCCCATGGCGCAGCCAGGCGTCCGGCCTTCAAATCCTCAGCCACCAATGGCTCTGGTGCGATCGCAACCCCCAGGCCCGCGACGGCCGCCTCCAGTAAATAATACAAATGCTCGAAATCCTGTCCGTAGCTCAGCGCGTCGGGCTCGATGCCGTTTTGCGTCGCCCATGTCGGCCAGGCTTGCAGCCGCGATGTGGTCTGTAGCAAGGGCTCACCCAACAGCGCGTGGACCGGTGCGTGCCGTAGCTCGTCGAACCGTGCGAATCGTGGACTCATCACCGGCCCGATGCGCTCGCTGGCAAGCTCGAAGACCTGCATGTCCGCAGGCCACGGCGGCTCGGCGAATATCAGCAGCGCGTCCAGCCCCGGGCGCCGTGGGTCGAGGTCTCCTTCTCCTGCGGACAAATGCAGGCGCAGATCGGGGAGGTCGGCATTCAGGCGCCCCAGCCGTGGGATGAACCAGCGCGCCAGCAAGCTTCCTGAACAACCCAGTACGAACGGCGCATCTGCGCTGCCCTGGCTAAGCTCGGCACAGACGGTGCGCAGACGGTCGAACGCTTCAGCGCTCGCGTCGCGCAGACGGATCCCTGCATCTGTGAGTTTCAGGCCACGACCTTCCTTGATGAACAGGCCAACTCCCAAGTGCTCTTCCAGCACTTTCAGCTGACGACTCACGGCACCATGGGTTACGTGCAATTGCTCGGCCGCCTGACTGACGCTGTTCAGCCGGGCGGTGGCTTCAAACGCACGCAGGGCGTTGAGGGGCGGAAGGTCTCGGCTCATGGGATAGGTGAGTTTTCCTGACAGGTTGCGCCGATCTTATCGGTTTTCATCGTCGCTGGCGCTGGTTAGAGTGTGATCACTGCCTGACGGCTCATCCAATTCGCATCCCCGGAGGTCCACATGACCCAGACCCAGACACAAAATGCCTACAGCAGCGGCCCGGACGACCGCGGTATGTTTGGCGGGTTCGGCGGCCGTTATGTCGCTGAAACGCTGATGCCGCTGATTCTTGATCTGAGCCGCGAGTATGAAATCGCGAAGACTGATCCAGCATTTCTCAACGATATTGCCTACTTCCAGCGCGACTACGTGGGCCGTCCCAACCCGCTGTATTTCGCCGAACGCCTGACCGAATACTGTGGCGGCGCGAAGATTTACTTGAAGCGCGAAGAGCTCAACCACACCGGCGCGCATAAGATCAACAATTGCATCGGCCAGATTCTGCTGGCGCGGCGCATGGGCAAAAAACGCATCATTGCCGAGACCGGCGCCGGCATGCACGGCGTTGCAACGGCGACGGTCGCCGCGCGCTTCGGGCTGGAATGCGTCATCTACATGGGCACCACTGACATCGAACGTCAGCAGGCCAACGTATTTCGCATGAAGCTGCTGGGTGCCACGATCATTCCGGTAGTCTCCGGCACCGGCACGCTGAAAGACGCCATGAACGAGGCGCTGCGTGACTGGGTCACCAATGTCGACAGCACCTTCTACCTGATCGGCACCGTCGCCGGCCCTCATCCTTACCCGGCCATGGTCCGCGATTTCCAGGCCGTCATCGGCAAGGAAACACGTGTACAGATGCAGGAGCATGAAGGTCGCCTGCCGGACAGTCTGGTGGCGTGCGTTGGCGGTGGCTCCAATGCCATGGGCCTGTTTTACCCGTTTCTGGATGACAAGAGTGTGCGCATCATCGGCGTGGAGGCGGCTGGTCACGGCATCGAAACCGGCAAGCACGCCGCCAGCCTGAACGGCGGCGTTCCGGGCGTGCTGCATGGCAACCGTACTTTCCTGCTGCAGGACGACGATGGCCAGATCACCGACGCCCACTCGATTTCAGCCGGCCTCGATTACCCAGGCATTGGTCCTGAGCACGCCTGGTTGCACGACGTTGGCCGGGTCGAATACACCTCCGTCACTGACGACGAAGCGCTGGCTGCCTTCCACCGATGCTGCCGCCTCGAGGGCATCATCCCGGCGCTGGAAACCGCTCACGCCCTGGCTGAAGTCTTCAAACGCGCACCATCGCTGCCAAAGGATCACCTGATGGTGGTCAATCTGTCCGGTCGTGGTGACAAAGACATGCAAACCGTGATGCACCACCTTGATTTGTCCCAGCAGGAGAAACACTGATGAGCCGCCTGCAAACACGTTTTGCCGAACTGAAAGAACAAAATCGCGCAGCCTTGGTGACCTTCGTCACCGCAGGCGATCCGGGCTATGACACCTCGCTGGCTATTCTCAAGGGATTGCCGAAGGCAGGTGCCGATGTGATCGAACTGGGCATGCCATTCACTGACCCGATGGCCGACGGCCCGGCGATTCAGCTGGCCAATATTCGCGCACTCAACGCCAAGCAAAATCTCGCAAAAACGCTGCAGATGGTGCGTGAGTTTCGCGAAGAGGACAGCACAACGCCACTGGTACTGATGGGTTACTACAACCCGATTCATAATTACGGGATTGAGCGCTTCATCTCCGAAGCCCATACCTCGGGCGTTGACGGATTGATCGTGGTGGATCTGCCGCCAGAGCACAACGCCGAGCTGTGCGACCCTGCGCAGGACGCTGGCCTGGACTTCATTCGTCTGACCACACCGACCACCGATGACGTTCGTTTGCCTACGGTGCTCAACGGTAGCTCAGGTTTCGTCTACTACGTGTCGGTAGCGGGTGTGACGGGTGCGGGCTCGGCAACCATTGATCACGTCAAGGATGCTGTGCAACGCCTGCGCCGCCATACCGATCTGCCAATCAGTGTCGGCTTCGGGATTCGCACGGCTGAGCAAGCAGCAGCCATTGCGCGCGTGGCCGACGGTGTTGTTGTCGGCTCGGCATTGATCGACCAGATCGCCAATGCGTCTTCCCCAGAACAAGCAGTCAGCGGCGTGCTGGATTTGTGCGCGCAGTTGTCGGAAGGGGTGCGTAAAGCCCGCGTAGCCGAAGGTAAAGTTTCTGATACAGAGGAATCTCGTTCTCTGGCAGCACACTAAGCCGTACAGCGAAGGGGTTCAGGACCACGTTCTGAACCCCTTTTTGCTGCCCGTATTGGCTCAGGAGCGCGCTACATGAAAGTCTCGAATCGTTTGATCGCCGGGTTGGGTGTGTTGATGCTCAGCGCCAGCGCGCTGGTTCAGGCTGCACCACCGGATCAACGCGGCGGCGATGACAATGGCCCCGGCCAGCATCAGGACCACGGCCAACCCAATGGTCCGCAGGGCGGTCCGCAGGGCGATCGCGGCAACGGCAATAACAACGGCAACGGCAACGGCAACGACCATCGCAACGAACCGCGCACCGATAACCGTGGCAACAACCAGCGTGGCGGGCGTCCTCCTGCCGACTTCGGCGACGTGCGCCGGACCATCACCGAGCACCGGGAAGTCATCGGTCGCGGTCAGCCACTGCCTCCCGGCGTCCACATCGTCAAAGGCCACCCGCTGCCACGCGGTTATGGCCGTCGACTGGACCAACGCTCGCTGCAATACCTGCCGCAATACGATGGCTACGAATGGCGCCGCCTGGGCCCGGACGTTGTGCTGATCGCAATCGGCAGCGGAATTGTTTATGAAATCCTGGATGGCGTGCTGAATTAAGGCTCCTCCGAATCGCGTCCGTCCATGCACGTGAGATGGACGCAAAATCTGTAGGAGCGCGCTTGCCCGCGAATGCGTTGTGTCAGCAGTGCAAATCGCAATGCCCCATGCATTTAGCAGGCAAGCGCACTCTAAATAGGGATCAGTAGTTAGTCATATCACTCTAGCCAGAAAACTGGCCCACGCCCCCCCTCCACCTGTTTGTTCATATCCACTTCCGGGATGACCCCTATGGGTCGTCGGCGGGGGAAGGCGTGGCCTCCTGCGAGGTTTGCGTACTGGATTGACTGGTACTCGCGGCGGCGCGGGTATCGGAGGCGGGGGCGTAGTAGCGGCATTTGGCACTGGCAGTGGAGTTGCTGCGGGTGCGGGTGTCCATGTCGGTATAATCGTACCCGCTGGCACGGGCCCCAAAATGCTATTGGTAATATCGTTAAAAAGATTTCCGATTCGATCGGCGATCATACCGGTCGCACCGCTTCCAACAGCTGCAATTGTTGATGCCGCATCCACTCGCGATCGCCATCCGTTAGCAACAGCCTTCATATGCTCATTGCCGATGACAGAAGCAGTTGCCATAAAGGTCTCTGTTTTCATCATAACTAAAGCTTCTGTGACCGGGTTACCAGCGGATTCAAGAATTTCAGTCCAATACCGCTCCCTTACTTCATCATTTGCCATGACCATGAAAACTGAATTCAGCGTCCAAGCATCCGCGGAATAGCCGAGGTACGCTAAAACCTTGTTGTGGCTCTCCCATGCCTCTTGATGATTTATATCTCTATTGACTACGCCTTGACTTTTGTACTGTGCGTTGAGCACATCCAAGTAAGCTTGAGCCATTCTGTCATAGACAAAGCGAATCGAATTTTCCGTAAATCGGGCGCCGTCGCGCTACGCAGTTAGCCGTAGAAAGCTAACCGCCGCCGAGCCCGATGGCGAATGGGGGTCAATAATACCTCCAGCAAGTGCTGCATATTTATAGCCATAGGATTGAAGTGCCCCATACATAAGTTCAGGGGATTCGTGTTTAAGCAATATATTCAGCCTATCAATATCATTTTTATTCAGTTGCGCAGGCATTATTCAGTCCAACCCATTAAATGTGTGACAGTCATATTAACCAGCCAAAGCTGTAGTATCTGAAAAAGAAAAGCAGGAAATAAGCAATCAAAACTGCCCTGCATACGTTAAGACAGACAATAATAAGCCTTCTGTTCAAGCGCTCGCCAAGCCATCGCCAAGTCGCTATCAAGTTCACCCTTGCATTTATCAGCATCTTCGTAAGCCGGATTAGCATGGTGAACTCCTGCATGACAATTAGCTTTGACAAAAGTGGATGCAGTGATCCCGATTGCCATACCCCAGTTGCATGTAGGAAATAATCTTAAGTGACTGCAGTTGTAAACCTCACCGAGTCCGACAAGTCTGTAGGAATCTTCTGGAATGAAAATAAATTCTGGGAGGCCAACGGCCCCGCAATGATCCGCCACCAGACCGGTGTCGGTATGTTTCTGATAACGCCTTTAAACCGCAATCGACGGCAGGGCCTTGCCCTTCAGCAAATCCCCGCTCAACGCCTGCTCACTCCTTAACCAATCCACAAATCTTTGGACGATCTGCACGCGGCGTTTGCGTTGCGGCAGGACGATGTAATAACCGTATCCGGAGACGGCGCTGGCTTCGATCGGGCGGCACAACAAGCCCTGCTCCAGCAAATCATCCACCAAGTGTCGCCAGCCGATGGCCACGCCCTGGCCGCCGATCGCCGCTTGAATCATCAGTGTGTAGTTATCGAATCGCAGCTGTCCCGGCGCGGGTGCCTGGAGGATATTCAGGGCGCGGAACACGCCACTCCAGTCAAACCAGTTGTTGCCGCCTTCGCCACGAAGGTGCAGCAGCGCGAAGTCTTTCAGCGCCTCAGTGGGCAGGGGCAGGTCGCGCCCCTTCAGCAATTGCGGACTGCACACCGGGAACACCTCCTCGCTGAATAACCAGTGGCTTTCACCCTGCTTGAATCGCCCGTCACCGAACAACACGGCCACATCGATATCCGCGCGCAGCATGCTGTGACTGCGTTCGCTGGTGACCAGGCTGACGTCGACGTCGGGGTTGTCCTTGTGGAAACGGTGCAGGCGCGGCATCAGCCAATAGGCGGCGAAGGCGAAGTCAGTCGCCACTTGCAGCACCTCGTGCTGATGCTGCTCGGTGATCGCGCTGAGGCCAGCGTCCATCGACTCCAGCCCGGTCTGTACGTGATTAAACAGGATCTGCCCGGCGTCCGTCAGCTCGATGCCGCGGTAGATGCGATCAAACAGCCGCGTCGCCAGTTGCTCCTCCAGCCGCTTGATTTGCTGGCTGATGGCCGGCTGAGTGGTGCCGAGCTCGATGGCCGCAGCGGTAAAGCTGCGCAACCGTGCGGCGGCTTCGAAGCCGCGAAGTAAATCCAGCGACATGACACCAAGGGCTTCAAACATAAGCTGTACTTATCCTAGGCATTGCCTCTCATGGGCTTTACCGCAGACGGCATGGGCACCATCCTCGGTCGGAGCACTTTCGCATAAATAATGACTATGGGATGCCGCGAATACATGAAGCGCAAGAACATTCTTTTCATCATGGCCGATCAGATGGCCGCGCCCATGTTGCCGATGTACGCCTCTTCTCCCATCAAGATGCCCCACTTGAGTCGCCTCGCTGCTGAAGGCGTGGTGTTCGACGCCGCCTACTGCAACAGCCCGCTCTGCGCACCGTCACGCTTCACTCTGGTGAGCGGTCAGTTGCCGAGCAAGATCGGCGCCTATGACAATGCGGCTGATTTCCCCGCTGATGTGCCGACCTACGCCCACTACCTGCGGCGTCTTGGCTATCGCACCGCACTGTCCGGCAAGATGCATTTCTGCGGGCCTGATCAATTGCACGGCTACGAAGAACGCCTGACCAGCGACATCTATCCGGCCGACTACGGTTGGGCCGTGAACTGGGACGAACCGGACGTGCGCCCGACCTGGTACCACAACATGTCATCGGTGTTGCAAGCGGGACCTTGCGTACGCACCAATCAGCTCGATTTCGACGAAGAAGTGGTGTTCAAGGCTCAGCAGTATCTGTTCGACCATGTGCGCGAAGACGGCGATCAGCCGTTTTGCCTGACGGTGTCGATGACCCATCCCCACGATCCGTACACAATCCCCAAGCCTTACTGGAATCTGTACAGCGACGAAGAAATCCCGATGCCCCATGCGCCGTTGGCCCAGTCCGAACTGGACCCCCATTCCCAGCGCCTGCTGAAGGTCTATGACCTGTGGGACAAACCGCTGCCCGAGCAAAAGATTCGTGATGCGCGCCGCGCCTATTTCGGTGCCTGCAGCTACATTGATGACAACGTCGGCAAACTGCTGAAAACCCTGGAGGAAACCGGCCTGGCCGACGACACCATCATCGTGTTCTCCGGCGACCATGGCGACATGCTGGGTGAGCGCGGGCTCTGGTACAAAATGCACTGGTTCGAGATGTCGGCGCGGGTGCCGCTGCTGGTCTACGCTCCGGGGCAGTTCAAGGCCGGCCGCGTGCAGGCTGCAGTGTCCACCGCCGACCTGTTGCCGACGTTTGTTGCGTTGGCGGATGGTCAGCTGGACGCTGGCTTGCCGCTCGATGGGCGCTCACTGCTGCCGCATCTGCAAGGCGAGGGTGGTCACGACGAGGTCTTCGGCGAGTACATGGCCGAGGGCACCAACAGTCCGCTGATGATGATTCGTCGCGGCGCGTACAAATTTATTTATTCGGAACGGGACCCCTGTCTGCTGTATGACGTGCGCAACGATCCGAAGGAGCAGGAAGAGCTGAGTCGATCCGAGGCTCATCGCGACCTGTTCGCTGCGTTCCTGGCCGAAGCAAAGGCCAAGTGGGACATTCCGGCGATACACCACCAGGTGCTCGCCAGCCAGCGTCGTCGGCGTTTCGTCGCCGAGTCGCTGGCCATCGGCAAGCTGAAGAGTTGGGATCACCAGCCGCTGGTCGACGCCAGTCAGCAGTACATGCGCAACCATATTGATCTGGACGATCTGGAGCGCAAGGCCCGTTATCCGCAACCTTGAACCCTGCCAACACTTAGAAAACCAAAAAGGGGCACACCATGAATAAGCTGTTCACCACGCTGGCGGTTGGGGTCTTGAGTTTGAGCAGCGTCGTGGCCTATGCCGCCGACGCTAGCTGCAGCACCGTGCGGATGGCCGATCCAGGCTGGAGCGATATCGCCGCGACCAACGCCACTGCAGGCTTTTTGCTCGATGGCATGGGCTACAAAACCAAGATCGACACCCTCGCGGTGCCGATCGCCTATGGCGGCCTGAAGGATGGGCAACTCGACGTTTTCCTGGGCAACTGGATGCCGGCGCAGCAGGGTTTCTACGACAAGTTCATCGCCACGGGTGACGTGACGCAATACGCGAAAAATCTGGAAGGCACGGAGTTCACCCTCGCCGTCCCTGATTACGTGTATGACGCAGGCGTCCACAACTTCGCCGACCTCAACAAATTCGCCGACAAATTCCACAAGAAAATCTACGGCATCGGTTCGGGGGCTCCGGCCAACGCGTCGATTCAGGAAATCATCAAAAAGAACGAGTTCGAACTGGGGGACTGGAAGCTGGTGGAGTCCAGCGAGCAGGCGATGCTGGCCGAAGTGCAGCGCAACGTGAAGAAGGGGGAGTTCGTGGTATTCCTCGGCTGGACGCCGCACCCGATGAACGTGCAGGTCAAAGGCATGCACTACCTCAAAGGCGGCGAGAAATACTTCGGCGATACCGGCAGCGTCTACACCGTGACCCGCAAAGGTTACGCCGACGCCTGCCCGAACGTGGCCAAGCTGCTTTCCAACCTGGTCTTCACCCAGGACATGGAAAACTCGATCATGCAAACCGTGGTGGATAAGAAGGTCAGCAACACCGAAGCGGTGAAAGCGTGGCTGAAAGCCAACCCGGCGGTGCTGGACAAATGGCTGAGCGGCGTGAAGACCGTTGACGACAAAGATGCGCTGCCAGCGGTGAAAGCCAAGTTGTAAGCGCCGACAAGAAGCATCGCGAGCAAGCTCACGCCTACAGGGCCAATATCAGTCTGTAGGAGTGAGCTTGCTCGCGATGAGGTCGGTACATTCGCTAGATCTGCGCCATCAGCCGTCGCAGTTCCTCCAGCACCGGCGCCGATTCCGGTCGAACGCCACGCCACAGGTAGAACGCCTCGGCGGCCTGCTCGACCAACATCCCCAAACCATCCACTGCTTGCCCGGCATGGTGTTCAGTGGCCCAGCGGCAGAATGCGGTCGGCTCCTTGGCGTACATCATGTCGTAGCAGAATGTCACGCCCGGCTGAATCAGGCTGGGCGAAATGGGAGGTACTTCCCCTGAAAGGCTGGCTGACGTGGCATTGATGATGACGTCTACAGGCTCATCCAGCCAGTCATAGCCTGCGGGCAGCACCGGGCCGATGTCGGCGAATTCCTGAGCCAGCTGTTCAGCCTTTTCCACGGTGCGGTTGGCGACCACCAGCACGTAGGGATCTTCCGCCAGCAAGGGCTCAAGTGCGCCACGCACTGCACCGCCAGCCCCTAGCACGAGAATGCGTTTGTCCTTGAGCGTGACGCCATGACTGACCTTCAGGTCCCGAACCAGGCCTGCTCCGTCCGTGTTGTCGCCGAGCAGGCTGCCATCCGCTTGAACGGCGAGGGTATTGACCGCGCCGGCACGACGGCCGCGCTCGGTCAACTGATCGGCCATCCGGTACGCTTCTTCCTTGAAGGGCACGGTGACGTTGGCGCCACGGCCTGTCTCGAAAAACGCCCTGGCGAAGGCGGTGAAGCCGTCCAGCGGCGCGAGTGAGGTCTGGTAGTCGAGCGCCTGACCGGTCTGCTCGGCGAACAGGCGATGGATCAGCGGGGATTTGCTGTGGCCAATGGGATTGCCGAAGACAACGTACTGGTCAGTCATCACTGGGCCGCCTCAGCCAGCCAGTCGCGATCCTGCAGAAAATATTCCGTCAGGCGTGCTTCCTCACTGCCCGGCTCGGCTTTCCAGTCATAGCCCCAGCGCACTTGCGGCGGCAGCGACATGAGGATCGATTCAGTGCGGCCACCCGATTGCAGCCCAAACAAGGTGCCGCGGTCGTACACCAGATTGAATTCCACGTAACGCCCACGGCGGAACTCCTGAAACTCACGCTGCTGCGGCGTGTACGGCGCGTCCTTGCGGCGCTGAACGATGGGCAGATACGCCTCGACGAACGCATCTCCGATGGCACGGATGAACGCGAAGCTGGTGTCGAAATCCCACTCGTTCAAGTCGTCGAAAAACAGTCCGCCGACGCCGCGCGGCTCATTACGGTGCTTGATATGGAAGTAGCGATCGCACCACGCCTTGTAGCGGGGATAGACGTCAGCCCCGAACGGCGCGCAGGCCTGTTCGGCGACGCGGTGCCAATGAACGCAGTCTTCCTCGACACCGTAGTAAGGCGTCAGGTCAAAGCCGCCGCCGAACCACCACACCGGTTCTTCGCCTTCTTTCTCTGCGATGAAGAACCGCACATTGGCGTGGGCAGTCGGCACGTGAGGGTTGTGCGGGTGCATCACCAGCGACACACCGAGCGCTTCAAAGCCACGCCCTGCCAGCTCCGGACGATGGGCACTGGCCGACGGTGGGAGGCCGGCGCCGAAGACATGGGAAAAGTTAACGCCGCCTTTTTCGAGGATGTGGCCGTTCTCGATCACCCGGGTTCTTCCGCCCCCGCCCGCAGGCCGTTCCCAGGCGTCTTCGACGAAACGGGCGCTGCCATCCTCGGTTTCCAGGGCGGCGCAAATGCGGTCTTGAAGATCGAGCAAGTAGGCTTTGACGGCATCGGTGCGAAAGGACATGGCGGTACCTGCATAAACTGAAACGTGCGTCGGGAGCGGGATTGGATCGGCCTTGGCGTTAATGACACGCCTCGCTGAGCAAATCCCGTCGGCGAAATTCGGCCCGTAGCATATCACCGGCTTGGCGGATGCCGCAGTTGACGAAGCGACGACGAAGGAGTCCGATAGAGCCCTTTCGCATCGACAGTCATCCCCTGCAAGTCCGATCCATGACGGAGAAAGCAAATGGCAAAACGTATCCAGTTCAAGGCTTATGGCGGTCCCGAAGTGCTTGAGTACGTGGACTTCGAACCCGCGGCGCCAGGCCCGAAAGACGTGCTCGTGCGTAACAAGGCGATTGGCGTCAACTTCATCGAGACCTACTTTCGCAGCGGCCTGTACCCGGCGCCTTCGTTCCCATCGGGGTTGGGTAACGAAGGCGCTGGCCTGGTTGAAGCGGTCGGCAGCGAAGTCACCCACGTCAAAGTCGGCGACCGGGTGGTGTACGGCACAGGCCCGCTGGGTGCATACGGGGACGTTCATGTAACGCCGGCCGCTAACATCGCCAAACTGCCTGACGGCATTAGCTTCGAGCAGGGCGCCGCCGTCATGCTCAAGGGCCTGACCGTGCAGTACCTGTTTCGCCAGACCTACGAAATCCGTCCTGAAGAAACCATCCTGTTTCACGCCGCTGCCGGCGGGGTGGGATCGATCGCCTGCCAGTGGGCCAACGCCTTGGGCGTCAAGCTCATCGGCACGGTCAGCTCGGCAGAAAAGGCCGCACACGCTAAGGCCCACGGCGCATGGGAGGTGATCGATTACAGCAAGGAGGACGTCGTTCAACGTGTACTGGAATTGACCGATGGCAAGAAGGTCCCGGTGGTCTATGACGGCGTGGGCAAAGACACGTGGGAAACCTCTCTGAATTGCCTGGAATTACGCGGCCTGCTGGTCAGCTTCGGCAATGCGTCAGGCGCAGTGACCGGCGTGAACCTGGGGGTTCTCGCTCAGAAAGGCTCGCTCTACGTCACGCGCCCGACATTGGGCTCCTACGCGAACACCCCGGAAGCCTTGCAGGCAATGGCCGATGAAGTGTTCGAAATGGTCGCCACCGGCAAGGTGAAGGTCGACGACATCCAGAAGTTTGCCCTCAAGGATGCCGCGAAGGCCCACACCGAACTCTCCGGTCGCAGAACGGTGGGGTCGATCATTCTGGTGCCTTGATCACACCCGGCCAGACGGTGGAAGGGCATTACCCCGCCCTTACCACCTCAGCCGTGACCAGATCCCGTATCACACTCGGATTGCGGCGCCCGCCGAGACTTCCCTCCAGAACCAAGTCCAACTGCTCGTGGAAATACTGCTCGACCCGCAGCCGGGAGCGGGCGGCAGGGCGGCCGGTGGGGTTCGCGGAAGTCGACACCAGCGGGCCGGTCAACGCGCACAGCTCCCGGACGATGGGGTGATCGCTGACGCGAAGGGCGACGGTGTCGTGCTTTCCGGTGATCCAGTCCGGCAACAGGCCTTGATGGGGAACCAGCCACGTATTCGGTCCCGGCCAGGTGCTGGCCATGCGATCGATCCACAGCTCAGGGAAATCCTCGAAGAGGAAATCAAACTGACGGATGTTGTCTGCGATCAGGATCAAGCCCTTATCAACCGGCCGCGCCTTGATTGCCAGCAGGCGATACACCGCCTCCGCATCCCAAGGGTCACAGCCCAACCCCCACACCGCTTCGGTTGGATAGGCAATCACCGCCCCGGCCCGAATTTCTCGTGCGGCTTGCTGCACTCGCCAACTGCTGACCATCGTCCGTTCTCCCAAATTACGCAGGCGGGCAGTTTAACCTCAGCGTGCCCGGGCAAACCATCGCCCGGCTTCGCAAGCCACGCTGCTGTCGAGTTCCAGCTCGGTCAGCGCCGCCAGGACTTTTGGCAAAGGCCAACCGCTGTTGTGGGCCAGCGCCTCGCCGGTTTGCGGCGCTGCGTGCAAGAGGGCGAGAAGCGGATGGAGCGGCGTCGACGGCTTATCAACGACCTCATGGCTCGGCGCAATGTTTTTCCAGCCCTGCAGCGCCTCAAGAATATGGTCGATGGTTTCCACCAGCACCGCCCCTTCACGGATCAACTGGTGACACCCCCTGGCGCCCGGATGATGGATCGAGCCGGGAATGGCGTAGACCTCACGACCCTGTTCGGCGGCAAGACGTGCCGTGATCAGCGATCCGCTGGCGACGCTGGCCTCGACCACCAGCACACCCAGGGACAAACCGCTGATGATTCGATTGCGCCGGGGAAAGTTGCTGGCGTGGGGACCTGCGTCCAGTGGCAGCTCGGAGATCACCGCGCCGCCGTCGGCCACCATGCGCGCTGCAAGCTGGCGATGCCGCTGTGGATAAAGTTTTTCGATGCCCGTGCCCAGCACGCCGATTGTCCCGCCTTTTACGTCCAGCGCACCTTGATGCGCGGCGCCATCGATACCCAGCGCCAACCCGCTGGTGATGACAAAACCGGCACCTGCCAGGCTCCGCGCGAACGCTGCAGCGGTGTCGAGTCCGGGCTTGGACGCGCGTCGACTGCCCACCATTCCCAACTGCGGACGATCAAGCAAAGCGCGGTTTCCGGCGATGAAAAGCAGGGGCGGCGGATCAGGGATTTCTGCCAGCAACGCGGGGTAGTCAGGGTCGTCCCACATCAGCAAATGCTGGCCCGGGCGCTCTAACCAGGCCAGTGCCGCGCTGGCGCCGTCGCGTACTTCGGGGCTGCGACGGGCCTCGGCACTGGCCGCCGGCAGACGTAAAGATCGCCACGCTGAAGCCGGCGCACTCAATGCCGCGCCGGCGCTGCCGAACGCATCGATGAGGGTGTGGAAACGTTTTGGGCCGACTTCCGGCAGCCGATGCAAACGCAAGCGTGCTTCCAGCTCGGCCGGCGACTGACCGGCCTTTTCGAACAACGGCATGTGATCTTCCTTGATCCGTGGTCCACCCTATTCAGTGAACCAAGCTGTGGATAAGTCTGTTAACAACAATTTGATAAGTGAAGCATGCCGGTGGAGAAAAGTGAGTTACAGCTGATACATAGCATTACGGATTGCGGACTTTGTCCTGCACCGCCAGAGATCGAGTTGCGTGCAGCACCATGCCATAGCTCAGTCGCTCGTACGTGCGAAAGACCATCAGCAGTCCGGAACGCTCGTCGGGAATTTTGACTTGATCACCGTTGACCCGGTCGCGCACCGTCTCACCGGTCTTGTAGATCGCCAACACGTTGCCTTCGGCCAAGCCATCGAGCCGTCCACGGTCGATGGTGACCACGTCGAACTCGCCGATCTGGGTCACGCCCCGAGGCACGTCGATGATGTTGCCGTCGACTGGCTGCTGAGGTTCGCTGGGGACAAAAGTGGAATTGATTCGGCGCTCTTCGCTGACAAAGAGGCGGTCGCCAAGGCGCACTTCCTGGGTCGAACGCTGCATTTGCAACGTCGCCACATCACCTTCCGTGGCGATGACTTCGCCGCTGCCGATGTCATCGGCATTGATGCCCAGCACCACGCCGGTGACCGGATCGACGTAGGTCTTGCCCTTGCGATAGATGCCGTACGCCACATGGCTCGGCTCGAACTGTCCGCGCGCATAGATGCGGTCACCCGCGCCACTGAGCACCCGCTCGCCAGGACCGGCCACGACATGGGGCGCGGCTTCGAACTGGCTGGCGTTATCGATGATCCGGTTGTTCAGCAGAAAGGCATTGATTGCGCCCAGCGGTATGGTCGGAATCGCCTCGGCAATCGGCGTACTGCGCACACGCGGGGACAATTTGATGGTGCCCCGGGACGCGCCGCGATTGACCACGATGCGTGGCTGACCATCGACGTAAATCAGATTGAGCGTATCGCCGGGGTAGATCAGATCAGGGTCGTGAACCTGTGGATTGGCGCGCCAGAGCTGCGGCCACTTCCAGGGCTGATTGAGAAATTTTCCGGAAATGTCCCAAAGTGTGTCACCGGCGACGACGGTGTAACTCTGTGGATGGCCATCCCTGAGCTGTACTTGCGCCTGGACAAGGCCGGTCGCGGCCAACAGCAGCAGGGCGAGTAGTGATTTCCTCATGCGGTGAATCCCTTTATCATGTTGGCTTCGCGTGAAACGCTGAGTCTTGCGAGACTTCCCGTTTTACTAGGGCTGCAGCTTGTGACGTCCCAAGCCTAGCAGCCGATTTTGACTTTACCCTACAGTGCATCCCTTACGCATATGGCCATTCTAAACATCCTCGAATTTCCCGATTCGCGCCTGCGCACCATCGCCAAGCCGGTGGCTGAAGTGGACGACGGCATTCGCCAGTTGGTCGACGACATGTTTGAAACCATGTACGAAGCCCCCGGCATCGGTCTGGCCGCGTCGCAGGTTAACGTACACAAGCGCGTGGTGGTGATGGATCTCTCCGAAGATCGCAGCGAGCCGCGGGTGTTCATCAACCCCGAGATCGAGCCGCTGACCGACGAGATGGACCAGTACCAGGAAGGCTGTCTGTCTGTTCCAGGTTTCTACGAGAACGTGGATCGCCCGCAACGGGTCAAGGTCAAGGCGCTGGACCGTGATGGCCAGCCCTATGAATTCATCGCCGAGGGCCTGCTCGCCGTGTGCATCCAGCACGAATGCGACCACCTGAACGGCAAGCTCTTCGTTGATTACCTGTCCAATCTCAAGCGCGACCGGATCAAGAAAAAGCTGGAAAAACTCCACAAGCAAAACGCCTGATCCCGCCATCCTACTTTCTACCGTAGGAGCCCGAGTGCCCGCGATAGCGACCTGTCCTCCGCCGCATTTGTCGGCCGACACCACGCCATCGCGGGCAAGTGCGTTTCTACAGCCTTACTTCAAGAGAAGCCCATGACTGAGCCACTGCGCATCGTGTTCGCCGGCACCCCGGAATTCGCCGCCGAGCATTTGAAAGCCCTGCTCGACAGTCCCCATGACGTCATTGCGGTGTACACCCAGCCAGATCGCCCGGCCGGTCGTGGTCAGAAGCTGATGCCCAGCCCGGTCAAGCAGCTTGCCCTCCAGCACAATATTCCTGTCATGCAGCCGCCTACCTTGCGCGCACCCGAAGCCCAGGCCGAGCTGGCTGGGTTAAAGCCGGACCTGCTGGTCGTAGTCGCCTATGGCTTGATCCTGCCGCAGACCGTGCTGGATATCCCGCGTCTGGGCTGCATCAACAGTCACGCCTCGTTGCTGCCACGCTGGCGCGGTGCTGCGCCGATTCAGCGCGCGGTGCAGGCGGGCGATGCCGAAAGCGGCGTGACGGTCATGCGCATGGAAGCGGGCCTGGACACCGGCCCGATGCTGCTCAAGGTGACGACCCCGATCACAGGCGACGACACCGGCGGTACGCTGCACGATCGACTTGCCGAGCTCGGCCCACCTGCAGTGATTCAAGCCATTGCAGGGCTGGCGGACGGCACGCTGGTTGGCGAAGTGCAGAACGACAGCCTCGCCACTTACGCGCACAAACTGAACAAAGACGAAGCACGCATCGACTGGACCCGCCCGGCCGTTGAGCTGGAGCGACTGGTACGCGCCTTCAACCCATGGCCGATCTGCCACACCACGCTCAAGGGCGAATCACTGAAAGTGCTGGCCGCGCAGATCGCCGACGGGGAGGGCACGCCCGGCAGCATCATCGACGCCAGCAAAGACGGCCTGCTGGTCGCGTGCGGTGAAGGCGCGCTGCGTCTGACCCGTCTGCAACTACCGGGCGGCAAACCTATGGGCTTCGCTGACCTGTTCAACAGCCGTCGCGAGAAGTTCGCCGTTGGCACCGTCCTCGGCCAAGCGGTGGATGCGCAATGAACCCGCGTCTGGCCGCGGCCAAGGCACTGGCTGCCGTACTGAGCGGCAAGGCATCTCTGAACAGCTCTCTGCCCACGCAACTGGACAAGGTTGAAGACCGCGACCGCGGGCTGACCCAGGACCTGGCATTTGGCACCGCGCGCTGGGAGCCAAGGCTGTCCGCGCTGGCGGCCAAGCTGCTGCAGAAACCATTTAAAACCGCTGATAACGACGTGCAGGCCTTATTGCTGGTGGGTCTGTATCAGCTGTTCTATTCGCGAATTCCTGCCCACGCCGCTATCGGCGAAACCGTGGGCTGCGCTGACAAGCTAAAAAAACCGTGGGCAAAAGCGTTGCTCAACGCTGTGCTGCGTCGTGCTCAACGGGAAGGCGAGGCATTGCTGACGGAGCTGGAACACGATCCGGTGGTGCGTACCGCTCATCCACGCTGGCTGCAAAAAGCGTTGAAAGCCGCGTGGCCTGAGCATTGGGAAGCGATTTGTGCGGCGAACAACGCCCACCCGCCGATGATTTTGCGGGTCAACCGCCGGCATAAAACCCGTGAGCAGTACCTTCAGCTGTTGCTGGACGCAGGCATCGGCGCAACGTCCAGCACGTTCAGCCAGGACGGCATCGTGCTCACCGAACCGGGCGATGTTCGCTCACTGCCGGGTTTCGCCGAGGGCTGGATCAGCGTTCAGGATGAGGCAGCGCAACTGGCCGCCGACTTGCTGGAGCTGGTGCCGGGTCAACGTGTGCTGGACGCCTGTTGCGCGCCGGGTGGCAAAACTTGCCATCTGCTGGAAGTACAACCGGGCCTGGCGGGCGTGGTCGCAGTGGATCTTGAAGCCAAGCGCATGGTGCGGGTCAAAGAGAACCTTGATCGCCTGGGCCTGAGTGCCGAACTCATCGCCGCCGATGCCCGCGCCACCGACCTATGGTGGGACGGCAAACCGTTCCAGCGCATTCTGCTCGACGCGCCGTGCTCGGCAACCGGCGTGATTCGTCGCCACCCCGACATCAAGCTGACCCGTCAGGCGGATGACATTCCCCCCCTCGCAACGCTGCAAGGCGAATTGCTCGACGCGCTGTGGCCGACGCTGCAGGTTGGCGGGATCTTGCTGTACGCCACATGCTCGACGCTGCCCACTGAAAATACCGAAGTCATCGCTGCATTCCTGGCGCGTACGTCGGGTGCTCGGGAGCTGGACATTGCCGGTCAGCAAGGCAAGCCACCGCCCGGTCTGAAACAGCCCCACGGCCGTCAGCTGCTGGCGCAGGAAGGCGGGCATGACGGGTTTTACTACGCCAAACTGATCAAGATTGCGGCGGCGTGAAGACGATTGCCCGGTATGACGGAATCATCATTTCAAGGAGAGACTGATTGAAGATCATCATTCTCGGCGCAGGGCAGGTCGGCGGTACGCTGGCTGAGCACTTGGCGAGCGAAGCCAACGACATCACCGTCGTGGACACCGATCAGGATCGTCTGCGAGCGTTGGGTGATCGTCTCGATATCCGTACCGTCCATGGTCGCGGCTCGTTCCCGACCGTACTGCGTCAGGCCGGCGCCGATGACGCCGACATGCTGGTGGCCGTGACCAGCAGCGACGAGACCAACATGGTCGCCTGCCAAGTCGCCTACACGCTGTTTCAGACCCCGACCAAGATTGCCCGTGTTCGCGAGTCGGCGTACCTGACCCGCTCAGGCCTGTTCGCCAACGGCGCCATTCCCGTGGACGTGCTGATCAGCCCTGAGCAAGTGGTGACCCATTACATCAAACGGCTCATCGAATACCCCAGTGCCCTGCAAGTCATCGACTTCGCCGGCGGCAAGGTGCAGATGGTGGCGGTCAAGGCGTACTACGGCGGGCCTCTGGTGGGCCAGCAGCTGCGTCAACTGCGCACGCACATGCCGAATGTGGAGACTCGCGTTGCGGCTATTTTCCGTCGCGACCGCCCGATCATTCCCCAGGGCGATACGGTTATCGAGGCTGACGACGAGGTCTTTTTCATCGCTGCCAAGGCGGATATTCGCGCCGTCATGGGCGAGATGCGTCGCCTGGATGTGAGCTACAAGCGCATCGTGATTGCCGGCGGCGGTCAGATTGGCGAGCGGCTGGCGGAAGCCATCGAGAACCGCTACCAAGTCAAGATCATCGAGATGAACCCCGCCCGATGCCGTCACCTCTCAGACACGCTGAACAACACGGTCATCCTGCAAGGCAGCTCTTCGGATCGCGACCTGCTCGTGGAAGAGAACATCGATAACGCCGACCTGTTTCTGGCGCTGACCAACGACGACGAGGCAAACATCATGTCGTCGTTGCTGGCCAAACGTCTCGGCGCGAAGAAGGTGATGACGATCATCAACAACCCGGCGTATGTCGATCTGGTGCAAGGGGGAGAGATTGATGTCGCCGTCAGCCCTCAGCTCGCCACCATCGGTACGTTGCTGGCCCACGTACGGCGCGGCGATATCGTCAGCGTGCATTCATTGCGTCGGGGCGCGGCGGAAGCCATCGAGATCGTCGCCCATGGCGATGCCAAATCCAGCAAGGTGATTGGCAAAGCCATCATGCACATCAACTTGCCGCCCGGCACGACCATCGGCGCCATCACACGCGCCGACCAAGTGATCATCGCCCATGACAGCACCGTGATCGAATCGGGCGACCACGTGGTCATGTTCCTTGTGGATAAAAAGTACATCCGCGACGTGGAGCGGCTGTTTCAGGTGGGCTTGAGCTTTTTCTAGAGGCTCAATACCAGCGCTTCTCACCTTCGGGGCGTTTCTTGAAGCGCTTCATGGTCCACATGTATTGGCTTGGGTAGGCTCGCACGTACTTTTCAACCACCTTGCTCATGGCAGCTGCCGACGTTGCGGTGTCGGTGCTGTACATGTCGTCCGGCGCGGCTTCGAGTACGACTTTGTAGCCAGAACCATCCTCCAGACGCATCGCGTGGAGGAACACGCCAACGGCTTTGCCGCCCGCCAGCATGTTCGGTACGAACTTGCTGGTCAGCGCCATTGTTCCGCAGAAGGGCACGAATATGCCTGCCGACTCAGCGGGTTCCGGGTCCGCCGGAATGCCGACGGCGCCGCCTTTGCGCACTTCCTTGATGACGCTGAGAATGCCTTCCTTGGTCGAGGCTGCAACGCGGTTACCCAACTGGACGCGCTGCTTGCGCAGCAGATCGTCCACGGCCTTGAGCTTGGGTGGCCGGTAGAAAATGATCGGTCTGCACTGGCTGCAGTAGAAGTGGTTGAGCACTTCCCAGTTGCCCAGATGGCTGGTGATACCGACGACGCCCTTGCCCGACGCCAGGGCATCTTTCAACACCTGAAGCCCTTCGACTTCGCGAACCAGATTGATCGACTTCTGCGCCGGCCAGATCCACGCGCAGGCGCTCTCGGTCAGGGTCTTGCCGATGTCCATCAGACTGCGGCCGACCAGTGCTTCGAGCTCTTCAGGGCTCAGTTCGGGGAAGCACTTGGACAGGTTGATGCGCGCGACGTCGCGGGACCGGTTAGGCAACTTCCACATCAGCCAGCCGATGCAGGTGCCGACCCATTGCACTGCGCGCCACGGCAACAGGGCAAACAGGCGCAATGCCCCAACCATCAAGGCGCCTTTGAACTTATCCACAGATCACTCCCGAATACATGAGGCGGCCATTGTAACCGTTCATGGGAGCCGATTATCCACATCACCCGCCAGCTCGGCGTATCGATCACAGTCAACCGTATGATCCATCACCATTCCGGTGGCCTGCATGTAGGCGTAACAGATCGTCGGGCCGACGAAGGTGAAGCCGGCTTTCTTCAGCGCTTTGCTCATCGCTTCGGCCTCGGGCGTAATGGCCGGGACTTCGCTGCGGTCCTTGAAGTGATTGACCTTTGGCTTGCCGCCGACGAATGACCAGACGAACGCAACCGGGTCTTCCAGCCGCAGCCAAGCTTGGGCGTTTTTGCGCGCAGCGTTAAGTTTGAGGCGATTGCGCACAATGCCGGGCTCCAGCATCAGCGCTTCGACTTCAGCATCGGTCATCGAAGCGATGCGCTGGACGTCGAAGCCGAACATCACTTCGCGGTAGCGCTCACGCTTTTTCAGGATGGTGATCCACGACAGTCCGGCCTGGAACCCTTCGAGCAACAGGAACTCGAACAGCATCTGCGCATCGCGCAACGGCACACCCCACTCTTGATCGTGGTAGTCCATGTAAAGCGGATCTTCGTTGCACCAAAAGCAGCGTGGCATAGGGCTCCAAGGGTGGAGGCGCGGCCGAATCGGGTATACTCCCGCTCTTTAAATCGCAGCCCCCCAGTACAGGTGAATTTCGTGAGCCAGCCTACGCCAGCCGTGCGTACCTTCCAAGACTTGATCCTCGCCCTCCAGCAATACTGGGCTGAGCAAGGTTGTGTGGTACTTCAGCCCTACGATATGGAAGTGGGCGCCGGCACTTTCCACACCGCTACGTTTCTGCGCGCCATCGGCCCGGAAACCTGGAACGCCGCCTACGTACAACCGAGCCGTCGTCCTACCGATGGCCGTTATGGCGAGAACCCGAATCGCCTGCAGCACTACTATCAATTCCAGGTCGTCCTCAAGCCCAACCCGGACAACTTCCAGGAGCTGTACCTTGGCTCGCTGAAGCACGTGGGTCTTGACCCGCTCGTGCACGACGTCCGCTTTGTCGAAGACAACTGGGAGTCACCCACCCTCGGCGCCTGGGGCCTGGGTTGGGAGATCTGGCTGAACGGCATGGAAGTGTCGCAATTCACCTATTTCCAACAGGTCGGCGGCATCGAGTGCTACCCGGTCACGGGTGAAATCACCTACGGCCTCGAGCGTTTGGCGATGTACCTCCAAGGCGTCGAGTCGGTCTACGACCTGGTCTGGACTGACGGCCCGTTCGGCAAAGTCACCTACGGCGATGTGTTCCATCAGAACGAAGTGGAGCAATCGACCTACAACTTCGAGCACGCCAACGTCGACAAACTGTTCGAGCTGTTCGATTTCTATGAAAGCGAAGCCGTGCGCCTGATCGAAGTGGAGCTGCCATTGCCGAGCTACGAAATGGTCCTCAAAGCCTCTCACACCTTTAACTTGCTGGATGCCCGTCGCGCGATTTCCGTGACGGCGCGTCAGCAGTACATTCTGCGCGTCCGCACCTTGGCTCGCTCCGTGGCCCAGGCGTACCTGATGGCCCGGGCCAAGCTCGGCTTCCCGATGGCCGCACCCGATATTCGCGATGAAGTGTTGGCCAAGCTGGAGGCTGCGCAATGAGTGCTCAAGATTTTCTGGTTGAACTGGGCACTGAAGAACTGCCACCCAAAGCATTGAATACCCTGGCCGATGCGTTCATGGCCGGTATCGAAAAAGGCCTGCAGGCTGCCGGTCTGACCTACAGCGCCAAGCAGGTCTATGCCGCGCCACGCCGCCTGGCAGTTTTGATCACTCAGCTCGCCACCGAGCAGCCGGATCGCAGCGTCAACCTGGACGGCCCGCCACGCCAGGCAGCGTTCGATGCCGAAGGCAATCCGACCCAGGCTGCCTTGGGTTTCGCCAAGAAGTGCGGCGTTGACCTGAGCGAAATCGATCAGAGCGGCCCGAAGCTGCGCTACAGCCAGAGCATCCCTGGCAAGCCAACGTTGAGCCTGCTGCCGACGATCATTGAAGATTCGCTGAACGACCTGCCGATTCCGAAGCGCATGCGCTGGGGCGCGCGCAAGGAAGAGTTCGTGCGTCCGACCCAGTGGCTGGTGATGCTGTTCGGCGATCAAGTCGTCGACTGCACCATTCTTGCCCAGACGTCCGGCCGTGTATCCCGTGGCCATCGCTTCCATCATCCGGACAACGTGCGCATTTCGTCCCCGGCCAATTACGCCAGCGACTTGCGCGCGGCCCACGTGCTCGCGGATTTCAACGAGCGTCGTCAGTTGATCAGCAAGCGCGTCGAAGAGCTCGCCACGCAACACGAAGGCACCGCCATCGTGCCGCCGGCATTGCTTGATGAAGTGACTGCGCTGGTCGAGTGGCCGGTGCCGCTGGTGTGCTCGTTCGAGGAACGTTTCCTTGAAGTGCCGCAGGAAGCGCTCATCACCACGATGCAGGACAACCAGAAGTACTTCTGCCTGCTGGATGCCGACGGCAAGCTGCTGCCGCGCTTCATTACGGTCGCTAACATCGACAGCAAGGACCCGTCCCAGATCGTCCACGGTAACGAGAAGGTCGTTCGCCCGCGTCTGACCGACGCCGAGTTCTTCTTCAAGCAGGACAAGAAGCAAAAGCTGGAGACCTTCAACCAGCGCCTGCAGAACGTGGTGTTCCAGGCGCAATTGGGCACGGTGTTCGACAAGGCCGAGCGCGTTTCCAAGTTGGCCGCGTTCATCGCGCCCCGCATTGGCGGCGATGCCCAGCGCGCCGCGCGTGCAGGTTTGCTGTCCAAGTGCGACCTGGCGACCGAGATGGTCGGCGAGTTCCCGGAGATGCAGGGCGTTGCAGGCTACTACTACGCCTTGGCCGACGGCGAACCCGAAGACGTCGCACTGGCGTTGAACGAGCAATACATGCCGCGCGGCGCTGGCGCTGAATTGCCAGGCACGTTGACCGGCGCCGCAGTTGCCATCGCTGACAAGCTCGACACACTTGTGGGCATCTTCGGCATCGGCATGCTGCCGACCGGCAGCAAAGACCCGTACGCACTGCGCCGCGCTGCCCTCGGCATCCTGCGCATCCTGATCGAGAAGAAGCTGGATCTCGATCTGGTCAAAACCGTGCAGTTCGCCGTCGCTCAGTTTGGTGTGAAGATCAAACCTGCTGGCCTACCAGAGCAGGTGCTCGAATTCATCTTTGATCGTCTGCGTGCGCGCTATGAAGACGAAGGTGTCGACGTTTCCGTCTACCTGTCGGTGCGCGCCTTGCAGCCCGCTTCGGCTCTGGACTTCGATCAACGTGTTCAGGCTGTCCAGGCCTTCCGCAAATTGCCTGAGGCTGCAGCACTGGCCGCCGTGAACAAGCGGGTTTCGAATCTGCTGAGCAAGGCGGACGGCAACATCGCCCAGACCGTCGAACCGAAGTACTTCGATAACGCCAACGAGTTCTCGCTGTACTCGGCCATTCAGCAGGCAGATCAGGCGGTAGCGCCGATGTCTGCGAGCCGTCAGTACAACGAAGCGCTGACGCGTCTTGCGGCACTTCGCGAGCCTGTAGATGCCTTTTTCGAGGCAGTGATGGTCAATGCGGAAGACGCTGGCGTGCGAGCCAACCGTTACGCCTTGCTCGCCCGTCTGCGCAATCTCTTCCTCGGCGTTGCCGACATCTCCTTGTTGAGCTGACGGCGGAGCGCATGCCAGTGAAGTTGCTGATTCTCGATAGGGACGGGGTGATCAACCAGGATTCCGACGCCTACATCAAGTCGGTCGACGAGTGGGTTCCGATTCCTGGCTCTATCGAGGCTATTGCGCAACTGAGCAAAGCCGGCTGGACGGTGGCAGTGGCCACCAACCAGTCCGGCATCGCTCGCGGTTACTACGATCTGGCCACCCTCGATGCCATGCACGCACGCTTGCGTGAACTCGTGGCGGAGGAGGGCGGCGAGGTCGGACTGGTTGTTTATTGCCCTCACGGCCCGGACGCGGGCTGCGATTGCCGCAAGCCAAAACCGGGCATGCTGAAGACCATTGCCCGCCATTACGCCGTGGATTTACGCGGCGTTTGGTTTGTGGGCGACAGCAAGGGTGACCTGGAGGCGGCGGTGGCCGTCGATTCACAACCTGTTCTGGTCATGACCGGCAAAGGTCAGAAGACGCGAAGCGGTGCATTACCCGCAGGCACGTTGGTTTTTGACGATCTGGCGGCGGTTGCCGCAGAACTTATTCACAACAGCGCCCCGTTGAACGGCTAACAGCTCTTCAACGGCTCGCTCAATTCGGGCAATTGCCCCGTAACGGTAAAAGCAGCTATGTCGATTGTGCAGGCCATCAGGATTTTCTTCTTTTACCTGCTGCTGGGCACTACCGCCCTGCTGTGGTGTTCGCTGAGTTTCTTTATTGCACCTTTCCTGCCGTTCCGTCTCCGCTATCGTTTCATCAATGTTTACTGGTGCCGCTGCGCCCTATGGCTGACTCGCGTGTTCCTCAACATCAAGGTCAGCATCACCGGCCAGGAAAACATCCCCGACACACCCTGCGTGATCGTCTCTAATCACCAGAGCACGTGGGAGACGTTTTTTCTCTCGGCCCACTTTCAGCCTTTGAGCCAGGTGCTCAAGCGGGAGCTGCTGTACGTGCCGTTCTTCGGCTGGGCCATGGCGATGCTGCGTCCCATCGCCATTGATCGCAACAATCCAAAGGCGGCGCTGAAGGTTGTCGCGAAGAAAGGCGATGAGCTGCTTAAAGATCGGGTCTGGGTGCTGATCTTCCCTGAAGGCACACGCGTACCTTACGGCCAGATCGGCAAGTTCTCGCGCAGCGGTTCGGCGTTGGCAGTAAACGCGGACTTGCCCGTCCTGCCTATCTCCCATAATGCCGGCCGCTATTGGCCGAAAGAGGGGTGGGGTAAGAAGCCGGGCACCATTGAAGTCGTGATTGGCAAACCGATGTACGCAGAGGGCACTGGCCCACGCGCAATCGCTGCGCTGAACGATCGCGTGTCGGCGTGGAACGAGCAAACCCAGCGCGATTTGGGGTCGCCGGCAGTACCTGCGCCAACCCCAGAGAAATCACCGGCATGAATTGTGGATAACCTGTGCACGAATAAATCGAAATTCGAAAAATTCGGCGCTAACTCGTTAATTTAAATACTTATTTCTTCCAGCACTTAGCGCGGCCGATGCGTGCATAAGTTTTTCCTTACCGTTCCCCACTGACTAAAAAAAACCCGGTCTTGAGCCTGTGCAGCCAAGACCGTGGTGTGAATCAAGCCGTTCTGGCCGGCGCCGATATTCTCAGGTTGCAGAGCGCCCCCATACCCACCAATACAATCCCTCCGCACGCGGCTGCGACGAATCCCATGGCGGGGGAAACGCTGTCGATCGCGAATCCCACCATCGGCGCGGACAGTGTCTGGCCTATTCGATAAGCCGAATCGTGCAGCCCCATCACTTCACCTCTCACGCTGGAAGGCGCCAGCTTGGCAACCGCTTCCGAGCCTGCAGCCAGCGTCGGCGTGCACAGCAGATTAGTGGGCAACAGCGCGAGCATCAGCCACCACCAGACGTCATCAAAGAACACCACGGGAAGCAGCAGCAGGCTCATTGCCAGGGCAAGTTTCATCTGTGACCACGACCGGTGGACGACACCGTGGACATACCCGCCCACGATGGACGCGATAGACATTGCGGCGATGACATACCCGGTAAAGGCGAGCTGATCGCTGGCGCGCAGCACAGCAATGAGTGCCAACTCGGTGCCATACAGCACGAATAACGCCCCCGCACTGACAAACATGACGGCCAATAAGCGGCCGCTCATCCATGTGCGGAGTTTGGGTCGGACACGATCCGGATTCGCTGCAACCTCGTCCACATTGCGCGTGGGCCAATTCAACACATAGAGCACGACGTAGGAGAGCGCTCGCCAAAGGCCTATGCCCGCCAGAGTGGCTGTCGCCGAATAGGTAGTGATCAAAAGAATACCGCTGGCGGGCCCGATGACGAATGAAAGCTCCATAAGCATCATGTTGAGCGAGTACGCAGGCCGGCGCTGATCTTCCGGAACCAGGCTGGCGACGAACTGCCGGGCTAGCGATCCTGTCGGCACGGTAAACAGCCCGGCCACAAACGCCAGAAGCACGTAAAGCCAATAGCTCACCATGGGCAGCAGTATCCAGGCGAGAGTCGACAGTGTTCCGCATACGGCCACCACCGGGCGCAGGCCGTGACGGTCAATCATTCGACCGAGGAGGGGAGAGCCCACCGCGAAGCCAAGTGCGGTCGCCGTCCCCACCACGCCTGCATCAAAATAACTGCCACCCATTTCGTTGAGCACATGCAGGCTCAGGGTGAGGCCCATGATGGTCAGCGGCAGGCCTGCGACGAACATGAACAATGTGGCAGGCAACACTCGAGGGATAGCCAGCACTCTTTGGTATTTACGAATCGACATATGAATGAGGCTCCTTTGTCTTACATCTGTCCTGATGCAACGGTTTGATCGATAGGTATCCGGGTATTTTGGGCAGTCATCGGTCAATTAGCGCGCAACGACACAGTCTCGCCCAACAAAAGCTATCGATCGAGTTTCATGGCCAAATTATTGGCTGACAAGGCATGCAGGTAATCCGCGTCCCGATTGGAGATGCCAATTAGACGTGCAGCGCCCCCAGTGTATCGTTCAAGCTCAAAAACCATTTCCAACCCTCTCGGTATCGCGCGTCCCCGACGGCGTGAGCGTCACAGCGGTGAATGGATCGAACCGGTACGACCCTGACCGCGCGCGGAGGCAGTATGAATACGTTGGGTGACCTGGCGTCCAGACGAAACAACCACTTCAACCTGATCAGAATGCTTGCCGCCACGGCGGTATTGATTTCCCACAGTTACCCTCTTGCACTTGGGCATGATGCGGTTGAGCCGCTCTCTGACTGGATCGGACTGTCCCTTGGTGACGTGGCGGTGATTACGTTCTTCTGCATCTCCGGCTTTTTTATTTCGCTTAGCCGCGATCGGGCGGACAGCACGATGGATTTTTTCACCGCCCGGTTTCTGCGCATCTTTCCTGGATTGATACTTGTGCTGCTGCTGAGCGTATTTCTGATCGGCCCCCTGCTTACGACACTGAGTGCGTCAGAATATTTCAGGTCAGGGGAAACATACGGCTATCTCGCCCACAACCTGACGCTGTTCAGCATGAAGTTTCAGCTGCCTGGTCTGTTCCAGAACAACCCTTGGCCCGGCATCAACGGTTCGCTGTGGACACTCTTTTATGAGGTGGCCCTCTACCTTCTGGTCGGCGCGCTTGGGACAGTCTCCTTCTTCAGTGAAGGCCGGAAATTCACCGGCTTTGTCATGTCTTATGCCGCCCTTTACGTCTCGTTCAAAGCCTTGATGCTGAACAGCGCTTTGGTCAGTGACTTCTACGGCACCGAATCTTTCTTCACGTGGAGCTTGCCGTTTGTGCTCGGCATGTCCTTCTACCGCTATCGTCAGCACATCGAGCATCGATTTATCGGCCTCCTGCCTTTTGTCGTATTAGCCGCCTGCACGTGGCGCACAGGATATTTCTTCGAGTGCTTTGTGCTGGCCTGGACGTATCTGATCTTCTACCTCGGGTATGCAACCCAGCCCGCGATAGACCGTTACAACCAGCTGGGCGATTACTCGTACGGGGTTTATATCTATGCCTTCCCGATTCAGGAAATAATTGCCCACCTGTTCAAAGGCCTCGGCCCTGGCAGTCTGATGCTGCTCGCCTTCCCACTGGTGTTACTGGCGGCCATATTCTCTTGGCACTTCATCGAAAGGCCATCCATGGCCCGGCGCCGTGAGCTTGCCAAGCGCTTAGGCAGTCGCTGGGAACACATAAAAACTCGTTGGAACACGACCGGGAAAGGTAACGCATGATGACCTACGCCCAGAGGGCGGATCTAAACGCATTCGGCATGGATTCAACAGGGAGTTGGCGATGAAGAGATTTCAAGTGCTGGACGGATTCAGGGGCATCTGTGCACTCAGCGTTGCGGTCTATCACATCCACATGCCACTGAGCTTTGGCGAATGGGCGTTCTTCAGAAATGCTCATTACCTGGTGAGCTTCTTCTTCGTCCTGAGCGGCTTTGTCATGGTCCACACCTACGGCCAGCGACTGGCCACGACCGATCAGTTCAGGCAGTTCTTCATTACTCGCACCTTCCGCCTGTATCCACTGCACGTCTTCGTGCTCCTGTTTGCCATCGCATTGGAGGTCGTGAAGATGGGCGCCGAGCATGCCGGTATAACGTTCAATCAAGCCAGCTTCACCGGGCAGCGAGCGCCTCAGGAAATCATCCCCAATCTGCTGCTGTTGCAATCCTGGTGGCCGGGATTCAACCCCCAGTCGTTCAACTTTCCGGCGTGGAGCATCAGTGTCGAGCACTACATCTACATGATATTCGCGGGGATACTCCTGTGTACCCCGCGCTTCGCCACGGCGATATTTCTCATGACTTCATTGATCGCTACTGTGTGCTTGTCGCTGGGACTTGCCTATCTGATGGAGCCCGCACTGCAGGGGCTGTCTTGTTTCTTTGCAGGTGTGATGACTTACCAGCTCTACCAAGTTATCCACAACAAAACCATGGCCCGCTGGCTGCACACCGTCCTGGAACTTGTCGGCATCTGTTTGGCAGTGAGCTTGCTGGTGAGTGACATTGATCATAAGCAGATCATCCTGATGGTGGTGTTCTGCGTGCTTATGTTGATTTTCTCTTTTGAGGGAGGGGTGATCTCGACGTTGCTGAAGGCTAGCCCATTCGAGAAATTGGGCACGCTGTCGTACTCGATCTACATGACTCATGCGATGGTTCTTTTCGCCTTCACCCTCGCCATGCTTCTAATAGGGAAAGTCACCGGCTTCACGATCGTGACTTATGCTGCTGCCGCCCCAGGTCCACTGCTTTCCTTTCACAATGCAGCAGCTGACAACTCCGTGCTCATCGGTCTGTTAATCGTCATCGTGGGTATATCCGCTATCAGCCATCGGTTCATTGAACTGCGCGGTATCGAATGGGGCAAACGGTTGAGCAGGAGAGGGCGGAACCCAGCGCCGATCAGTCCGATTAAAACAGTGAGCTGAATGCCTAAACGAAAACAGCCCCAATCGATTCACATCGTTGGGGCTGTTTTATTTACGGGTGAACCTTAGAAGTCCAGGTTCGACACTGCCAATGCGTTGGCTTCGATGAAGTCACGGCGCGGTTCGACGGCGTCACCCATCAGTGTGTTGAAAATCTGATCAGCGCCGATGGCGTCTTCGATCGTCACCTTGAGCATGCGTCGCACGCTTGGGTCCATCGTGGTTTCCCACAACTGATCAGGGTTCATCTCACCGAGACCTTTATAGCGCTGAATGGTATGGCGCTTGGTGCTCTCTGCCATTAACCAGGCCAGTGCTTCCTTGAACTCGGTAACCGCTTTCTTGCGTTCACCACGTTGAACGTAAGCGCCTTCTTCCAGCAACGTGCTGATCTGAGCACCGAGTGCAGTGACTGTCTTGTAGTCATTGCTGCCGAAGAAATCGCGGTTGAACGTCACGTAGTTGGACAGGCCGTGGGAGATCAGCTCGACCTCTGGCAGCCATACGTTACGCTCGCGGTCTTCACGCAAGCTGGCCTTGTAGACCAACCCGGACTTCTCACCCACCCGCAGGCGCTCATCAAACTTCGCCAGCCACTCTTGCATGGCCGCGTGATCCGACAACTGCTCCATTGGCACAGCCGGCAGATAAACGAAGTGCTCGGTCAGCTCTTGCGGGTACAAACGGGACAGGCGCTTCAAGGTCTTCATGACCATGCGGAAGTCGTGAACCAGTTTCTCCAACGCTGCGCCGGAAATGCCAGGCGCCGATTCGTTCAGGTGCAGGCTCGCATCTTCAAGGGCCGACTGAGTCATGTACTCTTCCATGGCATCGTCGTCTTTGATGTACTGCTCTTGCTTGCCTTTCTTCACCTTGTACAACGGCGGTTGAGCAATGTAGATGTAACCGCGTTCAACCAGCTCCGGCAACTGACGGAAGAAGAAAGTCAGCAACAGGGTACGGATGTGCGAACCGTCGACGTCAGCATCGGTCATGATGATGATGTTGTGGTAGCGCAGCTTTTCGATGTTGTACTCGTCACGGCCAATACCGCAGCCCAGCGCCGTGATCAACGTGCCCACTTCCTGAGATGAGATCATCTTGTCGAAGCGCGCCTTCTCCACGTTCAGGATCTTGCCCTTGAGTGGCAGGATGGCTTGGGTCTTACGGTTACGTCCCTGCTTGGCGGAACCGCCAGCAGAGTCACCTTCCACGAGGTACAACTCGGAAAGGGCAGGGTCCTTTTCCTGGCAGTCGGCCAGTTTGCCGGGCAAGCCTGCGATATCCAGCGCGCCCTTGCGACGGGTCATTTCACGTGCTTTACGGGCAGCTTCACGGGCACGCGCTGCATCGATCATCTTGCCGACGACGGCTTTTGCTTCGTTCGGGTTCTCGAGCAAGAAGTCAGAGAAATACTTGCCCATCTCCTGCTCAACCGCAGTCTTCACTTCTGAAGACACCAGCTTGTCTTTCGTTTGGGAGCTGAACTTAGGGTCGGGGACTTTGACGGAAATGATCGCTGTCAGGCCTTCACGCGCATCGTCACCGGTGGTGGCGACCTTATGCTTCTTGGCCAGACCTTCCTGCTCAATGTAGTTGTTCAGGTTCCGAGTCAGCGCAGAGCGGAAGCCGACGAGGTGGGTACCACCGTCGCGCTGTGGAATGTTGTTGGTGAAGCACAACAGGTTCTCGTTGAAGCTGTCATTCCACTGCAGGGCAATTTCAACGCCTATGCCATCTTCACGCTGGATGTTGAAGTGGAAGACCTGATTCACAGGCGTCTTGTTGGTATTCAGGTACTCGACGAATGCGCGCAGACCGCCTTCATACTTGAACAGCTCTTCTTTGCCGCTGCGCTCGTCCTTAAGAACGATACCCACACCGGAGTTGAGGAACGACAGCTCACGAATGCGCTTGGCGAGAATGTCCCAGCTAAAGTGAATGTTCTTGAAGGTTTCAGAGGAGGGCTTGAAGTGAATCTCTGTCCCCGTGGTATCGCTTTCACCAACGATTTGCATTGGTTCTTGTGGAACACCGTGGACGTACGTCTGTTCCCAGACTTTTCCACTGCGCCGAACAGTCAGGTTCAACACCTCAGACAGCGCGTTCACCACTGAAACGCCCACACCGTGCAGACCGCCGGATACTTTGTACGAGTTATCGTCAAACTTACCGCCGGCGTGCAACACAGTCATGATGACTTCGGCTGCGGAAACGCCTTCTTCTTTATGCACATCGACCGGAATGCCACGACCGTTATCGCGTACAGTGATCGATTCATCCGGGTGAATGATGATGCTGATGTCGTCACAGTGACCGGCCAATGCCTCATCGATCGAGTTGTCTACAACCTCAAACACCATATGGTGGAGGCCGCTGCCATCGTCTGTGTCGCCGATATACATACCAGGACGCTTGCGTACGGCATCGAGCCCTTTCAGCACTTTGATGCTGGTCGAGTCGTACGTTTGGTTTTCGCTCATGCCTTCACTCCCGGTGGTCGTGGGTCTGGGTGATATTGCCGTGTTCCACGTGGAACAAAGCAACTGGCGTTTCCGTCTGCCAGCCTTCCCTCAACAATTCATGATCTACGCAGGTGATAAATACCTGGCAGCGTAATTCTTCCAGCAGGCGACATAGCGCACCGCGGTGATTCTCATCGAGCTCCGATGGCAGATCGTCGACGAGGTAAATACATTGGCCACGACGGGCCGTGCTGACTAAATGTCCCTGCGCAATGCGAAGGGCGCAGACCACGAGTTTCTGCTGCCCACGGGAAAGGATATCCGCCGCGTTGTGTCCGCCTAGCCGTAGGCGTAGATCTGCACGTTGGGGTCCCGCTTGCGTGTGACCCATCTGCTGATCGCGGTAAAGGGAAGATGCCAGCACGTCACTCAGGTTTTTTTCCTTGTCCCATCCTCGATAGTAACTAAGCGTCAGCCCATCGATCTGAACAAGCTCACTCAGGGTTTGCTCGAACACAGGTTTCAACGCTTTGATATAAGCGCGCCGAAACTCATCAATTTCATCGCTAGCAAGACACAGCTCACGGTCCCAAGCGGCCTGCGAAGCGGCGTCAAGTGTACCATGCCGAAGCCACGAGTTCCGCTGCCTCAGGGCCTTCTGGAGCCGCTGCCAAGTCGACATGAAACGAGGTTCCACGTGGAACACTCCCCAATCCAGGAACTGACGACGAATTTTAGGAGCACCTTCAAGGAGCCGAAAGCTGTCGGGGTTGATCAGTTGCAGCGGCAGAGTCTCGGCAAGTTGCGCGGCGCTTTTGGCGTTTTGGCCGTCGATCCGAATCTGGAAATCTCCCTGGCGATCGCGGGAAATGCCAAGGCTGCTGTGGCCGCCTTCGGCGAGTTCTACCTGGCCAAAGACTGTGCACGCAGGTTGCTCATATTGAATGACCGGCTGCAGCCGTACACTGCGGAATGAGCGCGCCAAGCCGAGAAGGTAAATCGCTTCAAGGACACTGGTTTTCCCACTGCCGTTAGCGCCATACAGGATGTTGATGCGGGGAGAAGGAGAGAAGGTCACCGGGTGCAGATTGCGCACCCCGGTGACCGAGACGCGGCTAAGAGACATTGATCAACTGCTGTTACAGACGCATCGGCATAACGACATAGGCCGAGTCGTCATTACCGGATTCCTGCACCAAAGCACTGCTGTTGGAATCAGAGAGGATCAGACGGACTTGCTCCGTGGTCATGACACCCAGTACGTCGAGCAGATAGCTCACGTTGAATCCGATCTCGAGAGAGCTGCCATTGTAGTCGACGCTGATTTCTTCCTCGGCCTCTTCCTGCTCCGGGTTATTCGCTTGAATCTTCAACTGACCGTTGGCCAGTTGTAGGCGAATGCCCCGGTACTTCTCGTTCGAGAGAATCGCGGTACGGCTGAACGCTTCCCGCAGTGCCTGACGATCACCCACCACCAGCTTGTCGCCGCCCTTGGGAAGCACTCGCTCATAGTCCGGGAATTTGCCGTCGACCAGCTTGGACGTGAACGTGAACTCACCCGTGGTTGCACGAATGTGATGTTGACCCAATACGATACTGACCAAGCCATCTTGCTCGGTCAGTAACCGGGCCAATTCCAGGATGCCCTTACGCGGCACGATCACCTGATGACGGTCAGCCTGCTCGATCTCGGCGGCCATGGAACACATCGCAAGACGGTGCCCGTCGGTTGCAACCGCGCGCAGAATGCCCGACTGAACCTCAAGCAGCATACCGTTAAGGTAGTAGCGAACGTCTTGCTGGGCCATTGCAAAGCTGGTGCGCTCGATTAACCGGCGCAATTTGCTCTGAACGAGGCTGAATGTAAGCGAACCCGGGCCTTCTTCGACGGTAGGAAAGTCGTTGGCAGGCAGGGTCGAAAGCGTGAAACGGCTGCGGCCCGCTTTGACGATCAGCTTCTGCTCGTCGAGCTTGATGTCGATGAGCGCATCATTCGGAATACTTTTGCAGATGTCCATCAGCTTGCGCGCAGGAACCGTGATCTCGCCAGGCTCCGCAGGCTCTTCCAACTGCACACGGCCGACCAGCTCGACTTCGAGGTCAGTACCAGTCAAAGACAGCTGCTGGCCCTCCACGACCAGTAGCACGTTCGACAGAACCGGCAAGGTCTGACGGCGTTCAACGACGCCCGCGACCAGTTGCAGGGGTTTCAACAGGGCTTCGCGTTGAATGGTGAAATGCATGGTCTAGTCCCTTGCCTTGATAAGCTGCGTCGGCATCACGTTGTCAAAGTCCGCAGCAGGTTCTTGTAGTCCTCGCGGATGTCCGCATCGGATTCTTTAAGCTCATTGATCTTCCGGCACGCGTGCAAGACCGTCGTGTGGTCCCGGCCGCCAAACACATCGCCGATTTCAGGAAGGCTGTGATTGGTCAGCTCCTTTGACAATGCCATCGCCACTTGCCGCGGTCGCGCAACAGACCTGGAGCGGCGTTTGGAAAGCAGGTCGGAGATCTTTATCTTGTAGTACTCAGCAACAGTCCGCTGAATGTTATCCACACTCACCAGTTTGTCCTGCAGCGCGAGCAAATCTTTCAGCGATTCACGGATCAGCTCGATCGTGATGTCCCGACCCATGAAGTGTGAGTGAGCGATGACGCGCTTCAGCGCACCCTCAAGCTCACGCACATTGGAGCGGATTCGCTGCGCGATAAAAAATGCGGCGTCGTGAGGCAGATCGACTTTCGCCTGATCCGCCTTCTTCATCAAAATCGCCACGCGTGTTTCAAGTTCCGGTGGCTCGACCGCCACCGTCAAACCCCAGCCAAAGCGTGACTTGAGCCGCTCTTCGAGGCCTTCGATTTCCTTGGGGTAGCGGTCACTCGTGAGAATAACCTGCTGACCGCCTTCGAGAAGGGCGTTGAAGGTGTGGAAAAACTCTTCCTGAGAACGTTCCTTGCGCGCAAAAAATTGAATGTCATCAATCAATAGTGCGTCGACGGAGCGATAGAAGCGTTTGAACTCATTAATGGCATTGAGCTGTAGCGCCTTGACCATATCCGCCACGAATCGCTCGGAGTGCAGATACACGACTTTGGCGTTCGGATTCTTCTTGAGCAGGTGGTTACCCACAGCATGCATCAAGTGGGTTTTACCCAGACCCACACCTCCGTAAAGGAAGAGCGGGTTGTACCCATGCTTGGGATTGTCAGCTACCTGCCAGGCAGCAGCCCGCGCCAGTTGGTTCGATTTACCTTCGACAAAGTTCTCGAACGTGAAGGTCCTGTTCAGATAGCTGGTGTGCTTCAGCGCTCCCTCAACCTGAACATTACGCTGCTCGGCGCGCGCAGGAGCTTGCTGAGAACTGGCGCCAGCCATCGGATCGAAGCTCGCCCTGGAAGGCTCATCCTCGACATTCAATGAGGTCTGAATCATCGGAGCAGGCGTCGCTACGGACTGCGGCGCTCGTGCTACAGCCGGTGCTTCGATGGTGGCTGCCAACTCGGCGGCCTGAGAAGCGGCAGCCGCTGCTGCAAGCGGAGCGTTCGGAGCGGCGCGTGGAGCAGAGCTGCGCTTGCTGCCTATTAATAAGGACAGCGCCGGCGCAATTCCCTGGCCATGCTCGCCCAGCAACTCGAGCAATCGACCCAGGTACTTCTCATTCACCCAGTCCAGCACAAACCGGTTGGGCGCATACACGCGCAATTCGTCGCCTTCGGCTTCAACTTGTAAAGGTCGGATCCAGGTGTTGAATTGCTGGGCAGGCAGCTCATCGCGCAAAAGCTCAACGCATTGCTGCCAAAGTTCCACTGACACAAATATCCCCTAGATTCTGAAGCCGGCGTGGCAAAAACAAGCGGCCATTGTAACCACCCGTAGCTGACTTATCCACACGAAGGTAGAGCGCCAGCGCACGAAAGCCTGCACAAAGCGCCTAAAAAGACGACAGCCGGTGGATAGTTAAGCTCTGTGGATAACCGAGGGTTAGCTCTCTGCATAACGATGGGTTGAAGTCTGTGGATAAAGCAGCTGTGGATAAGTAGCCCTTCTATGCACAGCTTGTCGCCAGCCGTCGCACAGCCGCGACACTGCTTGTGGACAGACTTTCATTCCTCTGTACATCAAGCAGTACGTGGTCTGCAGCGGTTTATCCACAGAAATCCTCTCCCTAAGCTTTTATAAGCTTTACAAAGAAGCTTTAAATACCTTCCTTCTTTATTTCTATATATACGTCCCAAGAATGTACCGACGGATAGATCGCTGTCGACGAAATGGACCCAGGAACTAAATGCAAGAAACATTGGTTGGAAATTGACCTGCGGGCCCGCTTTCTCTAGAATCCCCGGTCTCTTAAAACGGGGGCCATTCCGGCCCGTTGTGGACGAACCAGGTAACACGCCATGAAACGTACTTTCCAACCCAGCACTATCAAGCGCGCTCGCACCCACGGTTTCCGTGCTCGTATGGCCACCAAAAACGGTCGCGCAGTTCTGTCGCGTCGTCGCGCCAAAGGCCGTAAGCGTCTGGCAGTTTGATTAATCGGCACAGGTGGTGAGTCAGGACTTCAGTCGGGAAAAGCGTTTGCTGACACCCCGGCATTTCAAGGCAGTCTTTGACTCCCCCACCGGCAAGGTTCCGGGAAAAAATCTCCTGCTCCTTGTGCGCAACAACGACCTTGATCATCCCCGTCTAGGGCTGGTGATCGGAAAGAAGAGCGTGAAGCTCTCCGTCGAGCGCAACCGTTTGAAACGCCTGATGCGTGAGTCGTTTCGCCTTCACCAGGACAACCTGGTCGGATGGGATATCGTCGTCGTTGCACGCAAAGGCTTGGGTGATATTGAAAACCCCGAATTGATTCAGCATTTCGGCAAGCTCTGGAAACGTCTGGCGCGCAGCCGGCCCGATCCCGAACTTAAAACCGAAACTGCGGGGGTAGACAGTACTGATGCGTAAACTGGCGCTCGTTCCGATCCAGTTTTACCGCTATGCCATCAGTCCTCTGATGGCCAGTAACTGTCGTTTCTACCCCAGTTGCTCCTGCTACGCGTACGAGGCCATTGAAAATTATGGTCTGGTGCGCGGTGGCTGGCTGACCTTACGTCGCTTAGGTCGGTGTCATCCGTGGAATCCCGGTGGTTATGACCCGGTTCCACCTGCTCCCACCTCCCGTTCCTCTTCGATGGCCGAGTAATCATGGATATTAAACGCACGATCCTGATCGTCGCCCTGGCAATCGTGACCTATGTCGGTGTCCTGAAATGGAACCAGGACTATGGTCAGGCTGCCTTGCCGACTCAGAATGTTGCTGCCAACACCAATACATCCGCTATTCCTGATGCTCCGCAAGGTTCAGCGACTGCCAATGCAGACGTTCCTAGCGCTACCGGCGAAGTGGCTGCGCCGGCGGAAATGCCGGTGGCTACCAGCAAAGATCTGATCCAGGTGAAGACAGACGTCCTTAATCTGGAAATCGATCCGGTCGGCGGCGACGTGGTGCAGCTTCGTTTGCCACTTTATCCACGCCGTCAGGATCATCCCGAGATTCCTTTCCAGCTGTTCGATAACGGCGGCGAACGGATCTTTCTCGCTCAGAGCGGTCTGACTGGCGCAAACGGCCCTGATGCCCGAGCCACTGGTCGCCCGGTCTACTCGGCTACGCAGAAAAGCTACCAGTTGACTGATGGTCAGAACGACTTGGTCGTCGACCTGAAATTCAGCGACGGCGGCGTCAACTACATCAAGCGCTTTACGTTCAAGCGCGGTCTGTATGACCTGACCGTTTCTTACGTGATTGACAACCAGAGCGCCCAGCCTTGGAACGGTAACCTGTTCGCACAGCTGAAACGTGATTCGAGCGCTGACCCATCCTCGACGACTGCCACTGGCACGGCCACCTATCTGGGTGCTGCGATGTGGACTCCTTCGGAACCTTACAAAAAGGTTTCCATGAAGGACATCGACAAAGGTTCGGTGAAGGACACCGTTCAGGGTGGTTGGGTTGCCTGGTTGCAGCATTACTTCGTGACCGCCTGGATTCCGAACAAAACTGATAGCAACACCGTCACCACCCGTAAGGACAGTGCCGGCAATTACATCATCGGCTTCACCGGCCCGGCACTGACAGTCGCACCTGGCGCAAAAGCCGAGACCACTACAACGCTTTACGCCGGGCCGAAGAGTCAGGCAGTCCTGAAGGAGTTGTCCCCAGGTCTGGAATTGACGGTGGATTACGGGATTCTGTGGTTTATTGCCCAGCCTATTTTCTGGCTTCTGCAACATATCCACAGCATCGTGGGCAACTGGGGCTGGTCGATCATCTTCCTGACCATGCTGATCAAAGGGCTTTTCTTCCCTCTGTCGGCGGCCAGTTACAAGTCGATGGCACGCATGCGTGCAGTCGCTCCGCGCTTGGCCGCGTTGAAAGAGCAGCATGGCGACGATCGTCAGAAGCTTTCTCAGTCGATGATGGAGCTGTACAAGAAAGAGAAGATCAACCCGTTGGGTGGATGCTTGCCGATTCTGGTACAGATGCCGGTGTTCCTGTCGCTGTACTGGGTACTGCTTGAAAGCGTCGAGATGCGCCAGGCGCCGTGGCTGCTGTGGATAACCGACCTGTCGATCAAAGACCCGTTCTTTATTCTGCCGATCATCATGGGCGCTACCATGTTCATCCAGCAGCGTTTGAACCCGACACCGCCGGACCCGATGCAGGCCAAGGTCATGAAGCTGATGCCAATCATCTTCACGTTCTTCTTCCTGTGGTTCCCGGCTGGTCTGGTGCTGTACTGGGTTGTGAACAACACCTTGTCCATTACTCAGCAGTGGTACATCACCCGCAGCATCGAAGCGAAAGCCAAGAAAGCTGAAGCCTGATCTATCCTGTTAACAAGTTATTCAAAACGCCCCCTAGTGGGGCGTTTTGCTATCCGTCGGTTGTCCAGGAGTCGGTCCATGAATGTTCTGTCAGAAACCATTGCGGCCATTGCAACGGCTCCAGGACGAGGAGGCGTGGGTATCGTCCGTATTTCCGGCCCGAAAGCTTGCAAATGCGCCGAGATGATTCTTGGCAAATTGCCACAGCCTCGTTACGCACATTACGGCGCTTTCAAGGGTGAAAGCGGCGAAGTGATTGACGAGGGTATTGGTCTTTATTTTTCAGGACCTCACTCGTTCACCGGGGAGGATGTGCTCGAGCTTCAGGGGCATGGTGGGCCTGTGGTTCTGGATATGTTGCTGCAGCGCTGTGTGCAGCTGGGGTGCCGCCTGGCACGGCCGGGTGAATTCAGCGAACGCGCATTTCTCAATGACAAGCTTGACCTGGCCCAAGCCGAGGCGATCGCGGACCTCATTGAGGCGAGTTCTGCGCAAGCTGCGCGTAACGCCTTGAGGTCGCTGCAGGGTGCATTTTCCCAGCGAGTGCATGAGCTCACTGAGAAACTCATCAGCCTGCGCATTTACGTTGAAGCGGCCATCGACTTTCCAGAGGAGGAAATCGACTTTCTCGCGGACGGTCACGTGCTGACCATGTTGGATAACGTACGCAATCAGTTATCCACAGTGTTGCATGAGGCCAATCAGGGAGCGTTACTCAGGGATGGCATGAATGTGGTTATCGCCGGCAGGCCCAATGCCGGTAAATCCAGTCTCCTGAATGCATTGGCGGGTAAAGAAGCGGCGATCGTAACTGAGATTGCCGGCACAACCCGGGATGTCCTCCGTGAACATATCCACATTGACGGGATGCCACTTCATGTTGTGGACACTGCCGGTCTGCGTGATACCGACGATCAGGTGGAAAAGATAGGCGTTCAACGCGCGCTTCAGGCGATTGGCCAGGCAGATCGCATTTTGTTGGTGGTCGATGCAACGGCGCCCGAGGCCAGCGATCCCTTTGCACTGTGGCCAGAGTTCCTCGATCAACGGCCTGACCCGGCCCATGTCACCCTGATTCGTAACAAGGTGGACTTGAGCGACGAACCAGTGGAACTGGTGACCAGCGTCGATGGCCACGTGACCATCAGCCTGAGTGCAAAGGCCGGTGGGGAAGGTGTGGAGCTTTTGCGCGAGCATCTGAAGGCGTGCATGGGGTATCAGCAAACAGCCGAGGGAAGCTTCAGTGCACGCCGGCGCCATCTTGAGGCGTTGCACACGGCAAGTGCTTCTCTCGAGCATGGACGCTCGCAGCTGACCTTAGCCGGCGCGGGTGAGCTACTTGCCGAGGACCTGCGCCAAGCCCAGCAGTCCCTTGGCGAAATTACCGGCGCCTTCAACTCGGACGACTTATTGGGGCGGATTTTCTCCAGCTTTTGCATCGGCAAATAGCACCACGCCCTATCCCCAGGCAGGTCAATCTCTCCGGACCTGCCTCATATCGATTTACTCATCCCATTTTTCGTGACTTCCGATCAGCGCGCCGGCGGATAAGTGCACCTCGAATTTAACCGTTCAGCACCTGAATGCTCGGATAAGCCCTGTGCATAACAGCAACTGAGCTCGGTTGATAAACAGGCGTCTGACCTGAGGATAATCGTGCCTGTGGACAACTGGTCATTTAATCCACAGGCTTAGACCCGTTATCCAAGGGTCTCTTGGTCACATGGACACAGGGTTTTGATTCTCTGTACAGCACGTAGATAAAGGCCCGCATGACTTTATCCACAGAAAGGGTGCTCAGTAGAAATAATCATAAAAACAAAGATCTTATAAATTTCTTTCTTTTTAATTTCTATAACCGCTATTCATCCACAGCTGGTTAGATTTTGCGCAACGGGTTTCTTAAGGGGGGGTAAGTCCCTATACTTGCCGCCATTCCTATTCCCCCCAATCAACAGGCACGAGGTGCGTGGTGGATTTCCCTTCCCGTTTTCAAGTGATCGTCATCGGCGGCGGTCATGCCGGTACCGAGGCAGCACTGGCGTCCGCACGTATGGGTGCTACCACCCTGCTGCTTACGCACAACGTGGAAACCCTCGGCCAAATGAGTTGCAACCCGGCCATTGGTGGCATCGGTAAGAGTCATCTGGTCAAAGAGATCGATGCGCTTGGCGGAGCAATGGCAACGGCCACTGACAAAAGTGGTATCCAGTTCCGCGTGCTCAATAGCCGCAAAGGCCCAGCTGTCCGGGCAACGCGTGCCCAGGCTGACCGGGTGTTGTACAAGGCGGCAGTCAGAGAAATTATTGAAAACCAGCCCAACCTCTGGGTATTCCAGCAGGCATGCGACGACCTGATCGTTGAGCAAGACCAGGTGCGCGGCGTAGTGACTCAGATGGGCCTACGATTTATGGCCGACTCCGTGGTTCTCACCACGGGTACCTTTCTGGGCGGACTTATCCACATTGGTCTACAGAACTATTCAGGCGGTCGCGCCGGTGATCCGCCATCCATTGCGCTTGCACGCAGGCTCCGTGAGCTCCCGCTGAGAGTGGGCCGTCTGAAAACGGGCACACCTCCGCGCATCGATGGCCGATCTGTGGATTTCTCGGTGATGACAGAACAGCCGGGCGATGCGCCGATCCCCGTGATGTCGTTCATGGGCTCCAAGGCCCAGCACCCGAGCCAAGTCAGTTGCTGGATTACCCACACCAACGCCCGGACCCACGAAATCATCGCTGCGAATCTGGATCGGTCGCCGATGTATTCTGCTGCCGGGGAGATCGAAGGGGTCGGCCCGCGCTATTGCCCGTCGATTGAGGACAAGATCCATCGTTTTGCCGACAAGGAAAGCCATCAGGTGTTTATCGAACCGGAAGGTTTGACGACCCATGAGCTTTATCCAAACGGTATATCGACCTCGCTGCCGTTCGATGTACAGCTCCAGATCGTCCGGTCTATTCGCGGGATGGAAAACGCCCACATTGTCCGGCCTGGCTATGCCATCGAGTACGACTACTTCGACCCGCGCGACCTGAAGTACAGCCTGGAAACCAAGGTTATCGGTGGTTTGTTCTTTGCAGGCCAGATCAACGGCACGACCGGTTACGAAGAAGCCGGTGCGCAAGGTTTGCTCGCCGGTGCCAACGCGGCCCTCAGGGCTCAAGGCAAGGACAGCTGGTGTCCGCGTCGCGATGAAGCTTACATCGGCGTGCTGGTGGATGACCTGATTACGCTGGGCACACAAGAGCCGTACCGGATGTTCACCTCGCGCGCCGAATACCGGCTGATTTTGCGCGAAGACAACGCGGACTTGCGTCTGACTGAACAGGGTCGGGCGCTGGGGTTGGTCGACGACGCCCGCTGGGCGGCGTTCTGTGCCAAGCGTGAGGGCATCGAGCTGGAAGAACAACGCCTGAAGTCCACCTGGATTCGTCCGGGTACCGAGCAGGGTGATGCGGTCTCGGCGCACTTCGGCACGCCATTGACCCACGAATACAATCTGCTGAATCTGCTGAGCCGCCCCGAAGTGGATTACGCCAGCCTGGTTGCGCTGACCGGCCACGGCTCGCCTGACCCGCAGGTCGCTGAACAGGTCGAAATCAAGACCAAGTACGCCGGTTACATCGACCGTCAGCAAGATGAAATCACCCGTCTGCGTGCCAGCGAAAATACTCGACTCCCTGCTGACATCGACTACACCGGGATTTCCGGTCTGTCCAAAGAAATCCAGAGCAAGCTGGGGATAACTCGTCCGGAAACCCTAGGCCAAGCCTCGCGGATTCCCGGCGTTACCCCGGCGGCGATTTCTCTGTTGATGATTCATTTGAAAAAACGCGGCGCGGGCCGTCAGTTGGAGCAAAGCGCTTGAATTCGATGGTTTCCCCGCAGCACGCAGAAGAGCTGACGCTCGGCGCTCGAGAGCTCGGCGTCGATTTGAGCGAGAGCCAACACAGCCAGTTGCTGGCGTATCTGGCCTTGCTGATCAAGTGGAACAAGGCCTACAACCTGACCGCAGTTCGTGATCCGGATGAGATGGTCTCTCGCCATCTGCTGGACAGCTTGAGCGTGGTGCGTTTCATCGAAGGTGAGCGTCAGCTGGATGTCGGCAGTGGCGGCGGTATGCCGGGTATCCCGCTGGCCATCCTGTTTCCAGAGATGAAAGTCACCGTGCTGGACAGCAACGGCAAAAAGACTCGGTTTCTGACGCAGGTCAAACTCGAGCTGGCGCTGGCCAATCTTGAAGTTATCCACAGCCGTGCCGAAGCTTTCCAGCCTGAGCTGCCGTTCAACGGCATCATCTCCCGCGCTTTCAGCAGCCTGGAAGACTTTACTCAGTGGACTCGGCACATGGGCGACGGTGAAACGCGCTGGTTGGCAATGAAGGGTCTGCATCCGGTGGATGAACTGGTAGCATTGCCCGCAGATTTTCATCTGGAAAGCGCGCAAGCCTTGGCCGTACCCGGTTGCCAAGGTCAACGGCATCTGCTGATACTGCGCCGCACGGCATGACAGGGAACACACGCAAGAATGGCTAAGGTATTCGCGATAGCGAACCAAAAAGGGGGGGTGGGTAAGACCACAACCTGCATCAACCTCGCGGCTTCGCTGGTGGCTACCAAGCGTCGGGTGCTGTTGATCGATCTCGATCCGCAAGGCAATGCCACCATGGGCAGCGGTGTGGATAAGCATGCGCTTGAGCATTCGGTCTACGATTTGCTGATTGGCGAATGCGACCTGAATCAGGCCATGCACTTTTCCGAACACGGGGGCTATCAGCTGCTGCCGGCAAACCGTGATTTGACGGCTGCCGAGGTGGTCCTGCTCGAAATGCAGATGAAGGAATCGCGTCTGCGTTCGGCACTGGCGCCCATCCGCGAGAATTACGATTACATCCTCATCGACTGCCCTCCATCGCTTTCGATGCTGACGCTGAATGCGCTGGTTGCGGCCGATGGCGTCATTATCCCCATGCAGTGCGAGTATTTCGCGCTCGAAGGTTTGAGCGACCTTGTGGATAACATCAAGCGCATCGGTGAGTTACTCAACCCTCAACTCAAGATCGAAGGCTTGCTACGGACCATGTACGACCCGCGGCTCAGCCTGATCAACGATGTTTCGGCGCAGCTAAAAGAGCACTTTGGCGACCAGCTGTACGACACCGTTATCCCGCGCAATATTCGACTGGCTGAGGCGCCCAGCTTCGGCATGCCGGCATTGGCGTACGACAAGACATCTCGCGGCGCGCTGGCTTACCTGGCGCTTGCGGGCGAGATGGTCCGTCGCCAACGTCGCGGCAGTCGTGCCGCGGCCCAGCCCACTTAAGGAAATTCCATGGCCGTCAAGAAACGTGGACTCGGACGTGGGCTGGACGCACTGCTGAGCAGCCCCACCGTCACCGCCCTGGAAGAACAGGCGGTTAAGGCCAGTGAGCGCGAGCTTCAGCACATTCCGCTGGACCTTATTCAACGAGGCAAATATCAGCCGCGTCGTGATATGGATCCCCAGGCATTGGAAGAACTGGCGAACTCGATCAAGGCGCAAGGGGTGATGCAGCCGATCGTGGTCCGTCCGATTGCTGACAACCGCTTCGAAATCATCGCAGGAGAGCGCCGCTGGCGCGCGAGCCAGCAGGCAGGGATCGAAACCATCCCTGCCATGGTGCGCGACGTGCCTGATGAAGCGGCCATCGCGATGGCGCTGATCGAGAACATTCAGCGCGAAGACTTGAATCCGATCGAGGAAGCGATTGCACTGCAGCGTCTGCAGCAGGAATTTCAGCTGACCCAACAGCAAGTGGCCGAGGCGGTGGGTAAATCGCGAGTCAGCGTCGCGAATCTGCTGCGCCTGATCGCATTGCCGGAAGCGATCAAGACAATGCTTTCCCATGGTGATCTGGAGATGGGCCACGCCCGTGCGCTGCTGGGTCTACCCGAAGATCAGCAGGTTGATGGGGCGCGACACGTTGTCGCACGCGGTCTGACTGTGCGTCAGACCGAGGCACTGGTTCGCCAGTGGCTCAGCGGGAAGCAGGACGCTGCGGAGCCAGTGAAGGCCGATCCTGACATCACACGTCTGGAGCAGCGCCTCGCCGAGCGGCTGGGCTCCGCGGTGCAAATCCGCCATGGACAGAAGGGCAAAGGTCAGTTGGTTATCCGTTATAACTCTCTGGATGAGCTGCAGGGTGTGCTCGCCCACATTCGCTGAAACAAATCATGCGTAGCGCGTAGTCGGAAATCACTACCTGGCAGTTGAATAGGGGCTGAACCGCCCCTATACTCTGCGCGCATTTTGTCGGCACAATTTATGCCAAGTTATTGATTTTGGCGGCCGGCTCACGAGGAGCCCATGTGATGGAGACACGCACGCCAAACCGCTTGCCATTCCATCGCCTGGCTGTTTTCCCGATTTTGCTGGCTCAGTTGATTGTCCTTCTCGGGGCTGCGCTGGCGCTTTGGCAGTGGCACGGTGTCGTGGCCGGGTATTCAGGGCTTTGCGGAGGCCTGATAGCCTGGCTGCCGAATTTGTACTTTGCTCATAAGGCATTCCGGTACTCCGGGGCCAGGGCAGCGCAGGCCATCGTTCGGTCGTTCTACGCCGGCGAGGCAGGCAAGCTGATTTTTACGGCAGTGCTTTTTGCACTGACGTTTGCAGGAGTAAAGCCGCTGGCTCCGCTGGCGGTTTTCGGCGTATTCATACTGACCCAGCTGGTCAGCTGGTTTGCGCCCCTGCTACTGAAAACAAGACTTTCGAGACCTTAGGGCGTTTGAGGCAACCATGGCAGAGCAGACAGCTTCGGGCTATATCCAGCACCACTTGCAGAATTTGACCTTTGGTCATTTGCCTGACGGCAGTTGGGGCTTCGCGCATTCTGCGGCGGAAGCAAAAGAAATGGGCTTTTGGGCTTTCCACGTCGATACCCTCGGCTGGTCTGTCGCACTGGGTCTGATTTTCGTCCTTATCTTCCGTATGGCCGCAAAAAAGGCGACTTCCGGCCAGCCGGGCGCATTGCAAAACTTCGTTGAAGTCCTCGTCGAGTTTGTCGATGGCAGCGTTCGAGACAGCTTCCATGGCCGTAGTGCCGTGATCGCACCTCTGGCATTGACCATCTTTGCCTGGGTGTTCCTGATGAACGCCGTCGACTTGATTCCTGTCGACTGGATCCCGCAATTGGCAATCATGGTCACCGGTGATCACCACATTCCTTTCCGCGCCGTCTCGACAACCGATCCTAACGCGACGCTGGGTATGGCACTCTCCGTATTCGCGCTGATCATTTTTTACAGCATCAAGATCAAGGGTATCGGCGGCTTCATCGGCGAATTGACCCTGCACCCGTTCGGCAGCAAGAACATTTTCGTTCAGGCTCTGTTGATTCCGGTGAACTTCCTGCTTGAATTCGTGACTCTGGTGGCCAAGCCGATCTCCCTGGCACTGCGACTGTTCGGCAACATGTACGCGGGTGAGCTGGTGTTCATTCTGATCGCGGTCATGTTCGGCAGCGGCCTGCTGTGGCTCAGCGGTCTGGGCGTGGTCCTGCAATGGGCGTGGGCTGTGTTCCACATCCTGATCATCACCCTGCAAGCGTTCATCTTCATGATGCTGACCATCGTGTACCTGTCGATGGCTCACGAAGATAACCATTGAGACCCGCCTGGCGAGTCTGATGATCCCCTTGCTTCGGTAAGGGGGTGCCCGCGAGGGCTTGATGTAAGAAACGATTTTGCTTTACCGCTTTAATCTAAGAAAACCTAACCAATACGACGTAAAAGTCGGGAGGAAAGATGGAAACTGTAGTTGGTCTAACTGCTATCGCTGTTGCACTGCTGATCGGCCTGGGCGCACTGGGTACTGCAATCGGTTTCGGCCTGCTGGGCGGTAAATTCCTGGAAGGCGCTGCGCGTCAACCGGAAATGGTTCCAATGCTGCAAGTTAAAATGTTCATCGTGGCTGGTCTGCTCGACGCCGTGACCATGATCGGTGTTGGTATCGCTCTGTTCTTCACTTTTGCGAACCCCTTCGTTGGTCAACTCGCTGGCTGATCACTCGAATTTTCGAGTTGATTGGTGTGATGGACAACGAACGAGCGAGGTGTTGGCGTGAACATTAATGCAACCCTGATTGGCCAGTCCGTTGCGTTCTTCATTTTTGTGCTGTTCTGCATGAAGTTCGTGTGGCCTCCGGTCATCGCGGCTTTGCACGAACGTCAGAAGAAGATTGCGGATGGACTGGACGCTGCTACACGAGCAGCTCGCGACCTGGAGCTGGCCCAAGATAAAGTGGGTCAGCAACTGCGCGAAGCTAAGGCTCAGGCAGCTGAGATCATTGAGCAAGCCAAGAAACGCGGTACCCAGATTGTCGACGAAGCCCGTGAACAGGCTCGCGTCGAAGCTGACCGCATCAAGGCTCAGGCTCAGGCCGAGATCGAACAGGAACTGAACGGCGTCAAAGACGCGCTGCGCGCCCAACTGGGTAGCCTGGCAGTCAACGGCGCAGAGAAGATCCTGGGTGCCACAATCGATCAAAACGCGCACGCGGAGCTGGTAAACAAACTGGCTGCTGAAATTTAAGCGAGGGCGATCATGGCAGAACTGACCACGTTGGCCCGACCTTACGCTAAGGCAGCCTTCGAGCATGCACAGGCGCACCAGCAACTGGCCAATTGGTCAGCCATGCTCGGCCTGGCTGCTGCAGTGTCGCAAGACGACACGATGCAGCGCATGCTCAAGGCCCCGCGACTGACGAGCGCAGACAAGGCCGCCACTTTTATTGAAGTGTGCGGCGACAAGTTCGATGCCAAGGCACAGAATTTCATTCACGTCGTTGCTGAAAACGACCGTCTTCAGCTTCTGCCGGAGATCTCCGAACTGTTCGAGCTTTACAAGGCCGAACAGGAAAAATCGGTAGATGTGGATGTAACTAGTGCCTTCGCATTGAACCAAGAACAGCAAGACAAACTCGCCAAGGTTCTCAGTGCACGGCTCGGCCGGGAAGTGCGCCTGCACGCTGCGGAGGATGCTGCCCTGATAGGTGGTGTCATCATCCGCGCCGGCGACCTGGTTATCGATGGCTCAGTTCGCGGCAAACTCGCGCAACTAGCCGAAGCATTGAAATCTTGAGTTTGAAGGGGCAGCAGAGCAATGCAGCAACTCAATCCTTCCGAAATAAGTGAAATCATCAAGGGCCGCATCGAGAACCTCGATGTAGCCTCCCAAGCCCGAAACGAAGGCACTGTCGTCAGCGTGTCTGACGGTATCGTGCGGATTCACGGTCTCGCCGACGCTATGTACGGCGAAATGATCGAGTTCCCGGGCGGCGTTTACGGTATGGCACTGAACCTGGAGCAAGACTCCGTGGGTGCTGTCGTACTGGGCGCTTACACCTCTCTGGCTGAAGGCATGAGTGCCAAGTGCACCGGCCGCATCCTGGAAGTTCCGGTTGGTAAGGAACTCCTGGGTCGCGTGGTCGACGCACTGGGCAACCCTGTCGACGGCAAAGGTCCGCTGAACAACACCGAGACCGATGCGGTCGAGAAAGTTGCTCCAGGCGTGATCTGGCGTAAGTCGGTAGACCAGCCTGTACAGACTGGCTACAAGGCTGTCGATGCGATGATCCCCGTCGGCCGTGGCCAGCGTGAGCTGATCATCGGCGACCGTCAGATCGGTAAAACCGCTCTGGCGATCGACGCGATCATCAACCAGAAGAACAGCGGCATTTTCTGCGTCTACGTAGCAATCGGTCAGAAGCAATCGACCATCGCCAACGTTGTTCGCAAGCTGGAAGAAAACGGCGCTCTGGCCAACACGATCATCGTGGCGGCCAGTGCTTCGGAATCTCCTGCGCTGCAATTCCTGGCTCCGTATGCCGGTTGCACCATGGGCGAGTACTTCCGCGACCGCGGTGAAGACGCACTGATCGTTTATGACGATCTGTCCAAGCAGGCCGTGGCTTATCGCCAGATATCCCTGCTCCTGCGCCGTCCACCAGGCCGTGAAGCTTACCCAGGCGACGTGTTCTATCTCCACTCCCGTCTGCTGGAGCGTGCATCCCGCGTTTCGGAAGAGTACGTAGAGAAGTTCACCAATGGCGCAGTGACCGGCAAAACCGGTTCCCTGACCGCATTGCCGATCATCGAAACCCAGGCTGGCGACGTTTCCGCGTTCGTTCCGACCAACGTGATTTCCATCACTGACGGTCAGATCTTCCTGGAATCGGCCATGTTCAACTCCGGCATCCGCCCGGCAGTGAACGCCGGTGTTTCGGTATCCCGTGTGGGTGGTGCCGCTCAGACCAAGATCATCAAGAAGCTCTCCGGTGGTATCCGTACCGCTCTGGCTCAGTACCGTGAACTGGCAGCATTTGCCCAGTTCGCCTCTGATCTGGACGAAGCGACCCGTAAGCAACTTGAGCATGGTCAGCGCGTGACCGAGCTGATGAAGCAGAAGCAATATGCGCCAATGTCGATCGCTGACATGTCGCTGTCGCTGTATGCCGCTGAGCGTGGGTTCCTGACTGACGTCGAAATCGCCAAGGTTGGCAGCTTTGAACAAGCGCTGATTGCTTACTTCAACCGAGATCACGCCGATTTGATGGCGAAGATCAACGTGAAGGGTGACTTCAATGACGAAATCGATTCTGGCCTGAAAGCCGGTATCGAGAAGTTCAAGGCCACCCAAACCTGGTAAGCCGCAGCGGGAGCCGCGAGGTTCCCGCTTGCTAACCTGATAGGTGTTACATGGCAGGCGCAAAAGAGATTCGCAGCAAGATTGCGAGCATCAAAAGCACGCAAAAGATCACCAGCGCCATGGAAAAAGTGGCGGTCAGTAAAATGCGCAAGGCTCAAATGCGCATGGCTGCTAGCCGTCCTTACGCGGAGCGCATCCGCCAGGTGATTGGTCATCTCGCCAACGCTAACCCGGAATACCGTCATCCCTTCATGATCGAGCGCGAAGTAAAGCGCGTCGGTTACGTCGTGGTGAGCAGTGACCGTGGTCTGTGTGGTGGCTTGAATACCAACCTGTTCAAGGCTTTGGTCAAGGACATGGCGAAGAACCGTGAAAACGGCGTAGAGATCGATCTGTGCGTGGTCGGCAGCAAAGGTGCGGCGTTTTTCCGCAACTTCGGCGGTAACGTCGTCGCTGCGATCAGCCACTTGGGCGAAGAGCCGTCGATCAACGATTTGATCGGCAGCGTCAAGGTGATGCTGGATGCCTACCTGGAGGGCCGTATTGATCGCCTGTCCGTGGTGTCCAACAAGTTCATCAACACCATGACTCAGCAGCCAACGGTCGAGCAGTTGATTCCGTTGGTCGCGACCCAGGATCAAGAACTCAAGCACCACTGGGATTACCTGTACGAACCCGACGCCAAAGAGCTGCTGGACGGCTTGATGGTCCGTTACGTGGAGTCACAGGTCTATCAGGCGGTGGTCGAGAACAACGCGGCTGAACAGGCTGCGCGGATGATCGCGATGAAGAACGCCACTGACAACGCCGGTGATCTGATCAGCGATTTGCAGCTGATCTACAACAAGGCGCGTCAGGCAGCGATCACCCAAGAGATCTCGGAAATCGTCGGCGGCGCTGCCGCGGTTTAACGGTTCAAATATTCAGAGGATCCAGCTAATGAGTAGCGGACGTATCGTTCAAATCATCGGCGCCGTGATCGACGTGGAATTTCCACGCGACAGCGTACCGAGCATCTACAACGCGCTGAAAGTACAAGGCGCGGAAACTACTCTGGAAGTTCAGCAGCAGCTGGGCGACGGCGTAGTTCGTACCATTGCGATGGGTTCCACCGAAGGCTTGAAGCGCGGTCTGGACGTTATCGACAGCGGCGCAGCTATCTCCGTACCGGTCGGTAAAGCGACGCTGGGCCGGATCATGGACGTACTGGGCAACCCGATCGATGAAGCGGGCCCGATCGAGACCGAAGAGCGCTGGGGCATTCACCGTCCTGCGCCTTCGTTCGCTGATCAGGCTGGCGGCAACGACCTCCTGGAAACCGGCATCAAGGTCATCGACCTGGTTTGCCCGTTTGCCAAAGGCGGTAAAGTCGGTCTGTTCGGTGGTGCCGGTGTCGGCAAGACCGTAAACATGATGGAACTGATCCGTAACATCGCCATCGAGCACAGCGGTTATTCCGTGTTCGCCGGTGTGGGCGAGCGTACCCGTGAGGGTAACGACTTCTACCACGAGATGAAGGACTCCAACGTTCTGGACAAAGTAGCGCTGGTCTACGGTCAGATGAACGAGCCGCCGGGTAACCGTCTGCGCGTCGCCCTGACTGGCCTGACCATGGCTGAGAAGTTCCGTGACGAAGGTAACGACGTTCTGTTGTTCGTCGACAACATCTACCGTTACACACTGGCCGGTACTGAAGTATCCGCACTGCTGGGCCGTATGCCGTCTGCAGTAGGTTACCAGCCGACGCTGGCTGAAGAGATGGGCGTGCTTCAAGAGCGCATCACTTCGACCAAGGAAGGCTCGATCACTTCGATCCAGGCGGTATACGTACCGGCGGATGACTTGACTGACCCATCGCCAGCTACAACGTTTGCTCACTTGGACGCCACTGTCGTTCTGTCCCGTGACATCGCATCCCTGGGTATCTACCCAGCGGTCGATCCACTGGACTCGACTTCGCGCCAGCTGGACCCGAACGTCATCGGTCAGGAGCATTACGACACCGCTCGCGGCGTTCAGTATGTTCTGCAGCGTTACAAAGAGCTGAAAGACATCATCGCGATCCTGGGTATGGACGAGCTGTCGGAAACCGACAAGCAGTTGGTATCCCGCGCTCGTAAGATTCAGCGCTTCCTGTCGCAGCCGTTCTTCGTGGCTGAAGTCTTCACCGGTGCCTCGGGTAAATACGTTTCCCTGAAAGACACCATTGCTGGCTTCAAAGGCATCCTCGCCGGTGACTACGACCATCTGCCTGAACAGGCGTTTTACATGGTCGGCGGCATCGAAGAAGCGATCGAGAAAGCCAAGAAACTGTAATCCAGGCGCCCGGCAACGGGCGCTAATCAGGTTGAGGCAGGCAAATGGCTATGACAGTCCATTGCGATATCGTCAGCGCGGAAGGAGAGATTTTCTCCGGTCTGGTCGAGATGGTGATTGCACACGGTAACCTGGGTGATATCGGTATTGCTCCAGGTCACGCACCGTTGATCACCGATCTGAAGCCAGGTCCGATCCGTCTGATCAAGCAGGGTGGCGAAGCCGAGGTGTTTTACATCTCCGGTGGTTTCCTTGAGGTTCAACCGAACATGGTCAAAGTGCTTGCCGATACCGTGCAACGCGCTGCTGATCTGGACGAAGCCTCAGCTCAGGAAGCCGTCAAGGCTGCCGAGCGTGCTCTGAATGAAAAAGGCGCAGATTTCGATTACGGATCTGCTGCTGCACGTCTGGCGGAGGCCGCGGCTCAGCTGCGCACCGTTCAGCAAATTCGCAAGAAGTTCGGCGGCTAACCCCGACGTCTCGTTGCGCGATTGAGTAAAAGGGTAGCCTCGGCTACCCTTTTTCTTTTTTCGGCTTTCTCGCCCGAATCATCAGCTTGGCTAATGTGGCCTGCTCGTCTGGAATCCCTTCATGTCTCTCGATATCGTCATTCTTGCTGCGGGTCAGGGCACTCGCATGCGTTCTGCTCTGCCCAAGGTGTTGCATCCTGTGGCCGGTAAATCGATGCTCGGTCATGTTATCCATAGCGCACGGCAGCTTTCACCCCAAGGCATTCATGTGGTTATCGGGCATGGCGCCGAGCGGGTCCGCGAGCAACTGGCCAGCGATGATCTGAGTTTTGTTCTGCAGGACAAACAATTGGGGACAGGCCATGCAGTCGCGCAAGCGCTGCCGGTATTGACCGCCGAAACCGTCCTGATTCTTTACGGCGACGTCCCGCTCATAAAAGTGGAGACCTTGCACCGCTTGCTTGCCCTGGTAAACCATCAGCAACTGGGCCTGCTGACAGTCACCCTGGATGACCCAACCGGCTACGGTCGGATTGTTCGTGACACGGAGCACCGCGTCACTGCCATCGTCGAGCACAAGGATGCAACGGAAGCGCAGAAGGCTATCAAGGAAGGGAACACCGGAATACTCGCAGTACCGGGCAAGCACCTGGCCGACTGGCTGGGCCGCCTTTCCAATAACAATGCTCAAGGTGAGTATTACCTGACCGATGTTATCGCGATGGCCGTCAGCGATGGCTTGGTAGTCGCCACCGCACAGCCTGAAGATGCGATGGAAGTGCAGGGCGCCAATGATCGTAAACAGCTTGCCGAGCTCGAGCGTCATTACCAGCAGCGCGAAGCCCGCCGACTCATGGCGTTGGGCGTCACCCTTCGGGACCCGGCGCGTTTCGACGTTCGTGGCGACGTCACCACGGGCCGCGACGTGATGATCGACGTGAACGTCATCCTTGAAGGCCGAGTGGTGATCGAAGACGACGTTTCGATTGGGCCAAACTGCGTGATCAAGGACAGCACCTTGCGCAAAGGCGCAATCATCAAGGCAAACAGTCACCTGGAAGGCGCAATCGTGGGCGAAGGCGCGGATGCGGGGCCTTTCGCTCGTCTGCGCCCAGGCAGTGTGCTCGACGCCCGCGCCCACGTGGGTAACTTCGTAGAATTGAAGAATGCTCATCTGGGCGAGGGTGCCAAGGCGGGTCATCTGACCTACCTGGGTGACGCGGTCATCGGCGCGCGTACCAACATCGGGGCAGGCACCATTACGTGCAACTACGATGGCGCGAACAAGCACAAGACGGTGATGGGCGAAGACGTATTCATTGGCTCGAACAACTCGCTGGTGGCCCCTGTGCATATCGCGTCGGGCGCGAGCACTGCCGCCGGCTCTGCCATCAATCAGGATGTACCCGCCGAACAGCTTGCGGTCGCCCGTGCGCGTCAACGCAACATAGAAGGCTGGAGGCGTCCGGTGAAAATCAAGAAAGACTAAGTTATCCACAGGTCTGTTCGGCTGCTTGCCAGACAAGCAGCCGATGCCGGGTTTTGGATGGCATCCGTTCAAGCAAATCCCTGATTCCTTCTCTAGAAACGCCTCTCTCCCCTTGACGTATATCTTTCGATGAGCTTTCATTGTGATCGTTAACTTTCGAATCGAAACTTAAGATCATCATGTCGAAACGTAATACGCCCCAGCGCCGCCATAACATCCTTGCTTTGCTCAATGAGCGGGGCGAGGTAAGTGTGGATGAGTTGGCCAAGCGCTTTGAGACCTCCGAGGTGACGGTCCGGAAGGATCTGGCTGCGCTCGAAAGCAACGGGTTACTGCTTCGTCGTTACGGCGGCGCCATCCCCATGCCCCAGGAATTGATCGGCGAACCCGGCCAGCCCGTTTCCAGGTTCAAACAAGCCATCGCACGCGCGGCGGTTGCCCGCATTCGGGAACACGCACGGATCATCATCGACAGCGGCAGTACAACGGCTGCGATGATCCCGGAGCTGGGGTTGCAGCCGGGCCTCGTGGTGATGACCAATTCACTGCATGTCGCCAACGCGCTGGGTGAGCTGGAGCACGAACCGGTCCTGCTGATGACCGGCGGCACGTGGGACCCGCATTCAGAGTCGTTTCAGGGCCAGGTGGCAGAGCAGGTGCTGCGTTCCTACGATTTTGATCAGCTGTTTATCGGTGCCGATGGCATTGATCTGACTCGCGGCACAACCACATTCAACGAACTGCTCGGCCTCAGCCGGGTGATGGCCGAAGTCGCCCGGGAAGTGATCGTGATGGTCGAGGCTGACAAGGTCGGGCGCAAGATTCCCAATCTGGAGCTGCCCTGGAGCAGCGTCCATACCCTCATTACCGATGATCGCCTGCCTCAAGAGGCACGCGAACAAATTCAGGCTCGCGGCGTAACCTTGATTTGCGCTGCTGTTTCCTAGGAGAAGACCATGTGTGGAATTGTCGGCGCTGTTGCTGAACGGAATGTGACTGCGATCCTGCTGGAGGGTCTCAAGCGCCTGGAATACCGGGGCTACGACAGCGCTGGCGTAGCGTTATTCAACAACGCCGGCGTGCTCGAGCGTCGTCGTCGAGTCGGCAAGGTGAACGAACTGGAGCGGGCTCTTGCCGGCGAACCGGTGACAGGACGCCTCGGCATTGCCCACACCCGTTGGGCGACCCATGGCGCACCGCTGGAGCACAACGCGCACCCGCATTTCTCCAACGAGCAATTGGCGGTGGTCCACAACGGCATCATCGAAAACCATGAGCCGCTTCGCGAGCGCTTGAAGGGTCTGGGTTACGTGTTCACGTCTGACACGGACACCGAGGTCATTGTCCACCTGCTGCACCACAAACTGCGGGACACCCCTGACCTGGCCGCTGCCTTGAAGGCTACGGTCAAAGAACTGCACGGCGCGTATGGTCTTGCGGTCATCAGCGCACAGCAACCGGATCGCCTGATTGCCGCTCGCAGTGGCAGTCCGCTGGTGGTGGGCCTGGGCCTTGGGGAAAACTTCCTCGCCTCCGATCAACTGGCATTGCGTCAGGTCACCGATCGCTTCATGTACCTGGAAGAGGGCGACATCGCCGAGATCCGCCGCGACAGCGTGCAGATCTGGGACGCCTCCGGCCTGCCCGTCGAGCGGGAGACCGTTCAGTACCACGAGGGCGCAGAAGCGGCGGACAAAGGCGAGTACCGCCACTTTATGCTCAAGGAAATCCACGAGCAGCCAAAAGTCGTGCAGCGCACCCTGGAAGGCCGCCTCGGTCAGCAGCAGGTTCTGGTGCAGGCATTCGGGCCGCAAGCGGCGCAGCTGTTCGCTAAAGTGCGCAACGTGCAAATCGTCGCCTGCGGCACCAGCTATCACGCCGGCATGGTCGCGCGTTACTGGCTCGAAGGCCTGGCTGGTATTCCCTGCCAGGTCGAGGTGGCCAGCGAATTCCGCTACCGCAAAGTCGTGGTCCAGCCGGACACGCTGTTCGTTTCGATCTCCCAGTCCGGCGAGACGGCTGACACCTTGGCCGCGCTGCGCAATGCTAAGGAACTGGGTTTTCTTGCCAGCTTGGCGATCTGCAACGTGGGCATCAGTTCGCTGGTGCGTGAGTCCGATCTGACCCTGCTCACTCAGGCCGGCCCGGAAATCGGCGTCGCGTCGACCAAAGCGTTCACCACCCAGTTGGTCGCGCTGATGCTGCTGACGCTGTCCCTGGGTCAGGTCAAAGGCACGCTGGAAGCTGGCGTGGAAGCAGAACTGGTTGAAGAACTGCGCCGCCTGCCGACCCGCCTGGGTGAAGCGCTGGCGATGGACACAACGGTGGAGAAAATTGCCGAACTGTTCGCCGAGAAGAATCACACCCTGTTCCTGGGGCGTGGCGCGCAATTCCCGGTGGCGATGGAAGGCGCGTTGAAGCTCAAGGAAATCTCCTACATCCACGCCGAAGCCTATCCGGCCGGCGAACTGAAACACGGCCCGTTGGCCTTGGTGGACAGCGACATGCCTGTTGTCACCGTGGCACCTAACAACGAGCTGCTGGAGAAGCTGAAGTCCAACCTGCAGGAAGTGCGGGCACGGGGCGGCGAGCTGATCGTCTTCGCGGACGAACAGGCTGGGCTGATCAACGGAGAGGGCACCCATGTGGTTTCCATGCCACATATCCTCGATGCACTGACGCCGATTCTCTACACCATCCCGCTGCAACTGCTTTCGTATTACGTGGCAGTGCTCAAGGGGACGGACGTGGATCAGCCGCGTAACTTGGCGAAGTCTGTGACGGTGGAATAAGTTATCCACAGGGCATTGGCCGAGGTCGCCACCGTCCCAGCGAATTAGGGAATCGAAGCCCTCGACGCGTTAAGCGTAAAGCTCACTCCGGTGAGCTTTTATGCCGTTTAAAGCGCAGTTTAGTGCGCGTTAACCTGCCGGTGAGATAAGCACAGACCTCAGCGCGTGGATCTACCCTCTGAGTTGGCGCGGCAGTTTGATAATTGGGATCCAGTTCACAAACCTCGTGCGAACTTTCCTGCATTCCTCGGTACTAAGGTGTCTCGGCAGTAGCTTGATGGCTAATTAATAGCATCTCGGTAAACTTCGCCGCTCTGTTACCAAACGGCTGCCGCTTGTCGGAACAACCACGCCGGTAACAGGCTGTAACTCTTTTTTGTACTTTATTCCTATACCAATCAAAGACTTGCAGAATTATTTGTCAAGAACGCCCATCTGATCCAACGCTTTGGATCACCGGGGGGTTCGATGTTAATTTGCCGCCCCTTGATTTTTCGACGGATCGAACATGCCCTTGTCATTGCCACGGATTCGGTTACTGCTGTGCACCTTCCTGCTCACGTGTGTGAGCCTGAACAGCGCCACCGCTGCCCCCACGCCCGGCGATCAAGACCTGATCCGCGACCGGCAGAACCGCCTGCTCGAAGAGCAAAGCCGCCGCCTGCAAGAGCTTCAGGACTTGCCCGGCAAACAGGCCAAGCCCGAGGCCCCGGCCACGCCGGCCGACAGCCGCTGCTTCCCGATCCAGGACATCGAACTCAAGGGGGCCGACAGCCTGTCCGCCACCGACCGCACGCGCCTGCTCAAACCTTACATCGGCCAATGCCTGGGCGTGACGCAGCTCAACGAACTGCTCAAGGTCATCACCGACTACTACATCGACAAGGGTCGCGTCACCAGCCGTGCCTACTTGCCGCAACAAGACCTCTCCAGCGGTCACCTGCAGGTGCTGGTGGTCGAAGGCAAACTCGAAGCGTTGAAAGCCGCCGAGGGCAGCACCGTGACGGACCGCGAACTGGCTATGGCCTTTCCAGGCAAAGTCGGCGAGGCGCTCGACCTGCGCGAGATCGAGCAACTGGTGGACCAACTCAACCGCTTGCCCTCCAGGCAGGCGCAAATGCAATTGACCCCGGGCCAGCAAATCGGCGGCAGTGACGTAGTGGTCAGGAACATCCCGCAGAAGCCCTGGCGCGCCAGCCTGTCGCGTAACAACGACGGCCAGGAAAGCACCGGTGAACAGCAATGGGACGCGGGCCTGGAATGGGACAGTCCGCTGGGCCTGGGCGACCAATTGATACTGCGCAGCGGCCACGACGCTGTCAGTGACCACCAGGAAACCTCGAAAAACAACATGCTGTATTACAACGTGCCGTGGGGCTGGTGGAACTTCAGCTACACGTACAGCGAAAGCGACTATCGCACCTACGGCCAGACCGACAGCAGCGAATTCAAGCTCAATGGCGATAACGAGAACCACCAGCTGCGCGCCGAGCGGGTGATCCATCGCGATGACGTGAGCAAGACCTCGGTGAACGTCGGCCTGGCCCATCTGCGTACCAACAACTACGTGCTCGACGTGCGCACCGAGCCGAGCAGTAACCGCCTCAGCGAACTCCAACTCGGCCTCAACCACGGTCGGCGCATCGGCAATGCGTTCGTCAACCTTGACCTCGGCATGCAGAACGGCATCGGCCTGCTCGATGCCCAGTCTGAAGAAGAACGCGATGAGTTCGGCAACCGGCAGGCCAATTCGCGCTACCGCAAATACACCGGCACCGTCAGCTACCTGCAGCCGTTCACGCTGTGGGGCGAGTTGTTCAGTTTTTCCAGCCTGGCCACCGGTCAGCGTAGCGAAGACATCCTCTTCAGCCCGCAACGCATGAGCCTGGGTGGCTCGGCCTCGGTACGCGGCCTCAAGGACCAGCAGCTTACCGGCGACAGCGGCGGTTACTGGCGCAACGAAGTGCGCTGGGCACGCCCGGTAACGCTGGATTGGATGCGCCCGGCCTTTGCCGAGTACGGCACCAGCGTCGGCTACGACCAGGGCGTGATCAGCAACGACCGCTACAACGGCGACGTGCATGGTCGAGTGTCCAGCAATTCCCTGGAGCTGTTCGCTCGGGGCAAGTACGTCAGCACCAGCGTGACCTTTGCCCATTCTTTAGAAAGACCGGGAGCAGTCACCGAGCGCGAAGCGCCGATCTACTTCCGTATGGATTTCTTCCTGTAATTCAACGCCCCGTTACATCGAGAATCTGACAATGGACGTTCGCCAGTTTGCCTTCCTCGCTCGCCAACCTTCTTCTGCGCTGAAGCCGCGGGACTCGTTCTTCGGCCTGCCCAAGCGCGGCCTGGTGCTGATCCTGATCAATGCGCTGTTCTGGCAGCCACTGCTGGCTCAGGCCGAAGGCATCGTGGTCAGTGCCCCGGGCACCACCGTAGGCCAGGCGGGCAACGGCGTGCCCGTGGTGAACATCGCCACGCCGAACGGCAGCGGCCTGTCCCATAACAAGTTCCAGGACTACAACGTCGGCCCCAACGGCGTGATCCTCAACAACGCCACCGGCATTGTGGCCAACACCCAGTTGGGCGGCTATATCGTCGGCAACCCCAACCTCAAGGGCGGCGCGGCCAACGTTATCCTCAACGAAGTCACCGGCAGCAACCCCAGCCAATTGCGCGGCTACACCGAAGTGGCGGGGCAGTCGGCCAAAGTCATCGTTGCCAACCCGTACGGTGTTACCTGCAGCGGCTGCGGCTTCATCAACACACCGAACGTCACCCTCACCACCGGCAAGCCGGTGCTCGACGCGAACGGCCAACTGAAAAGCTACCAGGTCGACGGCGGCGCCGTGACCATCGACGGGGAAGGCTTGAACGCCAGCAACGTCGACCGCTTCGACATCATCACCCGCTCGGCCAAGATCAACGCGCAGATCAATGCGCGCGAACTGAATGTGATCGCCGGTCGCAACGATGTGGACGCCCAAAGCCTGACAGCCACACCCCGCGCAGACGATGGCAGCACCAAGCCCGAGCTGGCGATTGACTCGTCGGCCCTGGGCGGGATGTACGCCGGCGCGATCAAACTGGTGGGCACCGAGGCCGGTGTGGGCGTGAAGCTCGACGGCACGCTGGCGGCCAGTGGCGGGGATATTCAACTGGATGCCAATGGGCGCCTGAGCATGGCTCAGGCGGCGGCCACCGGTAACGTAAGGGTTACGGCGCAGAGCGTTAACCTGACTGACAAGGTTTACGCCACCGGCAACGTAAACATCACCAGCGCTCAAGCCCTGGTCAACCAGAAGAGCGTGGCCGCCGGCCAACGCATTGAACTGAACGCGGCCAGCGTGACCAACGCCGGCATCATAGAAGCGGGCGTGGCAGCGGACAACAGCCGCAACGCCACCGGCGACCTGGTGGTGAACGCGCAAACCGTCAACACCAGTGGCGACCTGCTGGCCAGCCGCGCCTTGGCGATCACCGCCGCGCAGGCGCTGACCAACCAGGGCAGCATCGTCCAGGCCAAAACCGTCAGCGTCAATACGAGCAACCTGACCAATCAGGGCGCCACCGCACGCATCTTCGGCGAGCAAAACCTGGCAATCAGCGCACCTGCCATTGCCAACCTGGGCGGCTTGATTCGCTTCGGTGAAGGCCAGGCCACGACGCTCGACACGGCCTCCCTGGATAACCGCCAGGGCCGCATTGAAATGGCCGGCGGCAGCCTGGTGCTCAGCAGTGCCGCCCTGAACAACAGTGGCGGGCAAATCGTCGCCAACGACCTGACGGTCAACGCAGCCAGCCTCAACAACCAGAACGGCGTGCTGGTCGCCGGTGCGCTGACGGTGAACGCCGGCGACCTCGACAACAGCCAAAAGGGCCTGATCCAGGCCGACAACGGCGCGCTGAACCTCTCCGTCGCCAATGCCTTGAATAACAGCCAGGGTTTTGCCCAGGCCGGCACCGACCTGAATCTCAACGCAGGCAGCGTTAGCAGCAACGCCAATGGCGTACTTAGCGCCAATACCGGCAAGTTGACCGTGGTAACCGCCCAGCAGCTCAATAACGCTCAGGGCCGCTTGCAATCCGGGCAGGGCAACGTGGAGCTTCACGCTGCGAAACTCAATAACCAGAGCGGCGTGATCGTCGGCAAGCAGCTGCTGCTCGACGCCAGTGGCGGTGACATCGACAACCGCGCCGGGCGTGTGCTGGGTGATCAACTCGACGTACGCGCGTCCAGCCTGGACAACCGTGACGCTGGCCTGCTGGCCGGTGGTGCGCAAGGGGTGAGCCTGCTGCTCAAAGGACCGGGCCAATTGCTCAACGCCCAAGGCCGCATTCAAAGCGAAGGCCTGTTGCAGCTGGACGGCGAGCGCCTCGACAACAGCGCGGGCATCCTGCTCGGCCAGTCGGTCGAAGTGACTGCGCCGACCTTCACCAACAGCAATAAAGGTGCCCTGGTCAGCGACGGCGGCGACATCACCTTCAACGTCAGCGACCTGCTGACCAACGCTGGCGGCACCCTTGATGCGGGTGAGCGCAGCATTCTGGTCAAGGCCCTCACTACCCTCGATAACATCGGCGGCACTTTACGCGGCAAGCGCGTGGACATCACCGCCCAACACCTGAACAACGACGGCGGCGGCCAACTGCTGGCTGGCGATCAAGGCCTGAGCTATAGCGGCAGCGATGTGTCCAATCGTAAAGGCCTGATCCTCAGCGCAGGCGCGCACACCCAGCTGGATACCGGCAGCCTGAACAACAGCGGTGGCACCGTGCAGGGCGATACCCTGACCGTCACCGCCAACGCGGCGGACAACGGCGACGGCGGCCTGATGGCAAGCTTGCTCGGCAACTTGCAGCTGACCGTCGAAGCCCTGGCCAATCGCGGCGGCAAACTGTTCGCCAAAGAACAGGCCACCGTCAGCGGCGCCAGCCTCGACAACAGCGCAGATGGCCAGATCAGCGGCAACCTGATCAACCTGACTTCACGCGACACGCTCACCAACAACGGCGGCCTGATCGAGGCCAACCAGGGTCTGACCTTCACGGGCGGCAACCTCGACAATAGCGCCGGCGGCCAGCTGCGTGCACTGGCCGGTGCCAGTAGTAGCCTCAACCTCAGCGGCGCACTCAACAACCAGAACGGCACCCTCGAATTCGGCAGCACGGCTTTCAACCTCGATGCTGCCAGCCTGAACAACACGTCTGGCCTGTTGCAGCATGCGGGCTTGGGCGCGTTCCACATCAATACCGCCAGCCTCACCGGTAGCCAAGGCACTATCAACGGCATGGGCAGCGCCGACTGGGCATTCGGCACCGTCGATGGCCTGGGGAGCGTGCAACTAAACGAAGTCCTCACCTATAAAAGCACCCAAGGCCTGACCCTGAAGGCGGGCGATCGCATGGCCAGCGGCAAGGGTTTGATCCTCGACGTAGCCAGCCTGAACAACGGCGGAGAACTGCTCAGCGACGGTGACCTAAGCATCACCACCACCGGCGACATGACCAACAGCGGCCGGGTGTCAGCCCTGCAAACACTGAGTGTGGCGGCGAATAACCTCAGCCAGAACGGCGGCCGTCTCGCAGGCCTCAATACCCAGGTCAAGCTGGGCGGGACTCTGGACAACCTCGGTTTACTCACCGCGCGTCAGCAGCTGGACATCGCAGCGACGCAGATCAATAACCGGGGCACCCTTGGTGCTCAAGGCGCGGTGAACCTGACGGCCGTCAACGGTATCAACAACGCGGCAGACACGCTGTTGTTCAGCGGCGGCGACATGACGTTGCGCGGTAATGGTTTCAGCAACCTGTATGGCGACGTTTACAGCAAGGGCGACCTGAGTTTTGCAGCGGCGGATGGCGGCAAGGCGGCGCTGTTCAGCAACCGCTCCGGCACCGTGGAAAGCGAAGGCTCCATCGGCATCAATGCAGGATTTATCGAAAACGCCAAAGACGAGTTCGAACTCGGGCAGACGTTGACCACCGGCAGCCTGAGTTGGATCTGTTACCAGCACTGCGGCGAGAAAGACAGCTGGGAACGTGGCGAGATCACCATCTACGAGACGTACCTTGAGGCGGCGACCAAGGATTCGGTAGCGGCGCGCCTGGTGGCTGGCAAAAACATGCTGGTGCAAGGCGACAATGTGCAGAACCGCTACAGCCTGATGGCAGCCAACGGCGACCTGAGTATCACCGCCGGTGACCTGCTGAATCAGGGCGCCGCGACACGCACAGGGGAGCGCAAGATTGTCGTCAGCACGCCAGGTCACGTTTCCGACGATTTGTTTGAACGCATGCAATATGTCGACGTTCCAGCGTTCAATGCGGCCACGGCGGCTGGGCATTTCGATAAGGCGCGCTTCGAAGAACTGAAAAACCGCTCACCCGATAGCCAGCCTTTCGCCCACTCAAGCGACGTCACCACTTGGACCGACAACGGCGGCCCAGGCTACGCGGCCACGATACAAGCCGGCGGCACCGTCAACCTCAACGTCGCGCGCACCCTGCAAAACGGCACGCTGCATAACAACACTCTGGCGCAGTTGACCGGCACCCTGGGCGACGACCAGACCGGGATCCCCGTCGGCGGCATCAATATCAACCTGAGCAAACACGCCAACGACCCAAGCGCTCAAGCCGCCGGTAGCCTGTTGCCGGTTGCCAGCGTCGCCCCCGGCGGCGGCTTCGTACCCGTGGACTACACCGGCACGCCGTTCGCGCCGGTCGACCCCACCACCGCGCCGAACTTCCAGACGCCCAAGGGCGAGTACGGCCTGTTCGTCAAAAACCCCGACCCGACCAGCCATTACCTGATCGAGACCAACCCGGAATTTGCCACCACCACGGGCTTTTTCAGCTCCGATTACATGCTCGGCAAACTCGGGTTAACCGATGACAACGCCTGGCGCCGCCTGGGCGATGGCCAATACGAGAGCCGTCTGATCCGCGACGCCGTCCTCGCGCAAACCGGCCAACGCTTCCTCGCCGGCGGCCTCTACAGCGACGCCGACCAATTCCGCTACCTGATGGACAACGCCCTCGCCAGCAAAGACGCCCTGCGCCTGAGCCTCGGCGTGACGCTCACCAGCCAGCAAGTCGGCGCTCTGACCCACGACATCGTGTGGATGGAAAACCGCGTGGTCGACGGCCAGACCGTCCTCGTGCCGGTGCTCTACCTGGCCCAGGCCGAATCACGCAACGTACGCGGCAACAGCCTGATCCAGGGCCGCGATCTCAACTTGGTCACCGGCGGCGACCTGATCAACGTCGGCACCCTGCGCGCCAGCAACAACCTCTCCGCCGTCAGCAGCGGCAGCATTTACACCGGCGGCCTGATGGAAGCCGGCAACAACCTGAGCCTGCTGGCCCAGGACAGCATCCGCAACGCCATGGCCGGCGAAATTCGCGGCAACCAAGTCAGCCTCGCCGCCCTCAAGGGCGACATCACCAACGACAACACCGCGATCCAGGTACGTGACGGCGCCGGCATGCGCACCCTCACCGACACCAGCGCGAGCACCATCGTCGCCCGCGAAAACCTCGCCATCGACGCCGGGCGCGACCTCACCAACCGAGGCGCACTCACCGCCGGCAAAGACGCCAACCTGACCGCCGGCCGCGACCTCAACCTGATCGCCGCCAGCGACACCCGCGTCAAGCACGAGACCCGCGACGGCGGCGAAAAATCCAGCATCACCACCGACGTCAAAAACCTCGCCGCCAGCGTCGCGGCAGGCGGCAACCTCAATATGAAAGCCGGGCAGGACGTCAACATCATCGGCAGCACGGCCACAGCCGGCAAAGACCTGAATATTCAGGCCGGGCGCGACTTCAACGTGGCGTCGGTCAGCGAGATGCACAACGTCGAGGGCAAGGAAAAACACGGCAAGGAACGCATCAAGACCTCGGATGACCAGACTACCCAAGTGGCTAGCGTGTTGACGGCAGGCGGGGACTTTGTGAGCCAGGCCGGGCGCGATACGACGATTGTGGCGAGCAAGATCAGCGCGGGGAATGAGGCTTATCTGTACAGCGGGGATAAGTTGAGTTTGTTGGCGGCTGAGAACAGCACGCACACCCTCTACGACATGAAGAAAAACAGCGGCTGGGGCTCCAAAAAGACCCAGCGCGATGAGGTAACCCGCGTTACCAATGTCGGCACTGAGATCAAGACGGGGAGCGACTTATCGCTTGTCAGTGGCGGCGACCAGTTGTATCAGCGCGCCAAGCTCGACAGCGCTAATGACCTGACGATTGCCAGCGACGGCGCGGTGACGTTCGAAGCGGTTAAAGACTTGCATCAAGAGAGCCACGAGAAAAGCAAGGGTGACCTAGCCTGGACGAGCGCCAAGGGTAAGGGTAATACCGACGAGACGTTGCGTCAGAGTGAGTTGAAGGCGCAGGGCGAGTTGGCGATCAAGGCCGTGGACGGCTTAAGGATTGATGTAAGGCAGGTTAACCAGAACACCGTAAGCCAGACCATTGACGCGATGGTCCAAGCGGACCCAAGCCTCGCCTGGATCAAGCAAATGGAGCAGCGCGGCGATGTTGACTGGCGTGAGGTCAAAGAGCTGCACGACAGCTTCAAATACAGCAACTCAGGCCTGGGTGCCGGCGCGCAAATTGTCATAGCGATCATTGTTACCTACTTCACGATGGGGGCTGCCACGGGTGCAATCGCCGCTGCTGGAACGGGCACGTCGATGGCTGGTGCGACGGCTGCTGCCACCGCCACGTCTGCGGCAGGCTGGGCCAATGCTGCGGGCAGCGTCGTTCTTGGCGGCATGGCCAGTAATGGTGCGATCAGTACGATCAATAACCGTGGCAATTTAGGCGCAGTGTTTAAGGACGTAACCTCCAGCGATGCGATGCGAGGCTATGTTGCATCCGGTGTTACTGCAGGGCTAACCGCAGGATTGTATGACGACTGGACCAGCACGCAGACGGGCACTACTACCGCGCTGCCTAACTCAGGCGCAGTAGCCTCTGCTAGCCCACTGAGTACTTGGCAAGGTGTTGGTCAATTCACTGCGAATCAGGTTCTGCAAAATGGCACATCGGCCATCCTGACTAAGGCGCTGGGAGGGGAGGCCAGCCTTGGGGACGCATTGCAAAGCAGCCTTGCCAATGCATTTGCTGCTTATGGCTTCAACATGATTGGTGACGTCTCCAAGAATCGATTTGCCGACGGCGGCATCACCAAGATTGGACTGCACGCGTTGATGGGCGGGCTGGCAGCTGAAGCGGCTGGCGGCGATTTCCGCACCGGCGCATTGGCAGCCGGTGTGAATGAGGCTTTGGTGGATAGCCTCTCCAAACAGTACGCCAGCATGCCTGAGGATAAGAGAAAAAGTTTGCTGGTGATGAGTTCGCAGTTGATTGGCGTGTTGGCGGCCTCGGTTGACAGCGATGCTGACGGTGAGAGTTTGCAAACCGGAGCATGGGTTGCGGGAAATTCGACACAGTACAACTATCTAAATCATGAAGAAAATCAAGAGCGCTGGGCTGCCAAGAAAAAATGCCAGGGCGGAGATAGCGCTGCGTGCGGGCGTGCTGACGCTCTGGATGCTCTAGATAAAAATCGAGATTTGGCGCTAACCACGGCCTGCACTGCGAATGGTGCTGGTACTACCTGTCGTTTTTTACGGCAAGAAGCATCCGCGGCTGCTAGAAGCCTGGTGGTTGCGAGATTCGGTCCTGAGGCTAAAGAGCAGGCTAAGCAAATTGATCAAAATAAGGAGCTTGCGGCGTATTCCATTGAGGCGGAGCTTCGAAGCATTAGGCAAGTAGATAGCCCGATTGCCCTTGCTCAGACAGAGCGACTGGCTAAGCAGCTCGCTGAATTTGGATCAGACTTCATTCCGGTTTACGGCGATGCGAAGGGCTTTTATGAGGCTGAGGATCCGTTTGACTATGCAGTGGCGAGTGTTGGGCTGATCCCGGGCGCCGGCGATGCAGCCCAGAAAATCTTAGGGAAAGCTAAAAAACTTTATCTGGAAGGTAAGGTCGCCGAGTCTGCAGATTTGGTAGAGGGGCTTTCGAAAGAACTGTCAACGGGCAACTTGAAAGCAGTTGGAGAGGTACCATCAGGCAAGCCTTTAGCCCTAGCTTCACCTGAGTTCAACGTACCAGTAGACTATCATCTGAGTCGGAATGCAGACGGCACGGCCACGGTCACAGGACCTAGAGGTGGAGTGTATAACTCAACTGGGCGTTATACTGCAGAAGGAAAGCCAGTGTACCGAGATAACAGTGGCGGCTATGTTACATTGGATGGCGGTCGGGCTAGTGTTCCTGCACCCGTAAATTATGAATCCATACCCATACACCATATTTGCACTAATAAATGTACCTCTGGAGCGAATGGGCAGATTGCGTGGACAAAGGAATACCAGCAATTCTTTGATGGAGCTAATCTTAATATTAACAGCGCCACGGAAAATTTGGTTGCGGTGCCAGGACACAGAGGGCCTCATCCTATCGAGTACCATCAGTATGTATTTGGTAGCTTGGAGCAGGCTACTCGAGGATTAGAGCCAGGGACCCAAGCTTATCAATCAGCTGTGACGAGAACATTAGAGGGGATTAAGAAGGAGGCAGTAATCGTGGGTAGTGAAGTTAATAAGTGGCTTACGAGGGACTGAGATGAAATATTATTTAATGCGGCAAGACGTAACTGTCTGCGATAAGTGGGTGCTTGGCGACGTAAAGCATGTAAATAACTGGCATTTTAGTGATCCTCCAGTTAATTTCATGGAGCCAGGTACGTATACGCTTGATGTCAAGTTCGACGGTAGAGAGGTTGATTATTCCCTCGCTGGATACGCAGGTGTTCCAGTCTTAAGCGAAAAAGCACGGAATTCGCTAGTCGGCTTGCGAGAAGTTGATGAGCCTTATCGAGATGTCATTTTTGCGCCAGTTGAAATAAGTAATAAAGAAGTTTGCCAGAACTATTTCCTGATGATCATTGAGACGCAAATTGATTGTGTAGATGAAAAATGCTCGCGCTTCAAAAAGTTTGAAGTTGATGATCCTGTCAGGCCTGATATGGCTGGCAATTACCGTGCTTTCTACAATTTAGTAATCGATCTGGATAAGGTAGGTGCAAGTCATATTTTTAGACTAAAAAAGTATTTGGGCGCTATTATAGTTAGTGAGGAAGTGAGGCAGCGGTTGATCGCGGCTGGCATCGTCGGCGTCCTGTTTGACTCAGTCATTGGTGATCAAGAAACTGTTACTTAGTTGCTTGATTAGTGGTGAGGTGGTTCGGCCAATTTTTGCTAGGATTGGGTCGATAGCTTTACGATATATATACGTTTTGTGGAAACTCAGCGCATAGAGGGTGGCGTTGATATTTGGCTTGTAAGCCAAGATTTAAATTCGGATGTAAGTTGCTGGGTTATTGAGCGAGCCCAAGGTGCGCGCAATGAAATTAAAAAAAATACCTAGCAATGAAAATATTCTTCATATTTTTATTTTGCCCTTTTTTCGCAGGTCTGCTCATAGAACCAATTTCTCTAATAGTCATGCTTGTAGGACTGTTTTAGCAACGCTGGTTAGCCAGGGAAAGTGAGGGGGGGGACGCGTTTTCAATTCTGTTGACTGCTCCATTTATTGCGGAGCTAGTTTTTTGCCTTCCCTTGCATTTGCATGCTGTATAAACATTGTTAAGCCGACTGGAACTTTAAAAGTTTGCAGGAGTGTTTCGATTTTCGGGGCTGTAGTTGCTTCTTTATATATGTTTTTGGCGGATTCTCATTTACGTCGTAATAGTTTCAGTTTGAGCGTTGTGAACAGCATGTTTCCTGCTTCGATTGCTTTCTTTGGAGGGGCGCTAATGACGGGGCTGCTATCGTATTGGCCCTTCCCGAAATATTTTATTGAGTGCAGGCGGTAAATTACAAGGTCTTGGAAGATAACAGTGGTCTGACCCCTATTTTCGCCGTAAACGAAGATTTTGCCCATTGGGTTCCAGCGGGGTGGGTTGGCGGACGCGAGCAAGGTAATAGAGTACGGAAAGCAACATAATATTAGCGTGATCACTAAACGATTTTGTGGCTAATCATATGGTTGAAATTGAAGTTGTTTTTAACGAGAGGTTACGTGATTGCACTTCAGATGTGTGGGGAAGCCTGATCCAGCCGCTCAGAAAAATTAATGAAAGTGCCGTCACTGATGGATTCTCGGGCAAGAGATTATTGTTGACGGACGTCTCGGATTACTTGATAAAAAATAAGTGTCGAAGTTTTTTATTGAACTGGCAAACGGTTCTGTTGAGTTTTCGTATGTGGCAGATAAAGCGATTTATCGGCTTGATATGAAGCACTTGGCTAACTCGATTGAGGTGGCCCAATCCTTGATGGAAGGGTTGATCGATGAGTCCGGATTTGTTCAGGCGCGAATTTACGACGCTGAGTATGAGCGTTGGCAGAATGCCGAGAGTCTTACGCTCTTTGAAGTTGAGTGCGCTGAGCATGCTCATCTGCCCAAGAGAAGTAACGGGCTTCCTTTTCCGTTGACCCAAGAGATCGTAGATATATCAAAAAATCTTGGGCGCTGGGTTTTAAAAAGCGGCTATATTGAGGCAGTTGGCGCTGTCATGTGGGTAAATAAATCCTTGCTTCAGGTAGAGGGTGTGGACGAAAAGACGTTAATGGATGTCGACTGCTTTGAAGTAGAAGATTTGGGTGGAGTTTTGAAAATCGCTGCCTATGATCAGTGCTTCACTTCAGCCGTAGGGGCTCAGGCTGAGAGGCAGGCCTTGCTGAGGAAAGTTTTGTTTAATACGTAAAGTTTCAGCGAGAAGCTGGCGGATTTAGTTGAGTGTTAAGCCCTTTACAACTCGAATGAGTCTGCCTCCTTTATCTTCATCTTGGCTGCTTGCCTACCGGCACCACTGAAAAGGAAAGCGTCTCGCTGCGCCGTGTCACCAATATTGCTACGGGCGACCAACGTTACGCCGGCATCATCCAGGCCGGCGGCGCGGCCACTGTCATCACCCAGAACAACATCGATAACACCGTGGTGCGCCCGGGCTATACCTACGTGGGCGCGGGCGCCAAAACCGGTACCGATGCTACAGGCGCCAGCGGCGCTACCGGTTACTCGACCCGCATCACCCTTAACCAGCAATTACCTCCTGACCTGGCCCAGCAGCAGATCAACCCGCTGAGCTTGCCCGGCTTTACCTTGCCCAGCGGGCAGGGCGGCCTTTTCCGCCTCAGCGGTGAAAGCGCCAGCGCGCCTGCCAGCACCGGCCCTCAGGGCTGGACCCTGAGTGGCGGCACCGTTGACCGTGCGCCGGCCAGTGGCCCGATCGTACCTGGCAGCGGCACCTCGGCCGACGGTGTAGTCATCAATCGCGTGCAAGGCCTGCCGGACAGCCAGTTCGTCTCCAACCCGCAGAAATACCTGATCGAAACCAATCCCGCACTGACCAACCTCGGTCAGTTCCTCAGTTCCGATTACCTGCTGTCCAAACTGGGCTACGACCCGGACCAGGCGCAGAAACGCCTGGGTGATGGTTTCTATGAACAACGCCTGATCCAACAGGCCATCATCGCCCGCACCGGCCAGCGCTTCATCGACGGTATTACCAGCGATACAGCGATGTTCCAGTACCTGATGGACAACGCGATCGGCAGCAAGCAGGCGCTTAATCTGTCGGTGGGCGTGAGCCTCACCGCCGAACAGGTCGCCGCCCTGACCCACGACATTGTGTGGATGGAAAACGCCACCGTCGCCGGCCAGCAAGTTTTGGTGCCGGTGCTCTACCTGGCCCAGGCCAACAACCGCCTGGCGCCAAACGGCGCATTGATCACCGGCAGCGATCTCAATCTGGTGTCCGGCACCGACCTCAACAACGTCGGCACCCTGCGCGCGACCAACAACCTCGCCGCCAGCGCCGGGCGCAACATGGTCAACAGCGGCCTCACCGAAGCCGGCAACCGACTCGACCTGCTCGCCGGCAACAGCCTGACCAACCGCGCTGGCGGCATCATCGCCGGGCGCGACGTCAGCGTGGGTGCCATCAACGGTGACGTGCTCAACGAACGCAGCGTAACCAGCCACCAGAGCAGCAGCGGCTACCGCACCGAACGCACCGACTTTGTCGACAACGCCGGGCGCATCGAAGCCGCCAACACCCTGACTCTCCAAGCCGGGCGTGACGTCAACAGCACCGGCGGCGCGCTGAAAAGCGGCGCCGACACCCGCATACAAGCCGGGCGCGACGTAAATCTGGCTACCGCCGAACAGCGCACTGCCAATAGCGTCGGCACTCGCTCACGCAGTAGCAGCGTGGCCCAGTACGGCACCGTTGTGGAGGCGGGGCGAGACTTCCAGGTTGTGGCTGCGCGGGACATCAGTGCGATTGGCAGCCAGTTGAATGCAACGCGTGATCTGGCGATGGTGGCCAATGGGAATTTGAACCTGGCGTCGGCGGCGAATGAACAGCATTCGGCCTCTAATTCCAAGAAGATCACCCAACAGGAAGACCATGTTCAACAAGTGGGCACCTCTTTGGTGGCCGGTGAAAATCTCTCACTGAGTGCAGGCAATGACCTCGCCCTCAGCTCCAGCCGCGCGAGTGCGGGCAAGGAAGCCTACCTTTACGCAGGTAATGATCTGGCGCTGAACGCCGCGCAGAACAGCGACTACAGCTATTACCGGAAAACCAAAACCAGCAGCGGGTTGTTGTCCAGCAGCTCGAAAACGCGTATCGACAGCAGTAACCAGATCAGCCAGCAGGGCTCTTCAGTCAGTGCGGACACCGTCGTCGTACGTGCCGGTCGAGACATCGGCACTGCGGCCAGTGACGTGGTTTCTACCAACGCCACCAGCCTGATTGCCGGGCGCAATGTGGTGATCGACGGCGCGACGGAAACCTTTGAACAAAGCCATTCGTCCTCAACCAAAAAATCAGGCCTGCTGAGCACTGGCGGCATCGGCGTCACGTTGGGCTCAAGCAGCAACAAAAACACGTTCACCAGCAGCACCGAAACCACCCGGGCCAGCAACATCGGCAGTGTGCTGGGCAGCGTGGATGTACAGGCGGGTAAAGACCTGACCATTCGCGGCTCTGACGTGGTTGCCGGTAAAGACATCAGCCTGATTGGGCAAAATGTCAGCGTCCTGGCTTCTGAGAACAACAACCGCAGCGAGCAGACGGCTAAAAGCAAATCCAGCGGTCTGACTCTGGCGTTATCCGGCACCGTGGGTGGCGCAGTGGACGCCGCTTACCAGACCGCCAAGCAAGCCAAGAACGAGGACGACAGCCGCCTCTCGGCGCTGCAAGGTGTTAAAGCAGGGTTGACCGGCGTACAGGCCTGGCAAGCAGCGCAGCAAGACGGCGGAATGACCGGGGACAACGCTGCGCAGTTCGTAGGTATCAGCCTCTCCGTGGGCTCGCAAAAGTCCGAATCCAAACAGACCCAAGAGCAAACCCTTAGCCAGGGCAGCAGCCTGACGGCCGGCAATAATCTCACCATCGTGGCGGACGGTAATGGTACGCCTGGCGACGCGGGTGATATCCATGTTCAAGGCAGCAAGCTTCAGGCTAGCAATGAGATGCAGCTGGCTGCCGCGCGCGATATTCGCCTGGAAGCTGCGGCTAACAATCAAAAGCTCGATGGGAAAAACAACAGCAGCGGGGGAGCGCTTGGCATCAGCCTTGGCGTGGGCTCCGAAGGCGGTGGCCTGAGCGTTTTCGCCAATGCGAACAAGGGCACCGGAAACGAAAAGGGCACCGGCACGACCTGGACAGAAACGACGCTAGATGCGGGCAAGCAGATCAGCTTGGTCAGCGGGCGAGATACCGTCCTCAAAGGTGCTCAGGTCAGTGCATACCAGATTAAAGCCACCGTAGGTCGCGACCTCACGCTGCAAAGTCTGCAAGACACCGATGACTACAAGTCCAAACAGACGGATGTCAGCGGGGGCATCAGCTTCGCAATCATCGGCAGCGGTGGTAGCGCAAACCTGAGCGTCAGCAAAAGCAAGATCGACTCCAACTATAAGAGTGTGCAAGAGCAGACCGGCCTGTTCGGCGGCAAGGGCGGTTACCAGATCGATGCGGGCAACCATACCCAACTTGATGGCAGCGTGATTGCCAGCACTGCGTCGCCGGACAAGAACCGCCTGAGCACGGGCACGCTCGGGTGGAGCGTCCTAAAAAACAAGGCTGACTACACGAGCCAGTTGCAGAGCGCGAGCGTCAGCAGTGGCAGCGATGGCACCAATGCTTTCATCAGCAATATGCCCACCGGCACCTTGATCGCCTTCAACCATGGCGACAGTGCCAGCGGCACGACATCATCGGCCATTTCCAACGGCACCCTCGACATTCGCGACCCTGCCAAACAGCAGCAGGATGTTGCGACGCTAAGCCACGATGTTGAACACGCCAACGACAGCATCAGCCCCATCTTCGATAAGGAGAAAGAGCAGAAGCGCCTGCGGCAGGTGCAGTTGATTGCGGATATTGGCACTCAGACAGTAGACATCGTGCGGACCCAAGGTCAGATCGATGCCGATAAAGAGGCGCGTGCTGAACTTGATAAGCGTGGGGTCAAGGAGCCTGGAAAAGATGCCAAAGAAGAGGAGGTCGAAGCCTACCAAAAACAACTGATTGCCACTGATGCTTATCAACGGATCATGGCTGACTACGGGGTCGGCGGCAATTACCCACGTGTCGCACAGGCGGTGACAGCGGCATTGCAAGGGCTGGTGGGGGGCGATATCGGCTCAGCCATTGCGGGCGCATCGGCGCCTTACCTGGCACAGGTCATCAAGAAATCGACTGGCGATAACACCGCGCTCAATATCATGGCCCATGCCGTATTGGGCGCGGTGGTGGCGCAGGCACAAGGCAATTCTGCGGGAGCGGGGGCTGCGGGAGCTGCGACAGGCGAGCTCATCGCGCGCCAACTCTATCCGGGCACGGCAACGGCGGATCTGACGCAGCAGCAAAAAGAAACGGTCTCAGCGCTGTCGGGCTTGGCGGCAGGGCTGGCTGGGGGGATTGCTGGTGGTGATCTGAGCGGTGCGGTGACGGGGGTGCAGGCGGGGACAAATGCTGTTCAGAACAACTACCTGAGCAAAGCGCAGAAAGCCCAGCGAGATAAGGAGATGGAAGGGTGTCCGAGTGTGGTGTGCAGGACAGGCACTGCTACCAAATGGACAGCGATTGATATCGCCCAGGATGCCGTTTTTACAGCAGGCATAGCCAAAGGTGCTGTTCTGGAGCTAAACGACACCGTTGATGGCATCGTGCGCACGGCGGGTAATCTCACGGAGACTTATACGGCGCTGAAAGCGGTAGTTGAGAGCGGTGGTGTTTGGGACTCGGTCAAGCAGTCGTACGTCGACCGTATCGATCACTTGCAAGCGCAGTATGAGGAGGCCGGGGCCAGTGGTGCATTTGAGGCTGGAGCCGAAACTGGAAGACTGATCAGTGATATGGCTGCGGTTCTTTCAGTCGGTGGTGGCGCGTTGAAGGGGGGGGCCTTGCTGGCGGAAAAAGTTACGGCTAAGGTTGCTGCCAAGGCAGAGCTGGCGGGTGCGAAAGCAACCCCTTCAGGTTTGGTTTCTGGAGAAACTGGCTTTGTAGATACCGGTAAAGCTGCTGCTAACGATGCGGATTTCTGGGGTGCAAAAGCAACTGGAGCTGCGTTAGAGAGCGAGGCGACGGGCTTCTTTGGTCAGCAAAGAAAGTATTGGTCTCAAGAGCCAATACAGTTCAATGGTAATAAAGTTTATCAGAGGAACGATTTGGTTGATCCAAGTAGGGTGGATAGCCAAACTGGTCTTACAAATTTGGATCTCATGAAAAATGGCTTGGCTCCATATGGACCTGATGGCAAGAAGGTCAATCTGCATCATATGTTGCAAACCCAAGACGGTCCAATTGCTGAGGTTAGGCAAAGCTTTCACCAAAAAAACAGTGGTGCTATTCATATAAATTCGGGTTCTGATATTCCTTCGGGAATCAATAGGTCACAGTTTGAGAAGTGGAAAAAAGACTATTGGAGAAGCCGGGCAAACAATTTTTGAATTATGAATTTTAGTGTTGGAGATTGTTATGGATATCGACATAAGAGATGCTGTCGCAGAGCTGAAAAGCGTTCGTATGTCTCTTCCAAATGCACAGCGACTTCCTGATGATGCCTTAATTGTTGCTTATGAGCGTGAACTCGGTATTTCATTTTCGGATGAGTATAAGATTTTTGCCAAGGAGGCAAGTGATAGTATTTTTAATGGCAAGGATGCGCTTCGATTAACCGTGGACAGAAATAGCCCGAGAGAGCTTCTGAACGTTGTTGCAGAGGCTCGAGAGCAGGGTGTTCCAAAATCGTGGCTCCCCATTTGCGAGGATAATGGAAACTACTATTGTCTTCTTGAGGATGGCTCTGTCAGTTACTGGGCGCATGATGGACGCTCCAATGAAAATTGGCCCAATCTTGCTAGTTGGATAAAACATGCATGGATAGATGGTGAATAGCCTTTATAGGAATATTACTAACACCGGCCTTGCGCCGGTGTTTTTGCACCCTATCTGCACCCTTTTTGCCGCCTTCTTGCATCCTATTTGCATCCTATTTGCAGTCAAGTTGCATCCCTTTTGCACCCCCCCTGACGACCTACGCTCTGTGAGGCTCAAGGTTTCCCTCGCCGCGTCGATAGCTTCTCAAGTCAATGCGAGCGCCCCTCATGTTCAATACCCGGTTGAAAAATAGAATCCAGCAATTGGAAAAACAGCTGGGAGCCCTGGAGCAGGTAAAGGCAACTCTGGATCTCGAAACCGTGTCCGTCACTCTGGATGCAGGAGGCGTCATCCTGGAGGTGAATGCTCAGTTCGAGAAAGAGTTGGGATTCACCCAGGCTGAATTGTCCGGGCGTACCCTGCGTGAGTTCAGTCCCTCTGAACTGCAGGGCGACGTCCATCAGCGGCGCGCATTGGATGCAATCGCCGAAGGCAAGCATTACAGCGGTACCTTGCGCCTGTGCAGCCACGACGGTCGACACGTCTGGCTACGAGCAATGGTTATACCTTTCGCGGGTGAGAGTGGGCGTGTCGAACGGATCGTTATGTATTCCAGCGTGCTCACAAGAACCATTGAAGCCTCAAGGGAGAACGAAGCGCTGGTGGGAGCGTTGATGCGCTCCACTGCCGTTATCGAGTTCTCCCTGGACGGAGTCGTGCTGACAGCCAATCAGAATTTTCTGAGCGCTATGGGCTATACGCTTCCCCAAATCCTGGGCAAGCACCACCGAATCTTTTGCGTGCCATCCGACGCTCATTCAGAGGAATACGATCGGTTTTGGCAGACCCTTAGACAGGCATCCTATGTCGCCGGCAGGTTCTGCCGAGTGGATAAATTCGGCAACGAGGTATGGCTGGAGGCTTCCTACAACCCAATCGTGGATGCCAATGGCAAGCTGTACAAAATTGCCAAGTTAGCCACCGTTATTACCGACCAGGTCATCCGCGAGCGCGCTGTCTCCGAGGCAGCCGGCATGGCCCACGGCACCTCGGTTCGAACCAATACCAGCGCACAGCAAGGTCGCGAAGTCATTCAGAACACCGTCACGACCCTCAATACGCTTTCTGCCTTGATGGAGGATGCGGCCCATGGCATCGAAGCACTGGATGCCCAGAGCCAGGAAATCGGCACCATTGTCAAAACCATCGGCAGCATCGCGGACCAGACCAATCTGTTGGCCTTGAACGCGGCGATCGAAGCGGCACGTGCCGGGGAGCAAGGCAGGGGATTCGCTGTGGTCGCCGACGAGGTCAGGAACCTGGCCCTTCGAACCACTAAAGCGACGGCGGAAATCTTCGAGGTCGTGAAAAACAACCAGGTTCTGGCGTCCAGTGCGGTGACCTTGATTGGCAAAAGCAAGCAGCAGGCCGGGGCGGCGCTGGATCTGGCCAGTGAGGCGGACGAGGTGATCAAGGACATTCAGCAAGGTGCCAACAGTGTCGTGGTTGCCGTTGAGCAGTTCTCGGGTCAAGCCGGCCAGTAATGACTCTTGCAATGGGTCGTGTCTGCACGTCTCAATGACCCCCAGTTAATGCGCGATCCAGGTGATCCTTGTGCTCGATGCTCTCAAGCAATCCATAAACGATCTGCATAAGGTCGACCGGCCCAGACTGGAAGATGAGTGTGACGCGCTGCTCACTCGGATCGAGCAGGGACGGACAGAAGGGACTCTGACTGGCGAGCAGGCCACACAGCTGTTCTATGATGTCCGTAACGAACGTTCAAGGTGCTTTCGCAGCGGAAGTCAGCGTCGCATGGGCAACCCCTCGGCCAATGTCCCATCGCGCGACTCAGTGGGCATGAGCCGCATGCTTATTTGAAAGATGTTTTCAAAGGGTTGCTCGAACCGAATCAAGCCACCTGGCCCGCGCTTTCAATCTCCCGCGCATGCCCCTTCGCGGTCTTGCCCGCCTGCTGCACGGCCCACTTCATGAATTCCGCAATCGCCCACTCTTCGCGCCGTTCTTTCGCGCAGTACACGAAATAGTCGAACTTGAGCTCCGCCGTCGCGTTGGTGACTTGCACCAGGCGTTTACTTTGCAGGGCTTCGGAGGCAAAGACGCTGTTGACCAGTGCAATGCCTTGACCCGCACAGGCCGCACTGATCAACAGGGACTCATCGCCATAACTGGAGCCCTGAATCATCTTGCGATTGCTCATGCCGAACGCGTTCATCCAGACCTTCCAGTAGTTGCGCTCGGTGTCCTGCAGCAGCGGGAAGGTCAGGCAATCCTGCGGGCTCTCGATGTTGCGCTGGGTGCTGAGCAGGCGTGGGCTGCACACGGGTATCAGGTAGGACGACCACAAATGCGTGGCGTGGTTTTCGCAACTGGCTGCCGTTTCACGCTGAATGCAGATGTCCACGTGGCCGTGCTTGAGCTCGGAAAGACCATTACAGATCTGAATCGAGATTTCGACGTTGGGGCAGCGCTCCTTGAAGCCGCTCAGTGCCGGGATCAGCCACGAACTTGCGATGGTGGACGTTGTGCTGATGACCAGACGCGTCTGACGTGGCGCCTTGAGTGCAGCGCGCGACCAGGCTTTTTCGATCACGTCGAAAGTGCCGGCGAGTTCGTCAAACAGACTGCGTCCGCAAGGGGTGAGCTGGATGCCCTTGGCGTCTCGCTCGAACAGGCGCCTGCCAATCTGGTCTTCCAGCCCTTTGATCTGCTGACTGATGGCCGCCGGTGACACGCACAGCTGATCCGCTGCACGTTTCATGCTTCCGGCCTTGCACACCTCAACGAACGTGCGGAGGGCTATCAACGGGATCGCTCTGCTCATCCTGCATACCTCGCCGTGAGAGTGCTGCCCGTGCGCCAGGTGACGGAAAAGCGTCTAGAAGTTGCCATCGGATGAATCCCAAAAGGGTGTTTATCACCCGGCATTGGATATTGTCAGGCGCAGCCGGGCCCGGGCGGGTGCATACCCGGCGTGGAAGTCAGTTGTGGATAACGTGTTTTCAGGTGGTTGCGGCGCTGTCCCGAGCGACCGGTACCGGCTTCGGCTTGCTTTGGCTCAGCACGAACCAGACCGCCAGGCAGATGAGGCCGCCGCCGTAAAGGTGTCCCGCAGAAACCTTTTCACCGAGGAACATCACTCCCCACAGGACGCCGAACGGCGGAATGAGGAAGGTGACGGTCAGCGAACGCACCGGGCCGATATCAGCGATCAGACGGAAGTACAGAATGTAAGCGCACGCCGTGCACACGAAACCAACGGCTGCCAGGGACAGCCAAACGGTCGAGTCGCCCCACGTGGCCGGCGGGTTGACCGTCGCGGAGACGGCGAAGAAGGGCAGCAGGAACAGCGTCGCGCCGATCTGGCTGCCGAAGGCTACGAGCTTGGCGTCCAGTCCTCCCCGGTCGCCGATCCACCGACGGGTCATGAATCCTGCGGCGCCATAGCAACTGGTCGCGACCAGGCAAGCGAGTGCGCCCATGACCACCGACGTGGTGAAAGTCACCGGGCCTGTCGTGGTCAGTAACGTTATCCCCAGCAAACCGAGAAACACGCCGACGGCTTTTTTGGGTGTTAGCGAATCATTGAAAAACACAGCGCCAATTAACACGCCCATCAATGGCGTGGTCGCGTTCAGGATGGCGGAATAACCCGCGGGTAATAACAGGGCCGCCATGCTGTACATCAAAAAGGGAATGCCGGAATTGATAATGCCGAGGATCAAGGTGGATTTGAACTTGCCGTTGAACTCATGGCGGGTTCTGAAGATGGTCAGAATAACCATTAACCCGATGGCGCCAAGCAACACCCGAAAGAAGGCGGTCGGCAACGCACCCAGCACCGGGGCGGCAACGCGCATGAAGAGAAAACTGGCGCCCCAGATGGCGGCCAGAACGATCAGTCGAACACAGTCGGACACTTTCATCGTGTTTCCTTTCTTGATCCCTATCACTGATACGCCGACCGAAACGTTGTTGATTGACGCTCGTCGAGTTCGGGTGTGATTATTTGAGCAGTGTCTGAAGTGGGGCTCAAGCGAGCTTTTCTTAAGCACATTAGATTTTCTTAACCGAGGTCAGGCATGAAATTCCCGCCCCTGCACGCGCTGTTGTGTTTTGAAGCGACGGGGCGCCACGCCAGCATGAAAGGCGCGGCCGGTGAGCTGTTTGTGACCCCTGCGGCCATTAGCCAACAGATCGCCAAGCTCGAGAAAGCCGTTGGCGTCACGCTGTTCATCCGCAACACCAAACGCCTGGAGCTGACTGCCGAGGGCAAGATCTACCTGCGGGCCATTCGCCCCGCACTTGGGCAGATATCCGACGCCACCCAGCGTCTGATGAGCGACAACGGCCCCAATACAATCACTGTCAGCTGCACCAGCGGCTTTGCCATGCAGTGGCTGCTGCCCCGCCTGCCTGATTTCCAGGCCATCTGCCCCGGCATCGAGGTGCTGATCAGCACCACAAACAGGCTGGTTGATTTGCTCGGCGACGGCGTTGACTTCGCCGTGCGCCATGGCCTCGGCCGTTATCCCGGTCTGGAAGTGGAGATGCTGATCAACGACCGACTGCAGCCTGTCTGCAGCCCTTCCTTGCTGCCGGACTCCCGGTACCTTTCGTCGCCCATTGACCTGAAAAGCTACACCCTGTTGCACGACGAACACCGCGAAGACTGGGCGTTATGGCTCCGTGCGGTGGGTATCGAAGATGGCGAGGCTGCTGTACACAAAGGTTCGGTGTTCGTGGATTCCAACGGCGTCATCGAGGCTGCGCTGGCGGGAATGGGCATTGCGCTGGTGCGCCGTTCGCTGATTCGAGAAGAGCTGGCGTCCGGCCGATTGGTTGTGCCGTTTCGCGCGACGATCGACACGCCGATTGCCTATTACCTGGTTTACGACGAGACAGCCATTCTCCCCAAGTCCAGCAAGCAGTTTCGTGACTGGCTAGTGTCCCAGGCCACCGTCAGTCAGCGTGAATTCACCACGCGATAGTTTGCGTTCACGTTCCCCGACTCAGTGTTGATTAGTTATCAGGGCAGTTAAGTCCTGCTTCAGTGTCCGTGGGTGATACACCCATACGGGTAAAACTGATCAACGTGTTGATTATAAAAACAATTAAGCCGAGACCCGTTAAGTCAGACTTAACCGCTGATTGCGGATTTCTAGTTTGCCCCGCCACTCACTTTTCTTCAGTTTATTCCTTAGCTAATACGCGCCCGTCAGCTCAGTCTGGCGCCGATAAAACAGCGAGCAGGATGCTCCGGCTGAAGGAAAACCCCATGACTGATTTCGATATTTTTCGTCCCATGGCGTGGGACAAACTGGTTCATGAATATGACCTGGATGGCGCAAGGCTGCTGCCGTGGAATGGCTATCCGACGCCCATCGGCGGCGGCTGGTGTGTCGTGCGGCCCCACACCAAATCCTTGTCCCACACGCAGATAGACCAGGAATTCTTTATCGGCATCAAAGGGACCGCACAGTTGATCGTCGGGGATCGAACGTACCCGTTCACCATGGGCGACATTGCTGCCATTCCCAAACACACCGATCACTATGTATTCAACGACACTGACGAAGACTTCCACTTCTACGTCGTATGGTGGGATCGCGAATCCGCCAATCGCTTCCTCGATGAAGACGCCCGGCAGGCCGTGGCCGCCAATGAGTTCGCCCTGCACAAAGCGACGGTTCATGACGTGTCCGATCAGAGGGCGTCGTGATGGGCAAGTTGCTGGTTACGATCACGCCGCCGACCCCCAATGGTGATTTACACATTGGTCATATGGCGGGGCCTTTTCTGGCAGCGGACATCTATACCCGGGCCCAACGCCAACGCGGTCACGATTGCACCCTCGTCTCATACTCCGATGACTATCAATCCTACATGCTGCGGCGAGGAATCGAGCTGGACCAGGCGCCTCAAACACTGGCGCTGGAGAACACTGACAAGATCAACGACACGCTTGAGAAGATGGGCATCCAGGTGGATTTCTGGATGCGCCCGTTCGGCAACAGTTACTTCAAGAACGCCGTGGAGGAGATGTACGAGTACGCGGTGAAGGCGGGGGCCATATACAAAAAAGTCAGCCCGGAACCTTATTGCGAGCACTGTGATAAGTGGGGCTACGAAGCCTTCGGGCGGGGCAATTGTGATCACTGTGGCTCGGACTCGGATGCCAGCCAGTGCGAAGAATGCGCCCATACCCCCAATGCCTCGAAGATGAGTAACTTCCGCTGCAAATTATGCGCGGCGCCTATGCTCTGGCGGCCGATAGAGCGTGAGTTTCTGGCGCTGTCGAACTTCCGTAACCACCTCAAAAGCACATTCGAACATGCGCCGCTGCGGCCTTTCATTCGCCGCTTTCTGGAGGAAGAATTCGACATCGGCCCGGCGGACTGGGGCATAACCCGTCCCTACGACGGCGGACTGGATCTCAAGCCCGATGGCAGCCGGCGCATACACACCTGGGTCATGGGCCTGTCCGGTTACCTGGCGGCCTTCCGCGAATACCTCAATGAACACAAGCTTGCGCCGTGGGAGTACGACGAATACTGCCGCTCCGGCAAAGGCCGGCTGGTGCACTTTCTGGGTTACGACTGCGCCTTTAGCCACATGATGGTTTACCCCTCGTTGCTGCAGACCATGCACGGCTATCGCCTGCGCCAGACCTTCTACACCAACCAGTTTCTGACCTTGAACGGCAAGAACCTTTCCACCAGTCGCAACTATGCGATCTGGGCGCGGGATCTGGTGGCAGACGCCTGCACCGACAGCGCGCGCTTCTATCTGGCGTTGATCGCGCCGGAGCAGGACACGGATGATTTCGATGTCGAGAGGTTCTCCGCCTGGCGTGAGCAAACCTTCAACGAGGTGCTGGTCAAGCTGGCCGCCCAGGCCGAGCGCGAACGGGTGGACGGCGACAGCCTGAAAGTCAGTGCGGCGGACGCGGCGGCCCTCAAGATTCTGGTGGCGCGCTGGTTCGAAGCGACGTCGGTGGATCACTTCAGCATGAAGGGCCTCGCGGTGCTGCTGTCGGACATCATCAACGCCGCCCGTGATCGGCAGACCCTCGGCAAGCGGATTCTGCCGTACATGGCCCTGATCGGTGCCATCGGCGCACCCGTGTTCCCGGACTTGGCGAAACAGATCCTGCGCTATTGCCGCTTTACTGAAAACGAAGTCCTGCAGCAGCTGGTGTATGTCAGTGCGGTCGAGTACGAAATTTGACCGAAGGACGGGCGACGACGATGAAAACTTCATTTGATGTGATCGTGATCGGAGCCGGCATCATGGGCGCTTCGATCGCAGCGGCACTGGTTGAAAGCGGCCTCGATGTGGCGCTGATGGAGAAAGGCATCGCTGGCGCCCAAGGCGCAACGCGGGACACGGGCGGCATCGTTCGCGGTCTGGAGCTAGACGCCACGTTGCGTCCCTTGACTCGCCGCGGATCACTTTACGGCAATCCAGGCATTGTCCACGCTGTCTACGAAAGCGCACTCAACCGCAGTGGTGTCGCTTACATCGCCAGCGCTGAAGTATGCGGGCAATACCTCGAAGCGGTGGACAGCGAAGGCTCCGAAAGCATTGAGCTGCACGCCTCTGTCGATGCACTGGATAACGCGCGTTTTTCATCTTTTTGTGTCGGCGAATGCCTGCTTATCGAACGCAATGGCGGCACGGTCGATGCCCGCGTCACAGTGTCGACTCTATGCCGCTATGTCAGTGAAAAAGCGACGTACCTCGATCACCTGGCCGTCGACCGCTGCGTCGAACTGGACGGCTATGTTCAGGTTCATGCTGGCAAGCTGTGTCTGGAAGCGACGTGGGTCGTCGATGCCTGCGGCGCCAGCGGCCCGATGCCCCGGCCGCATAACGCCGTGCACGCGCGGACGATTCCGTTCACGCGCTTCGGCTGCGACCAGGCCCCGAGCATGCCGATCATTGCTCACCACCTGAATACCTACCTGCTGCCGCTGGGGCGCAATCTCGTGCAAGTGGGCGGCCAGCGGCGCCAGCGCGCAGAACATGCGGATCAGCTGAACATGGCGCCGCTGGACAACGAGCAAGACGTCATGGACCGAGTGTCTCGTCTCGGCTACGACCGGCGCTACAGTCTACCGGTGGTCACGCAGGTGGGCTGGGACGCGTACACCGAAGACGGCCGCCCCGTGATCGGCCGTTTCAGCGCCAAGAGCCACCTGTTTCTCGCCACCGGGTTTTGCGGCATCGGCTTCAAAATGGCACCGAATGTTGCCGAGCTGCTGGCGCTCGAGCTGGGTGGTTTGATGTCCGGTGTGTCGATGGACGAGGCTTACCGATCGGTCATGGAAGCGTTCCGCCCTTCGCGGTTCGCCGAGGTGGCGTTGTCATGATGCGCCTGGGTATCTGCGCGGCACTCGACGTTGGCACCACGCTGCACGCGCGCGGTTTCTTGCGTAGCGTGTACCTGTCCAGCCACCTGTTCCCCCATGTGCGACGCGCGCGACATTTTTACTTTGATGACGGCGCGAGCGCGGAGGGCGGCCGTGCGGCGGCAAGGCATTTCATCGACGCGAAGGTGGATGCTGTGATTGGTCACTTCGCCTCGGACTCTGCCGCCGCTGCGGCAGAAAGTTATGCACAGGCCGGCATTCCGTTGATTTTGCCAGCATCCACCTGTGCAGCGTTGACCGGGTTTGGGAAAACCACGTTTCGCCTTTGCGCCTCTGATCGACTCTTGGCAACGCGCCTGATCGAATTCGCCGAATCTGAAGGGCTGCGCCGCCTCGCTGTGTTCACTGATCCGAGCCTGCACGGGCGCCAGCAGATGCACGAACTTCACGCAGCGGCGACGTTATCCACAGTCGATCTGGTGGGCGATGTGAATAATGCCGATGCCCTGGTTTTCTGCGGGCGATTGAAAGCAAGCCGGCTGTTCCTTGTGGATAACCGTGCTGCTGGCTGTGGATTGCCGATCTTCTTCACCGACGATGCCGCGTCTCCTGCGCTGGTGGATGGAATGGCGCAAACCGGCACGGTGTACGTCATCAGCTTTCCGATCGCGGGCGACCTGGCCGAGGCGCAGTCATTCGATGCGACTTATCAACAGATCTACTTCGAACAGGCGCCGGTATACGCCGTCGAGACGCTTGCAGCGTTTGCCCTGGTGGACCGAGCCGCCGCTGATGAGCGCGGACTGCTGAACGCACTGCGTCTTGATCACTTTGCCACTCCTGCCGGCCCGGTCAGTTTCAGCGACGGGGAGAACGATTACGCCCGGGTGTCGCTGTGGGTCTACACCGACGAGCACGTCCATGAGCGGCGGCTGCTGTGTTGAAGCGTCCTGCCCAAAAGCTCGCCACATCTTTTGCAACTTTCAGGAAGAATGACCATGACTCAGTATGAAATCGAAGGTGTGCGTGAAACGCTGGACGTCGTCTCGATCGGCTTCGGCCCGGCCGGTATCGCACTGGCCTGTGCGCTGGAGGATGAGGCGGAAGATTGCGGCCGAAAGCCTTTCCAGCGCGTGCGCTTCTTCGAAAAAGGGCGTGATTCAACCTGGCATGGCGCGTTTCTGCTGGCGGGCACCGACATCAACCACCATGTCTTTCGAGACCTGGTGACGCCGCGCAATCCGCGCAGCCGCTTTTCCTTCGCCATGTACCTGAAGGAAAAGGGTCGTCTGCATAAATTCGGCTTGCTCGGGCGTCCGGCCAGCCGGGTGGAATGGTCTGACTACATCGCTTGGGTCGCCGCACAACTCAAGGACTACGTTGCCTACGACGAAGGCGTGCTCGACGTGTTGCCGGTGGCGGAAAAGGGCATCTTGAAGGGCGTTGATGTCGTCACTGCAAAAGGCACCTATCGCACCAAGCGGCTGGTGCTTTCCCACGGCAGCATGCCCCGGATACCGGAGCCGTTCAGCGCGCATCTAGGCGGTCGTGTCTTCCACACATCCCGGTACCTTAAAAACATCCACCTCGGCGGCGGTCCCATCGCGCAGCGGTGGCTGGTGCTGGGCTCGGGTCAAAGCGCGGGGGAGGCGGTCACCCACCTGCTCGGCGCCGCGCCCACCACGCAGGTGCATTCGGTGCACCGCGGCGTGGGTTTCAAGGTGGGACAGCTCGGGCAGTTTCCCAACATGGCCTTCCTGCCAGAGCACATCGACTATTTCCACGACCTTGAGCCCAACAGACGCAGCCGGGTATTCGAAGAGATCCGGTCGACCAATTACGCAGGCATCGATGTCGACGAGAGTCAGGCGCTTTACTCCTTCCTGTACGAAGGCGAGGTGACGGGACACCGACGTCTGAATCTGCATGCGTGGTCCGAAGTGGCCTCGGTGGAAAAAGTGGGCGATGCCTATTCGGTGGTGCTGCGTGACAGCAATACCGGCGTTGAAACCGTGCTGTACGTCGACGGCATTGTCCTGGGTACCGGCTACGAGCAGCTCGCCGTGCCACCGCTGCTGACCCTGCTGCAACCCTGGCTGGTCCGCGATGAGGACGGCACGCTGGCGGTCGACCGTTATTACCGGGTTGCCCTGCAGCACAGCGAAGGCGTGCAGATTTTGGCGAACGGCACATCGGAAAAAACCCACGGCATCAGCGACGCCCAGTCGTTTTCCATGGTTGCCTTACGGGCGCAGCACCTGACCGATGCGCTGCTGGCGACCCAACCCCGGCAGCACGCGCCGCGGGTGACCATGGCGAGCTACACCCGGCCCGCACCCGTCGAGGCACGGTCATGAATTTCATCTCCCACATCGTCGGCGATTCGAACTTCGTCAGGGTAAAAGGCCTGGGTTTTGAAAACCTGCATCTGAAGCTCGAGTCCTGCAACCCAGCCGGCTCAATCAAGATGAAGACAGCCATCGGCCTGATCGACTCCTTTACCGAGCGCCGACTTATCCACAAGGACACGGTGTTGATCGAGTCTTCGTCCGGAAATCTCGGCGTGGCGCTGGCAATGATCTGCGCCGAGCGCGGCTACACCTTCTGCTGTGTCGTTGACCCCAACACCAACCTGCACAACATCAAGATGATGGAAGCCTTCGGTGCGCAGATCGTTATCGTCACCGAGCGCGATGACAACGACGGCTATCTGGGCACGCGCATTCGTTACATTCGCGATGCCGTAGCCCGCGATCCCCGGCATCTGTGGCTTAACCAGTACAGCAATCCGGCCAACGCCAAGACCCATGAACACACCACGGCGCGGTCGATTCATATCGCCTTTCCGGCATTGGATTACTTGGTGGTCGGCGCCGGAACGACCGGCACCTTGATGGGTTGTGTGCAGTATTTCCGCAAGCATTCGCCGCGCACCAAGATCATCGCGGTAGACAGCGTTGGTTCGGTGACTTTCGGTCAGGCGCCCGGCCCGCGCTTCATTCCAGGACTCGGCTCCAGCCAGACGCCGCCGATCTTCCGCGCCCACCACCTGCACAAGCAGCAAGTGGTGGATGAGCGCGCCACCGTCGCCATGTGTCGCTGGCTGGCGAAATCCAATGGCGTGCTGGCGGGCGGTTCTACCGGGACAGTGGTGGCCGGGCTGGCAGCACCCTCGCTGGGAATTCCCAAAGACGCCGTTGTCGTGGCGATATCACCGGACGCCGGCGAGCGCTATCTGGAGACCATCTACAACGATGAGTGGGTCATGCAGAAGTTCGGGCGCGCAGAGTTGACCGCGCTGGGTTCGCAGCCGATCACTCGGTATCTGAAGCAGTATGTTCACACCTTCGAGGGAGAAGCGCTGAATGTCTGACTTCCATGTGATCCCCGGCGCTGTCATCAAAGATATCCTCGACAGCCACGCCCGCGACATGGTGCGGCGCATCGAGCAGGTGTATCTGCAGCACCATGACGGCCAGACGCTCAACCCGGACAGCTACTTTCTGCGTTTCCCTCAACAACCTGCCAACCGGATCATCGCGCTGCCGGCGGCGCTGGAGGGAGAGGACGCCGTGGCCGGGATCAAGTGGATCTCCAGCTTCCCCGGCAACGTCGCGCAGCAGAAACCGAGGGCATCAGCCGTGGTGATCCTCAACGACCCTAACACCGGCTATCCCTATGCGTGCCTGGAAGGGGCACAAATCAGCGCGGTGCGCACGGCAGCGTCGGCGGTGTCAGGCGCTTACTGGCTCAACGGTCAGTCACGCAAGGCCGCGTCTGTAGGGTTTATCGGTGCCGGAGTGATTGCCCGCAACATCGCCCGAATGCTCTGCGTCGAAGGGTGGGACATCGGCCACGCCGTTGTGCATGATTTCGACGTAGCGTCTGCGGATGCTCTGACTGGCTTCATCGAAAAAACCGACTTATGCACAGCCCGCACAGGGTCATTGGAGGAAGCGCTCGCGGCAAATCTGGTGATCTTCGCCACGACGGCTGGCGAGCCCTACGTCAAACCGCCAATGGCGTTTCGCGCCGGGCAGGTCGTGCTGAACATTTCGTTGCGGGACATCGCGCCGCAGTTGCTGCTGGAGGCGAACAACCTGTGCGACGACATCGAGCACTGTATGAAGGCCAATACGTCGCCGCACCTGGCTGAGCAACTCACCAGCGGACGCGGTTTCATGAACGGCACGTTGGCTGGCCTCATCCGCGGCGAGGTCGAGCTTGATCCCGCAAAGCCCTCGATTTTCTCGCCGTTCGGCTTGGGCGTACTCGACCTGGCGCTGAGTAAATTCATCGTTGATACCGCGCTGGCTGACTCCCGTGGCGTGGCTATTGAATCGTTCTTCGGAGAAACCCTGAGATGGAACTGAGCGCAGCGCTGGCGGCCGAAAAGTTATCCCCAGGTGCGGAAAAGCCTGGTATCAGCATCGGTATCGTCGGGTGTGGCTCACGCGGCCTTACGGTGCTGGAGCGTATCTGTGCGCTGGCGGTCAATACGGCCCGGCGCATCGAAGTAAACGTATTTGACCCCCAGCCACCGGGGCCGGGCTTACATGCCGTCGATCAACCTGAATACCTGATGCTCAACACCGTTGCCTCGCAGATCTCGATGTTTCCGGACACGGCCGCACTGGACGGAAAAGTGGGACGCCAAGGACCCGACTTCTACGAATGGTGTCTGCGTTATAAATCTGCAGCACGCAACGTACAGCCCAATGAGTTCCTGCCACGGAGCTGGCTGGGGGAATATCTGGCGTGGACTTACAAGGAAGTCATTCGCAGTCTGCCGACAAACGTGCGCGTGATTCACCATCCTCACGCTGTGGATAACATTGAACATACAGATATGGGCCAGTTCGTTCTGTCCACAGCCGCGGCAGAGCGCTCTGTGGATTGGTTGGCGATCACAGTAGGGCATGCGCGTCAGTTGCAGGATGAGCATAAGGAGCTGCCCGGATGGCTACCCACGGACCGACACTCTGATTCGCGCGGTGTTGAGTTATCCACAGAAGCGGTTGGCATCGAAGGAGTAGGCTTGACCGCCATGGACGTTGTGGCCGGCTTGACAGTCGGACGCGGAGGCCAATTCAGCAAACGGGCGGAAGGCTTGCACTACGAGCCCAGTGGACAAGAGCCGCGTATCTATTTGTTCTCGCGCAGCGGTCTGCCGTACCGCACACGGCCGGACATCGTGCCCCATCGGGCTTCGAACGCGGCGCTGATTTTTACACTGTCGGCTGTCGCTGATCTGCGAACGGAAAACCCTGCCGGATTGGATTTCGAGCAGCAGGTCCTTCCGTTGATCAAAGCTGAAATGGTCGCGGAATACTTCGGAATGATCGCCTCACAAAAGAGCGAATCGGCAGTAAGGATCAAGGCGGAAATTGCGCGAGCGTATGACTCAGGCCGGCTTGAAGCGGTGTCCGCTGAAATGGCATCACGTTTTCAAACGCCGCCACTTGACGAGGCTGTGTATAACCCGCATGTGCCGAGCATTGACGCATTGGATTATCCCCAGGTCATGCGCGCATTTATTGAAAGCGACATTGCGCAGAGCTGTTTAGGGCTTGATGCAAGCCCTATCAAAGCCGCGATTGAAGTGTGGAGGTGTTGTCGTGAGCAGCTGCGTCGGGTTGTGGATAACCGGGGCCTGACCAGCATTTCACGCAGTGTCTTCTTCGAAAAGTATGCGCCCCATGTCAATAGAATGGTGGCCGGGCCGCAGAAGGAACGTCATCAGGAGCTGCTAGCCTTGGCCGACGCCGGGGTTGTCCACTGGGTGCGACATTCTCAAGTTATCAACAGTGATGACGGAGCACGGACCGCAGTGCTTCTCGCTGGCAATCTGACTGTTCCCTTAAACAGAATTATCAAGGCCCACGTCAGTACCCCCTGTGACGTATCGTCGCTGCCAACGATCCTTCGCTTGTTAAAAAGCAACGGAATTATCCACAGCCTGACCGAAAATGGAGAGGGCGTGCTGGTCGACAGTCAAGGCAAAGCCCAGCCTAATCTGTGGGTAACCGGCCCTATGGTCGAAGGCTCGACGTATTACAACCATTACGTCCCGTCTTCGGGCAGCTACTCCCGAGCCTTCGTCGACGCCGACCGAATCGCCCGCGAGATGTTGGGGTTGAATGTGGAAGTCAGGGCAATAGTTTGAGCGCCGTCTTCGCAGTAACAGCGACTAACCGTGAAAAGAGGCCTTGATTCAATAAACCCATGTCCATATAGTTTTTTCACTAGCCACGGGATACGCGGGTGCATGCACCTCCCCCCGAGGACAGACGAAGTAACAAGAACCCCACCTCACGGTGGGGTTTTTTTTGAGGTCGGCATTGTACTTTCGAGCTCTGGGATGCGCGCTGCCTACTGTTCCACGGTTACAAAATTGCTGGCTCATTGATCTGGCTGCTTTTACTTCGCCGCCTTCGCCCCAGGCAAATACTTGCGTCGAATCCGCTCCAGCTCGCCCGTCTTGTTCAGACTGTCGATCGCGCTGTTGATCTGCGGCAACCACGAGGCGTATTGCGGCTGGAGCTTGAACACCAGCGGCGCTTCGCTGAGTCGTGCGCCCTGGACGAACTGGCCGGGATCCAGGTCATGGGCCGAAGTTACTTCATCAAAGATGTCGTCGACCATGGCGATGGCATCCACGCGCCTGCTCTGGAGCAACTTGATCAGCGCTTCATCTTGCGATGTTTCCAGCCGGCTCAAACGGCGCTCCTCGATCGCCGGGTCCAGTGCCCGATAGTTGTAGCCCCGAACCATGCCGATCGTGAGGTGCTCCAGTTGTGCGATGGTCTGGCCGCGGGCAGGGTGATTGGCCAGAAAGTACAGGTGCTCTTTGACCGTGGAATAGGGCTTGGAGAACACGTATCGACGTTGCTCCTCGGGGCTGTTCCAGATCAGCGCGTCGGCAAAGTTGATATCGATCTCGCCCTTGCGCAGCATCGCCTGCAGGCGGTTGACCGGGTAGATCACGAAGGTAACGTCAATGTTTGCCAGTTTCATCACGCGCCGCGCGATGTCGATGGAGATCCCTTCCAGGTGACCGTCATTGTCTTCATAGGCATACGGCTTCGACTGAGCTCCGCCCGCGACGTACGGTTCAGCCACTGCTGGCAGCATGAGCAGCCCAAGTAACCCGCCAACGATGAATCTTCCTCGAAGCCCCATACGTTCCTCCGGCAGTGTGTCTGCCCAAGGTCGTAAAATAGCAGTAAGACATGTCCAGTAAATGTCGTATTGCCACTATCTGGATCTGCAGCACATAAAAAAACCCGCGCTGACAGGTCAGGCGGGTTTGCACAGGTGCGGTCGTCAGGCGTCTGGACTTAGGCGAATGACTTTCGGAAACTCCGTCAGCGTCAGTCGGGCCGAGCAACGCTGGGCATCGCACACCCACTGCTGCGCGGAGGCGGTCATGCCTTTATCCGGCGTTTGCGTATCGAGGATGCGCACCGGTTTATTTTTCATGGCCGCGGCGCTGATGCTGACTTCGTGTTCGCGACCGCTGACCCACGCCACCATAATCCGCTCGCGGCCATTGCTGAATGCCAGTTGGAAGACGCCGTCGGACTGGAGGCTGTTTGCCGGCTCGTAGTTGAAATCAGGCAGATAAGGGCTGATGGCCTTGAGCACCGAATAAGCCGGTTTAGCGCGCAGATCGGCATCAAGCAGGCCGAAATTGTGCTCCTGCTCGGTGCGGTTGGTGCCATCGTTGATCAGGTCATACCACCACATGCCTTTGACGTTCGGCAGCGTGCGAATGAGGAAGTACGCACGCGCCAGGTACGCAGACTGGCGCTCGGCGCTGACGCCGCAATTGCCATTGTGGCTCGGCCAGCTCATCTCGGTCAGATACAGCGGCACCGGCCTGCCGACCTTGGCGCTGATTCGACGGTCCAGATCTCGCATCCAGCCGACCCAGGTCTCCGGCGTGTTGCGGTAGCTGCCTTCGCAGTGCACATACGGGTGCAGCGAGAGGCCATCGGCGTACTTCATCACCCCTGCAGCCAGGATGCGGTCAACGAACCCACTCTTGATGCCCATGCTCGTTACGGCACCGGCGAGTACGAGCGCCTGGGGGTTATTCTTGCGAATGATCGGTGCCGCGTCCCGGACCAGCGTCACGTAGTCATTGCTCAAGCGCGGATCGGCCGGGCCGTCCAGGTCCCACTCGTTCCAGACCTCATAGAACCTGACCGGATTGCCCAACTGGCGAGTGAGGTAGTCCACGTATTTCAGGTACGGAATCTTGACCTCAGGCTTGCGGGGCTTGGCGCCGCCCTGATACGAGCTGCCGTAGCCGAGAATGACCATCGGGGCAAGATTCAGCCCCTTGGCAGTGCTCAGCCATGCGCGCCACGGCGCAATGATCTGCATCTGACCCCGTACAGGTTCGGCCGTAGACCAGAAGGCGTCATCGCGAATGGACGTGACGCCAGCCGCTTTCGCCATCTGAAGACTGCGCAGCGGTTGCCCGGCGTTATTCATCGAATGGGTGGCAACGCCTACGATAAAAGGCTCGGCCATGGCGACATTGGCAGCGCACAGGGCGGCCATCAGTGCCAGGCCGCTCAGGCCGATGCTGCGAAAGCTCATAGGAGTGCCTCAGTCAACTCAGGCCCGGCAGGCCATTCCACGTGGGCAACTCATGGGACTTTGGGGCCGGTTGTCTAACCCGCGATTTCATGGCCAGCGCATGGCCGATTGCCATGCCCAGGAACATGTTGGCGAGGGTAACTTCCAGCGTATCGGTCGTCCAGCTGACAATGCAGATGCAAAAACCCGTCACCAGCAACGCCTGGCCGTAACGGCTGACGCTGTCGGCCAGGATGAAAAACAACGGGAGGTGCAGGGCGTAGAGAAACAGCCCGACCAGCCCAAACGTCGCCCACAGGTAAACCACGGTGCTGTCGGTAACCATGAAGATGTCGGCGCCGGGAACCGGGAAGGCGGCCACGGCACTGCCAACCAGCCCGAAGCCAACACCGGTGAGCGTTCGATCATCGTCCATCAGCGTCCGAATCACGTTGGGCCAAGTGTTGATCAACCGGTCATAGATAGATGCCAGCGAACTGGTGGCCGAAATTGTGTTGGCATCGAAGTCAGTCATCATCGCCACGAAGGGCAGCGACATGCCGAGTACGACCGCGACAACGATGGTCGCCCGTGCTGTCCAGCGAAACCGCAACATCAGCAGCAGGCCGGTACCGCCAATGAATGCCAACGCTGGCGCCTTGCTGGTGGTCAATATCACGCCGGCGAGGCCGATCACGCAGACTGCCAACCCGAGCAACTTCGAGCGCAGGGTCGCCATCAGGTACAGGCTGAGAACCGAGATGATGATGGCCAGTGAACTGGAGATTCGCGCAAATCCGGCCGGGCGGTCCATGTCTTCGGAGGTCCATGCGGTGTTGGCGCTCAGCTCGGTGCCGCCGACGGTGTAGCTGTAGCCCTTCCACGGCAGACTGACGTACCGGTCGAGGGCAATCCCGCCCAGCGAAGCCAGCAGGCACAAGGCAATCGCCCACATGAACAGGCGCTTGTGGCGAATGATCTGGTCACCGCAGGCGATCCCGAACAGCAGCGGGCTGATCCCGTACAGCGCAAATGCGAAGTTCCCGGCCTGGGCGCCATTCAGCGCTGCCCATGCCGCCGACAGCAACAGCACCAGCAGGCTCAGCCAGACCCCCGGCCCGGCTTTGAAGCTGCGCAGCTCCAGTGCGAAGAACAGCAGACACGCGACCTTCGGGGCATAGAGCAATACGGAAATGCCTGCCTGATCCAGATAGAAACGCAGAGCCCCGTTGAAGGTCTCGACCAGCATCAGGCTGATCGCAACCAGCACGACTGCCGTGGATTTATCGAATGACAGCAAAGAAGGTTTTTCAACGTAAGCGGGGGAAGTCGACATCATGTGCAGCCCCTCGGGAGCATTTGTACGTGTGATAAGCGTCAGCGTGCGAGCAGGCCGCCGGGCGGAAAAGCTACTGCCCGGATGAGCGGCAATGGCCGTCGATGGCATGCAATCGCGATGATTTTTGAGAGTCGCAGCGGGGGAGGAGAAGGGCGTTTCGGTCCCCTCGCAAACGGCACGACAGGGATATATCAGCCGCAGATCGCGGGGCTGTCAATCAATTAGTCAAATTTACGGACATATTTAGTGGTGGCTAAATATCATAAATCTTAAGTCATTGATTGTTATAGCGGATAGAAAATTGACGCTGTTAAAAAGAGAAGAAATCCGGGTATGGCGATAGCTTTCTATGACTCATTTTCGTTACAAGTGCGACGCATTCACCGCTGAATATTCAGCGGCGAATACGCCGTCTTGCGAGCAAGCTGAATGCCGCTACGCCATTAGCTGATCACACTCAGGTGTAGCGGCGCTTGTCCGGTGCGGGAGGAAAATACTGATACAGCCAGGTTTCACTCAGCGTGCGGTCACCGGTTTTGATGAACATGCGCATCTCCACCGGCTCCACGGAGTCGCTGGTCGGGTACCAGTCGAACGTCACGCGGAAACCCTTGATGTCGGGCAGTACCAGCACATTGAAATCCTGGATTTTGCCGTGGGACACGGTGACCACCGGCTCGATGCCCGAACCTTCCGGCAGTCGGTCCAGCCCGCCGCCGTTGAAGTCCACGGCAAAGCGCCGCGCCCAGACTTCCGGGTAGTGTTCGCCCGGCGCCCAGCCTTCGATGAACCCGCCCATGCCTGAACGCGTCGCGTGCACTTGAGCCAGTGGTGTGCTGACCGGAGGCAGCGGGCTCCAGTAAAGCTTGTAGCCATAATTCATCGACATGCCGGCCTTGACCGGCACTTTCGGGTTCCAGAACGCGACGATGTTATCCAGGGTTTCACCCGTGGTCGGCAGTTCCAGCAAATCGATTGAGCCCTCGCCCCAGGCCGTCGTCGGTTCGACCCACAGGCTCGGCCTGCGGTGGTACCAGTCCACGGTGTCCTGGTAGGTCTTGAAGTCATGGTCGGTCTGCACCAGGCCAAAGCCTTTCGGGTCTTTGTCGGCAAAGGCGTTGAACTGGATCTTGGCCGGATTATTGAGCGGGCGGCAGATCCATTCGCCATTGCCGCGCCACATCGCCAGCCGGTCGGAGTCGTGGATCTCCGGGTGAAGGGTGTCGCACATGCGGCGCTCGTGTGTGCCGCAGCTGAACATGCTGGTCATGGTCGCAATGCCCAACTGCTCGATGTCGGCTCGGGCATTGATGTGCGCATCGATGTCCATCACCACGCGGTCGGCCTGGCAATCGATGTCGAAGCGGTACGCGCCCGTCGCGCTGGGAGAGTCCAGCAGCGCGTAGACCACAAAGCGCGTGGCGTCTTTGGTCGGTTTCTCGAACCAGAATTGCGTGAAGTCAGGGAATTCTTCGGGGCGATGGGCGTAGGTGTCGATCGCCAGACCCCGGGCGGAAAGACCGTATTGCTTGTTGCTGTCGATGGCGCGGAAGTAGCTGGCGCCCAGGAATGACAGAACGTCGTTGATGGCGATCTCGGGGGCTTTGAACAGCTTGAACCCGGCAAAGCCCAAGTCGCCCTTGAGCTGACTCTGGTCGATGCGACTGGCTTCGTAGTTGAACAGCTCAGGGCGGAAATGCACTTCACGCGCCTGCTGGGTCGCCGGGTCGACGCTGTACATGCGCACCGGCGTCTTGAACCCTGCGCCGACGTGGAAGAAATGCACGTCCAGTTGGCCTTTCACGTCGTTCCACAGTGAGTGACCGGCGTCGTACTTGATCGCATTGAACTGCTGAGGCGTCATGTTCGCCAGGGTAGGCGGCAGGTTCTGCTTGGTGCTGACGTAAGGCTTGCCGGCCATCTGTTTGGCGTTGTCCTGCAAGGTCTTGAAGTCAAAGTGTTCGATGTCGCCATCGGCCGCCGCAGCCAGCGCGCGTGCCGCATAAAGACCTGAGGCGGGCAGCGCGCTATAGGCTGCCAGCGCCATGGACGCTTTCAAGAGATTCCTGCGATTCATATGGTGAAGCCTCTGAAGATGCTGTGCCTTCCTGCACAAAAAAGTGCGCTTTCCCAATCCTTGCTGAACGCAAATTACCAACAAACAGATAACAATCTCGGCATCTTGTTCGCGCAACGGGGAAAAAAATCGTTTCAGGGCACAACCTGTTTTGCTTCAGCGTCTTGCTCGCGCGGCCGATTTTGGCCGCGCACTTCAAGCCTGCGTGGTATGTCCCCCTACGGCCATTGCCGCTTGGCGCAGCGCCTCGGACCTTGTCGGATGGGGGTGGCAGGTCAGGGCGATGTCTTCAGCAGAGGCCGCGAACTCCATCGCCACGCAGTACTCGGCGATCATCTCGCTGACGCTTGGGCCGACGAGGTGCACGCCAAGAATCTCGTCAGTGCGCTCATCCGCCAGCACTTTCGCGAAGCCGTCCGTTTCGTGATTGACCCTGGCGCGGCTGTTGGCGCTGAACGGGAATTTGCCGACTTTGTAAGCGCGACCTTCCTCCTTCAGTTGCTCTTCCGTCTTGCCGACGCTGGCCAGTTCGGGCTGGGTGTAGATGACATTGGGGATCAGGTTGTAATTCAGCTCACCCTTCTTGCCAACAATGCGCTCGACACACACGCCGGCTTCGTCCTCCGCCTTGTGCGCAAGCATCGCGCCGGACGTGACGTCGCCAATCACCCAGATGCCCTCCACCGCCGTGCGATGCCCCGTGTTGGGCAGGACGCCGCGCTTGTCTACTTCCAGCCCGACGGTTTCCAGGCTCAGTCCTTTCGTCACCGGGCGACGGCCGATGGACACCAGCACGTAGTCCGCTTCGATCTGTTCGGCTTCGCCTCCGGCGGCGGGTTCCACGGTCAGGGTGACGCCGGTTTCCGCGGCGACGGCAGAGGTGACCTTCGAGCCGAGTTTGAACGCCATCCCCTGACGCGACAGTGAGCGATGCAGCGTCTTGCCCGCCTCAAGGTCGGTGCCGTGGGCGACATGGTCGAGAAATTCGACCACCGTCACCTTCGCCCCCAACCGCCGCCAGACCGAGCCCAGCTCGAGACCGATGACCCCCGCGCCAATCACCACCAGATGCCTGGGCACTTCGCTCAACGACAGCGCGCCGGTGGAATCGAGAATACGTTTGTTGTCGATGGTCACGCCTGGCAGGGGCGTCGGCTCGGAGCCGGTGGCAATGATGATGTCCTTGGCGGTCAGCTCGGTTTCGACACCTGCAGCATCGGTGACGATGACCTTGCCGGGCCCGGCGAGGCGGCCCCAACCCTTGATCCACTCAGCCTTGTACTTGCGAAACAGAAACTCGATGCCCTTGGTCAGGCCTGTCACGCTTTCAGCCTTTTGCGCCATCATCCGGGTCAGGTTCAGTGTCGGCGTGACCTCGATGCCGAGCTTCTTGAATTCCTCGCCCGTCGCCGCCTCATACAGCTCCGAGGCGTGGAGCAACGATTTGGAAGGAATGCATCCTACGTTCAGGCATGTGCCGCCCAGCGTTTCACGGCCTTCGATGCACGCCACTTTCAGGCCTTTCTGGCCCGCATGGATCGCCGCGTTGTAGCCGCCGGGGCCGCCGCCGATGATGACAATGTCGTAGTGACTCATGAACGTACTCCTCGAGGAATCCAGCAATGGAGGGAAGCGTAGCCGTGTCTGGACAAATGTCGCACATCACCTGGACGGCTTAAATGATGGCTGTAATATTTCTCCCCGTGTACTTCAAAGTCAAGTGCGTGGACCCGGCGCTATTCCTCGCGCATCTCGCAGGACCGGCTTAGCGGGGAAGGCGCCCTCGGTTTGGTCGGGGATGTGAGCCAATGCGACTGCAGTGAATGTTCACCTGTCTGCTGGCTGTCTGACCCCGCATTCAGGGCTGCGCAAATGAATAATCAGACGAAAATTTCACGACTTCTGTTATATCGTAACGCCCTGTGTCAGCGTGGCTGTAAGCAGTGCCACGCAACGCCTGCGAGCGGGCGGGAGGGGTGATGATTACAGCGTTAAACGGGCTTTGGAGTTTCAATGCGGGTTGATCTGGATGATGAGGGCGCTGCACCGTCAAGCCTGCCACGGTTTCAGCGAGCGGCTGTGCAATCGCGGCGTCTTTCACGGCTGACGTATCTGACAGGAGCGGTGGGCGTCATCGGCCTGGTGGTGTCGCTTTTTGTTGACCTCTTTTCTCCCAACTCGCTGTGGACGGCAGTGCTGACCAACAGTGCCGCGAGCCTGCTCGTGCTGGCGGCGGCATTGCAGTCGGCGCACGTGGTCAGCCAGTGGCGCGCCGACGTCATCGCACCCCCTTCCGCAGCGGCTTCTGACGATGAAGCGCTGCTTCACACCGAAGAGCAGGGCTGGTACGACCGCGTGCTCGGCCGCATCAGCGGCGCCGGCACCTCAATGGTCGGCCAGGTTGGATTGCCGGTGTTCTGGCTGGCGGGCTGGACGTTGCTGTCGCTGATCAGTATTGGTCTTATCTGGAACCTTGCTTTGGCAGGCAGCAATGTCGGCCTTGTCGGCAACGTGGTCGGCGGCCTGCTGCTGTTGATCGGGTTTGCGCTGCTGGTGCTGGAGCGGCAATTCAGCAATGAGTCCGAGGCAGGTTGGCCAGAAGCCGAGCAGTTGGCGCAAATCACCAAGGTCGCCATCGGTACGCTGCTGATCACGGCGTTCTGCCTGTTTTTCTCCTCCGTCGATCGCGTATGGCCCGCCCGGCTTGCGGTGTTGATTGGCCTGTTGCCTGGGCTGGTCGCCATCGAGTTACTCATCCGCGCGTTCTTGTCCGTCTTCAGCCCGCGCAATGAGCGTCTAGAGCCGCGCTTGATCGCCAGCAGCTTCGTCGCCGGTCTGTTGCGCTGGCCACCACGCCCGCTGCTCGCGCTGCAAAACGAATTGCACAACCGCTTCGGCATCGACCTGCGGCAGATCTGGGCGTTTACCTACATGCGCCGCGCTTTTCTGCCGGTGATGGCGGTCATCGTCGGTTTGGGCTGGTTGCTGAGCGGTGTTCACGAAATTCCCATGCAGGGCCGTGGCATTTACGAGCGGTTTGGCAAACCGGTTGGAGTCCTGGAGCCCGGTCTGCATGCCGGTTTGCCCTGGCCGTTCGGAACAGTGCTGGCGGTGGAAAACGGTGTGGTCCACGAGCTGGCGACCAGCGTCGCGGAGGGGGCGGGCGCCGAGCTGACCCTTGACCCTGCCGAAGGCCCGCCGCCTGCCATTGCCAACCGGTTATGGGACGCCACGCACATCAATGACAAGTCGCAAGTGATCGCCAGTGGCTCCGGTGCCAAGCAGAGCTTCCAGATCGTCAACATGGACGTACGCTTTGTGTATCGCATCGGTTTGACGGACGAGGCCGCACTGGCCGCAACGTACAACAGCGCCGACATCCCCAGTCTGATTCGCAGCACCGCCAGCCGCGTGCTGGTGCACGATTTCGCCTCGCGCACCCTCGACGAATTGCTCGGTGAGCAGCGCAATGATCTGGCGGCTGACATCGGCGATGCGGTACAGCGGGACCTGAAAAAACTCGACAGCGGCGTGGAAATTCTCGCGACCGTGGTCGAGTCGATTCATCCACCGGCCGGCGCAGCCAATGCCTATCACGCGGTCCAGGCCGCACAGATCAGCGCCCAGGCACTCATTGCCCGGGAGCGTGGCGCGGCGGCCGATCAGGCCAATGTGGCGCAATTGCACGCCAGCATGGCCCATGACCAGGCGGCCGCGAGTTCGCGGGAAGTCATGGCAACGGCGCAAGGTGCGGACTTGCGTTTCAGCGCCGAACGACAGGGCTACGCCAAAGCGGGCCAGGCGTTCCTGCTGGAGCAGTACTTCAGTCAGCTGACCCAGGGCCTGACCCACGCCAAATTGCTGGTACTGGATCATCGGCTCGGTGGCACCAGCGCGCCGACCATCGATCTGCGTTCCTTTACCCTCCCGGTCGACCCCGCAGCGTCGACCCCGTCAGCTGAACAGCCCTCGGCTGAATAAGGAGTCGTCTCTTGAGTCTGTTTCATTCCCACGATCACCACGACCATTCCGGTCACGACCACGCAGGCCATGGTCATGGCGGCCACCATCACGGTCATCACCATGGTCAAGCCTCCGGCCCTGCTGTCTTTCCGTGGCGTCGTGCTGCGTTGGCAGCGGTGCTGATTGCCTTCGCGGTCGCGGCGGCGAGTCTGGTGCAGGTGCGCTCCGGAGAGGCGACGGTCATCACGCGCTTCGGCAATCCGGCGCGGGTGCTGCTCGATCCCGGCCTGAGCTGGCGCTGGCCAGCGCCATTCGAAGCGGCGATCCCCGTCGACCTGCGTTTGCGCACCACCTCAAGCGGCTTGCAGGACGTCGGCACCCGTGACGGCCTGCGCATCATCGTTCAGGCGTACGTGGCCTGGCAGGTGCAGGGCGATCCGGACAACGTGAAGCGCTTCATGCGCGCCGTGCAAAACCAGCCGGACGAAGCGGCCCGGCAGATCCGCACCTTCGTCGGCTCGGCGCTGGAAACCACCGCCGCGAGTTTTGATCTGTCGAGCCTGATCAACACTGACGCCAATCAGGTGCGCATCGCCGATTTCGAAAACCAGCTGCGTCAGCAGATCGATAAGCAACTGCTGACCACCTACGGGGTTCGCGTCCTGCAAGTGGGTGTTGAACGTCTTACGTTGCCGTCGGTAACCCTCAACGCGACGGTCGACCGCATGCGCGCCGAGCGCGAGACCATCGCCACCGAGCGCACCGCCATCGGCAAACGCGAGGCGGCGCAGATCCGCTCTGCCGCTGAACGCGATGCGCGGATTGTCGAGGCCGACGCAACCGTGAAAGCCGCCGACATCGAAGCGCAATCCCGCGTTGAAGCGGCGCAGATTTACGGTCGCGCCTACGCCGGTTCACCGCAGCTGTACAACTTGCTGCGCTCGCTGGACACCCTCGGCACCGTGGTGGGGCCGAGCACCAAACTGATTCTGCGCACCGATGCCGCGCCGTTCCGTGTCCTCGTGGACGGCCCGCCGACCCTGGATGGTAAGGCTGGAACCCAGCCATGACCGAGCAAGACGCGGCGCACATCGAGCGGCCGGTGGTGAACAGTCCATGGCTGCAGGCCAGCCGGCTGGCGTTTTTGGGGCTGTATGTCGTGACCCTGCTGGCAGCGCTCGGCTGGGCTGTCTCCAATGTGCGGGAAATCGACCCACAGAACCGCGCCGTGGTGTTTCGCTTCGGTGAGATGGATCGCGTGCAGAACGCCGGTTTGCTGCTGGCCTGGCCGCAACCGTTTGAGCAAGTGGTGCTATTGCCTTCTGCTGACCGCGTGATTGAGCGCCATGTCGAAACACTGATGCGTTCACCCACTGCGTTGGCGGCCGACAAGATCACCAGTTTTGCGACGCCGATGAGCGACGCACTGGCAGGTTCGGGTTATCTGCTTACGGGCGACGCCGGTGTCGTACAACTCGACGTGACGGCGTACTACAAAGTGACGGACCCACGGGAGTTCGTGCTCCAAGGCGAACACGTGCTGCCGGCACTGGACCGTCTGGTCAATCGCAGCGCCGTCAGCCTCACGGCGGCGCGGGATCTGGACACCATTCTGGTGGCGCGTCCCGAGCTGGTGGGCTCTGACAGCCAGTCTGCCGAGCGTCGCGAACGCCTGCGCGGCGATCTGGTGCAGGGCATCAATACGCGGCTTGGCGAGCTGACGGCCACTGGCGTGGGTCTGGGCGTTGAAGTCGTGCGTGTCGACGTGCAGTCCAGTCTGCCGGCTGCGGCGGTGAATGCGTTCAACGCGGTGCTGACTGCCAGCCAGCAAGCCGATCAGGCCGTGGCGAACGCGCGCACGGACGCAGAGAAACTCAACCAGACCGCCAATCAGCAGGCCGACCGCATGCTGCAGGTCGCCCATGCCCAAGCGTCTGAACGACTCGCCAAGGCGCAGACCGACACCGCAGCAGTGACCGGCCTGGCGATGTCGATCCAAAACAAGAGCGATCCCGGATTGCTATTGCGGATCTACCGCGAGCGGGTGCCGGCCATCCTGAAACAGGCGGGTTCAGTGACCACGGTCGACCCCCGCGACGATTCCCGCCTGATCATTCAGGGAGCTGACAAATGAGTGGCGAAGCCGTACACAACCATTCCCACGACCCTGCTCACTCGCATGCCGAGCCCGACGCGCCCGGCAGCATGCTCACCAGCCGTGAACAGCGAAGCGCAGCCCGACAGTTGACGCTGGCGATGCTTGCCCTCGGCCTGCTCGCGCTGGGGCTGGTGTGGCGATTTTTCTCGCCCGAGCAAGTCGGCGTCAGCCAGTTGCTGTTGGGCGCCGCCTCGCTGTTGGTCGCCATCCCGGTGGTCAGCGCCGGCTGGCACAGCTTGCGGTACCCCAGCCTGCACGGCATTACTGACCAATTGATCGCACTGGCCATGCTGGGCGCGTGGGCGACGGGCGATTTGATGACCGCCGCGTTGCTGCCGATCATCATGATTTTCGGCCACGTGCTGGAAGAGCGCAGCGTGATCGGCTCCCAGGAAGCCATTCAGGCATTGGGCCGTCTGACCCGCAGCCACGCCCGGCTGATCGATAAGGATGGCTCCATTTGCGAAGTCGACAACGGTACGCTGGTGGCCGGTGATCGCGTCGAAGTGCGCGCCGGTGACCGTGTCCCGGCCGACGGCTTGGTGGTCTCGGGGCAGGCCAGCCTCGATACGGCGCCCATCACCGGAGAGTCGGTTCCGCTCGAAGCGCGCGCCGGCATGGAAGTCTTCGGCGGCGCGATCAACCTCGACGGGCTGCTGCGCATTGAAGTGACGCGCATTGGCAACGAGTCGACCCTGGGCAAGGTCATCGCGCTGATGCAAAGCGCTGAGCGCTCCAAACCGCCCATCACTCGCCTGTTGGAAAAGTACGCGGGCAGCTACATGGTGCTGGTGCTGCTGATTGCGGCCGTGACCTGGTTCATCACCAATAACGCCCAGGCCATGCTGGCGGTATTGGTCGCTGCCTGCCCTTGCGCGCTGGTGCTGTCAGCGCCGGCGACAGCCATCGCCGGTATTGCAGTCGCCGCGCGTCACGGCATTTTGATCCGCAGTTCGGCTTTCCTTGAAGAACTGGCCGACCTCACTTCACTGGTCGTCGACAAGACCGGCACGCTGACCTATGGCAGTTTGCGTCTGCAATCGGTTCAGGCCGAGGAGGGCGCGGGCGACGACGTCATTGAGCTGGCGGCAAGCCTGGGCTCGGCGAGCAGTCACCCGGTCAGTCGCGCGCTGGCCACGTTGGTGGACAAGGATCATCTGCTCCCACTGGACGACATTCGAGAGCGCCAAGGGCTGGGCGTCGTTGCGCAGACCGCGCGGGGTGAAGCCGCCTTGGGGCGGCCTGAGCTGTTCGCGCAGATGGGCATCGCGACCTCGCCGATCCCCGATCACGATGGCCCGATTGCCGGGCTCGCGGTCAATGGCCACTTCCTGGCCTGGCTGCTGCTGGCCGACAGCCTCAAGCCCGAGGCGCGTCAGGCGCTCAGTGAACTGCGCGAACTGGGCATGGGTCGGCAGTTACTGCTGACGGGGGATCGCCAGAGTGTCGCCGACAGCCTCGGTCAGGAGGTCGGCATCAGTGATATCCACGCTCAGGCGTTGCCCGAGGACAAGCTGAGTCGGGTGCTGAGCGAAATCAAAAAAGGCTTTCGCCCGATGGTCGTGGGCGATGGCATCAACGACTCCCTGGCGCTCAAGGCCGGGGTGGTTGGCGTGGCGATGGGCGCGGGCGGTGCGGATATCGCGCTGGCCTCCGCCGACATCGTGTTGATCGGCAGTGATCTGCGCCGGCTGGGCACCTGTGTGCGGCTGAGCCGTCAGTGTCGCCACACCCTGCAAGTGAACGTGCTCATTGGACTGGGCTGGACGCTGGCCATTGTCGCCATGGCGGCTTTCGGTGTGCTGGGTGCCGCAGGCGCCATGATCGCGGCGGTTTTGCATAACCTCAGCACGCTGCTAGTGCTGGGTAATGCTGGGCGACTGCTGCGTTTCCACGAGCCCATCGCGAAGTTTCACAATCCTTCCTAAGCCATATTCCCCGGCGCCTGCATCGAAAGCGCCGGGTTAGAGGGCTCCCCTAAGTATTAAAATTCGCTTGAGCTTTGAAGAACTCTGTTACAAATTAAGTTCAGTCTTGTTCGGGGTGCTCCATTTGCAGGCGTCACATTGGCTCGAATTCTGGGGCACGAGGTTGTACCCGTTGTAGATTCGTCGTCGTTCAAACAAGCCGATCGCCTGACGGCTCCTGGTCTGGAGCCGGTTATGGACTACCCTTTTCCATGTAGCTGGATCAGGGGGATTTCATATGCTCGCGCAACTTCCACCGGCGTTACAGAACCTTCATTTGCCGCTGCGTCTCAAGCTCTGGGACGGCAACGAGCTCGACTTGGGAAATGATCCCCGCGTCACGATCGTGGTTAAAGACCCGTCCCTCGTTTCCGATTTCACCCACCCGAGTTTGGGCCTTCTGGGCAGTGCTTTCGTTGAAGGCCGGCTTGAGCTGGAAGGGTCAATCAGCGAAGTGGTCCGGGTGTGCGACGAGCTGACCAAAGCGCTGGTAGACGAGGGCGATGACAATCTCCCGGTGCGCACCGAGCACGACAAGGCCACCGACGCCGCGTCGATTTCCTACCACTACGACCTCTCCAACGACTTCTACCGCTTGTGGCTGGACCGGGAGATGGTCTACTCCTGCGCCTACTTCAAGTCCGGCAACGAGACGCTCGATCAGGCGCAGCAGAACAAGTTTCATCACCTGTGCCGCAAGCTGCGCCTCAAACCGGGGGAGTACCTTCTCGACGTGGGTTGTGGCTGGGGAGGGCTTTCCCGCTTTGCCGCGAGTGAGTACGGCGTCCGGGTGTTCGGCATCACGTTAAGCCGTGAGCAACTGGCGCTTGCCCAGGAGCGGGTGCGCGCGGACGGTCTGCAGGACCGTGTCGAACTGCAGCTGCTCGACTACCGGGATCTGCCCAGGGACGGCCGCTTCGACAAGGTCGTCAGCGTTGGCATGTTCGAGCATGTCGGCCACGCCAATCTTGAGCTGTACGCAAAGTGTTTGTTCGGTGCGGTGAAGGAGGGCGGTCTGGTGATGAACCACGGCATCACCGCCAAGCACACCGACGGGCGACCTGTCGGGCGCGGCGCAGGAGATTTTATTGATCGCTATGTGTTTCCCAATGGTGAGCTGCCGCACCTGTCGATGATCACCGGATTCATCAGCGAGGCCGGGCTGGAGGTGGTCGATGTGGAAAGCCTGCGCCTGCACTACGCCAGGACGCTGGAGCACTGGAGCGCCCGTCTGGAGGAGAAGCTCGACCTCGCCGCTGCGATGGTGCCGGAGCAGGCACTGAGGATCTTCCGGTTGTACCTGGCTGGTTGTGCGTATGCGTTTTCCAAGGGCTGGATCAATCTGCACCAGATTCTGGCGGTCAAGCCGCATGCGGATGGCAGCCATAATTTGCCGCTGACCAGGGACGATATCTACGCGTAATTGCTAAAACTTGTGGGAGCGAGCTTGCTCGCGAAGACGTCGGTACATCCATCGAATCATCGGCGGTTGAAATACCGTCTTCGTGAGCAAGCTCACTCCCACACTTGGCGTACTGCTCAATCACATCTACAGAATCGGCGAAATCAGCCTGGCAACGCGCATTCCCAACTGCTGAAGGTGATGGGTCTCTTTGCTCTCTTCACTGGAGATTTCGTGGGAGAGGGCGAAGTCGTCGATCAACATGGTTTCGACCTCGCGTGCGAAATCCTCATCCACGGTCAAGAGCATGAGTTCGAAGTTGAGCCGGAACGAACGATTGTCCAGGTTGGCGCTGCCGATCGCCGAGATCGCGTTATCCACCAGCACCACCTTCTGGTGCAGGAAGCCGGGTTTGTAGCGAAAGATGCGAACGCCTGCGCGGACGGCTTCAAACGCAAACAAGCTGGAGGCGGCATAGACCGTGTAGTGATCTGGACGCGACGGCAGCAGCAGGCGCACATCCACGCCGCGCAGGACCGCCAATCTCAGCGCCGCCGACACTGCTTCATCGGGAATGAAATAGGGTGTGGTGATCCACACCCGTTCGGTCGCCGCATGAATGGCTTCGACGAAGAACAGCGAGCAGGTTTCCTGCGCATCGGCCGGGCCGCTGGCAAGTAACTGGCACAGTACGCCGTCTTCCGGGTAGCTGTCGGGCAGGATCAGCGGGGGGATTTCACGAGTCGCCCAGAACCAGTCCTCGGCGAACGATTCCTGCAAGCACGCCACGACAGGTCCGACAACGCTAACGTGAGTGTCGCGCCATGGCGCCAGCGGCGGCTTGAGGCCGAGGTACTCATCGCCCACGTTGTGCCCGCCAACGAAGCCTTTGATGCCATCCACCACGACGATCTTGCGGTGGTTACGGAAGTTGATCTGGAAGCGCGTCAGCCAGCCGCCCCGTGTGGCAAAGGCCTTGATCTGAACGCCACCGGCACGCAGTTTGTCGATGTAGCGCGCCGGTAACGCATGGCTGCCGATGCGGTCGTAGAGCACATGAATCGCTACGCCTTCAGCGGCTTTTTCCAGCAACAGCCCTTGCAGTCGGCGACCGAGATCATCGTCATGGATGATGAAAAACTGCACGAACACCACTTCCCGGGCGCTTTTGATGGCCTCGAAAATCGCACCGAATGTTTCATCCCCGTTGATCAACAGCTTCACTTCGTTATTCGCCAGACACGGCATGCGGCCCAGTTTTGGCATCGCGCGCAGCGAGCGATAAGCGTCCGAGCGCCGCGCGGCCACCGCCTCTTCAATCCATGGCTTCCAGTTGAAGTCGGCGATCGCTGTGCGCATCTCGGTGTTCGCCTGACGCCGTGCTTTGATGTAGGCATCGAACGTACTCCGCCCGAAAACAAGGTACGGGAGGAGGGCGACATAAGGGATGAAAATGAGGGGCATCGCCCAGGCAATAGAGCCCTGAGCAGTACGTACGGTGAGTAAGGCGTGGATTGCTGCGACAATGCCCAGCAGGTGAGTGAAACCCAGCAAATAGCCAAAGAAATACGGGCTGTGGTAATCCATGCGCAACCTTGTGCTAGAAGCTTATTGGTGTCTAACAGACCACACTGCACCAGGATTGTCGCTATTTTATTGCGGGTGCAACTGGCTACCCGATCTGCCGTCTAACCGTCATCGTTCAGTGGCTTGCAAGCAGGCCGCATCAAGATGCCCAAGAGTAATAAAGGAACCCGATTCATGAAAAAGCGCGTACTGGCGTTGATGGTTTGTCTGACTGCCCCCTTCGCCCAGGCGCAGGTGTTGCAGCCGGGGCTGTGGGAGTTGAGTTCTAGCAACATGCAGGTCGACGGTCAGCAGATGCCGGACCTGCAGGTGATGCTGTCCCAGCTGCAAATGATGGCGCCGCAGCAGCGCGCGGCCATGGAGCAAATGCTGGAAAAACAAGGCGTTACTCTGGGTGGTAAGGGCGTACGTATTTGCCTGACCCAAGAGCAGGTCAAGAATGAGCAGATCCCGCTGACCGATCCGAAGTCGGGCTGCACCCAGCAGATCACCGAACGTACCGGCGCTACCTGGAAATTCAAGTTCAGCTGCCCTCGCGCTCAAGGCACCGGCACTGCACAGTTCCTGAGTGACCGTGAGTTCAATACCCACGTCATTGGCTCCTTCAACGCTACAGGGCAGCAGCAGAACGGCAGCATGGACACCCGAGCTGTTTGGCTGGGCCAGCAATGCGGAACGGTAAAACCGAGAACCTGATTCACAATGTTCCATAAGCGCCCTGACTTGTCAGGGCGTTTTTGTTGGTGCAGACAGCGGGTCGTGTTCCACGTGGAACATGGTGTTGTTTCACATGAGCTTTTCCGCCTTAGGCGTTGATGAGGCTCACTAAAACCCCGCCGATCTTATAAAAAGCTTCATCTTCGTCCGATGGCCCGGCTGTTATATTGTAACTATCGCCCTCCATCTCTGAGCCGGGATGCTCAACGCCATCGGAACGTGCCATGCACCGACGTCAAATGCTGCTCAACATGCTTTTGGCCAGCGCCGCCTTTGCGCTTCCATTCTCAGTCAACGCGACGCAGATCCGAAACGCTCGACTGTGGCGTTCCGATAGCAAGCTGCGTCTGGTGTTCGACCTGAGTGGCCCGGTGCAGTACAAGACCTTCACGCTCAGCGCGCCCGAGCGGATCATCATTGATGTCAGCGGCGCGCGGCTTGAGGGCAACTTCAGTCAGCTGGCGCTGGAAAACACGCCGATCAAGTCCATTCGTTCCGGCCACTTCGGTCAGAGCGATACGCGCATCGTGCTCGACCTGACATCCCCCGTGCAGATCAACAGCTTCCTGCTGGGTCCCGATGGCGCGCAGGGCAACCGGCTGGTTCTTGATCTGGGGCATGACGTACTTGCCCGTCCGCCGGTGCAGTTGGCTGCAGCCGCACCGTTGGCGAAGAAGCCTCCCGCGCAGTCCGCGGGAAGGGACCGTTCCAAGCGCGACATCATGGTGGTCGTCGACGCAGGCCACGGCGGCAAAGACCCTGGCGCCGTCGGCTCGAAGGGTGAGCGGGAGAAGGACGTCGTGCTGTCCATCGCGCAATTGCTCGCCAAGCGTTTGAAGCGCGAAAAGGGTTTTGATGTGCGCCTGGTTCGCAATGACGACTTCTTCGTTCCGCTGCGCAAGCGCGTGGACGTCGCGCGCAAATACAACGCTGACATGTTCATTTCGGTCCATGCCGACGCAGCGCCTCGTTTGACGGCTTCCGGCGCGTCGGTGTTTGCCTTGTCGGAGAACGGCGCGACCTCCGCGACAGCGCGCTTCATGGCGCAGCGTGAAAACGGCGCCGACCTGATCGGCGCGACCAGCCTGTTGAACCTGAAAGACAAGGACCCGATGCTGGCCGGTGTGATTCTCGACATGTCGATGAACGCCACGATCGCCGCGAGTCTGGATTTGGGTCACACCGTACTGGGCAGCCTGGAAGGGATCACGACGCTGCACCAGAAACGTGTGGAACAGGCCGGTTTTGCGGTGCTGAAGTCACCGGATGTCCCATCGATTCTGGTCGAGACCGGCTTCATCTCCAACAGCCGAGACAGTCAGCGCCTTGTCACTGCGCGCCATCAACAGGCCGTGGCCGATGGTTTGTTTGATGGCATGAAGCGCTACTTCGAGCGCAATCCCCCAGCAGGGTCATATCTGGCTTGGCGCCAAGCGCAAAAGGCGAATGAGGCGTTGGTCTGACGGACTAAATCATGAGGCAGAATGTGCAAGTTCGCTCTCATCAAACTTGACACCACTGCAGATGCACCTGGCTGAACACCCATTGTGGGAGCGCCGAGGAATCGGGGTCACCGACAGCCCATCACTCGGTCGCAGGTAATCTTGGTCCGGCTCCCGCTTGAACTGGACACCCGACTGATCGTCGTCCACCCCACTTTCCGGGTATAACCCACCCACGTCTCGCCGTCCGATGCCAGCCCGGTAAAAAACGTCAGCGAGCCATAACGGCTGTTGGTCTGCGCCCAGCGGCGCTTGCCCACGCTTTCGAAGCCGCGCACGAACATCGTCTTCCCTGCCACCGCCACGCTGTACGTGTTGTCGTCGGCATCGGTGCAGGCCAACAGCGTCGCAGTGCGCGTGCACAACGACTTGTCCAGCCTGGGCGAGGGTGGCAGGGCGAACGCCTGCGTACTCAGCACCAGCGAACACCCTGCCAACAACCCAAACCACCGCGTCATGAAGCTGCCTTCAAAAAAGATTAGCGCCTTTGTATCGTTATACTATAACGTAAAAAGCGATCACAACCGTACTCTGGTGAAACCTTCATGAACCGCCTTCCCGTTACCGTTCTGTCCGGCTTTCTTGGCGCGGGCAAAAGCACGCTGCTGAACCACATTCTGCGCAACCGCGAAAACCTGCGCGTCGCGGTGATCGTCAACGACATGAGCGAGATCAACATCGACGGGAGCGAAGTTCAGCGGGACGTCAGCCTCAATCGGGCGGAAGAAAAACTGGTAGAGATGAGCAACGGCTGCATTTGCTGCACCCTGCGCGAAGATTTGCTGGAAGAGGTCAGCCGGCTGGCCCATGAAGGCCGCTTTGACTATCTGCTGATCGAGTCCACGGGCATTTCCGAGCCGCTTCCCGTGGCGGAGACCTTTACCTTCCGTGATGAACAGGGCCGGAGCCTGGCCGATGTTGCCCGTCTCGACACGATGGTGACGGTGGTCGATGGCCTGAATTTTCTGCAGGACTTCAACGCTGCAGAAAGCCTGGCTACACGTGGCGAGACCCTGGGCGATGAGGACGAGCGGGCGATCACTGATCTGCTGATTGAGCAGGTCGAGTTCGCCGACGTGATCCTGATCAGCAAGATCGACCTGATCAGCTCTACCGATCGCCGGGAACTGATGGCCATTTTGCGTCGCCTCAACAGTCAGGCGGAGATTCTGCCCATGGTCATGGGCGCCGTGCCCCTCGGCAAGATTCTCGACACGGGCCGTTTCGACTTCGAGCGCGCGGCGCAGGCACCGGGCTGGCTCAAGGAATTGCGTGGCGAACACGCGCCGGAGACTGAAGAGTATGGCATCGCATCCACGGCTTATCGGGCGCGTCGGCCCTTTCACCCCCAACGCTTTTTCGACTTCCTGAATGCGCCGTGGGAAAACGGCCGTCTGCTGCGCTCGAAGGGGTTTTTCTGGCTCGCCAGCAAGCACGAGGACGCCGGCAGTTGGTCCCAGGCCGGCGGCTTGATGCGTCATGGTTTCGCCGGTCGTTGGTGGCGCTTCGTGCCCAAAGCGCAGTGGCCGCAGGATGACGAAAGCACGCAGGTGATCATGCGCAGCTGGGAGGCGGAGACCGGTGATTGCCGTCAGGAACTGGTGTTCATCGGTCAGAACATCGACTTCGGTCGGCTGGCTGCCGAGTTGGATGAATGCTTGCTGACCGACGCCGAGATGGCGGCCGGCGTCGCGTGCTGGCGCTCGATGCCTGATCCGTTCGGCGACTGGTATGGCGACGCGGCCTAAAACCGGTCCGACTTACTGCGTTTTCCAGATGCCTTTGCTCTGCTGCTCGCAGAACGGTTTGAGAAACGCCGCGTCGCTGGCCACGCCGTAATAGTGAATGTTCTGCCGATAAGGCATATTGGCCACCTGCGCGTTGCTGCACTGGCCAAATGAACCGGAGGGGCACTGTTCCGAATACGTGACCTCGGTTTTCTGATCCTTGAGCTGGGGTTTGCAGAAGCCGTCATGGAACAGGTCTGGCGGAATGTTCAGGTTTTCCTGACAGACTTTGACGTCCACTCGCTCGCCTTGGCTGCGTACAACGCACGACTCGGCCCAGACCTGCGCCGACGTCATCGCCAGCAGCGCCCACGCCAGCCCCATGGGCAGCCTGATTATTCGCATCAATTACCTCCGTCAGCGCTCACTTCAGGAGCGAACTCAAGAATGGCCGACATGCTGCAGAACATCCCCACTCATGTCATTGCAGGCCCTTTAGGTGCTGGCAAGACGAGCCTGATCAGGCATCTTCTCGAGCAGAAACCTGCGCACGAGCGCTGGGCTGTGCTGATCAATGAGTTCGGCCAGATAGGCCTGGATGCGGCACTGCTGACGACCGGCGACGATGGTATCGCACTTGGTGAGGTGGCTGGCGGTTGCCTGTGCTGCGTCAACGGCGCGCCTTTTCAGGTGGGGCTCGGCCGGTTGTTGCGCAAGGCCAGACCGGACCGCCTGCTCATCGAGCCCTCTGGGCTGGGGCATCCGGTTCAGTTGATCAAGCAACTACATGAAGCGCCCTGGATCGGCGTGCTGGCGATCCAGCCCAGTGTCATGGTGCTCGACGCCCAGGCGCTTGCCCAGGGCAAAACGCTGCCTGACACCCAGCAAGACGCCCTGGCGCAGGCGGGCCTGTTGGTGTTGAACAAGTCTGATGGACTGGACGCGTCGACGCGAACGGCGATTACAGATGGACTGCCTGTTCGGCCGCTGCGCTGGACTGATCACGGCGCGTTGTCTCTGAATGCGTTGCCCGGCATCGACGTCAACGCTCACGCTGGCTCCGACAATCCGGCCATCCCCCGGTCATTGGCGCAACTCCCCGCAACGTGGTCGGACCCGATGGCGCCGGTGTGCCTGAGCCAGCAACAGGCGGAGGGCTGGAGCATTGGGTGGCGCTGGCACCCTGAGCGGGTATTCGATGCGGCAAAGGTGCAAGGCTGGCTGCAACCCTTGGGCTGGCGGCGCGCCAAGCTGGTTATCCACAGCGAGAAGGGGTGGATCTCAGGCAATGCGCTAAACGGGAGTTCGCTGGAATGGACGTCGAGTGAGTGGCGCAGAGACTCTCGCCTTGAGCTGATCTTCGAGAAGCCCCAGGACGAGGCCGCTTTGCAGACAGCACTGGCGGCCTGTCTGCTTTAAAGCGAGTTATCCACAGCGGATCACTGTTTCCACTTGTTGTGTTCCTGACGCCACTGGCTCAGCTGGATAATTTCGGCCGTGGGCTTGGGGTCTTTGATCTCGAACGGGTAGGGCGCCAGTTCGATCTGCGCCGCATGGGCACCAAACATGGTGATCGTGCCGGGATGCCGATGTTCACCGGTGACGGTGAACTCGAAGTTATACACCCGTGCCAGGCGCTTGCGGCCCTCATTGTCGCGCTTGAAAGCGAGTTTCTTCAGCGCGACGTTGCCGTCGAGCAGTTCGAGCTCAAGTTTGGCGCAGTGCTGTTTGACGCGTTCGAGCGCCCGTTCACGCAGGCCATGGGCGTGCCACAGCCAGGCGCCGGCGGTCGCCAGCAGCATGAGGACGAAAATGTTGCCCAGGGTCAGCATGGAAAAGGAACTCCAACAGAAGACTTGCAGCTTAACTGCGTCGGGTGACAGACAGCCATAGCCCGAAAGTTTAATTTCGCTTCACTTCGTCCGGCATCGCCACTACTGTGCCTTCCCGGTCTCAGGAACCTGTCATGAAACGCACGCCCCATCTACTCGCCATCCAGTCGCACGTCGTGTTTGGTCACGCCGGCAACAGCGCAGCCGTGTTCCCTATGCAGCGTATCGGCATCAATGTCTGGCCGTTGAATACCGTTCAGTTCTCCAACCACACCCAGTATGGCCACTGGGCGGGGGAAGTCTTGGCGCCGCAGCAGATTCCGGCGCTGGTCGAGGGGATTGCCGCGATAGGCGAGTTGGGGAATTGCGACGCGGTGCTGTCGGGTTATCTGGGCAGCGCAGCGCAGGGGCGGGCGATTCTGAGCGCCGTTGCGCAGATCAAACGTGCCAACCCGCGCGCGCTGTATCTGTGTGATCCGGTGATGGGGCACCCGGAGAAGGGTTGCATCGTGCCCCAAGAGGTCAGCGATTTCCTGCTGGACGAGGCCGCTGCAGTCGCCGACTTTCTGTGCCCCAATCAGCTGGAGCTGGACAGCTTCTCCGGCCGCAAACCCGAATCGTTGCTCGACTGCGTGGCCATGGCGCGGGCGTTGCTGGCCCGAGGTCCGAAGGCGGTGGTCGTCAAACACTTGGCCTATCCGGAGAAACCTGCAGACGGCTTTGAGATGCTGCTCGTGACCGAACACGAAACCTGGCACCTGCGCCGACCGCTGCTGGCATTCCCTCGGCAGCCGGTCGGTGTGGGCGACCTGACGTCCGGGCTGTTCCTGTCCCGGATTCTGCTGGGTGACGACCTGCGCAGCGCCTTCGAATTCGCGGCCTCAGCAGTGCATGAGGTGCTGCTGGAAACCCAGGCCTGCGGCAGCTACGAGCTGGAGCTGGTGCGCGCGCAGGACCGAATCGCTCACCCGCGCGTCAAGTTCGAAGCCGTCCGGTTGTAGAGCGAATCCCGGCGCTGGCTTAAACGGGCTCATCCTTGATTTCACGATAACGCTTCTCCAGTTCCTGACGGATCTGGCGGCGTTGTTGTGCCTGCACGTAACGGCGCTTGTCTTCGCTGTTGGTCGGCGTCAGCGGTGGTACGCCGGCAGGTTTGCGCTGGTCGTCCACCGCCACCATGGTGAAGAAGCAACTGTTGGTGTGACGAACCGAGCGTTCGCGGATGTTTTCGGTCACCACCTTGATGCCCACTTCCATCGACGTATTGCCGGTGTAGTTGACCGATGCCAGGAACGTGACCAGCTCGCCGACGTGAATCGGCTCACGGAAAATCACCTGATCCACCGACAGCGTCACGACATAGCGTCCCGCATAACGGCTCGCGCACGCGTAAGCCACTTCATCGAGGTACTTCAGCAGCGTCCCGCCGTGCACGTTGCCGGAGAAGTTGGCCATGTCCGGGGTCATCAATACAGTCATCGACAGCTGGGCGTTTCCGGGTTCCATAGCGTGCTCACGGTCTAAAAGGGTCAGAAGGCACCTTGCTCAGGTGCTCGAATTGCAGATTGGCTACAAAACCATCGATACCGGGACGCCAACGGCCGCTCCGCCGTCACGCCCTGCACCCATCTGTTTCCATATATTGCACTGGCTTCTCGCGCTTTTGTGCGGTGTTAACCTGCGGAAGCCCTTGGATGGGGTAAATCCTGCGTCTCAGTCAGAATAATCGGACCTCGTTGGCGAGTTTTCGTACAGCAGTCGTCCCTCTTTCAGGCAGATACGCATATTTCACCGATTGCCAGCAGGAGCAGCGCCCATGCATGCCATCAGTTTCATTCAAGACCTGGCTGTGATCATGCTCGTCGCTGGCGTCGTAACGGTGGTGTTTCATCGGCTCAAGCAACCCGTCGTACTCGGCTACATTGTCGCCGGCTTTATCATCGGCCCGCACACCCCGCCTTTTGGCCTCATCCACGACGAAGACACCATCAAGACCCTCGCCGAACTCGGCGTAATCTTTCTGATGTTTTGTCTTGGCCTGGAATTCAGCCTGCGCAAACTGTTCAAGGTGGGTGCGACGGCGTTTATCGCCGCGTTTCTCGAAATCATGCTGATGATCTGGATCGGTTACGAAATCGGCCAGTTCTTCGCCTGGAATACCATGGATTCTCTGTTCCTCGGTGCCATTCTGGCGATCTCGTCCACCACCATCATCGTCAAAGCGCTCAACGACCTAAAGATGAAAAACCGGCGCTTCGCCCAGCTGATCTTCGGCGTGCTCATCGTCGAAGACATCCTCGGCATTGGCATCATCGCGCTGTTATCAGGCATCGCCGTGAGCGGCACGGTCAGTTCCGGCGAGGTGTTTTCAACGGTCGGCAAACTGTCGCTGTTCATGATCGTCGCGCTGGTCATCGGCATTCTGGTTGTGCCGCGATTGCTGGCTTATGTGGCGAAGTTCGACAGCAACGAGATGCTGCTGATCACGGTGCTGGGCATGTGCTTCGGGTTTTGCCTGCTGGTGGTCAAACTCGAATACAGCATGGTACTGGGGGCGTTTCTCATCGGCGCGATCATGGCTGAATCCAGGCAACTGGCGAAGATCGAGCACCTGGTCGAGCCCATCCGTGACATGTTCAGCGCGATCTTTTTCGTCGCAATCGGCTTGATGATCGATCCGAAAATCCTGCTCGATTACGCCTGGCCCATCGCCGTGATCACCGTTGCCGTGGTGCTGGGCAAGATGATTTCCTGCGGGCTGGGTGCTTTTATCGCGGGCAATGATGGCAAGACCTCGCTGCGGGTGGGCATGGGGCTGTCACAGATTGGCGAATTTTCCTTCATCATCGCAGCGCTGGGGATGACGCTGCAGGTTACCAGCGATTTTCTCTACCCGGTCGCCGTGGCGGTGTCTGCCATAACGACGCTCTTGACGCCTTACCTCATCCGGGCAGCAGACCCGTTGTCCCACACACTGGGCGCTATTGTTCCTGCACGCATGGCGCGGGTGTTTGGCCTATACGGAGAGTGGTTGCGCAGCATTCAGCCGCAGGGGCAAGGCGCCGTGCTGGCAGCGATGATCCGCAAGATCCTGCTGCAAGTCGGGATCAATCTGGCTTTGGTGATCGCCATCTTCTTCACCGGCGCATTCTTCGCGAAGCGTATTGGCGTCTATTTCAGCGATTGGGTCAGCGATGTCGGGCAGCAAAAAGCCTGGATCTGGGGTGGGTGCTTGCTGCTTTCCCTGCCGTTCCTGATCGCGGCTTATCGCAAGCTCAAGGCGCTGTCCATGCTGCTGGCAGAGATGAGCGTGAAGCCGGAGATGGCGGGCAGGCACACCGCGCGTGTCCGTCGGGTGATCGCCGAAGTGATCCCGCTGCTGTCATTGATGGTGATTTTTCTGCTCATCGCATTGCTGTCATCCAGCATGCTGCCGACGCGCGAATGGCTGATGCTGATTGTGGTCGTGGCGGCCGTGGTGGCTGCCGTGTTGTGGCGCTGGTTCATCCGGGTGCATACGCGCATGCAGATCGCGTTGCTTGAAACCTTGGGCAATCACCCTGAGTCATGAGCGCTGAATCAGCCTTGAGGTTCGTGCCTCAAGGCTGACTGAGGAGGGCGGCTGTGCTTCTCAGCTTTCCAGCCAGACGTCGCGCGCCCAGTGCCAGACGGATTCCCAGCTTTCTTCGGTGACCAGTTCTTCTTCGCCAGACCACAGCACCACAGTGCCGTCTTCTTCAACGCAGTAGTAATCCTCGCCGTCCTGACAGATCGGGATCAGCTCGCGCGGCACGCCGATGTCCCACGCGGTCGCCGCCACTTCCGGCAGGTACGTGTGCGAGCCCGGGTCAGTGACGGTGACGGGCTCAAGGCTGCCGTAGACCACGTCGCTGACGGTCAGCAAGAACTCTTTGAAGACGAAGGGGATATTGATGAACAGTTGCTCCTCAACCTCGACCAGTTGATCTTCATCAGGCAGCTCAAGCGGGACAGGGACCGGTTCATTGGCTTCACGGAGTTGTTCAATGACTTCTTCCACGACGTGGATCCTCTAACGATTTGCGCGGGTTATACAGTAGCTCAAAGGCATCGCCAAATTAACTTGGCTTCTCTAAAAACAGAACCCCGGAACAAGTCCGGGGTTCATTTGAAGCAGCTCAGCGGTATTAGCCGTTCTGGCGGATACCTGCCACCAGCCAAGGCTGGTTGTCACCCTGAGCGCGTTCCATGTTCCAGCTTTCGCTGAAGACCTCGCCCTGGTCGAAGCGCGACGTTTTCGACACACCATTGAACGTCAGCGTGGCAATCGTCTTGTCGGCACGATCGTCCAGACCGTCAAGTTGCACGCTGAGGTTGTCGATGAACGTGGACTGGAAACCGTCGCCCAGATCGGCGCGTTCCTTCTTCAGGAACTGCAGCATCTGCGGGGTCACGAACTCGGAGATTTTGTCCATCTCGTTCGCGTCCCAGTGCTGTTGCAGCGACTGGAAGTGGCTGCGCGCAGCCTCGATGAAGCGTTCTTCGTTGAACCAGGCCGGTGCGTTGATCACCGGACGGGCTGCCGCTGCTGGAGCGGAACCGCCGAAGATCGAATTCTGGGCCGGTTGTGGCTGTTCGAAGGTTTCACGCTGGTAAGGAGCACCGGCGGGAGCCATCTGTGGCTGCTGTTTGCGTCGACGCGCCGCGATGAAGCGGAAGATCACGAAGGCGATGATCGCCATGATCAGAATGTCGAAGAACTGCATGCCCTGGAAGCCACCGCCCATGAACATGGAGGCCAGAAGACCACCGGCGGCGAGACCGGCCAATGGGCCCAGCCATTTGGAAGCACCGCCCGCAGCAGGCGCAGGACGGCCGGCGGCATTAGGTGCTGCGGCAGGAGTAGAAGGAGCTGTTTGACGCGCCTGGTGACTTGGCGCCGAGCCCATGCTCTTGCCACCACCGAAACGCGCAGCGTTGACATCGAGGCTCATGGTGAGCCCGATAATCATTGCCAGAGCGATGCTAAGAAAACGTTGCATAAGGGAATTCCCGTTTGTGGATTGCACGCGCGCCATGTTGCACAGGACACATGGGGATGACCAGCGGCCATATGTTTCCGGCTTTTGCGTGGATCCTCACCTGCCTGTCCCACTTGGGTTGTAGGCAGGTGAAGAAAGTTCTGTAGGAAAGATGGGGGGTGGATGTGGGAATGCAAGTGGGGCATCAACGCATCGGCAGTTGCCGATCACACCGGCTCGAGCTTCGCGTACCCCAGCATCAGCCACTTGCTGCCTTCCGAGAAATTCACCTGGACCCGTGCCTGAGCGCCTGAACCCTCGAAGTTGAGGATCACGCCTTCACCAAACACCGCGTGCTGCACGTGCTGACCCAGGGAGAACTGGCTCTGCGGAATGGCTTCGCCATCGAACAAGCGGCTCGGGGCCATGGTTTTGGAACCGCCGAACGGCCGGGTCACGCTGTTGGACAACCGCACTTCCTGAATCAGATTGGCCGGCACCTCCCGGACGAAGCGCGAGACCTTGTTGTAGGTTTCGCTTCCGTACAAGCGTCGGGTTTCTGCGTAGGTCATCACCAGATGCTGCATGGCGCGGGTGATGCCCACGTAAGCCAGGCGACGCTCTTCTTCCAGACGCCCCGGCTCTTCCAGGCTCATCTTGTGTGGAAACAGGCCTTCTTCCATGCCCACCAGGAACACGTACGGAAACTCCAGACCTTTGGCGCTGTGCAGCGTCATCAGCTGAATGCTGTCTTCGTGCTCGTCCGCCTGCGTATCGCCGGCCTCCAGCGAGGCATGGCCGAGGAAGGCAGCCAGTGGCGTCAGGTCTTCCTCTTCGTCGCTGTTCTCGAAGGCGCGCGCGGCGCTGACCAGTTCCTCAAGGTTTTCCACCCGGGCCTGGCCTTTCTCGCCTTTCTCTTCCTTGTGGTACGTGATCAGGCCGGACTGCTCGATCACCGTTTGGGTCATCAGATGCAGCGGCATGTCCGCAGCCTTGGCGGCGAGGTTTTCGATCAGTTCGATGAACGCGCCCAGCGCGCCCGCTGCACGACCGGTCAGGCCTTTGTTGGCGACCAGCAGGCGCATGGCTTCCCACATGGAAACGTCAGCATGGCGCGCATGCTCGCGAATCGCTTCGACGGTTTTCTCGCCAATACCGCGGGGCGGGACGTTGATGACCCGCTCCAGCGCCGAATCATTACCACGCCCGTCCAGCAGACGCATATACGCCATGGCGTTCTTGATTTCGGCGCGCTCGAAGAATCGCTGGCCGCCGTAGATACGGTACGGGATGCGCTCGCGCAGCAAGGCCTCTTCGAGGACCCGCGACTGGGCGTTGGAGCGATACAGAATGGCGATATCGCTGCGCGCCAGGCCGGTCTTGATTGCGCTTTCGATGGTCTCGACCACGTAGCGCGCTTCGTCGTGTTCGTTGAACGCGGCATAGAGATTGATCAGCTCGCCATCGCCGACATCCGTCCACAGCTCTTTGCCCAGACGCCCTGTGTTGTTGACGATCAAGCCGTTGGCGGCCTTGAGGATGCTCGCGGTGGAGCGGTAGTTCTGCTCCAGGCGAATGGTCTCGGTGTCGGGGAAATCTTCGGAATACTGATGAATATTCTCGATCTTCGCCCCGCGCCAGCCGTAGATGGACTGGTCGTCGTCGCCGACCACCATCAGGCTGTCGCCACCCTGGGCGAGCAGGCGCAACCAGGCGTATTGAACGGCGTTGGTGTCCTGGAATTCGTCCACCAGCACGTGACGGAAACGGCGCTGATAGTGCGCAAGCAGGCTCGGGTTATCGCGCCACAGGTCCAGCGCGCGAAGCAGCAGCTCGGAGAAGTCGATAACGCCGGCGCGCTGACAGGCCGCTTCATAGGCCTCGTAGACCGACTTCATGGTCGTCAGAAAGAGATCGCCCGAGGCTTGAATGTGTTTGGGACGCAGCCCTTCGTCCTTCTGCCCGTTGATGAACCACTGCGCCTGCCGTGCCGGCCAGCGCTGCTCATCCAGATTCAGCTCGCGCATGACGCGCTTGACCAGTCGTTGCTGGTCATCGCTGTCGAGGATCTGGAAGCTCTGGTTCAGACCCGCTTCCTGCCAGTGCGCCCGCAGCAGACGGTGCGCCAGGCCGTGGAAGGTGCCCACCCACATGCCGGCCGGGTTGATACCCATCAGTTGCTCGATGCGATGGCGCATCTCGGCAGCGGCCTTGTTGGTGAACGTCACCGACAGGATCGAGTGCGGCGAGGCGTTCTCGACCTGGATCAACCAGGCGATACGGTGCACCAGCACACGGGTTTTGCCGGAACCAGCGCCGGCCAGGACCAACTGACGACCCACGGAGGCAGCTACGGCCTGGCGTTGGGCATCGTTGAGGGAGTTAAGCAGAAGGGAGAGGTCATCGCGCATCGGGGCATTCTAGGGTGCCGTGAGGGCATGGGCAAACCCTAACGCTGGCCGGTCGTGATGTTGTCGGTCGCATTTTGCCGTCTGTAGATTTTAATTGATGACTGTTTGGTCTCGACGGTCCCTTGTGTATCCTCCGCGAACGTTCAAGGCCACCAATTATAAGAAACGCCATGACCTTAAGCTCCGAAGCCCCGGCCGACTCCGTGGCGACACGCCGTGTCATCTGCAAGCAGTTCGCGACCCAGCTTGCCGCCGAGCGCACCCGCCTTCTCTATCAGGGATCGCTCCTGCCGACCCTGTTCATGTTCATCAATGGTTTGCTCTGCGCATGGCTGCTCTGGAGCCCCGAGCGTTACGTGCTGGTTGGCGTCTGGCTGGGATGGCTGTCAGCGCTGGTCAGTCTGCGCGTGCTGCAGGTCGCAGCGTTCAGGTCGGCATCAATGGATCGTCGTTCACAGCCAATCTGGAATCGCATGTTTCTGGCCGGCGCCTGTGTCAGCGGTTTCACGTTGTCCAGCGCCGCGCTGGTGCTGATGCCCGCGCAAAGCCTGTCGCAACAGGCCTGGGTGTTCGGCCTGATCGGCGCCGCAACGCTGTCTGCCAGTGTGGCCTATGCGGTGAGCATTCCGGCATTCCTCACCTTCACGCTGCCGTGCCTGCTGCCGCCCATCTTCTATCTGTTCTGGACCGGCGACCCACAATGCCATGGCTGGGGCTGGCTCGGCCTGATTCTGCTACTGGCGCTGATCGTGGTGGCCGCGCAGGTCAACCGTTTGATCGAGCGGGGCCTGATCCGGCGGTTTCAGAACGTGGCGCTCATCGAGCACCTTCAACAGGCCCAAGCCAAAAGTGACGAGCTGAATCGCGAGCTGACGCGCCAGTACGAAGAGCGTACGCGCTATCTGACCCATTACGATGAGCTGACCGGCCTGGCCAATCGGGCGTTGTTCAACGAGCGGCTGCGCGAGGCCAATCAGCGTGCGCGTCATGGCGGGCGAACGCTGGCCCTGCTGCACATCAACCTTGATCGCTTCAAATTGCTCAATGACAGCTTGGGTCACGACATCGCTGACCAGTTGCTGCGCCTCGTCGCGCGCCGGCTGAACGCCCACGTAGCGGACGCCGATACCGTCGCGCGTTTGTCGGCGGACGAGTTTGCCGTGCTATTCGACAGCCACGGCAACCTGACCACAATGGCGCGGATCACGACGCGTCTGCTGGCCAAGCTGCGCTCGCCGATATCGGTGTCCGGCCATGAGCTGGTGGTCAGTGCCTCTATCGGCATCGCGTTGCTGCCGGGTTCCGCTCGAGACATCGCCGCGCTGGTCAGCCAGGCGAATATGGCCATGCAACACGCCAAACACCTGGGTGGCGACAATTTTCAGTTCTACACTGAAAGCCTTGAGGCGGGCACGCCCGGTCGTTTGCAGCTGGAAATCCAACTGCGTCGCGCGATCGCAGAAGGGCAGCTGGAAGTGTTTTATCAGCCGAAACTGGAGCTGGAAAGCGGGCGCCTGAACTCGGCAGAAGCACTGGTGCGCTGGCGTCATCCCGAGCGCGGTCTGATTTCGCCCGGCGAGTTCATCGGACTGGCGGAGGAGACCGGTCTGATCGCCAACATCGGGGAGTTCGTGCTGCGCAAAGCCTGCCATCAGGCATGCGAATGGCAGCGGGAGGGGCTCGCGCCGATCAGGGTGTCAGTCAATCTCTCGGTGCATCAGATGCGCCAGGGCAAGCTGGTCAGCCTCGTGCGGCAAGTGCTGGAAGAAACCGGGCTCAAGCCGGAATACCTGGAGCTTGAGCTCACCGAGAGTCAGTTGCTGGAGAGCGTCGAGCACATCATCACCACGTTCCAGCAACTGCGCGCACTCGGCGTGAAATTGGCCATCGACGATTTCGGCACCGGCTATTCATCGTTGAGCTATCTGAAGCGATTTCCAGTGCATTGCGTGAAGATCGACCAGGCCTTCATCCGCGGCTTGAACGAAGGGGCGGAAGACGCGGCGATTACACGGGCAATCATTGCGATGGCCCACAGTCTTGACCTCAGGGTTGTGGCCGAGGGCGTGGAAGATTGCGAGCAACTAGAGTTTCTCAGGGCTCATGGTTGCGACGAGGTTCAAGGCTACTTGATCAGTCGCCCGGTGGAGGCCAGCGTCATGGGCGGCATCCTGCGCAGTTGTCTGGCTGAAGCCTGGAGTCCTGTACGAAAAGCCCTACACTACAAAGCGACCTAACCCTCAACACCGATCGGTTGACCACGGGAAGATCGTTTAACTGTGCGGTTTGCAGGTCATGTAGTATAACTACAAGAAAGCTACAGCCCGGCCCATCCTTCACTTGAGTCCTGTCCTTTGAATCTGTTGCAGCACATCGCCCAGTCACGCCATCTCTTGCGCAAGTCGGAGCTGAAAGTAGCCGATCACGTGCTGCTCGATCCGGCGGCCGTGATGCACAGCTCCATGGCCGACCTGGCGCATGCGGTCGGGATCAGTGAGCCAACCATCGTGCGTTTCTGCCGCGCCATTGGCTGCACCGGGTTTCAGGATCTGAAACTCAAGCTGGCGCAAAGCCTCGCCGCCGGCGCGAGCTTTGGGCAGTTCGCTATCCACGAAGACGATTCCGTCGCCGATTACAGCCTTAAGATTTTCGACACCACGCTGCACACGCTGATAGAAGTGCGCGAAAAGCTCGACCCCCATGCCTTGCAGGCAGCGGTGACGGTCATGGCGGCCGCGCATCGGGTCGAGTTCTACGGTTTCGGCGCCTCGGGTGCGGTCGCGGCTGACGCCCAGCACAAATTCTTCCGTCTGTTACTGACGGCAGCGTCCTACTCCGATCCGCACATGCAGGCGATGTCGGCTGTGACGCTCAAGCCCACTGACGTCGCGGTGTGTATCTCGCAGTCCGGTCGCTCCAAGGATCTGCTGATCACGGCCAACCTGGTGCGCGAAAGCGGCGCCAACCTGATCACCCTGTGCCCGAGTCAGACGCCATTGGCGGAGCTGTCCACGGTCAATCTCGCCATTGACGTGCACGAAGACACCGAAATCTACACGCCGTTGACCTCACGTATCGCGCACTTGGTGGTCATCGATGTCCTGGCGATGGGCGTCGCGATGGCGCGCGGTCCGAGCCTGGTCAATCACTTGAAGAGCGTGAAGCGCAGCTTGCGCAGCCTGCGGTTGTCGCCGAAGTCGATCAAATCGTCCGAAGATTGAGCTGAACCGGCGCAATGCTGAAACCTTCACCAAGCTGTAACGCTTCCGACGTCTGATCGTCACCGCATCCCGCCACTCTGTACTCCCGCACACGAATGGGAGACAGGATATGCCTCGGCACTACGATGACTCGCAGCAGCACAGCACCTCCAGCACCAAGACCCGCCGTCAGCAGGAAGACCAGCGCCGCATGGCGTTCCGGCGTGCGATCGAAAGCCATTCCGAAGAGCGTCGCCTGAACCAGGAACTCTCGAGCTACCTGGACAGCGCCAGCGCCCATTTCTGGCAGAGCGCTAGCGCTTCGGAAGGTGTCCATCAAAGCGCGCGACCAGCTCGCTGATCTGCGTACGCTCTGTCCGAATGAATGACAGGAACGCGTGAGCCACCGGCGACAGACGTTTGTCCCGTGCCTGTACGACGCACCAGCTTCGGTACAGCGGCAATTCGGCCACTGGCAGCTCAATCAGCGTGCCAGTGGCAAGTTCCAGGCTCAGTGCATGGCGCGTCAGCAGTGCGACGCCGAGCCCCGCCACCACGCATTCACGCTGCGCTTCCGCCGAGGACACCTCCAGCGTGTGCTCGAAGTGAACGCGTTTCTCCTTGAAATACTCCTCGCAGGCCTTGCGCGTCCCCGAGCCCTGTTCGCGGACCACCAGCGTTGCCGCCTCCAGGTCCTTCAGCGTCGGATTGGCGAGCAAGGTCAACGGATGATCCGGCGGCGCGACGGCCACAATCGGGTTATTCAGAAAGGGCAAGAACTCCAGCCCCATGTCCTGGGGGACCATCGACATCACCACCAGATCATCGCGGTTATCCGAGAGTCGCCGAATCACCTGCGCCCGATTGACGACCGTGAGGTTGAGCATCACCTCCGGATACTTGCGCTTGAAGGCTGCGAACAGGTGGGGGACGAAATACTTGGCACTGGATTCGATCGCCAGTTTGAGCTGCCCCTGCAGCGAGCCCTGCATGTCGGACAGCTGCATGTCGAGGTTCTCCAGCCGACCGAAAATGTCGCGACTGGCGAGCTGCAGCGCCTCCGCGGCCTCCGTGAGATAGAGCTTTTTACCCACGTATTCGAACAGCGGCTGGCCGACCAACTCTTCCAGTTGACGAATCTGCAGGCTCACCGCCGGCTGGGTCAGTGACATTTCCTCAGCCGCTCGACTGTAAGAACGCAAATCGCAGACCTCGTTGAAGATGCGCAATTGACGCAATGTCATGCGCATCAGTGACTTACGCATCCTTCTGCCCTTAATCGGCTAACTGATACTGGCAACTATAAGGTTTTACTTATGGTTCACCCAATATTTACTCATTTTTGTTAATTGCTGATTCGTCATAGGGTGGCTTCACCTGCGAGCAACATGCAGTTACGGAATGTCGCGCGGTATTGGCCAGTCATCTGGTCCGTCTGCTAATCGGTCGAGGAGATACCAGTGATAAGAAAAATCCTGATCGCCAACCGTGGGGAAATTGCTGTCCGAATCGTGCGCGCCTGCGCCGAAATGGGCATCCGCTCGGTGGCGATCTATTCCGATGCGGACCGTCACGCGCTGCACGTCAAGCGTGCCGACGAAGCCTACGGCATCGGCTCGGAGCCCCTCGAAGGCTATCTGAACCCGCGCAAGCTGGTGAATCTCGCCGTTGAAACCGGCTGCGACGCACTGCATCCCGGTTACGGGTTTCTGTCGGAAAACGCAGAGCTGGCGGATATCTGTGCCGAACGGGGTATCAAGTTCATCGGCCCGTCCGCTGAAGTGATCCGCCGCATGGGCGACAAAACCGAGGCCCGCCGCAGCATGATCAAGGCCGGCGTACCAGTAACGCCCGGCACGGAGGGCAATGTGGCCGACATCGCCGAGGCGCTGGTTGAAGGCGATCGCATCGGTTACCCGGTCATGCTCAAGGCCACTTCCGGCGGCGGCGGTCGCGGCATTCGTCGCTGCAACAGCCGGGATGAACTGGAGCAGGCGTTCCCCCGGGTCATTTCCGAGGCCACCAAGGCGTTCGGCAAGGCTGAAGTTTTTCTCGAAAAGTGCATCGTCAATCCCAAGCACATCGAAGCGCAGATACTCGGCGACAGCTTTGGCAACGTCGTTCACCTGTTCGAGCGTGATTGCTCGATCCAGCGCCGCAACCAGAAGCTCATCGAAATCGCCCCAAGCCCGCAACTGACGCCGGAGCAGCGCGCCTACATCGGCGACCTGTCCGTGCGGGCCGCCAAGGCCGTGGGCTACGAGAACGCCGGCACCGTGGAGTTCTTGCTGGCCGAGGGCGAGGTGTACTTCATGGAAATGAACACCCGCGTACAGGTCGAGCACACGATTACCGAGGAAATCACCGGGATCGACATCGTGCGCGAGCAGATCCGCATTGCGTCGGGGCTGCCACTGTCGGTCAAGCAGGAAGACATCATCCATCGCGGTTTCGCGTTGCAGTTCCGCATCAACGCGGAAGACCCGAAGAACAACTTTCTGCCGAGCTTCGGCAAGATCACCCGTTATTACGCGCCCGGCGGCCCCGGCGTGCGCACCGACACGGCGATCTACACCGGCTACACCATTCCGCCGTATTACGACTCCATGTGCCTGAAGCTGATCGTCTGGGCGCTGACCTGGGAAGAAGCAATGGACCGCGGCCTGCGTGCGCTGGATGACATGCGTCTGCAGGGGGTAAAGACCACGGCCGCGTATTACCAGGAAATCCTGCGCAACCCGGAATTCCGCAGCGGCCAGTTCAATACCAGCTTCGTTGAGAGCCACCCCGAGCTGACCCATTACTCGATCAAGCGCAAACCCGAAGAGCTGGCCCTGGCCATCGCCGCCGCCATCGCTGCCCATGCGGGCTTATGAACACGTTAGCTGCAAGCCACAAGCGGCAAGCTGCAAGAAAGAGCGCGATCGGCTTTTGCTTGAGGCTTGCAGCTTGGCGCTTGCAGCTCTGAGGAGATAAAAATGACCAAGAAGATCCATGTCACCGACACCATTTTGCGCGACGCCCACCAGTCCCTGCTGGCGACCCGCATGCGCACCGAGGACATGCTGCCGATCTGCGACAGGCTCGATAAAGTCGGCTACTGGTCGCTGGAAGTGTGGGGCGGTGCGACCTTCGACGCCTGCGTGCGCTTTCTGAAGGAAGACCCGTGGGAGCGCCTTCGCCAACTGCGCGCGGCGCTGCCCAATACCCGTCTGCAAATGCTGCTTCGCGGTCAGAACCTGCTGGGCTATCGACACTACAGCGATGACGTGGTCAAGGCATTCGTCGCCAAGGCAGCGGACAACGGTATCGACGTGTTCCGGATCTTTGATGCCATGAACGACGTGCGTAATCTGCGCGTCGCGGTCGAAGCGGTGAAGGCTGCCGGGAAGCATGCTCAAGGCACCATTGCGTACACCACCAGCCCGGTGCACACCATTGGCGCTTTTGTGGCGCAAGCTAAAGAAATGGAAGCGATGGGCTGTGATTCCGTCGCGATCAAGGACATGGCCGGTCTGCTGACTCCCTATGCCACGGGCGAGCTGGTCAAGGCGCTGAAGGCCGAGCAATCGCTGCCGGTGTTCATTCACTCCCACGACACCGCGGGCCTGGCCGCGATGTGCCAGCTCAAGGCCATCGAAAACGGTGCCGACCATATCGACACCGCGATCTCCAGCTTCGCCTGGGGCACCAGCCACCCGGGTACCGAATCGATGGTCGCGGCCTTGAAAGGCAGCGAATTCGACACCGGCCTGGACCTGGAGCTGCTGCAGGAAATCGGCCTGTATTTCTACGCGGTGCGTAAGAAGTATCACCAGTTTGAGAGCGAATTCACGGCGGTCGATACCCGTGTGCAGGTCAACCAGGTCCCGGGCGGCATGATCTCCAACCTCGCCAACCAGCTCAAAGAGCAGGGCGCGTTGAACCGCATGGGCGAAGTGCTGGCCGAGATTCCGCGGGTGCGCAAAGACTTGGGCTATCCGCCGTTGGTGACCCCCACTTCACAGATCGTCGGCACCCAGGCTTTTTTCAACGTGCTGGCCGGCGAGCGCTACAAAACCATCACCAACGAAGTGAAGCTTTACCTGACTGGCGGCTACGGCAAGGCGCCAGGGCAAGTGGACGAGACCCTGCGCCGTCAAGCCATCGGCAGTGAAGAGCTGATCGATGTGCGTCCGGCCGACCTGCTGAAGCCTGAAATGACCAAGCTGCGCGGCGAAATCGGCGCGTTGGCCACCACCGAAGAGGACGTGCTGACCTATGCCATGTTCCCGGACATCGGCCGCAAGTTTCTCGAAGAACGTGCGGCGGGCACGCTGGCGCCAGAGCCTTTGCTGCCGATTCCAGAGCCGGGCGCAGTCGCTAAAGCAGGCGGCGAGGGCGTTCCGACCGAATTCGTGATCGATGTTCACGGCGAAAGCTACCGCGTCGATATCACTGGCGTGGGCGTCAAGGCCGAGGGTAAGCGCCACTTCTATCTGTCCATCGACGGCATGCCGGAAGAAGTGGTGTTCGAGCCGCTCAATGAGTTCGTTGGCAGCGGCATCGGCAAGCGTGCGCAAGCCAGCAAGCCGGGCCATGTCAGCACTTCCATGCCGGGCAATATCGTCGATGTGCTGGTGAAGGAGGGCGATGACGTTCGCGCCGGTCAGGCGGTGCTGATCACCGAAGCGATGAAGATGGAGAGCGAAGTTCAGGCGGCAGTGGCCGGCAAGGTCGCAGCCATCCATGTCGCGAAAGGCGATCGCGTCAACCCGGGCGAGATTTTGATCGAAATCGAGGGCTGACACAGCCGCTGCAAGATTGACGGCCTGCCGCGCACAGACGCGGCAGGCTGAACGATTACCTCTGGGGGAGCTCTCGTGGCTCCTCTTTTTTTTTGCCTGAAGCTGGGCGCTTTAGGCTGTTTCGTTTCAACGCGCTCACTTGCCGCGCAGTTGCTCCAGCGTCCTGATTTGCTGGCCATCCTTAAAGTTATCCACAGCCAGCCATGCTTCGAACGCCTCCTGTATTGCCGGCCACTCGCTGTCGATGATCGAGTACCAGGCGGTGTCCCGATTCTGCCCCTTGAACACCGCGTGTTGGCGGAATGTGCCTTCGAAGCTGAACCCGAAGCGTTCGGCCGCGCGCTTGGAGCGGGAATTGTTGGCGTTGCATTTCCATTCCAGGCGGCGATTGCCCAGCGAGAAAGATTCCTTCGCCAGGAGATAAACCGCCTCTGTTGCCTTTGGCGTGCGTTGCATCGAGGCGCCGAAGGTCACATGGCCAATTTCGATGCGGCCCGCGCTCGGGAAGATGGACATCAAGCTCAGAAAGCCGTCGATGGCGCCGGTCTGTTGATCAATGACGGTGTAGAACCACGGATCGGTTGAGCCTTCCAGGCCTGCGAGATAGTCATCGAATGCTCCGCGCTCTGGAAACGGGCCCACAAACAGGTAATCCCACAATTTTCGGTCAGCGGCCGGGCCTTCCAGTGCCTCCCACAGGCCATCGCCATGCTGGGCGGCGTTGAGTTTTTCGAGACGGATGAAGCGTCCTTGCAGCGTGCGCGTGTTCGGCAGTCTGGCCGGTTGCCACTGAGTGAGATCCGACATATCGAGATTTCCTGGTCTTACAACGGTTTGCGAAATTGAATATAGCCCGGGCGCTCCGCGAGGCGCTCGTAGAGCTGAATGGCGGTTGCGTTGGTCTCGTGGGTGAGCCAATGGACTTTGTCGGCGCCGTCCCGTTTGGCGGTCGCGTAAACGTACTCGATCAGTTGGCGGCCAACGCCCGTGCCGCGCTGTTCCGGCACCACCAGCAAATCCTGCAGGTAGCAGGCATTGCCGATGCTCCAGTTGGATCGGTGATAAATGAAATGCACCATGCCCACCGCCTTGCCGTCCTGCCAGGCGAGGGCGGCGTTGGTGGGCTCGCTGCTGTCCAGAAACCGTTGCCAAGTGCTCTGTGTGACCGCGTCAGCCAGTGTGGTTTTGTAGAAGCTCAGATAGGCATGCCATAACGGCAACCAGGCTTCTTGGTCTTCGGCGGTGACGGGACGGATGTGGAGGTCAGACACGCGGTGCTCCCTGGTTCATCAATTGAGCGATTTTCTGATCGGATGGGTCCTGGCTGAGTGCCAGGCCTTTGCTTACCCCCGCGATGTCTGCGGCGCTGCGGTTCTGGTTAAGCTTGCGCTTGCCTTCCAGCCGCTCGACGGGGATCGCGAAGCCGACGATGCCGTTGAGCATCTTCTCGATGTAATCGGCGGGTGCGTCGCTGACCGCCCAGGGCTCGGCGCGGCTGGCTTCGTGCTTGTCGGTCAGGCCGGTGACTATCCGCAACAGTCGCGCGGGATCAGTGAACACGTCAGCACGGCCATAGGCATGCACCGCCAGATAATTCCAGGTGGGCACCACTTTGCCGTGCTCGGCCTTGGCGGCATAAAAAGAAGGGCTGATGTAGGCGTCTGCGCCCTGGAAAATCAGCAGTGCTTGCGCGCCGGTCTCCAGGGCTTTCCACTGCGGATTGGCCTTGGCCAGATGCCCATACAGCGTGCCGTGTGGACCCTGAGTGGGTTCGAGCAACAAGGGGATATGGCTCGCTTGCACACCGGTCTCGTCAAAAGTGACCAGTGTCGCCAGGCGCGTGGCTTCTATCTGCCGGTGCAGGCTGGCGAGGTCCTCGAGTTTGAAATAGCTGGGCGTGTACATGAGATTTTCCTTGGCGGCTGGGCCAATCCTAGGCAGCCTAATGGTTCGTTGTAAGAGCCATTTATGGTCAATCTCATAGGGCCAATCCCATGCACGTACCCACGCCGGCGCTGACCTTCGATTTCGCCGGCATCGCGCTGAACCGCCGCCATGGCCTCAGCCGCCAGCTCTATCAGACCCTGCGCGAGCGTATCCTCGACGGTCGCTTGTCCGGGGGCACGCGGTTGCCCGCAAGCCGGGATCTGGCGTTGTCCCTCGGCATCTCGCGCAACAGCGTGATGCGCGCTTATGAGCAGCTTTACGCTGAAGGCTTTACCGAGACCCGCGTTGGGGACGGCACCTATGTCGCGCAATTGAGGGAGAAACCGTCAGCCGCAAAAAAACTATCCACACACCTGTCCACAGGGTTATCACCAAGCTTATCAACAGGTTTATCCACAAAATGGCCGACAGTAGCGGCCGAATTGTCAAACAATCTTATCCACAGCAAGGCGATGAACACGCTGGAACAGCATCATTTACGACCCCCGAAAAGCGGCCTGCCGAAGGCGTTTCGAACAGGGGTTCCGGCATTCGATCTGTTCCCTTTTGACACGTGGGGCAAGCTGCACGCGGCTTTCTGGCGTAAGCCGGGCTTGCAACATCTGGGCTATGGCGATCCGGCCGGCGAATGGCGTTTGCGGGAGCTGATCGCGGCTTACTTGAGGACGTCCCGCGATCTTCGCTGCGCACCTGAGCAAATTGTGATCACCAATGGCGCGCAGCAGGCGATAACCCTTTGTGCACAGCTGCTGCTGGAGCCGGGCGACGTGGTGGCCATCGAAAATCCGGGGTACCGCGCGGCCGGTCATGCCTTCGGAGTGGCTGGCGCCCAGTTGCAGGGCATGGCGGTTGACGTCGAGGGCATGCGCAGTCCGGGGCGCGATGACTCAGGCTGCAAGTTGGCGTACGTGACGCCCTCTCATCAATACCCGATGGGCGTGACCATGAGTCTGGCGCGGCGGCTGGAACTGCTCGCGTGGGCCGAGCGCAATCAGGGCTGGATCGTCGAAGACGACTACGACGGCGAGTACCGCTACAGCGGTGCCCCGCTGGCGCCGTTGGCAGCGCTGGATCGTAGCGGTCGCGTGCTGTATGTCGGGACCTTCGGCAAGGTCGCGTTTCCGGCCCTGCGTCTGGGTTATCTGGTGTTGCCGCGCAACCTGGTAGAGCCGTTCAGTCGGCGACGGGCCGTGGACATGCGTCATTCCGAGATCGGCACGCAAATGGTCATGGCCGAGTTCATCGCGGCGGGTCACTTTCAGCGGCACATCCGTCGCATGCGCCGGGCTGCCTTGAGTCGACGTGACGCATTACTGGCCGACTGGCCCCATGAACTTGCGGGTTGCAGCCCGATGATCAAGCCGGTTGCAGGGCTGCATGTCACGGTCGCGGTGGACACGTTAGAGCGTGAGACGGAACTGGTGACCAAAGCGGAAAGTGTCGGGGTCGAGGTCGCGCCGTTGAGTGAGTACTGGCTGCCGGAGTCAGAGACGCCGATGGATGATCGGGCCGGGCTGGTGTTGGGATTTGCGGCGGTGCCCGAGGCCGACATCGCCTCGGCGCTGGCGCGGTTGCGAAGCGTCTGGCGGGTTTGAGGGTGCTGAAGCCGGTGGCGGCGTCGGCGCGTCATCCCGCAGGCACCGGCGTATACTCGCGCCCATCGCAATCCTTCTCCGAGATACGCCCATGAGTCTTCCTCTCTCTGCGGCGCTGCAGCGCAAGCTCGGCGCGCCGCTGATCGCCTTCCTCTTGTTGGTGGTCGGCGCTCTTTTCCTGCAATCGGCCGTTGGCGGCAGGCAAGTGCTATTGCTGATCGTTGGCGCCGCGCTGGGCCTGACGCTCTATCACGCTGCGTTCGGCTTCACCTCGGCCTGGCGGGTATTTATCAACGAGCGACGCGGTGCCGGTTTACGCGCGCAAATGGTGATGCTGGCCGTCGCGGTGGTGCTGTTTTTCCCCGCGCTGGGTGCCGGTACGCTGTTCGGCACGCCGGTCACCGGCCTCGTGGCCCCGGCCGGTGTGTCCGTAGTCTTCGGCGCCTTCATCTTCGGCATCGGCATGCAAATGGGCGGCGGCTGTGCGTCTGGCACGCTGTTCACCGTCGGCGGCGGCAATGCGAGGATGCTCGTGACCCTGCTGTTCTTCATCATTGGCTCGCTGATCGCCACCCATCACGTCGATTGGTGGTTCTCGCTGCCGTCGTTTCCTGCCACCTCCATCGTCAAAAGCTTCGGTGTGATGCCCGCGCTGCTCACGAGCCTGGCCCTGTTCGCGGTCATCGCCCTTGTGACCGTCACGCTGGAAAAGCGTCGGCATGGGGAGCTGGAAGCGGCCGTCACCAGTGAGCACGTTGGCTTGCGCCGTTTCCTCCGTGGCCCCTGGCCGCTGGTGTGGGGCGCGGTAGGGTTGGCGCTGCTCAATTACGCCACGCTGGCATTGGCAGGTCGTCCCTGGGGAATCACCTCGGCTTTCGCGCTGTGGGGCGCAAAGGTCGCCGGTGGTTTGGGCGTGGATGTGGGCAGCTGGCCGTTTTGGCAGATGCCGGCAAACGCCAAGGCGTTGGCCGCGCCGGTGTGGGAGGACATCACCACCGTCATGGACATCGGCATCATGCTGGGTGCGGCAGTGGCGGCGGGTCTTGCAGGACGATTCGCCCCGAGTCTGAAAATCCCGACACGCTCGTTGATCGCGGCAGTGATTGGCGGACTGTTGCTGGGCTACGGCTCGCGCCTGGCGTACGGCTGCAACATCGGCGCGTACTTCAGCGGCATCGCCTCAGGCAGCCTGCACGGCTGGCTTTGGCTGGTCGCTGCCTTCGCAGGCAACGCAGTGGGCGTGAGGATTCGGCCGTTCTTCTTTGCGGGTGAGCGTCGGCCCGCTGTATTGACCGGATGCTGATCGAGTGATCTAAATGAAGGAGGGCGCTTGCCCGCGATTGCGGGCAAGCGCTCTTAAGCAGGATTTAACCGGCGATTTGCTCTTTCGCCCGCTTGGCGATGTTTTCCGCCGTGAATCCGTATTTGGCCTGCAGTTTGTCGATGGGAGCCGACGCACCGAAGGTGTTCATCACGATCTTCGCGCCGGTCTGACCGACATACCGATCCCAGCCCACCGGCCCTGCCTGCTCCACCACCACCCGGGCTTTAACGTCCGGCGGCAGCACGCCGTCGCGATAGGCCTTGTCCTGATCCTCGAACAGTTCCCAGCTCGGCATCGACACCACTCGCGCCGCGACCCCCTCGGCTTTGAGCTTCTCGAACGCCTCGACGGTCATGCCGACCTCGCTGCCGGTGGCGATCAGGATGACGTCCACTTTGCCTTCCACCGCATCGGCCAGCACATAAGCGCCTTTGGTTAAGCCCTCGGCGCTCGCGTATTTCGAGCGATCAAGGGTTGGCAGCGGCTGACGCGACAGCACCAGGCACGACGGCCTGCTGGTTTGCGCCAGTGCAATTTTCCAGGCTTGGGCCGTTTCGTTGGCATCGCCCGGACGAATCGTCAGCACACCCGGTGTCGCACGCAGCTGAGTCAGTTGCTCGATAGGCTGGTGGGTCGGGCCGTCCTCGCCGACGCCAATGGAGTCATGGGTAAATACGAAGATAACCGGCAATTCCATGATCGACGCCAGACGGATCGGTGGCTTCATGTAATCGCTGAACACCAGAAAGGTCGAGGTATACGGGCGGATGTATGACAGAGCCAGACCGTTGGCAATGGAACCCATGGCATGTTCGCGGATACCGAAGTGTAGGTTTCGACCGCCGTAATTGCCTGCTTCGAAGCTGCCTGCCCCATCAAACGTCAGGTTGGTTTTGGTCGACGGCGAAAGGTCGGCCGAGCCACCGATCAGCCAAGGGATTTGCTCGGCAAATGCATTCAGCACCTTGCCACCGGAAGCGCGCGAGGCGATGCCTTTGGCGTCCGCTTCAAAACGCATCTCCTTGTCCTGCCAGCCTTCGGGCATTTCACCGGCACGCATGCGCTTGAGCTGATCAGCGAGGTCGGGCTGGTCCTTTTCAAACTGGTTGAAGGTCGCCAGCCAGGCGTCGTAATCGCTGCCGCCGCGCTCCAGCAATGCATCACGCAGGCAATGGCGGGCATCTTCCGGCACCAGGAAGCTGCTGTTTTCATCCCAGCCGTAGGCTTTTTTCGTCAGCTTGATTTCGTCATCGCCCAGCGGTTCGCCGTGGGCGGCAGACGTGTTGTGCTTATTGGGAGAACCGAAGCCAATGATGCTGTCAACCACGATCAAGGTCGGTGCATCGCTGGTTTGCTGAAAGGTCTGCAGCGCTTTTGCCAGGGCGTTGGCGTCGTTGGCGTCTTTGACGTGCAGGGTTTTCCAGCCGTAGCCCTCGAAACGCTTCTGCACATCGTCGCTGTAAGCCAGCTCGGTATGGCCTTCGATGCTGATGGTGTTGTTGTCGTAGATCCAGCACAGGTTCGACAGCTTCAAATGTCCGGCAAGTGAAGCCGCTTCTGCGGTGACGCCTTCCATCATGTCGCCATCGCCGCACAGCACGTAAACGCTGTAATCGAACAGCGTAGCGCCGGGCTTGTTGAAGTGCTCGCCCAGCCAGCGCTCGCCCATCGCCATGCCGACGCTGTTGGCGCAGCCTTGGCCCAGCGGGCCAGTGGTGGTCTCTACGCCGGTGGTCATGCGGTATTCAGGATGGCCCGGAGTTTTGGAGTCCATCTGACGAAACTGCTTGATGTCCTCGAGGCTCACCGCAGGCTTGCCCGATGGTTTGCCGTGCTCGTCGATCTCGATCACACCTGCCAGGTGCAGCAGCGAATAAAGCAGCATCGAAGCGTGGCCGACCGATAGCACAAAGCGGTCCCGGTTTGGCCAGTCAGGGTGTTCCGGGTGATAACGCAGGAAATCTTTCCACAGCGTGTAGCCGACAGGTGCCAGCGCCATAGGCGTGCCGGGGTGGCCGGAATTGGCTTTCTGCACGGCATCCATGGCCAGGGTGCGAATGGTATTGATGGTCAGTTGGTCGCGGTCGGTGTGCGGCGTGAACGTGCGCGCAGCGCCTGATCGTTCGGTGGAGGGAGTATTGGCAGACGAGCTCATTAACGTTCTCCTCGTGACGGGTAGCTGAAACATCCAGATAGGTGTTGAGCACAGGGAGGGCGTTATCGTTCCATGAACAATCTGTCAGCCGGCTCGGGGGAGAACCGATTCAGCTTTCCTAGAGTAATTGGTTACATTTAGCCTGTGGTCGTAACGAACGAACTTGCCTGCAGGTATTCGAAGCTGTGGGTCGAGCCTTTGCCGACTGATTCAACGTATTGCGACGGGGGTGGCTTTTGCAGGAATTTATCGTCAAGAAGTACCGGACAATGATCCGGACGTTTACCTACATCGGTTGGTCCTTGTTCTGGCTGCTGATCTGGGACGTTGTCGTCACCGCCGACTTCATGCTGTTTCTGGATCGCAAGATCACCCTGCCATCGATGCCACTGACTCTGCTGGGTTCTGCGCTGGTGGTGCTGACCAGCTTCCGCAACACGAGCGCATACAACCGCTGGTGGGAAGCGCGCACGTTATGGGGCGCGCTGGTGAATAACTCCCGCAGTTTCGCCCGGCAGGTGCTGACGTTCATTGATGACGAGGACGGCCTGAACCCGGTCAAGGCCACACTGCTGCGCCGTCACGTGGCTTACGTCGAATGCCTCTCGGCCCATTTGAAGGGCAGCGATTGCGCCGAGCAGGTGACCGCGATGATTTCCCGGGAAGAGTACGAGCGCCGTACCCGCACCAACAACTTCCCCAACGCGATTCTCAATGAGTCTGCCGCGATCATCGCGCAGGAATACAAGGCCGGCCGCCTGGACAGCATCCGTCTGGAGCGCCTCGAAGCGACGCTGGTGGAAATTTCCAATAATCAGGGCGGAATGGAGCGCATCGCCAATACGCCGTTGCCTTACCCCTACGTGACGTTTCCGCGCCTGTTCATCACGCTGTTCTGCATCATTGTGCCGATCGGCCTGGTAGACACGCTGGGATGGTTCACGCCGCTGGCGTCCACCGTGGTGGGCTTCATGCTGCTGGCAATCGAGAAAATCGGCACCGACCTGCAAAGCCCGTTCAAAGCCTCCGAGCACGAGATCCAGATGAAAGCGCTGTGCGAAAACATCTCCGGCAATCTGAATTCGATGCTGCAGGACGCGATGGATAAGCGGCCGGTTGAAGTGGCTTATTCGTAGATCTAGATATTCCCTGCGTCCCGGCTCTGCGAGGTCAGCATTAAATGCTACATAGCGTGGGACGTTTTGAATTAGCGAGCCGCTACCGGATGTGAAATGGCGTAAGACGTCGGCGAGCTGTATCACCTGGTGACGTTTATCCCCGTGCTGCTGATCTATGTTGGCTATGGTTAAAGCCGTTGGGCGGAGTCATGGCCCTATCGACATAAATCATACCCGTAACGGGTATACACTCAGAATCAGGTGATCGGATGATGGTGTTGAAGCGAAGGGATTTCGCAAAGTGGCAAGCTGGCGAAAATCTTTCCGACAACGCGCTCTGCGATGCAGTTGCAGAGATGGAAGACGGTTTGGTCGACGCGGATTTGGGAGGAAGCTTGTACAAGAAGCGAGTCGCCCGGTCCGGCGGAGGGAAGAGCAGCGGTTATCGTACCCTGCTATCCGCGAAGTCGGGAGACAGCTACGTGCTTCTGATCGGTTTTGCGAAAAGCGCCCGAGCAAATATTACGGCTGAGGAAAAGAAGGCTCTGCGCTATGCGGGCAAAGTTTTTCTCGGCCTGCCCGAGGATGCAATGGTGTTGGCTTTGCGGGCTGGAACGTTAGAGGAGGTTCACTGTGACCAGTAAAATCATTGAGGCGCTACGGGCAGATATCGCCGAGCTTTATGCGGAAGGCGCTGTGGGCAAGATCACCCTGCGCGAGTTTGAGTCGATATGCCCAGCACCCGTCCGGGAGCTTAGCCCTGGGGATATACGGAACTTGAGGCTGGCGTTGAATTTCAGCCAGCCTGTATTCGCGCTGCACCTTAACACTACAGCTTCAACGGTACGCAAATGGGAACAGGGCGATAGCCGTCCTGCAGGACCTGCGTTGAAATTGCTGAATGTCATCGCCGACAAAGGCCTGCAGTCCATCATCTGAGCGGCGCTAGTCGCTCAGCGCAATTCCCCACACACATCCAGCTCCACCAACCGCCGCACGTCATCCCCATTTAGTCCAGCCCCCAACAGTGCATGCAGCTTGCCGAATGCGGCTTCGCGGGTCATGCCGCCGCCGGACAGCACGCCGACACCGCGCAGACGACTGCCGGCCTCATACACATCCAGTTCGACGCCGCCTTCGTGGCATTGGGTAATCGCCACGACGACGACGCCTTGCCGGTGCGCACGCTGCAGGCTGGCAAGAAAGTCGGCGTTATCGCTGGGGCCCGTGCCGCTGCCGAAGCATTCCAGCACAAGACCCTGAATACCGCTGTCGATCAGACCGTCGAGCTGAGCGGCGCCAATGCCGGGAAACAGGGGCAGCACGGCGACGTTCGCCAGTTGCCTGGGCTGACGATAATCCAGTGCCGCTGGCAACGCCGATGCGGCCTCACCACCCCGAGCGCGATTAAGTGCCGCGAACGGATTACGGCCGAAGCTGCGGATCTTCGCGCAACGAGTGGGCTCGAGCAGCTCGCCGTGGAAGTACAGATGCACCCCCGAGGCGAGCCCGTGACCCAATGCCTGCAAGGCGCCGTTGACGTTTTCCCAGGCATCGCTGTCGGGAACCCCCGCTGGCAGCATGGAGCCGGTGAACACCACAGGGGCATTCAGGCCCAACAGTTGAAAGCTCATGGCCGCTGCGCTGTAGGCCAGGGTGTCGGTGCCGTGCAGGATCAGCACGGCATCGCAACCTTGCGCTTCAATTGCTTCGACCACCGCCTCACGCAAGCGCTGCCAGTAGGCGGGCGTCATGTTGGCGCTGTCGATCAGGGGAGACATTTCGCGGAACGTCCACTGCGGCACGACCATTTCGGGCAGTGCAGCCAGTTGCTCAGCCATGCGCGCTTCAAAGCCGGAAGCGGGCGCCAGCCCGTTTTCGCTGGCCTGCATGCCGATGGTTCCACCGGTATACAGCACCATCACCTGGCGGGCTGGTGCGTGGTTTTCGCGGTTCATGCCTGTCTCCCTGGATTAACGTTCAAATGATCAACGCGGGTCCGCGACGGGTTTGCCGCTGATCGCTTGCGCGTGGGCCGCAGGCTGAGCGGCATCAGGCTTTGGCCAGGCTTTCAGGTCCAGGTCCAGATCGGGGAACTGGCTGGAGTCGAAGACTGGCGTCTTGATGCCGGCTTTACGCTGGGCATCGTAGTCGTTCAACACCCGCAGCGCGATTTTGAACAGCATCGCCAACGCGATCAGGTTGACGAAGGCCAGCAGCGTCATGGTGATGTCGGCGAAGGCGAACACCGTGCCCAGATCTTCAACGGCGCCCCACAGAATCAGCGCAAGGACCAATACGCGATAGAAGAAGATCGCCTTGCGGTTCTCGCCCAGCAGGAAGCGCAGGCTGTTTTCGCCCAGGTAGTAGTTGTAGAGGATGGAGGTGAACACGAACAGCGCCAGCGCCACGCTGATGAACAGTCTGCCCCAGTCACCGACGACGGCGGCGAGGGAGTTCTGCGTCAGGGCAATACCATCGCCTTCGAAGCCAGGCGTGTAGAAACCCGACAGCAGGATCAGCAGCGCGGTGCAGGTGCAGATGACGAAAGTGTCGAGGAATACGCTGAACGCCTGAACCACACCCTGTGCAACCGGGTGCTCGACCTGAGCGACCGCTGCAACGTTGGGCGCACTGCCCAGCCCGGCTTCGTTGGCGAAGACGCCACGTTTGACGCCCATGACAATGGCGCTGCCGATCAGGCCACCAAACACTTCATCCATGCCGAACGCGCTTTTGACAATGGTCATCAGCATGTGCGGAACGTGTTCGAACTGCACGCCGATGACATACAGCGTGACGGCGATATAGACCAGCGTCTTGATCGGCACCAGCAGGTCGGCGACCTTGGCGATGCGCTTGATCCCGCCGACGAACACCAGACCCAGCAGAATCGCCAGACCGACGCCGGCGTAGCCTGGCGAGATCTTGAAGGCGTCGTTGAGCGAGTGGGTCACGGCGTGGGATTGCAGGCCGTTGAAGGCAAAACCGAAGGTCACCAGCAACAACACCGCCATGATCATGCCCAGCCAGCGTTTGCCCAGCCCGTGCTGAATGTAATACGACGGACCGCCGCGGAACTGGCCTTCGGCGTCGCAGCGTTTGTACAGTTGGCCGAGGGAGCATTCGAAAAAGCTGCTCGCCATGCCGACAAGGGCAGTGACCCACATCCAGAACACTGCGCCGGGGCCACCCAGGGTCACGGCAATGCCGACGCCTGCGATGTTGCCGGCGCCAACACGGCCGGCAAGGCTCAGCATCAAGGCCTGAAATGAACTCAACTGGCCCGCGCTGCTGCGCAGACTGTCGCGGAACACCGCGAACATGTGAAAGAAGTGACGGAACTGAACGAAACGCGAGCGAATCGTGAAATATCCACCGAGCCCAACAATGAGCACGATCAGTACTTTTCCCGAGAGGAAGTCGTTGATGACTTCAAGCATTGGTGTTTCCTCGCTTTCTTAGAGGGTGCGCACTATACCGGCGCGCGTTATTGGAGTCTTTATCCGGTTTGCATCAAGCCCATATGACACTGGGCAAAAAAAAGGGCCTGGAAGCGTGTGCTCCCGGCCCTCAAAAGGGTGAGGGGTGTCTAGACCCTCAGCCTGGTGATCATGTTGCAAGTGCTGCAGAGCCGGACGATCAAGCCTTCAAGGGCACGAGCCGCGGCGCAATCATGTTCTCGGGGCGCAGGATGTCCGCCAGCATGACGTCGTCCAGCAAGCCCTCTTCACGCACCAGCTCCAGCACGCCACGGCCTGTTTCGAGCGCGATACGGGCAATGCGAGTGGCGTTTTCGTAGCCGATGTACGGGTTCAGCGCAGTGACGAGGCCGATCGAGTGCTCGACCAGCTCACGGCAGCGCACTTCGTTGGCGGTAATGCCGACGATGCAGTGCTCGCGCAGCATGTCCATGGCGCGCTGCAGCAGGCGAATCGAGTCGAAGATCTTGTAGGCGATCAACGGCTCCATCACGTTCAACTGCAATTGACCGCCTTCGGCCGCGATGGTCAGCGCCAGGTCGTTGCCCATGATTTCAAAGGCGCACATGTTCACCGCCTCCGGAATCACCGGATTCACCTTGCCCGGCATGATCGAGCTGCCTGGCTGACGGGCAGGGAGGTTGATTTCGTTGATGCCGGTGCGCGGGCCGCTGGAGAGCAGGCGCAGGTCGTTGCAGATCTTCGACAGCTTGACCGCGGTGCGCTTGAGCATCCCGGAGAACAGCACGAAAGCACCCATGTCGGACGTGGCTTCGATCAGGTCCGCAGCCGGCACCAGCGGCTGGCCGCTGATGGTCGCCAGACGCTGAACGGCCAGGTGCTGATAACCAGGGTCGGCGTTGATGCCGGTACCGATGGCAGTGCCGCCGAGGTTAACTTCGGTCAGCAGCTCAGGGGCCAGGCTGCGCAGGCGGTTGAGGTCTTCTGTCAAGGTGGTGGCGAAGGCGCGGAATTCCTGACCCAGGGTCATTGGCACCGCGTCTTGCAGTTGGGTACGACCCATTTTCAACACGTGGTTGAACTCGTGGCCTTTGGCCGCGAACGCCTGAATCAGGCTGTCGAGGCTGGCGAGCAGCGCGTCGTGGCCCAACAGCAGACCCAGGCGAATGGCCGTCGGGTAAGCGTCGTTGGTGGACTGCGCCATGTTCACGTCGTTGTTCGGGTGCAGGAATGTGTATTCGCCTTTGGCATGGCCCATCGCTTCGAGCGCGATGTTGGCGATGACTTCGTTGGCGTTCATGTTGGTGGAGGTGCCGGCGCCGCCTTGAATCATGTCGACGACGAACTGATCGTGGAAATCACCGCGGATCAGTCGCGCGCAGGCTTCGCTGATGCCCGCATGTTTCTCGTTGCTCAAATGGCCCAGCTGATGGTTTGCGTCCGCTGCTGCCTGCTTGACCATCGCCAGCGCTACGACCAGCTTTGGGTAGTGCGAAAGCGGAACGCCAGAGAGGCGGAAGTTATGCACTGCGCGCAGGGTCTGGATGCCGTAATACGCTTCAGCGGGTACTTCGAGAACGCCAAGCAAGTCTTTTTCGATGCGAAATGATGCAGCGGAGGACATGATAGAGAAAGTCTCAAGATGGGCACGGACTAAGCCGGAACGCCCTTGATACTAGGCCTGTAGGCTATTCTGGACCAATGCTGTAAAACGCTGCCCTATGCGCAATCGGCATAATGCCGTGGTGACGTGGGGATTGTTGCAAGCGTGTGAATCAGTGTATGACGCTCCCGTTTGCGCCTGCGTATGCGTAACTTCTTTTAGGTTGGAGAAACGATGAACCTGGAAAGCAAATGGCTGGAAGACTTCAGTGCGCTGGCCGCGACCCGCAGTTTTTCCCAGGCAGCGGAGCGTCGGTTCGTCACGCAACCGGCTTTCAGCCGGCGCATTCGCAGCCTCGAAGCAGCCTTGGGGCTGACGCTCGTCAATCGCTCTCGCACGCCGATCGAACTGACAGCGGCGGGGCAGTTATTCCTCGTCACCGCGCGCACGGTGGTCGACCAGCTCGGCGAAGTGCTGCGTCATTTGCACCATCTGGAAAGCGGGCAGGGCGAGGTCATGCAGATCGCTGCGGCGCACTCGCTGGCACTGAGCTTCTTCCCGCGCTGGATCGCGCAATTGCGCAACGAAGGGCTGAACATTGCCACACGCCTGGTCGCCACCAACGTCGGTGACGCGGTGCACGCGCTGCGTGAAGGCGGCTGCGATCTGATGCTGGCGTTCTACGACCCCGACGCGGCGCTGCAAATGGACGCCGAGATCTTCCCGTCGTTGCATCTGGGCGTGACCGAAATGCTGCCGGTCTGCTCGACGGACGAAGAGGGACGGCCGCTGTTCGACCTGGAAGGGGAGCTCAGCGTGCCGCTGCTGGCGTACAGCGCAGGTGCGTTTCTGGGTCGCTCGGTGAACCTGCTGTTGCGCCAGCGTAGCGTGCGCTTCACGACGATTTACGAAACGGCAATGGCCGACAGCCTCAAGGGCATGGCGTTGCAGGGGTTGGGGATCGCATGGGTGCCAAGGCTGAGCGTGACGGCGGAGCTCGAACGGGGAGAGCTGGTGATCTGCGGCGGCACTCAGTGGCACGTCCCGCTGGAGATTCGGCTGTACCGCTGCGCCTTGGTTCGAAAGGCCAATGTCCGACTGTTGTGGCGCAAACTTGAAGCCGGCGGCACCTCGCCTGCCGCTTGACCTCGAAGTCAGCAAATCCGGGCTTGTACGGGCCGGTCTGGTTGGCTGACAGGAGGTCGCCGGCAGTCTGTCAAACGAGGATCTTTGCGGTATACTCCGCGGCCTTCGGCCGGTTCGACTGGTCATCATTTGTACAACAAGCCACGCCGGTCCTCCCGCGTGGCTTGTTGTTTTTAGCCGCGCCTGCGGGCGCCCGATGAGAGGCACGACGATGAGCGCACTGGTTGGCGTGATCATGGGCTCTAAGTCCGATTGGTCCACCCTTAGCCACACCGCCGACATGCTTGAAAAGCTCGGCATTCCGTACGAAGTCAAAGTGGTTTCGGCGCACCGCACGCCCGATCTGCTGTTCAAGTACGCCGAAGAAGCCGAAGGCCGTGGCATCGAGGTGATCATCGCCGGCGCCGGTGGCGCCGCTCACCTGCCAGGCATGTGCGCTGCCAAGACTCATCTGCCCGTTCTGGGTGTCCCGGTTCAGTCTTCCATGCTGTCGGGCGTCGATTCATTGCTCTCCATCGTGCAGATGCCTGCCGGCATTCCGGTCGCGACCCTGGCCATCGGCAAAGCAGGCGCGATCAACGCTGCGCTATTGTCGGCCAGTATTCTGGGCGCCAAGCACCCACACTTCCACGCAGTGCTGAAGACATTCCGCGCTGAGCAGACAGACAGCGTTCTGGACAATCCAGACCCACGCGAGGCCTGAGGTTTTCATGAAGATCGGCGTAATCGGTGGCGGCCAGTTGGGTCGCATGTTGGCACTGGCGGGCACTCCGCTGGGGATGAACTTCGCCTTCCTTGACCCTGCACCGGACGCCTGCGCCGCTGCCCTTGGTGAGCATCTGCTCGCTGATTACGGCGATCAGGAACACCTGCGCCTGCTGGCGAATGATGTTGATCTGGTCACCTTCGAATTTGAAAGCGTGCCGGCTGAAACCGTCGCTTTCCTGTCGCAGTTCGTGCCGGTTTACCCGAGTGCCGAAGCACTGCGCATCGCCCGCGATCGCTGGTTTGAAAAAAGCATGTTCAAGGACCTCGGCATCCCGACGCCGGCGTTCGCTGACATCCAGTCCCAGGCGGATCTGGACGCTGCGGTGGCCAGCATCGGTCTGCCGGCCGTGTTGAAAACCCGCACGCTGGGTTATGACGGCAAGGGCCAGAAAGTCCTGCGCACCCCTGAAGACGTGAGCGACACCTTCGCCGAACTGGGCAGCGTGCCGTGCCTGCTGGAGGGCTTTGTGCCGTTCACCGGCGAAGTCTCGCTGATCACCGTACGCGCCCGTGACGGTGAAACCCGCTTCTATCCGCTGGTTCACAACACCCATGACAGTGGCATCCTGCGCCTGTCCATCGCCAGCACCGACCACCCGTTGCAGGCATTGGCCGAAGACTACGCCGGTCGTGTGCTCAAGCAGCTGGATTACGTGGGTGTGCTGGCCTTTGAATTCTTCGAAGTCGATGGCGGCCTGAAAGCCAACGAGATCGCCCCGCGCGTCCACAACTCGGGCCACTGGACCACCGAAGGCGCCGAGTGCAGCCAGTTCGAGAACCATCTGCGCGCTGTTGCCGGTCTGCCGTTGGGTTCGACGGCCAAGGTCGGCGAAAGCGCGATGCTCAATTTCATCGGTGAAGTGCCGGCAGTGGATCAGGTCATCGCCGTCGAAGATTGCCATCTGCACCACTACGGCAAAGCCTTCAAGGCCGGGCGCAAGGTCGGCCACGCCACCGTGCGCAGCAAAGATCGCGCAACGCTGGATCGTCAGGTGAAACGGGTCGAAGCCTTGATCAAAAACTGATCACAGCGGCGTCCTGCACATCCTGTTGAACCATTCGCCACCGCTGCCCCTCTCATAGCGTGTTGCCGATAGCTAGCTAGGCTATTGGCATATTCATTCAAACAGAGGGACATGGCATGGGAATCATCGGAACCATCTTCATCGGCTTGATCGTAGGTCTGCTGGCGCGCTTCCTGAAGCCAGGCGACGACAGCATGGGCTGGATCATGACCATCCTGCTCGGCATCTGTGGCTCGCTGGCCGCCACTTATGGTGGTCAGGCGCTGGGTATCTATCGCGCAGGTGAGGGTGCAGGTTTCCTCGGTGCGCTCGTCGGCGCGATCATCCTGCTGGTGATCTACGGCATGATTAAAAAGCGTTAAGCACCGCTGGCCCTCTGCGCTATTGCTGCGCGGAGGGCTAGAATGCCCGGCACTCAACTCCTCCCGCCGAGCATCTCCAATGCGTCATCTCCTCTTCGTTTCACTGCTGCTGGTCTGCGGACTGGTACGCGCTGCTGAATTGCCCGAAACCGACTGGCTCGAACTGATGCCGAAGTCGGATCAGAAAGCCCTCGAATCCATGCCCGAAATCGACCACAACTCGCCGGAAGGTCAGGGAACGTTCGACAGCAAGGGCGGTTTGAAGCAGAGCAAGGGCTTGCCTGCCGTCATGTACTCCACCAAAACCGTCGCGTCGATGAACGACAAAACCATCCGCCTGGGTGGCTATCCGGTGCCGCTGGAGACTGATGCGAAAGGTCACAGCACGCTGTTCTTCCTCGTCCCGTACCCGGGCGCCTGCATCCACGTGCCGCCACCGCCGCCGAATCAGCTGGTGCTGGTGCGCTATCCGAAAGGCCTGAAGATCTCCGACATTTACACACCGTTGTGGGTCATCGGCACGTTGAAGGTCGAGAAGGTCAGCAATGATCTCGCCGACGCCGCCTACGCGCTGGACGCATCGAAAGTGCGTGTGGTGGTTGAGGCGGATTTGTAAGGACTGGCGCCGCGCACAGATCCCGATGGGACCGGCTCGACGCACTGTAGGACTGGCTTTAGCCGGGAAGACGTCGGGTGTTGCACCACAAAATTGATGGTGCTCAAACCGGCCCCTTCCCGGCTAAAGCCGGTCCTACAAAATAGCGCAGTGTTGTCAGGCTTCTGCCAACGGCTCGGCCCAGATGCTGACGCTCAGCGCGTGCATATCACCCGGTTTGAGCGTCACGACGTCAGTCATGACGTTGGCTGTCTCAACGCATACCATGCTCTTCCAGCCATCAGCCTGCATATCGTCGAAGGTCAGGGTCTTGTCGATCCACGGGTTCCAGACGATGGCCGATTGCGAACCCGCCGTCTGAATCTGAATACGGCGTTCCCATGTCGGGTCGACCACTGAGATCAGGTTAGGCGTGTCCTGATAAATACGGTCCGTCTCGCCAGTGAACGTAATGTCACCCACCTGGACGTTCTGGGTGTCCCAGCTTTCCAGTGTATTCAGGTACTCGACGCCATCCAGCCCTTCGATGCTGATCTGGGCCACGTCGCTCACCGCGAAATAACTGTGCAGCGCCTGGCTGAGCGTGACGTCTTCAGCACCAGCGTTGAAGCTCACCAGGCTGACATTCAGCGCGGCATCCAGGCGGATGTGCAGCTTCAGGCCAACAGCGTGCGGCCAGCCCGGCAAATGCCCTTCGGCCTGGGGCTGGATGAATTCGACGATCAATGCGTCGCCGTCCTCACCCACGCCCATCAACTCCCAGCCGATCGCCCGGACTTCACCGTGGGCCTTTGCCGGTTCGTCGCTCTCGCGCATGGCCTGCACGCTTGGCGGATTGCGCTGCAAATTGCCAAACCACGGCCAGCAGATGGGCATCCCGCCGCGAATAGGCTTACCCGACTTGAACAACGCCCCCGGGTTGGACCAGATCAGCGGCTTATCGCCGTCCACCTGGTAACTGATGATATGAGCGCCTTGCTGGGCGATCACCAGCTCGGCCTGGCCGTGGCGGATGCGCCAGCAATTAAGCTCACCGAGCTGGAAGGATTCGACGTTTGACGTAGGCATAGGGGTTCTCACTCGAAGGACAGTGACTGAATCAGACTGCGCCAAGCTTGATGAGTTTGTTGCGCAAAGCCAAGGGCGGGCACATCGGCCCACCCGGGCTTAAGGATCAGCGTCGGGCAGGCACCGAGCGGGTACGGCCGCTGCCGTCGATGGCGACAAAAACGAACACCGCTTCGGTCACCTTGCGCCATTCGCTGGACAGTGGATCATCGCTCCACACCTCGACCATCATCTGAATCGAGCTGCGGCCGATTTCCAGGGTCTGGGTATAAAACGACAACTGCGCCCCCACCGCGACGGGCACCAGGAACGCCATGCGGTCGATGGCAACAGTCGCCACACGTCCTCCGGCGACCTTGCTCGCCATGGCAGTACCGGCGAGGTCCATCTGGGAAACCAGCCAGCCGCCGAAAATATCGCCGAAGCCGTTGGTTTCGCGGGGCAGGGCGGTAATCTGCAGGGCAAGATCGCCCTGCGGTATCGGATCTTCTTGTTCGAGCTCAATCATTATTGGGTCCCTCTGACCCATGACTCTACTAAGTCTTCATTTTGTTTAAAGGGAAACTCTGCGAAAACGACTTGGGCAAATGGCTTCGCACAACTTCCCTGAAGAGCCCGGTTGAGTCGCGGCCGGCAAGTATATCGAGCGCGCCGTCTTGACACGACCGCCGCTTTTTCATGATGCCTTCGCGTCATTGCAATCCATGTGCATTTGTACGCAATTTGCTATCGTGCCGAACCGACCTGGCGCACTACGCCATTTTTGGCACGCAATTTTGATGCCCGATTAACTTTTCGAGTCGAGAAATCGCGTGTGAAGCCGTTACCCACGGTTGAGTCACCGTTGATTTTTCGCCCAAAGAGAGCCTCAAAAGAGAAGCCATTGTCATGTCCTCTGTGCCTTTAAGCGCCACACAGCCTTCGCGCCCGCTGAACCGTAACGATTACAAAACCCTTTCACTGTCTGCCCTGGGCGGAGCGTTGGAGTTCTACGACTTCATCATTTTCGTGTTCTTCGCAGCAGTAGTAGGCAAGCTGTTTTTCCCCGTAGATATGCCCGAATGGCTACGTTTGATGCAAACGTTTGGCATTTTTGCCGCCGGTTATCTGGCTCGGCCGCTGGGCGGCATCGTCATGGCGCACTTTGGTGACCTGCTGGGCCGCAAGAAAATGTTCACCCTGAGCATTTTCCTGATGGCCGTGCCGACGCTGATCATGGGCCTGCTGCCAACGTACGCGCAGATCGGCATCTGGGCGCCGATGTTGCTGCTGCTGATGCGCGTGATTCAAGGCGCCGCGATTGGTGGCGAAGTGCCTGGCGCGTGGGTATTCGTTTCCGAACACGTTCCCGCCCGTAACGTCGGTTACGCCTGCGGTACCCTCACGTCCGGCCTGACGGCCGGGATTTTGCTCGGCTCGCTGGTCGCTACCTGGATCAACAGCGTGTACTCGCCCGTTGAAGTATCGGACTACGCCTGGCGGATTCCTTTCCTGCTTGGTGGCGTCTTCGGTCTGATGTCGGTTTACCTGCGCCGCTGGCTGCACGAAACCCCGGTGTTCGCCGAGCTCCAATTGCGCAAGCAACTGGCTGACGAAGTGCCGCTCAAGGCAGTCCTGCGCGATCACCGTGGCGCCGTTGTGCTGTCGATGCTGCTGACCTGGCTGCTCTCTGCCGGTGTGGTGGTGGTTATCCTGATGACCCCGACCCTGCTGCAAAAGGCCTATGGTTTCGCACCTGCCGATACCCTGAAAGCCAACAGCCTCGCCATTGTCTTGCTGAGTCTGGGGTGTATCGGGGCTGGCGCGCTGGCGGATCGAGTTGGCGCGGGCCTGGTGTTCCTGTTCGGCTCGCTCGGTCTGCTGGTGAGTTCGTGGACCTTCTACCACATGATCGGCACGCACCCGGATCTGCTGTATCCGCTCTATGCCATCACTGGTTTGTTTGTCGGCACTATCGGTGCCGTGCCCTTCGTGATGGTCAAGGCCTTCCCGCCGGTGGTTCGCTTCTCCGGGCTCTCATTTTCCTACAACCTGGCGTACGCCATCTTTGGCGGTTTAACGCCTATGGTCGTCAGCCTGATGTTCGCTGCCAACCCGATGGGCCCGTCCTGGTACGTGGCGATTTTGTGTGTGATGGGGATGGGGATCGGTGTGTATTTGTTGAAGAAGAAACCGGGAATTCAATCGTAATTGAGGGATGTAATCTTCGGATTGACGGCGGGCCAGCCAACCTGGCCCGTCATGTTCGCTTGATTTAGCAAGGTGGCCAATACCGGTGTTTACTGCGAGAAGCCATGACACATGTGTTGCCTTTAGAATTTGTCCTTGTAGGCGAAAATCGATGCCTTACCTGTAGACCCGCCGACGATCAATAACGTCCCGGAGGCGTTCGTCGTGAAACTGCTTTTCTCATAACTAAACAATTCGCCACTATGGGGCGCGGCTATTCCTCGTTCTCCCCCAAAGCTGGGATCTGGCAATCCGTTGGACAGAAAACGGGCCATCACTGGATGGAATTTATAGTCGCTACTATGACCGTACTCGCCTCTAACTGTGGTGGTATGGAGGGGGGCAGCCAGTTGCTGTCCACTCATGAAAACGCTCAAATTATTATTTTCTGAAAGGCTCACAAAAACAGGGTCTCCATAATTAAAGATTATTTCAGGCGAACCGTTTTCCTTGTAATTTGCCAATGCCGCATAAGCGGTTGCATAGTCGGCAGAATACTGTTGCCCGCAAACAACGATGTGGCTATTGTCCTGCGAAAACGTGCAGCTGTTTATGGTTTCGAAATCGTTCGACAGGTCGAGGTAACCTGAATCTCCAAATTGTGCTAATTCACCCTCATTTGTCAGGCACGTAAGGTACGGGATAATTTCCATGTTTACGCTTTCGTATTGGCAAGTGATGAGCACTCTTCCAGAATCAGTATCTACATCAATATCAATTGGATCAACGCTCCTTCCATCCTTACGAAACATCACATACCCGTACCCGTGAAATTTTAGATCTGCGCTGCCTTCTTTCGTGATATGAAATAGGAAAGCATCTTGTTTAGTAAGCTTACCTCGTTGTCTCTGGACCGATGCCAGGATAAAAACCCCTCCATCTGCTTGCACTGCATACTCGATGGCAGGAACAGCCCGCACATGAGTCCTTATTTCGTTGATAACTTCGCGGACATCTACGACGCCTTGAGTTCCGTAGCTGGAGTCTTTAATCCCGCTGGGCAGAAGCCGGGTAATCATGGGTTTGTTAAAGCGGGCGCCTCCTAGACTTATAAGGTCGCCTACTACAATTAAACCTCCATCAGATGTTTCATGCGATGAGCGGAGACGGGTATAGTGTGCATCGTCAAAGTTAATTTGCCCGAAGCCATTCTTTTCCGGACCGAAGCTCAAATCCAGTTTCCCATCCGCGGTGATGCGTGCAACGGCAGCGTAATTGGGCGTGTCTGCTGCGGATGAGGCTTCTTCATAAGCGGTTACCCAAAAGCTGTCTTTGGCTGTAGGCACGATGCTTGAGGCTATTGTGAGTGGATGCCCGGCTGAGCTAAGTACCAATGTTCCCTTATTGCCAAACGTCTCATCGTGCTTAAGCAAAGGAATTGTAGGATCTTGCTCGTAGTTGGCTAGAGCATTTCGATTAATAAATTTATCTCGCCATATTGTTGATCTCAATTGAGTTTTACTGAAAGTTCCCTTGTTCATGGTGAATTCCTTAAATTGGTATTGGCGTCTGGAAGAAACCCTGCACTTTCTATAGTAGATAGTGGTTGCCGGGGAGTTAGATGTTTTCGAAGTAATGTGGATTTTTTTATTTCGAATAATGTGGGGTGAGCAATTCACTTACGCTGTGGTTAAACCGTCGAAGGCCTGAGAGAAGGAGGGAACTCGATTTGTTCATTTTTTTGTCACAATATAGTCATATCTTTAGGCCGTCAGGGGCGATTCGTACGGCCAATTTGGACATCTAGGAGCAATGCATGACCTTCAAACGTTTGATGACGGCGCTGACTTTCGTGGCGGCTGGCGTGACTGTCGGCAATGCGTGTGCCGCCGTCGACCCGGCAATCAAGCCCTATGTCAAAACCAGTGGGATCTCCGGGAATCTGTCCAGCGTGGGCTCCGACACACTGGCCAACCTGATGACGATGTGGGCCGAGGCCTACAAGAGAGAATACCCAAGCGTGAACATCCAGATTCAGGCCGCCGGCTCTTCGACAGCGCCGCCCGCACTGACCGAGGGCACCGCGACCCTGGGGCCCATGAGCCGCAAGATGAAAGACGGCGAATTGTCGGCCTTCGAGCAGAAGCACGGCTACAAACCGACGGCGATTCCCGTAGCAGTGGATGCGTTGGCAGTGTTCGTTCACAAGGACAACCCGATCAAGGGCCTGACGCTGCAGCAGGTCGACGCGATCTTTTCCGCCACCCGGCTGTGCGGCGCCAGAACCGATGCAAAAACCTGGGGCGATGTGGGCGTGACGGGGGATCTGGCCGGCAAGGCCATCCAGCTGTTCGGGCGTAATTCGGTTTCCGGCACCTACGGTTATTTCAAGGAAGTGGCGCTGTGCAAGGGCGACTTCAAACCCAACGTCAACGAACAGCCCGGCTCAGCGTCAGTGGTCAGCTCCATCAGCAATTCGCTGAACGGCATTGGCTACTCGGGCATTGGTTATAAAACGTCCAGCGTGCGAACCGTACCCCTGGCGAAAAAAGAAGGCGGCGAGTTCGTCGAAGACAACGAAGCCAACGCGCTGAATGGCACCTACCCACTGGCGCGCTTCCTTTATGTCTACGTCAACAAAGCGCCGAACAAACCGTTGAATCCGCTTGAAGCCGAGTTCGTCAAATTGATCCTGTCAAAACAAGGTCAGGAAGTTGTCATGAAAGACGGGTACATTCCGTTACCAGCCAAGGTTGCTAGCAAAGCCTTGGCTGATCTGGGGCTACAAGAACGGTAGCGAGCACGCTGCCCAGACAACCCTGAAGCGGGGTGACAGGTTCGTCCCGCCACAAACGACAAAGGCCTTATGGAACGAGGCTCGCAGAACACTGAACAGTCCGTTGCCCCGATTCAGGGGCGGCGGGCTTTTTTGCGTCACCTCGCTGTCATGTATTTGTCATACACAGCGGCTACGGTGTGCGCATGAATGGTTTGGCCAATTCCCCAATGACCGAAAACCCCCGTCCCGAGCGCATCGATTTCAATGCGCCCGAGCTGCAACGCAAGCGCAGGATCCGTGCGCTCAAAGACCGTCTGACGCGTTGGTACGTCTTAGTCGGCGGTCTTGCCGTGTTGGCCGCCATCACGTTGATTTTCTTCTATCTGGCTTACGTCGTTGCGCCGTTGTTCCAAGGGGCGAAACTGACGCGCAGCGATGCTCAAACGCCTGCCTGGCTGCAGGATGCCGGCAAGCCGATGGTATTGGCCATCGAAGAGCAGAATCAGGTCGCCATGCGCGTGTCCGACAAGGGCGAAGCGCTGTTTTTCCACCTCAAGGACGGCGGCGAGATTTCCCGAGTGGCTTTGCCGATCCCTGCTGGCGCGAAAGTGACGTCGGTGGCGCAGGATCAGCCCGGCAAGCCTTTGATCGCGGTTGGCCTGTCCAACGGCCAAGTGCTGGTGTTCAAGCACGCTTACCCGATCAGCTATCCCGACAGCAAAAAAACCGTCACCCCCACGATTACTTATCCCTACGGCGAGACGCCGCTGGTGCTGGACGAAGGGAGGCGGGCGATCGAGCACGTCAGTCTGAATGCGAGCGACACCACCCTGATTCTGGCCGGCGCAACCGGTCCCCAGCTGCACGTGTTGTCGCTGACCCAATCTGAAAACCTGATGACGGGCGAAACGACTCGCGAGCAGAACCGAATCGAGCTGCCGCAGCTGTCGGCGGCCGTTAAAGCCATCTACGTCGACCCTCGCCAGCAGTGGCTTTACGTGATCAATGGTCGCGCGCTGGTGGATGTGTTCGACCTGCGGGATCGCACGTTGAACGGCCGCTACAAAATGCTTGAAGACGCCGATGCCGAAACTACCGCGAGCACGCAACTGGTCGGTGGCGTCTCTCTGGTGATCGGCAGTTCCCGAGGCAATATCGCGCAGTGGTTCATGGCGCGGGACGTCGATGGCGAGATGCATCTGCAGCACATTCGGGATTTCAAAATGAGTGGCGCACCGATCTCCCTGATCACCGCCGAGCAACGCCGCAAGGGCTTCATCGCCATGGACACCTCCGGCAAGCTCGGTGTGTTCCACAGCACCGCTCACCGCACGCTGCTGATCGACCCGATTGCCAGCGGCCCGGCCGTGATGGGCTTGTCGCCGCGGGCGGATCGCATCGTCGTTGAGGACAGCGGCCGGCTGCTGCCCTTGAGCCTGAAAAACCCGCACCCGGAGATTTCCTGGAGCGCCCTGTGGGACAAGGTCTGGTACGAGAATTACGACGAACCCAAATACGTTTGGCAATCCACCGCATCCAACAGCGATTTCGAGCCCAAGCTGAGTCTTGCGCCGCTCACCTACGGCACCCTCAAAGCCGCGTTCTACGCCATGCTGCTGGCCGCACCGATTGCCGTCGCTGCGGCGATTTACACCGCTTACTTCATGGCGCCGCGCATGCGCCGCAAGGTCAAGCCGATCATCGAGCTGATGGAAGCGATGCCGACGGTGATTCTCGGGTTCTTCGCCGGGCTGTTTCTGGCACCGTATCTGGAAGGGCATCTGCCGGGCATCTTTAGCCTGCTGATCTTTACCCCCATCGGCATCTTGTTGGCAGGGTTCGGCTGGACGCGCTTGCCTGACTCGATTCGTCTGCGGGTGCCCGACGGTTGGGAAAGCGCGATTCTGATTCCGGTCATTCTGCTGATTGGCTGGGTCTCACTGAGCATGAGCCCGCACTTGGAAAACTGGTGGTTCGGCGGCGACATGCGCTCGTGGATCACTAACGACCTGGGCATCACCTACGATCAGCGCAACGCACTGGTGGTCGGGATCGCCATGGGCTTTGCGGTCATCCCCAACATTTACTCGATCGCCGAGGACGCCGTGTTCAGCGTACCGCGCGGTCTGACGCTCGGCTCACTGGCCCTCGGCGCCACGCCGTGGCAGACGCTGGTTCGGGTGGTGATCCTCACGGCCAGCCCGGGGATTTTTTCTGCGCTGATGATCGGCATGGGGCGCGCCGTCGGCGAAACCATGATCGTGCTCATGGCCACCGGCAACACGCCGATCATGGACATGAACCTGTTCGAAGGCATGCGCACGCTCGCGGCCAACGTAGCGGTGGAGATGCCCGAGTCGGAAGTGGGCGGCAGTCATTATCGCGTGCTGTTCCTCGCCGCCCTGGTGCTGCTGATGTTCACATTTGTCATGAATACCTTGGCGGAGCTGATTCGTCAGCGCCTGCGCAAGCAGTATTCGTCTCTTTAGGGCAGGTTGAAACCGATGAAGCAGACCTCCCTAAAGCGATGGTTCAACAGTGGCGCCCCCGGCGTCTGGCTGAGCGCGGGCGCGGTGTCTATCGCGGTGATCATGACCGTCGGCCTGCTGGCGGTGATCGCCGTGCGCGGGCTGGGACACTTCTGGCCCGCCGATGTGATTTCCGCCCAATACGACGTTCCCGGGCAGGAAAGCCACGTGTTGGTGGGCGAGCTGGTTCAGTCTGAACAAGTGCCACGCGCAAGGCTCAAGGCCGCCGGGTTGCCAGTCCCTGATCGGGGGCCGGAGTTCATGACCCGCGATCTGTTCAAGGTCGGCAACCGGGACATCAGCCCCAGCGATTTTAACTGGGTCATTGGCGAGTGGCTCAAGGACCCGCGCAAGCCAGCAGAATTGATGACCCTGGAGCGCCGCGAGTGGGGCAACTTTTACGGCTATCTGGTCAACGTCAAGGAAGACGGCAAAGTCGTCGCACAAGGCGAAGCCGCATGGCCGCAACTACAGGCGCGTATCGAGCGCGTGCAGGGGATTTCCGATCAACTGGATGACCTGGAAAAGGGCGAGATCGGCGCGATCAACCACGGGATCGAGCGGCTGCGTCTGCGAGCGCGCAAGCTTGAGCTGAACGGCGAACTTGATGCAGCGGCCCAGGCAGACATGGCCACCGAGCGTGCCGAATACGACGCCCGCTACAAAGACGTCGAGTCGCGGCTTGGCGCGTTACACGCCGAATACAATCGTGACAGCCTGACGGCCCGTGACGCCAACGGCAAAGAAATCGAGATCAGCATCGGCAAGGTGGTTCACGCGTATCAACCCAACGCCATGGGCACGATGACCAAGCTGGGGTTCTACTTCCAGAAGCTTTGGGAGTTCCTCAGCGACGACCCTCGCGAGGCCAATACGGAGGGCGGGATTTTCCCGGCGATCTTCGGCACCGTGATGATGACGCTGATCATGGCCGTCATCGTGACGCCCTTTGGCGTGCTCGCTGCTGTCTATCTGCGTGAGTACGCACGCCAGGGCGTAATGACGCGTTTGATCCGCATCGCCGTGAACAACCTCGCGGGCGTTCCCGCGATCGTCTATGGGGTGTTCGGGCTGGGCTTTTTTGTTTACGTGCTGGGCGGTTCTCTGGATCAACTGTTCTTCCCCGAAGCCCTGCCGGCGCCGACGTTCGGCACGCCCGGCCTGCTCTGGGCGTCGTTGACTCTGGCGCTGCTCGCCGTGCCGGTGGTGATCGTCGCCACCGAAGAAGGCCTGGCGCGCATCCCGCTGACGCTGCGCGAGGGCTCGCTGGCCCTAGGCGCGACCAAGGCCGAAACCTTGTGGAAGATCGTTCTGCCGATGGCCAGCCCGGCCATGATGACCGGCCTGATTTTGGCCGTGGCGCGAGCGGCCGGTGAAGTGGCGCCGCTGATGCTGGTGGGTGTGGTCAAGATGGCGCCGTCGTTGCCGCTGGACGGCAATTACCCGTACCTGCACCTTGATCAGAAGATCATGCACCTGGGTTTCCATATTTACGACGTCGGTTTTCAAAGCCCCAACGTCGAGGCCGCGCGCCCGTTGGTGTACGCCACGGCCCTGCTGCTGGTGCTGGTGATTGCGCTGCTGAACCTCTCGGCGGTAACGATTCGCAACCGCCTGCGCGACAAGTACAAGGCGTTTGAAGACTGAGTCAGCGACAAGCTTCAAGCTTCAAGCTTCAAGCTTCAAGCGGCGAGCTGAAAAGCCGCATACCGTATCAGCACCAAATTTGCAGCTTGCGGCTAAAGGCTTGCAGCTACGAACGGAGAGAGACCATGCAACACGAATCCCACGCCCACGGCATCAATATGTCGGCCCTGGGTCGCAAGCGCCAGGTGCTGGATCTGGCGAACGAAGCCGTTGCGCTGGAAGTGCCGGGGCTGGATCTCTTCTATGGCGAGAAGCAGGCGCTGTTCGACATCCGGATGAACATCCCGAAACAACGCGTCACCTCGTTCATCGGGCCGTCCGGCTGCGGCAAGTCCACGTTGCTGCGCACCTTCAACCGCATGAACGATCTGGTGGATGGCTGTCGCGTTCAGGGCGAGATCAAGCTCTATGGCCACGACATCTACACTAAAGGCGAGGACGTCGCCGAGTTGCGTCGCCGGGTCGGCATGGTCTTCCAGAAGCCCAATCCGTTCCCCAAGACCGTTTATGAAAACGTGGTTTACGGGCTACGTATTCAAGGCGTGAACAAGAAGCGCGTGCTCGACGAAGCCGTCGAATGGGCGTTGCGCGGCGCCGCACTGTGGGACGAGGTCAAGGACCGCCTGCATGAGTCGGCGCTCGGACTTTCCGGTGGTCAGCAGCAACGTCTGGTGATCGCCCGCACCATCGCCGTCGAACCTGAAGTGCTGCTGCTCGATGAGCCGTGCTCCGCGCTCGACCCGATTTCGACCCTGAAAGTCGAAGAGCTGATCTACGAACTGAAATCCAAATACACCATTGTGATCGTTACCCACAACATGCAGCAGGCCGCGCGCGTGTCGGATTACACCGCGTTTCTGCACATGGGCAAGGTGGTCGAGTACGGGGACACCGATACGTTGTTCACCAATCCGACCAAAAAGCAGACTGAAGACTACATAACCGGTCGTTACGGCTAGCACGTGTTTCGTCAGCCTTGAACCACCGCGCAATCAATCGGACGGACACTCATGATCAAAGACAGCCATACACATCACATCTCCCAGCAGTTCAACGCTGAACTGGAAGAAGTTCGCAGCCACCTGCTGGAAATGGGTGGTCTGGTCGAGAAGCAGGTCAACGACGCCGTTACCGCGTTGATTGAAGCCGACTCGGGCCTGGCCCAGCGAGTGCGCGAGGTGGACGACCGCATCAACCAGATGGAGCGCAACATCGATGAAGAGTGCCTGCGCATTCTGGCCCGTCGTCAGCCTGCTGCCTCCGACCTGCGTCTGATCATCAGCATCTCCAAGTCGGTCATCGACCTTGAGCGTATCGGCGATGAGTCCACCAAGATCGCCCGCCGTGCGATTCAGCTGTGCGAGGAGGGTGAGTCGCCGCGCGGTTACGTCGAAGTGCGCCATATCAGCGATCAGGTGAGCAAGATGGTGCGCGATGCACTGGACTCGTTCGCTCGTTTCGATGCCGATCTGGCGTTGTCCGTTGCGCAGTACGACAAAAATATCGACCGCGAGTACAAGACGGCGCTGCGTGAGCTTGTCACCTACATGATGGAAGATCCGCGTTCGATCTCCCGCGTGCTCAATGTGATCTGGGTGCTGCGTTCGCTGGAGCGCATCGGTGACCACGCGCGGAATATCTCCGAACTGGTCATCTACCTCGTGCGCGGTACCGACGTTCGCCACCTGGGCCTCAAGCGCATGCAGGAAGAAGTCAAAGGTCTGACCGCCGAAAGGATTAATGTTCTGGACGCGCCTGACGATAAATAAGATTGCCTGAGAAAAAACGCCTGGCGACCGCCGGGCGTTTTTGTTTCTCCGGTCTGCCCGTATTTTTTCAAGTCACCCGCGAATAAAAGTCCCGGTGTCGTCAAACAGTTTGGCAGCTGGCCGCCCGCCAGCGAATGCTCGCCTTCGCGGTGAACACGCCATCAGGAGCGTCGATGAGTAAAGTCAGTGTATTGGTGGTGGATGACGCACCGTTCATCCGTGATCTGGTCAAGAAAGGACTGCGCAATGCGTTTCCAGGCGTCGCGCTGGAAGATGCCGTCAATGGCCGCAAGGCGCAAGTGCTGTTGAGCCGTGAAGTGTTCGATCTGGTGTTGTGCGATTGGGAAATGCCCGAAATGTCCGGGCTGGAATTGTTGACCTGGTGCCGCCAGCAGGAAAACCTGAAGACCATGCCGTTCATCATGGTCACCAGCCGTGGTGACAAGGAAAACGTCATCCAGGCGATCCAGGCCGGCGTATCGGACTTCATCGGCAAGCCGTTCACCAACGAACAACTGCTGACCAAGGTCAAAAAAGCGCTGCACAAGGTCGGCAAGCTCGATGCCTTGATGTCCAGTGGTCCGGCCCGCGCCAATGCGGCGTTTGCCAATGACTCGCTCAGCGCTTTGACCGGTAATCGCCCTGAGGTCGTCAACACGGCACCCGCTGCTTCGGCGGCATCGCAGGCGGCTCAGCCTGCGGTCCAGCCAATGGCCAAGGCTGCTCCAGCCGCTGCACCGACGGGTCGTGGTCAGGGTCAGTTGCGTCTTCCGAGCGGGAACCAGCCCTGCGTGATCAAGGCGCTGACGCTCAAGGAAGCGTCGCTGCTGGTCCGCCGTGGCGAGGTGCTGCCGCAGATCCTGGAGAGCGCCGTGCTCGATCTGGAACAGGGTGAAAACGCCGAGGTCGCGCGTCTCAACGGCTATCTGCACGCGATTGCCGCCTTCGAGCAGAAGCCCGACAGCGACTGGCTGCAGGTCACTTTCCGCTTCGTCGACAAGGACACCCAGAAGCTCGATTACCTCTCGCGCCTGATTGCCCGTGGCACTGCGCAGAAGCATTTCGTGCCGGGTGCCTGATCCGCTGCCACGTTAGGGGTGCTGATTTTCCGGCGAGTGCTCACTATGTGGGAGCAACCGGGGTGGTGCTCCACCTTGCTCGCGAAGAGACCGGTAAATCCGCTAAATGTGCAGCGGCCGGGAGTCCATCTTCGCTAGCAAGCTCGCTGCCACGCTACCTAGCATAGAATTTGCAATTCCGATCGCGCCCCATGCTGACGCGATTTCCTTGACGCTTCATCTATTACCGATTGATTCGGATGAGTCCAATTGCGTCGGGATCGCTGTTAGGCTGGGCGCCAATCGTCCACTCACCAGGTCTATCCCGATGTTAGAGCGCGTGCTGGTTGTCTGTGCCTTACTGCTGGCCACGCAGACCGCCGGGGCAGTCACGATCTATCGGTTCACCGATGCCAATGGCGTGGTGTCGTTTACCGACCAGCCCGTGCGTGGCGCGCAAGTAATGAAGCTTCGCGAGCGCATGGTCGAGCGCATCGACAGCCAGGTGCGCCTGAGCGTCAAGAAAGCCAATGGCAGCGACAGCCTGTACGTGCGAAACGACCTTTACGCACCCGTGGAAGTCGAGCTGCGTCTGGCCGGGGTGAAGAACGTGGTGGGGGTGTCCGACCAAGTCATTCGCCGCACCATCGCGGCACGCAGCAACGAACGCCTCATCGCCCTCAGCCCGCAAGTCGCCAGCAAGGCCATGACTTACAAGCCAAGCCTGCGATCCATCGTGGGCGACCCGCAGCGCGGTGTTTCAGCGAATGGATTTGCCTATCGCTATCCATTGCCGTGGGTGGGCGGGCCGTTTCGCATCAGTCAGGGTGCCAACGGATCCTACAGCCACATAGGGGCCAAGAGCCGCTACGCCATCGACATTGCCATGCCCGAAGGCACGCAGATCATCGCCGCGCGGGGCGGTACCGTGATCAAGACCGAGAACACGCAATCCGGCCGAGGCGCCAATCCGTCGGGCAACTTCGTGCGCATCCTGCACGACGACGGCACGATGGGCGTTTATCTGCATCTGCAGCAAGGATCTGTGAGCGTCAAGGAGGGTCAGCATGTGGCAGTGGGCGCGCCGCTCGGGCGCTCCGGCAACACCGGCAACAGCACCGGCCCGCATTTGCACTTCGTGGTGCAGCGCAATGTCGGGCTGGCGCTGGAGTCGATCCCGTACGAATTCTCGCAACCGGTCCAGAGCCTGCCCAACTTCGCGATTGGCGGGAATTGATCATCTGCTCTGACGGGCAGTTCAATCCAGCTTGAGCACCTTTGCCAGCACGATCTTCGGCCCTTTCATCTTTTTGATGATGATGCGCAGGCCTTCGACTTCCATGACTTCCTCTTCCTCAGGCACGCGCTTGAGGCTGTCGTAGATCAGGCCTGCCAAGGTTTCGGCTTCCACGTGGTCCAGATCGATGCCCAGCAGGCGCTCGACCTTGAACAGCGGCGTGTCCCCGCGTACCAGCAGCTTGCCCGGCTGATAAGCCAGGATCCCGCGCTCGGCCTTACGGTGTTCGTCCTGGATATCGCCCACCAGCACTTCCAGCACGTCTTCCATCGTCAGATAGCCGATGATCTTGCCGTCGGCTTCTTCAACCAGCGCAAAGTGCGCGCCGCCCTGACGGAACTGCTCCAGCAGACGCGACAACGGCATGTGCTTGGAGACGCGCTCCAGCGGCCGCGTGAGCTCGGCGAGGTTGAAGGACTCGGGAAGGTGATCCAGTGCCGCCAGCTCCAGCAGCAGGTCCTTGATGTGCAACAGACCCACGAACTCGTTGCGGTCTGAGTCGTACACCGGGTACCGGCTGAACTTGTGCCGGCGGAACATCGCGAGGATTTCCTTGAGCGGGGCGTTGAACTCCAGCGAGACCATGTCTTCGCGGGAGTTGGCCCAGTCCACCACTTCCAGCTCGCCCATTTCCACAGCGGAGGCCAGCACGCGCATGCCCTGGTCGCTGGGGTCCTGACCGCGGCTTGAGTGCAGGATCAGCTTGAGCTCTTCACGGCTGTAATGATGCTCGTGATGAGGGCCGGGCTCGCCTTGGCCAGCGATGCGCAGAATGCCGTTGGCACTGGCGTTGAGCAGGTAAATGGCCGGGTACATCGCCCAGTAGAAAAGGTACAGCGGCACCGCGGTCCACAGCGACAACAGCTCGGGCTTGCGAATGGCCCAGGATTTCGGCGCCAGTTCACCCACCACGATGTGCAGGTACGAAATCATGAAAAAGGCGCTGAAGAACGACACGCCTTTGACGACTTCAGGCGACTCCACGCCTACCGTCTCGAGCAAAGGGGCCAGCAAGTGCGCGAACGCCGGCTCACCGACCCAGCCCAGACCCAGCGACGCCAGCGTAATACCCAGCTGGCAAGCCGACAGGTAAGCATCGAGCTGACTGTGAACGGTGCGCAGAATGCGTCCGCGCCAGCCGTTGTTGTCGGCGATGGACTCGACACGTGTCGAGCGCAGTTTGACCATGGCGAACTCGGCCGCAACGAAGAATCCGTTGAGCAGAACCAACACCATTGCGAAAAGAATCATGCCGAAATCGGCGAAGAGTGAAGCCAGGCTGATACCAGGGGAAGGGTCCATGATGGGGTTTTGCAGGTTCCGTTTTGAGGTGTGGAATGAAACAAGCCCTCACAATTGGAGGGCACAAGGGACGCAATTTAGCGGCTATCTACAGGCTTGCCTAGGCTTTGGTCATCTGCGCCGGGGCAAAGTTGCAGATAAACACACTGCCCTTGCCGGGGACGCTGTTGATTTCCAGTGCTGCGCGGTGGCGCAGCAGCACGTGCTTGACGATCGCCAGGCCCAGGCCTGTGCCGCCGGTGTTTGACGCGCGGCTGGAGTCGACGCGGTAGAAGCGCTCGGTCAGGCGCGGAATGTGTTTGCTGTCGATACCGATGCCGGAGTCCTGCACGCTCAGGTGGGCGCCACGCCCGTCACTCCACCAGCGGACGCGGATCTTGCCTTCCGCCGGCGTGTATTTGACCGCATTGAAGATCAGGTTGGAGAACGCGCTGCGCAACTCCGCCTCGCTGCCCTTGAGGCTGACGTCGCTTTCCAGCTCCAGGGTAATCTGCTGGTTCTTGTCTCCTGACAGGGCCTGAGCATCATTGGTGATGCTTTGCAGCAGCGACGACACGGCCACAGGCTGGTTGTCGGACGGGTAATCGGTGGCTTCCAGCTTGGCCAGCAGCAGGAGGTCGTTGAGCAACGTCTGCATGCGTCCGCCTTGCTGATGCATTTGCTGCAACGCACGGACCCAGCGCGGGTTCACGTCCTCGACGTTATCCAGCAGCGTCTCCAGATAGCCGCAGATCACCGTCAATGGTGTGCGCAGCTCGTGGGACACATTGGCGACGAAGTCTTTGCGCATCTGCTCCAGCTGGTGCATGCGCGTCACGTCGCGCACCAGCATCAGATGCTCGTTGTTGCCGTAGCGGGTGATCAGCATCTGAATGCGCAGGCGGTCATTGACCGGCGAAGGAATCTCCAGCGGTTCGGCGTAGTTGGCGTGGGCGAAGTACTCCTTGAAGCGCGGATGGCGGACCAGATTGGTTACGGGTTGCCCGCTGTCCTGGGGCGTCTTCAGGCCCAGCAAGGTTTCTGCCGCGCGGTTCCACCATTCCAGGTTGCCGTCGCTGTCGAGCATGATCACAGCATCTTTCAGCGCGGCAGTGGATTCCTGAACACGGTCGATAACCGCTTGCAGGCGGCCACGCACGCGCTGGTCGCGTCGTTGCAGATGGTAAATGCTGTCGAAGACTTCCCCCCACAAGCCATAGCCATCGGGTGGCGGCTCGTCGGGTTTGTGATGGCGAAGCCAGTCATGCAGGCGCAGCAGCTGTTTGAGGGTCCAGGCCAGATAAAGCCCCAGACCGATTGCCAGACACCCGCCGTAATGCCCGCTGATCAAACCGGCCAACAGCGAGGCTGTGACCAACATCAGCAAGTGCCGGATCAGGGTGCCATGCCAGTTGTGATTCAATTAACGCGTCCTTGTCTTCAGCGGTCTGAATCGCTGCCAAAAGCGTTTTCAGCTTTTGGTGGAGAAGCGGTAGCCAGTACCGCGGACGGTTTGTACCAGATTTTCGTAAGCCTCGCCGAGGGCTTTGCGCAGACGCCGGATGTGGACATCCACGGTGCGCTCTTCCACGTAGACGTTTCCGCCCCAGACCTGATCGAGCAACTGCCCGCGGGTGTAGGCGCGTTCCTGGTGGGTCATGAAGAATTGCAGCAGGCGGTATTCGGTCGGGCCCATCTCGGCAGGTGTGCCGTCGATGGTCACGCGGTGGCTGATCGGGTCCAGCAGCAGACCGCCCACTTCGATCGGCGATTCGCCATCGTTCGGGGCAGCTCGCCGCAGCACGGCCTTGAGCCGGGCGACCAGTTCGCGGGGAGAAAAGGGTTTGGTGATGTAATCATCGGCGCCGACTTCAAGACCCTGGATCTTGTTGTCCTCTTCGCCTTTGGCCGTGAGCATGATGATCGGGATGTCACCGGTCAGCTCGTCACGCTTCAAACGACGGGCCAGCTCAATGCCGGATGTACCGGGCAGCATCCAGTCCAGCAGGATGAGGTCCGGCTTGCGGTCGACAATCACGGCATGGGCCTGTTGCGAATTCTCAGCCTCAATACAGTCATAGCCAGCCATTTCCAGCGCGACGGCAATCATTTCGCGTATGGGTGCTTCGTCGTCGACGATCAGAATGCTCCTGCCAGCCATGCCTCGAACCTCATGTCATTTAACTGTCTTGGGGCGCATTAGATAACGGAATTATTGCAGTCGTGTGACAGGTTAGTTCGCGCTAGGCGTATTCGCCGGTCTAGGGCTAAGCTGGGGACTTGTCCTACAAGAAATGTCCATACAACGACAAACAAGAAGAGGATTCATCCATGGCTAAAATTTCTTCTGCTCTGATGCGCCTTTTGGCGGCAGCAGCGTTGGCATCTTCCGGGATGGCATTCGCTGCCGCGCCCGCGATGACCAGTGACGGCATGCTCACCGACCACAAAGGCATGACCCTTTACACCTTTGATAAAGACACCTCGGCAGGCAAGTCCGTTTGCAACGATCAGTGCGCAACCAACTGGCCGCCGCTGACTGCCATGGCCAGCGACAAGCCTGAGGGCGACTGGACCATTATCAAGCGCGATGACGGTGCTTCGCAGTGGGTTTACAAGGGCAAGCCGCTGTACTTCTTCAAAAGCGATAAGGCCGCTGGCGACAAAACCGGCGACGGCAAGGGCGACGTCTGGCACATCGCCAAGCCATAATCTGATCGCTTAAAGCGCTGCGTGTGTCCGAATTGGTCAGCGCAGCGCGTAGTCCGCCACGATACCGACAAAAATCGCCAGCCCCGCCCAATGGTTGTGCAGAAAGGCCTTAAAACAGGCTTGCGGGTCTTTGTCCCGCGTCGACCAGAACTCCCAGGCGAAGCATCCCGCCGCTACCAGCAGGCCGATGAAGAAATACAGGCCCAGCTCGAAGCGCGCACCCGCCAGCATCAGGCAAAACAACGCCAGGCATTGCAGCGTGAGGATGATCACCCGATCCGCATCGCCGAACAGCACGGCGGTGGATTTCACGCCGATCTTCAAGTCGTCCTCGCGATCCGTCATCGCGTAATACGTGTCGTATCCCACCGTCCACAGCAGATTGGCGATGTACAGCAGCCAGGCGGCAGCGGGCAGCTCGCCGGTCTCGGCGGTGAACGCCATCGGCATGCCCCACGAGAACGCGGCACCCAGTACCACCTGCGGGTAATAGGTGTAGCGCTTCATGAAGGGATAAGTGGCTGCAAGAGCAAGCCCGCCGAACGACAGCCAGATCGTCGTCGCGTTGGTGAACAAGACCAGCACAAAGCTCGCTCCCACCAGTACCGCGAACACGATCAGCGCTTCTTTTGACGTCACCCTGCCGCTGACCAAAGGCCGCTGCTCGGTGCGTTTGACGTGGCCGTCCACCTTGCGGTCGGCGAAGTCGTTGATCACGCAGCCCGCCGCGCGCATCAGGAACACGCCGACGACGAAAATCAGCAGCGTGCTCAGGGACGGCGAGCCTTTGCCGGCAATCCAGACGGCCCACAAGGTGGGCCACAGCAACAGATAAATGCCGATGGGCTTGTCGATGCGCGTGAGCTGGATGAAGTCCCAGGCGCGTGGGTGCAGACGGTTCAGGGATTTGAGCAACGACAGGTACATCAGCGGCCCTCTTGAGCATGCAGTGGAGCGTTGGGTTCGATGGCACGCCATGCAGTGGGCAGAAACACCTCCGCTACCAGAATGCTCAAGTTCCCTCGGCTGAAACAGGAGCGGCGTCCCCACAAGCCCTGCTGTGCGTCAGTCTCGGGCAGCCATTGCGCAGGATAGCGGCAGACCTGCAGCGGGCCGCGGGCGAAGGCTTCATCGCTGAACAGTAACTCGCCCAGTGACCGGGTGCCGAGTTCGTCCATGTGCAGGCCATCCTGCTCCAGCGCGCGGCGAGCGGCGACACTGCGGGCAAACACCCATCTTTCATTGCGGCCCAGCAGGTAGACCTCACGCACCCAGCCTTCGCTGCCCTCAGGCAATTGCAGCGCGGCGCATTCATCGTCACGCAGGTGCTGCCAGCCTTCGAACTGCGGTTCGACGCAAAAGTGGTCGTCAGAGAGCCGGGTCAGGCGTCGGGTCAAGGAATCTTCGTGGAAAAGCCACTCAAGAACGGCGGGCGAGGGTGCTCCGATCAATTGATCGCGCAAAAGCCACTCGGGCGCTGGAAATGCAGGGGTTTGCTGGATCACGGGAGACAAACACAGGCGGCAATCGAGGCGGCGAGCTTAGCATGATTGCGATTTTTGACCGACGACCGGAGCACCCACCCGTTTGCGCCGACGCCCCCGACGCCTTCCCGGCTAAAGCCAGTCCACCTGGCGATACGCGGAGTATTCGTGGGACCTGCTTCAGCCGGGAAGGGGCCGGTTTGAACGCCATCAATTTCGCGGTGCGCCCACTGACGCCTTCCCGGCTAAAGCCAGTCCTACTGGCGATACGCGGCGTATTAGTGGGACCGGCTTCAGCCGGGAAGAGGCCGGTGTGAACACCCTCAATGTTGCGGTGCGGCCACTGACGCTTTCCCGGCTAAAGCCAGTCCTACTGGCGATATGTGGAGTATTCGTAGGACCGGCTTCAGCCGGGAAGGGGTCGGTTTGAACGCCATCAATTTCGCGGTGCGCCCACTGACGCCTTCCCGGCTAAAGCCAGTCCTACTGGCGATATGTGGAGTATTCGTAGGACCGGCTTCAGCCGGGAGGAGACCGGTGTGAACACCATCAATCTCTCGGTGCGGCCACTGACGCCTTCCCGGCTAAAGCCAGTTCTACTGGCGATACGCGGCGTATTAGTGGGACCGGCTTCAGCCGGGAAGAGGCCGGTGTGAACAATCTCAATTTTGCGGTGCGACTACTGACGCCTTCCCGGCTAAAGCCAGCTCCCACTGGAAAGTACACGCGTTGTACATCAATGAAACTTGCGTCATGGCGCTGTGATCAGTAAAAGGCCTGACCCATTCGATAAACTTCGCGACGACAGCGGAGCGTCTGGGACCTCTAGCCTGAAACCAAGAGAACCGAGCGATGAAAAAGTGGCAATGCGTAGTCTGTGGCCTGATTTACAACGAAGCCGACGGTTGGCCGGCTGACGGCATCGCGCCGGGCACGCTCTGGCAGGATGTGCCGGAAGACTGGCTGTGCCCTGACTGCGGCGTCGGCAAAATGGATTTTGAAATGATCGAAATCGGCTGATCCGCCGACTTCCAAGACCCCGCTGGAGAAGTGAATGAACGCACCTGTCGTGATCATCGGTACCGGGCTAGCCGGCTACAACCTCGCTCGCGAATTTCGCAAGCTGGATGGCGAGACGCCGCTGTTGCTGATCACCGCCGATGACGGCCGTTCTTACTCCAAACCCATGCTTTCCACCGGCTTTGGCAAAAACAAGGAAGCCGACGGACTGAGCATGGCCGAGCCGGGCGCCATGGCTGAGCAGCTCAGGGCCGAGGTACTCACGCACACCCGCGTCAGCGGCATCGATCCGGGTCATAAGCGTGTGTGGATCGGCGAGGAAGCGGTGGCCTACCGCGACCTGATTCTGGCCTGGGGGGCGGAAACCGTCCGCGTGCCGGTGGCGGGTGATGCTTGCGACGCCGTATTCCCGATCAACGATCTTGAGGATTACGCGCGTTTCCGCGCCGCAGCCGCCGGCAAGAAGCGGGTGTTGATCCTCGGCGCAGGCCTGATCGGCTGTGAGTTTGCCAACGATCTGATTTTGGGCGGCCACGAAATCGACTTGGTTGCGCCATGCGAGCAGGTGATGCCGACATTGCTGCCTCCTGCGGCCGCCGCCGCATTACAGGCCGGGCTGGAAAGCCTGGGTGCGCGTTTTCACCTCGGGCCTTTGATGACTAGGCTTGATCGTGCCGACAACGGTCTCGAAGCGCACCTGTCCGACGGCGAGGTGCTGCATTGCGATCTGGTGGTGTCGGCCATAGGCCTGCGTCCTCGCACTGATCTCGCCGCAGCGGCGGGCCTGGAAGTCGGGCGTGGCATTGTGGTCGACCGGCATTTGCAGACGTCCCACGCAAACATCTACGCGCTGGGCGACTGCGCTGAAGTGGATGGGCTGAACCTGCTTTACGTCATGCCGCTGATGAACTGCGCCCGAGCCTTGGCGCAGACCCTCGCTGGCACACCCACAGCCGTCAAATATGGCCCAATGCCGGTCACGGTGAAAACGCCGGTTTGCCCGCTGGTAGTGTCCCCGCCGCCCAAGGGCTCGGAAGGTGTCTGGACCGTGGAAGGTGAGGGCGCCGATATCAAGGCGTTGTGCTGCGACAGCGACGGCAACCTGCTGGGTTACGCGCTGACAGGCGCTGCGGTGATGGACAAGCTCGCCCTGAACAAGGCTTTGCCCCCGCTGCTGGCATGATTAACAGTCGTTCTGTCGGATAAGCCATCTTTTAGTTGAAACAATCGTGGCTCACGTACTGGCGCGGGCCCCGGTGGCGTGCCATTCTCATTCCGGTCTGCCGCAACGTAGAGCTGTTGCGGCACCTGCTCGCTGTCCGCAAGGGCTGCACGGGACATAAAAACAAAAAACCGTAAAAGAGGCTTCATATGCGTAAACCAGAACTCGCAGCGGCTATCGCCGAGAAAGCAGATCTCACCAAAGAACAAGCCAATCGCGTCCTCAACGCCGTGCTCGACGAAATCACCAACGCGCTGCACAAGAAGGACAGTGTCACACTGGTTGGCTTCGGCACTTTCTTGCAGCGCCATCGTGGCGCCCGCACCGGTAAGAACCCTCAGACCGGTGAGCCCGTCAAGATCAAGGCCAGCAACACGGTGGCGTTCAAGCCGGGCAAGTTTCTCAAAGACAGCGTTAATCCGGACGCGGCAAAGCCAGCGAAACCAGCCAAGCCGGCAGCAGCCGCCAAAGATGCCAAGCCAGCCAAGGCCGCAGCGGCCAAGGCACCCGCAGCAAAGAAAAAGTAATTCGCTGAGCGCTCTGCGGGGGGCGAGCAGCGCGGAAATGGGCATGCCGATCAGTCGGCATGTCCATTTTTTTATGCCCGATGAATCAACCGTGCTGGACCTGTGCGCTTCGTCCAGTCCGCCACTTTGCGACTGACCGGTTCTGCTTGTTCACCGGTCAATCAAGCTCGCTACACTGCGCCTGGTCACCCAAACTGCCGCTGACCCCATGAGGCCCACGCATGAAGTTTCGTTTTCTACTCTGGATATTGGGCCTGTTGATGGCCCGCGCCAGTCGCAATAATCCCGCGTTTCAACAGCAACTTGCGGGGAAGGATCTGGCGTTCCAGTTGCAGACGGCTGACGGCAAGATCGCCAGGCATTTCATCTTGCGCGATCAACGCGTGAAGAGCCGCGCCGGCACCTTCGCGGCGCCTGCTTTCGTGATTTCTTTCAAGGATGCCGACTACGGCTTCGCCACCCTGCAGGCTCGGAACAAGCAGCTCGCGTTCATGCAGGGCATTCAGGACAAGAATATCGTGGTGACCGGCAACGCTGGCCTGGTGATGTGGTTTCAGGGGCTGACGAAGTATCTGAAGCCGAGGAAGAAGAAGTAGTCCTCCCCGGACACTTCCGGATTAACTGAACTGCGAGGCCAGTTCGCGCAACAGCACTTCGGCCTCCAGTACTTTCTTCACCACGTCCTGAGCTTTCTCGCGGGACAGCTTCAGGCGTTCGAGCAGCTCGTCCGGAATACTTTCCAGCGGGCCTGAGCCAATGCCTTCCTTGCGCAGCAGCCTCACCGCCAGGCACACCAGGTTTGCATACTTGTAATGCTCGCCTGCGTAGTGCGGGTCGTGCTGGAAGCGCAGGGCGATGACCAGTTCCTCCGGCATGTCCCAGTTTCGCATCAGCCAGGAGCCGATCTGCTCGCGGCTGATGCCCAGCAGGTGCTGCTCGACGTAGCTATGGTGCAAATGCGGGTTGACTTCGATCTGGCGGCAGATCAGCGAAAAATGCGGCGGAAACACGTGCGCCAGCAGCAGATAGCCGAAGTTGTGCAGCAAGCCGGCGAGGTACGTCAGGCCACTTTCCGGGCGCTCGGCACGTGGCATGGCGCGCGTCAGGCCTTCGATGATCGCGGCTGTGTAGATCGACTGCTGCCAGTAAGGGGTTGCCTGCTGCGGATGATCCTTGGGCAGCGCCAGGGTTTTGCCCAGCGCCAGACCGAGCGCCAGATTGATCACCAGATCAAAACCCAACACGCGAACAATGGCATCTTCCACCGAGCGGATTTTGCCTGCTGAGCCGTAATACGGGGACGCCGCCCAGCTCACGACTTGTGCCGCCAATGCCGGGTCGGTTTCCACCACGCCGGTGATGTCGTCGATGGTCGCGTCGGGATCGACGCGCAGCTTGATGATCTTCTGCGCCGTGTCGGCCAACGGCGGGATTTCCACCGTGGACTCAAGACGCTGCTGGATGCGCCGGGCAGTGAAATTCTGAACGGCTTTGGTGATTTCCTCGCGGTCGTCATCGGGACGCGTGAGGTTGGGTGTGACGGAGGTCACCGGCTCGCCAAAGCGGGCAGCGCTGGCCTTGGTCAACAGCGTCTTAAATTCCTCGCTGCTGATCTCCAGCAAGAGGCCTGGTTCACCAGAATCGATCAGCACGGTATTGCCGGACAGAATCCGCTCTTCATACAGGCAAGGCGAGCTGGTCAGCGAAGGCAGGCCGGGCAACGTGCCCAGTTTATGTTTTTGCAGCATGAGTTCGAGCGACTCTTTCGGAACCGCTTTCAACTTGCGGCCGGTCAACTCGGTAACACGATTGAGGTCGAGCAATTGGTTTTGTGGAAACAGGATGAACAGCGCGCCAACGGAGTCGTCGACCAGAATGGCCTGCACTTTTTGATCAAGCGGAAGAGACTCGTCATCAGTCACTTCACGGAAGTTGATGGCAGCTTTGCCCAGCAACTGCCGAATGATAGAAGGGCAGTGTGGGGTTGCGTCGATGTGGGCAACTTCTGTCATGGCCTGTATCCAGATTCCTACAATCGCTGAAGTATAACCAGCTTAGTTGTTATAGAGGTGAGACACCCTGTTATTGCGTTGACTGCTTCACACTTGGCCGTATTGCTGGCCATGGCGCAGCCAGCGCTCCAGCAGGGGACTGACATGTTGAGGCCAGCGCTCAAGCAGCGCCTGCGCCGCGTCCCTGACCGCTGGCAGCAAATCTGCATCGCGCATCAGGTCAGCAACCTTGAATTGCAGCAGTCCTGTCTGGCGCGTTCCGAGCATCTCGCCCGGCCCACGCAGCTCCAGATCCTTTTCTGCAATCACGAAGCCGTCGTTGGTTTCACGCATGATGCCCAGCCGCTGGCGACCGATCTGCGAAAGCGGGGGGTGATACAGCAGCACGCAATGGCTGGCCGCGCTGCCCCGGCCGACCCGACCGCGTAATTGATGAAGCTGCGCCAGGCCCAGGCGTTCCGGGTTTTCGATGATCATCAGGCTGGCATTGGGGACGTCCACGCCGACCTCGATCACTGTCGTGGCAATCAGCAGATTCAGGTTGCCCTGCTTGAACTCGCCCATGACGGCGGCTTTTTCGGCGGGCTTCATGCGCCCGTGAATCAAGCCGACCTTGAGCTCGCCCAGCGCGCTGGTCAGTTCCTCGAACGTCGTTTCAGCGGCCTGACACGTCAGCTCCTCGGACTCCTCGATCAGCGTGCACACCCAATACGCCTGCCGGCCTTCGGCGCATGCATTGCGTACGCGCTCGACCACTTCGATGCGCCGGCTGTCGACCACCAGAACGGTATTCACCGGCGTACGCCCGGGGGGCAGTTCGTCGAGAATCGACGTGTCGAGGTCGGCGTAGGCGCTCATCGCCAGGGTGCGCGGGATGGGGGTGGCGGTCATGATCAACTGATGCGGACACATCGAGCCGCCGACGCCCTTCTTGCGCAGGGCCAGGCGTTGCTGAACGCCGAAACGGTGTTGCTCGTCGATGATGACCAGCGCGAGGTTCTTGAACTGCACCTCGTCCTGGAACAACGCGTGCGTGCCGACGACCATGGGCGTGCCGCCGGCGATCTGCGCCAGTGACGCCGCCCGCGCCTTGCCCTTGAGCTTACCTGCAAGCCAGGCCGTCTCGATGCCGAGTGGCTCCAGCCAGCGGGTGAAATTGATGAAGTGCTGTTCGGCGAGGATCTCGGTGGGCGCCATCAGTGCGACCTGATAGCCCGCTTCGAGGGCCTGCAAGGCCGCGAGTGCTGCCACGACCGTCTTGCCTGCGCCTACGTCGCCCTGAATCAAACGCAGCATCGGCTCGTGCTGACTGAGGTCGTAGGCGATCTCGTTGCCGACGCGCTGCTGCGCACCCGTGGGCGGGAATCCGAGGTTGGCGAGGAATCTCTTCGGCAGGCGTTTCGCCGGTGGCAGTGCAGGTGCGCGTTGCGAGCGCAGGCTTTCACGCAGGCGTTGCTGGGAAAGCTGGTGTGTCAGCAGCTCTTCGAATGCCAGTCGGTGCTGCGCCCAGTGATGGCCCAGCGCGAGCTCTTCGACGTCAGCATCGGCAGGCGGGTTGTGCAGGTAATGGATGGCGTCAGCCAGGGGCGCGAGTTGATAGTCGCGCGCCAGCTCATCCGGCAGCCAGTCAGGCAGGCTCTTCGGGCCAAGCATTGACAGGCTCTGATGGCACAACTGCCGCAGGCGCTGCTGGGTGAGGCCTTCGGTCGTGGGGTAGATCGGCGTCAGCGTCTGCTCGACAGCCACTGGCTCGTCGCCGGTAATCGCGCGGTATTCCGGGTGGTAGATCTCAAGGCCTGAGGCGCCGGGCCGGGCTTCGCCGTAACAGCGCACGTGGGTACCGCGCTTGAGGCCGTCCTTTTGCGCGTTGCTGAAGTGGTAAAAGCGCAGGCTCAACACGCCGGTGCCGTCGCCCATCCTGACCAGCAAGCTGCGGCGCTTGCCCATGACCACGTCAGCGCCGCTGACCACACCTTCGATCACGGCGTCCTGGCCCGGACGCAATTCGCCGATGGGCACGACACGAGTCCGGTCCTGGTAACGCAACGGCAGGTGAAACAGCACGTCCTGAATATTCTCAAGACCGACTTTCGCCAGCTTTTCAGCCATTGCCTCACCGACGCCTTTTAGCGCCGTGACCGAGACATGAGACAGCTCCGTCATACCGTCCCTTAACTCGCTTCAGCCTGAGCTTTAGGGCGAGCGACGGAACACAGACGGATCGAGTCAGCGAGGATTTCGATGGCTTTCGGACGCGGGAAGCTGGCACGCCACGCAATTGCCACGGTGCGGAATGGCACCGGCGGCGACAGCGGACGGACCTCGATCACGCCGGGCGCGTAGTGATGGCTGTCGACGGCGGACATCGGCAGGATGGAAATACCCAGCCCCGACGCGACCATGTGCCGAATGGTTTCCAGCGAGCTGGACTCCACGGTGGTGTGCTTGGCAGCGTCGCCGCCCTTGACCAGCGTCGGGCAGGCTTCGAGCACCTGATCGCGGAAGCAGTGACCTTCGCCGAGCAGCAGCAGGCTCTTGTCGTTCAGCGCCGAGGCATCGATGGTCTTTTTCTGGGTCCAGGGATGATCGGCCGGCATGAGCACGTAGAACGGCTCGTCGTACAGCGACAGCGTCAGGACATCGGCCTCATTGAACGGCAGGGCGATGATGATCGCGTCGAGCTCGCCATTGCGCAGCTTGTCGCGCAGCACGTGGGTAAAGTTTTCCTCGATGTACAACGGCATCTGCGGGGCGACCCGGTGCAGTTGGGGAATCAGGTGAGGAAAAAGGTAAGGGCCAACGGTGTAGATCGCGCCGACTTTAAGCGGCGCGGTCAGTTGATTCTTGCCGGTCTGGGCCAGTTCGCGAATGCCCTGAGCCTGTTCGAGAACCTTCTGCGCCTGCGCCACGATGCCCTCGCCAACCGGGGTCAGACGTACGGCACTCTTGCTGCGCTCGAAAATCAGCACGCCGAGTTCATCTTCCAGCTTTTTTACGCCCACTGACAAGGTCGGCTGGCTGACGTGACAGCGTTCAGCGGCATGGCCGAAGTGCTGCTCTTGGGCGAGGGTAACGATGTAGCGCAATTCTGTGAGGGTCATAACGTGCGTCCATGAAGTTGCGGCCCCAGCATAGCGGGTGCAATCGATAGACGCACGTTATCAACCCGTCGCGGCTGACAAAATTCTGGTTTCAGCGTTTATCCAGGGAATAAACGAAGGGAGCGACCACTTCCAGCGACCCGTTCTTCAGCAATTCCGGCGGCGGCTTGGGCAATGGCTGCGCGCGGCGGATCATCTCCAGAGTCGCTCGATCCAGTGAAGCGCTTCCTGAACCGCCGGCCAGTTCATAGGACAGCACGCGGCCTTCGCCATCGACCACAAAGCGCAGCTTGCTGGTGCCCTGCATGCCCCGGCGTCGGGCGTCTTCCGGATAACGCTTGAACTTGCTCAGGTGACTCAGCAATTCACCCTGCCACGTCGGTAATGCATTGCTTGGTGGCGTGGGCGGAGCGGGTTGCGGCGACGCCGACTTCTCCGGCTTGGCGTTGGACGGTGGTGCGTCCAGCGGCTTGTCGTCGGCTGGCTTTTCTTCCTTCGGCGGCTCGACCTTCTTCACAGGTTTTGGCGGCTGTGGTTTGGGTTTGGGCTTGACCGGCTTGGGCACAGCGATTTCGGCCTTGGGCGCCTCGGCGACTGGCGGAATCGGCAGCTGTTCTTCAGGCGCGGGCGGCTGCGGCGGTTGCACGACTTTTGGCGGTGGCGGCGGTGCAGGCTCTGGAACGGGCGCCAGCTCGACCATCATCGCCGCCGGGGGCAGCTCAATGGCCTGCGAGGAGGGCCAGCGCAATGCGACGACAATCGCCACGGCATGGACCGCCAGCACCAACAACAGACTACCGCTATAGCGCGTCAGCTTTTGGCGCGTATTGATCATTTCTTGCCGACCGTCTCGAGACCCACCAGGCCCACCTTAAGGTAGCCGGCGCCGCGCAGGGCATTCATGACGTCCATCAGGTCGCCATAGTCGACGACTTTGTCAGCCTGGAAGAAGATCGTGGTGTCTTTCTTGCCCTTGGTCCTGGCATCCAGCACCTGACCGATCTGCTCGCGGGCCACTTTTTCATCGCCCAGGTACAGGCTCTGATCAGCTTTCACGCTCAGGAAAATCGGTTTTTCGGGCCGAGGCGCCGGTTTGGCGGTAGAGGCGGGCAGGTCGACCTTGATGTCCACGGTTGCCAGCGGTGCGGCAACCATGAAGATGATCAGCAGGACCAGCATGACGTCGATGAACGGCGTCACGTTGATTTCGTGGTTCTCGGCGAGATCGTCATCGCCTTCCTTCAAATGCAGGCCCATGGTTTACCCCATCTTTACCATGTGCGGCGGTTGGTTGCGCTCGGCCGCAGGCTGGTGATCCAGATCGCGGCTAACCAGCAACAGAACCTGCGCCGAAGCGTCGGACACTTGCGCCTTGTAACCGGCAATGGAGCGGGCGAAGACGTTGTAGATGACCACGGCAGGAATCGCGGCAACCAGGCCCAGCGCGGTGGCCAGCAAGGCCTCGGCGATGCCCGGCGCTACAACGGCTAGGTTGGTGGTCTGGGTTTTGGCGATGCCGATAAAGCTGTTCATGATCCCCCAGACGGTACCGAACAGGCCCACGAACGGCGCAGTCGAACCGATGGTCGCCAATACACCGGTGCCCATGCTCATGTTGCGGCCGCAGGCGGCGACCAGGCGTTCAAGGCGGAAAGCAACGCGCTCCTTGATGCCTTCGCGCTCGCGGGTGTTGACCGACAGACGCATCTCTTCGAGTGCGTCATGCACCAGCAAGTGGGAAAGGGTGCCTTCTTTTTTGGCCCCTGCGCTGGCTTCGTCCAGATTGCGCGCGCGTTTCAGCGCAGCGATTTCGCTTCGCAGACGACGTTTGGCGCCGAGCAGTTCGAAGCCCTTGGCGATCCAGATGGTCCAGGTGATGACCGATGCAATGGCCAGACCGATCATCACGGCTTTGACGATGATGTCCGCGTTCTTGTACATGCCCCATGGCGAGAGATCGTGGGACATGCCCAGGCTGTTATCTTCCGCCGCGGCGTCGAGCGACTCAGCTGGAGCAGAAGCCGGGGTCAGTTCTTGAACGCCTGGCGCTGTAGCGGGGTCAACCGGTGTAGCGGCTGGCGCCTCGGCTTGTACGGCGGGTTTTTGTGCAGGAGCGTTGGCGTCAGCGAGCGCTACAGGCGTCAACATCAGGCTGAACAGCAGCGCGGCAATGGCGCGTCCAGCACGTGGCAGACCTCGAGTGGCAATTGACGAAGCGGGGATTTGAATAGATGTCATGCTGGCCCGACCTGATATGAAATAGGTGTTCGTTCTGAGAGCGTCACGCTGGCGCTAGGCGAGCGGAGGAGAACAAAGGGCCGTTATTATTGCAAGTAATTCTTGTTAACAAAAGTAAGAGCGTCTCTTTTTTCCTGAGAATGCTTCCCAATGGTCGGTTTTATAGCCCGTTTTACGGGCTGAAATTCAATAAGTGATGTGGAGATTGGACATGTCAGCGCCATCCGTTTTGATTGCTGGATGTGGCGACATCGGGAGCCGATTGGCGTCCCAGCTGTTGCCTGATGACTGGACGGTGTACGGCCTGCGCCGCTCCGTTGAGAAACTGCCTGCAGGCGTGCTCGGCGTCAGCGGCGACCTGTTCGATGCCCGCATTCCCGCGCACTGGCCGGAAGGCCGGCTCGATTACCTGGTCTACTGCGCCACACCGACTGACCGGGATGAAGCGGGTTACCGCGCGGCTTATGTTGAAGGCCTCCGGCACGTACTGGGCTGGAGCGAGCGCAGCGGCCAGAGACCCAAGCGGATATTTTTCGTCTCCAGCAGCAGCGTTTATGGTCAACAGCAAGGCGAGTGGGTCGATGAAACGTCACCCGTTGAAGCCACCGGTTACTCGGGCCAGGTCATGCGCGAGGCAGAGCAAGTGGCCTTGGACAGTGGGGTGCCAGCGACCATTGTCAGGTTGACCGGAATTTACGGTCCGGGCCGCAGTGACCTGATGAACCGGGTACGTCAGGGCTACACCGTTGCAACCAACCCGCCGCTGTATGGCAACCGCATTCATGCCGATGACGCCGCCGGGCTGCTGGCGTTTTTGCTGCGAGCAGCATCGGACGAGGTGGCACTGAAAGACTGCTATCTCGGCGTCGACGATGCACCCGCGCCGCTGGCCGAAGTGGTCGACTGGATGCGTCAGCGTCTGGGTGTCACGGAGTGGTCGGATGAAAACAGCGTGCGCCGCACTGGGAGCAAGCGCTGCAGCAACGCCCGCGCCAAGGCGCTGGGCTGGACGCCGCGTTATGCGACTTATAAGGAAGGGTATGAGGCGATGCTGGCAGATCAGCCGAACTAGTTCGCGTTCGCATCGATTCGTAGGACCGGCCTTAGCCGAGAAGGCGTCAGGCTTAACAACCGGGACATTGAGATCGTAGGTACTGGCCTCTTCCCGGCTGAAGCCGGTCCTACCATGCGTACGCGATAGTCAGTTCTTCTCGAGCACCCAGCGCTGCTCACCCGGGCGAAGATCCGGCATTTCAGTTGCCTGGGCGTTATTTACCGCCTGGAACAACTCCAGCTGTTTGCCGTTGCGCACGAAGATCCACGGATTGCCGCGCTCGTTCTTCTCCAGCCACATGCTGTCGTACTCACCGCTCATGGCTGCGCAGTCGCCGGCGAGGCACAGTGCATAGCGATCATTGCCCGGCAGGCCGCTGACGCTGCCGTCTGGCAGGAACTCAACCGTGCTGCCCTGGCCTTCGCCATTGACGATGGTCCACTTGCCGCCGAGGTAGGCGGTGTAAAGAGCACGCTCGAAACTGGTGCCGGGTTGGGCGCCGGCCGGCGGTGCTTCCTTGGGCGTGCGGAAATGTTGCTCGGGGCCCGTGTCGCTGGCGCGCTGCACCAGGTCATCACCCTTGATGGTCAACTCATCGGACGCATTGCCGTAAAAGTCGACACGCAACTTGCCGTCGGCATTGCTGGCGATCTTGCCTTCACTCAGCTCGAAGCCGTTGGAAGCAGTGGCCTGTCCGGCCTTGGTGTTGATGTTCCATTCCAGATTCGGGCCGTGAGCCAGCAGGGCCTGCCGAAGGTTGCCGCCTTGGGCTGCGGCGTCGATGGCGGCCTGATTGATCCAGGTACCGTCCGGGCTTTTGTCGGAGTGGCTGGCGCAGCCGCTGAGCAGTGCGACCAGCAGCGGGAGGGCAAACGCAACACGCATGGGTGGAGTCCTTCCTTTTCTGAGGAGGCGGAACGGGCTTGCGCTCCGCACCGGGATTTACTCGATGACCAGAATGGCGTCCATTTCGACCTGCGCGCCACGCGGCAGCGCCGCAACGCCAATGGCGGCGCGCGCCGGGTACGGCTGCTCAAAATACTTGCCCATGATCTCGTTGACCTTGGCGAAGTGGCTCAGGTCGGTGAGGAAGATATTCAGTTTGACGATGTCCTTGAACGAACCGCCTGCAGCTTCGGCCACAGCCTTCAGGTTTTCGAAGACCTGAACGGTCTGAGCTTCAAAGCCTTCGACCAGCTCCATGGTCTTGGGGTCCAGCGGAATCTGTCCCGACATGTAGACGGTGTTGCCCGCCTTGATTGCCTGGGAATAGGTGCCGATGGCGGCAGGGGCTTTGTCGCTGGAGATGACGGTCTTGCTCATGAAAAACTCCTGTTTGCGGTTTGACTACGCGCGCATGCGGGTGATGCGGATCACGCCGGCCAGGGCGCGCAGTTTCTTGATCACGCGGGCCAGGTGCACTCGGTCGTGAACGCTGACCACCAGTTGGACCACGCTGATGCGACCATCGCGTTCATCCATACTGATTTTTTCGATATTGCCGTCCGCAGCATTGACGCTGCTGGCGAGCAGGGCGATCAGGCCGCGCTGGTGTTCCAGTTCGACGCGCAGCTCGACATTGAATTCGCCGGTGACGTCTTTGGCCCAGGACAGCTGAATGCACTTCTCGGGGTTGTGGCGGACTTCCGTGATGTTCCGGCAGTTGTCCAAGTGCACGACCATGCCTTTGCCCGCAGACAAATGCCCGACAATCGGGTCGCCTGGAATCGGCGTGCAGCACTTGGCGTAGCTGAGGACGAGGCCTTCAGTGCCACGAATAGCCAGAGGACCTTCTGCGTTCGGCAGTTGGTCGCCTTCACTGGCCAGCAATCGGCGAGCGACCACATAAGCCATGCGGTTGCCCAGGCCAATGTCCTCAAGCAGGTCTTCGATGACCTCGACCCGATACTCGGCAAGAATCAGGCGCACGCGCTCGGCCGGAATCTTTTCCAGCGTGCTGTCGAAGCCGTTGAGCACTTTGTTCAGCAGACGCTCGCCGAGATTGATCGATTCCGACCGGCGCTGCAGTTTGAGCGCATGGCGGATGTGCGTACGGGCCTTGCCGGTCACGACGAAGTTGAGCCAGGCCGGATTCGGACGCGCCCCGGGAGCACTGACGATCTCGACGGTCGAGCCGCTTTGCAGCGGTTCGGAAAGCGGGGCCAGCCGACGATTGATCCGACAGGCAATGCAGCTGTTGCCGACGTCAGTGTGCACGGCATAAGCAAAATCGACCGCCGTGGAGCCTTTCGGCAGCTCCATGATCCGGCCCTTCGGCGTGAACACGTAGACCTCGTCCGGGAACAGGTCGATCTTTACGCTCTCGATGAATTCCAGCGAATTGCCCGCACGCTGCTGCATTTCCAGCACGCCCTTGACCCACTGACGGGCCCGCGCATGGGTGCTCTTCGGCTGTTCATCGCCAGACGACTTGTACAGCCAGTGCGCGGCGATACCGTTGTTGGCCATCTCTTCCATTTCGCGGGTACGAATCTGGATCTCGATGGGCACGCCATGCATACCGAACAGGGTGGTGTGCAGCGATTGATAGCCGTTGGCTTTCGGAATCGCGATGTAATCCTTGAAGCGGCCCGGCAGCGGTTTGTACAAATTGTGCACAGCGCCGAGCACGCGATAGCAGGTGTCGACCTTGTCGACGATGATCCTGAACGCGTAGACGTCCATGATCTCGTTGAAGGCGCGACGCTTGCCGCGCATCTTCTTGTAGATGCCATACAGGTGCTTCTGACGGCCGCTGACTTCCCCTTCGATGCCATCAACGGCAAGGCAATGGCTCAGCGACTCTTCGATCTTGTTGACCAGTTCCTTGCGGTTGCCGCGCGCGCGCTTGACCGCCTGGCCGATGCGCGAGGAGCGCATCGGGTACATCGCCTTGAAGCCCAGGTCCTCGAATTCGATACGCACGCTGTGCATGCCAAGGCGATTGGCGATAGGGGCGTAGATTTCGAGGGTTTCTTTGGCGATGCGACGGCGCTTCTCTCCGGAGAGGACTTCCAGCGTGCGCATGTTATGCAGGCGGTCGGCAAGCTTGACCAGAATGACGCGAATGTCCCGCGCCATGGCCATCGCCATTTTCTGGAAGTTCTCGGCCTGAGCTTCGGCTTTGGTCTCGAAGTTCATCTGGGTCAGTTTGCTGACCCCGTCGACCAGTTCGGCCACCGTTTCGCCAAACTGTGCACAAAGCGCTTCTTTGGCGATGCCGGTGTCTTCGATCACGTCATGCAGCATGGCGGCCATCAGGCTCTGATGGTCCATGTGCATGTCGGCAAGAATATTGGCCACCGCCAGCGGATGCGTGACGTAGGCTTCGCCGCTGCGACGGCGTTGGCCGTCGTGGGCTTGTTCGGCGTAGAAGTACGCCCGGCGGACCAGATTGACCTGGTCTGCGCCGAGGTAGGTCGAGAGGCGATCGGCGAGGGCGTCTATGCTCGGCAAGATAAATCTCCTTGCCGAAGGCTGTGACCCTGCGCCTTGCTACGTCGACCAGGCATAGGCTTAGACGGCCTCGCTGGACTCGTCCTCGAATGCAGCGAACAGTGGTTCATCTTCAACGATTTCGGCTTCTGCGATAACAGCGTAATCCATCAGGCCTGCAGCGATTTCACGCAGGGCCACTACGGTAGGCTTGTCGTTTTCCCATGCCAGCTTTGGCTCTTTGCCACCGGTCGCCAGTTGACGCGAGCGCTTGGTGGCGAGCATGACCAGCTCAAAACGGTTATCTACATGTTCCAGGCAGTCTTCAACGGTCACGCGGGCCATGGGTATTCCTCGTAGCAAATGCGATATGCGCGGTGCCCGAATGGGCGAGCGGACTCGACAGTCTAAAAAATCACCAGCGTTTAGGGAAGCGCTGATTTTGAATGGATCGGTTTTGCTGTCTAAGAACCGGTCAGGCCAGCAGTTGAGCCAACAGCTCGGTGTGGCGCTGCTGTTGGTGCTCCTGGCTCAGCAAGTTGGCGCGGAAGATCGCTTTCAGGTCTTCGAGCGCCGTGGCGAAATCGTCGTTGATCACAATGTAATCGTATTCGGCGTAGTGACTCATCTCGCTGACGGCTTCGCGCATGCGGCCTTCGATAATCTCGTCGCTGTCCTGACCCCGATTGGTCAGGCGCTGGCGCAGCGCTTGCTGCGTTGGCGGCAGAATGAAGATCGAGCGCGCGCGGGGCATCAGTTTGCGAACCTGCTCGGCGCCTTGCCAGTCGATCTCCAGAATCAGGTCATGACCTTCGTCCAGCGTCTGCTGCAAACGGCTCTGCGAGGTCCCGTACATATTGCCGAAGACTTCAGCCTGTTCGAGAAAATCGCCGTGCTCGATCATGCGCACGAATTCGGCGCGATCGACGAAGTGGTAGTTCACGCCGTCCACTTCGCCCGGACGCATGGCCCGGGTGGTGTGGGACACCGACACGCGGATCTGCGGCTGAGCGTTGATCAGGGCGTTGACCAGACTGGTCTTGCCCGCGCCCGATGGGGCGGAAATGATGTACAGGGTGCCGGTGCTGTGGGTCATGTCGGAGGTGGCCTTACTCAATGTTCTGCACTTGTTCGCGCATCTGCTCGATCAACACTTTGAGGTTGACGGCGGCTTGCGTGCTTCGAGGGTCAAAGGCTTTGGAGCCCAGTGTGTTGGCTTCGCGGTTGAGCTCCTGCATCAGGAAATCCAGTCGGCGCCCGGCTTGCCCGCCGGCCGTGAGTACGCGGCGCACTTCAGTGACGTGCGTGCTCAGGCGGTCGAGTTCTTCGGCGACGTCACTTTTTTGCGCCAGCAGGACCATTTCCTGTTCCAGGCGCTGCGGATCGAGCTCGGCCTTCATGTCGGCAAAGCGATCGAGCACCTTTTGGCGCTGGGCGGCGAGCATCTGCGGCACGAGCGTACGCAAGGTCGCGACTTCAGTCTTGATCGCGGTGAGCCGTTCGTCGAGAAGCCTGGCCAGATCGGCGCCTTCGCGGGCGCGACCAGCCTTGAGCTCATCGAGCGCCTCGTTAAACAGGGCCAGGGCGTCGTTGTTCAGCGCTTGAGGGTCGGCAGCATCGGCCACCAGAACACCGGGCCAGGCCAGCACTTCGAGCGGATTCAGCGCGGCGGGCTGACTGATCAGGCTGGCGACGATCTCCGCTGCCGCGACCAGTTGCCCGGCGCGTTCGCGGTCAACCTGCAGCGGTTTGCCTGCGTTCTCTTCGGTGAAGCGCAGGGTGCATTCGACCTTGCCTCGGGAAAGGCCCTGGCGCAGCGCCTCGCGCACGGCGCCTTCGAGGTCACGAAATGATTCCGGCAGGCGCAGGTGAGGTTCGAGGTAACGGTGATTGACCGAGCGCATTTCCCAGCTCAGCGTGCCTTGTGGGCCGGCTCGTTCAGCGCGGGCAAAAGCCGTCATGCTGTGCACCATGGGAAGTACCTCTATAAATTCAGGCGTTTGCGGACAGCCGGTCCGGGATGAATCCCCGACAAAGTATCGTCGGGAAACGACTGGCTATAAAGGCGCAGGATTGTAGCTCAGTGCAGGGTGTGCGCCCAAATGTGGCATTGTCGCAAGCGATGCGCGGCGTTGTAGTCGTGCTGCCTGGCAGCGCAAACCTGCAGCGCCCGTCGTGAGCAATACGTCATTAGATGTCCCAAGCCGTGCCTGCACCTCTATAATGCAGATTGTTTTCCGTCTCCCAGTACAGGTATCCCAGATGAAACGTCCAAGTGGTCGCGCTGCCGATCAGCTTCGCCCGATCCGCATCACCCGCAACTACACCAAGCACGCCGAGGGTTCTGTGCTGGTCGAGTTCGGTGATACCAAGGTGATCTGCACCGTCAGCGTTGAAAACGGCGTTCCGCGCTTTCTCAAGGGGCAGGGCCAGGGCTGGTTGACAGCTGAATACGGCATGCTGCCTCGCGCCACCGGCGAGCGTAACCAGCGCGAAGCCAGTCGTGGCAAGCAAGGTGGCCGTACCCTCGAGATCCAGCGCCTGATTGGTCGCTCGCTGCGCGCGGCACTGGACATGTCGAAGCTGGGTGAAATCACCTTGTACGTCGACTGCGATGTCATCCAGGCGGACGGCGGGACGCGCACTGCGTCGATCACCGGCTCCATGGTCGCGCTGATCGACGCGCTGAAGTCCATCAAAAAGCGTGGCGGCCTCAAGGGCGGCGATCCGCTGAAACAGATGATCGCGGCAGTGTCAGTGGGCATGTATCAGGGCGAGCCGGTGCTGGACCTGGATTACCTTGAAGACTCCGCGGCTGAGACTGACCTCAACGTGGTCATGACCAGCGCGGGCGGTTTCATCGAAGTGCAAGGCACAGCCGAGGGCGCGCCGTTTCAGCCTGAAGACCTGAACGCGATGCTGGCACTGGCTCAAAAAGGCATGAACGAAATCTTCGAACTGCAGCGGGCGGCACTGGCCGACTGATCGGTTTCCATTACGTCAGAGCACTACATCAAAACAGGGAAAGCATGATGATCGAGAGTCAGTCGCCGTTGCCAACGCCGAGTAAAGAAGTCCGTCAGTGGGCAATGCTGTGCCACTTCGCGGCGTTTTTCGGCCTGATCTTTCCGTTCGGCAATCTGCTGGGGCCGCTGATCGTCTGGCAGCTCAAGAAAGAAGTTGATCCGTACATCGATGCTCAAGGCAAGGAAGCCCTCAATTTTCAGATCACCGTCGCCATTGCCGCGATGATCTGTTTTTTGCTGATGGTGGTGATCATCGGCTTTCCACTGCTGATGCTGGTGGGGGTCGGCGCGCTGGTGCTGACGATCATCGCGGGCGTGAAGGTCAATGACGGCGTCGCCTACCGCTATCCGTTCACCTGGCGGTTAATCAAGTAAGCGGGATCAAGGATCGGGCGCTTGCCTGATCTGCGGACAAACAAAAGCCGACTTCACGTCGGCTTTTTTTTGAGCAACTGAACGTCAGATAGTGAGCGTCCAGTCGTAGTCCACGATCAGTGGCGCATGTTGCGAGAAGCGCGGCTGGCGTGGAAGGCGTGCACTGCGTACGAAACGGCGCAGGCCCGGGGTCAGCAACTGATAATCGAAGCGCCAGCCCAGATTGAGCATCTCGGCCTGTTCGTTATCCGGCCACCAGCTGTACTGATCGCCTTCGCGGCTGACTTCGCGCAGGGCATCGACATAACCCATGTTGCCAACGATCTCGTCCATCCACGCACGCTCTGGTGCCAGGAAGCCTGGAGATTGCTGGCTGTCGCGCCAGTTTTTGATGTCCAGCTTCTGTTGCGCCACGTACAGCGAGCCACAGTAAATGTACTCGCGACGTTTGCGCCGCTGCTTGTCGAGGTACTTGCCGAAATCGTCCATGAGCTTGAATTTCTGATTCAAGTCTTCATCGCCGTTCATCCCGGAAGGAAGCAGCAAGGTCGCGATACTGACTTTGTCGAAATCTGCCTGCAGGTAACGCCCGTAACGGTCAGCCGTCTCGAAACCAAGACCGTTGATGACCGCCTTCGGTTGCAGCCGCGAGTAAAGCGCCACGCCACCCTGGGCTGGCACTTCGGCTTCGCAGGCATATAGGAAGTAGCCGTCCAGTTGGAAGGCTGGGTCGTCCAGTTCAAAGGCGGAGGCGCGGGTGTCCTGAAGGCAGATGACGTCGGCATTCTGGGCTTGCAGCCAACTGAGCAAACCACGCTCGACTGCAGCCTGAATACCATTAACGTTCACACTGATGATCCGCATAAATGGCCCCAAAAATCACGTGCGTGTATGATACCCGAGCTCTACCTAATTAGCTAAATCCGTGGTATTCGGGGCTTTTTTCATGCAGGCGTATCAACGCGATTTCATTCGTTTTGCCATCGATCGCGGAGTTTTGCGCTTCGGTGAGTTCACTTTGAAGTCTGGACGCACCAGTCCTTACTTCTTCAATGCCGGTCTTTTCAACAGCGGTTCCGCTCTTGCTCAGCTGGGCAAGTTCTACGCCGCCGCTGTCGTTGAAAGCGGTATCTCCTTCGATGTTCTGTTCGGCCCGGCCTACAAGGGTATTCCTCTTGCAGCGGCGACGGCCGTGGCCCTTGCCGAGCATCACAGCCTCGATCTCCCTTGGTGCTTCAACCGCAAAGAGGCCAAGGCCCATGGCGAAGGCGGCAGCCTGGTAGGTGCGCCGTTGACCGGCAATGTGCTGATCATCGACGACGTGATCACCGCAGGCACCGCCATTCGCGAAGTCATGCAGATCATTCAGGCCCAGAGCGCGAACGCTGCCGGCGTGCTGATCGCGTTGAACCGCCAGGAGCGCGGCAACGGCGAACTGTCTGCCATTCAGGAAGTCGAGCGTGATTTCGGCATTCCGGTGGTGAGCATCGTGTCGTTGAATCAAGTTCTGGAGTTTCTGGCCGACGATCCGCAGCTCAAGCAGCATTTGCCTGCCGTCGAAGCGTACCGGGCTCAATACGGAATCTGAGCCTCCAAAAGGATGCGGTTATGCTCAAGCTGGGCACGTTGGGTTTTTGTCTGTCGCTGGGTTTGGGTTGCATCGCGAGCGTTCATGCGGACGACGCGCCGGGCATCGTGCTGTATCGCTACGTCGACAGTCGCGGCGTAACCGTGCTCGATCGTCAAGGCGTGCCGCCGGAGTACGTCGGCAAGGGTTATGAAGTGCTCAATCAGCGCGGCCGCGTGGTGCAGACCATACCGCCTGCACCGTCCGCCGATGAGTTGCGTGATGCCCAGGCCGCCAAGCTGCAATCCGATGCCGATGCGCATCTGCTGCGGCTGTACAGCAGCGTTGAGGACGTCGACCGGGCGAAGAGTCGTCGACTCGCCGAACTCGATGGCCTGATCGTTGTGGCGCAAGGCAATATTCAGAATCTCGTTACCCAGCAAGGCACGCTGCAGACACAGGCAGCTGATCAAGAGCGGGCAGGGCACCCGGTGCCGAAGACGCTGCTGGATCAGATGGATGATCTGCGTGATCAGCAGCAGAACCTGAAAGTCGACATCCTGCGCTACCAGACGGCGCGAACTCAGGCCGAGGCCGAGTTTGCGCAAGATCGAGCGCGGCTGCAGAAGTTGCTAGGTCGGTGATCACCGCTCTTGGACGCCGCTAAAACGCGGCTGTAAAAAAGCCCCACCTGGCAGTGAGCCGCGTGGGGCTTTTTGCAGCCGCAATCAGTGACGCTTGCGATTGCTGATCAGCGTGCCGACGCCGGTATCGGTGAAGATCTCCAGCAGCACGGCATTCGGCACACGGCCGTCGATGATGTGCGAAGTGTTGACCCCGCCCTGAACCGCCTCCAGTGCGCAGCGGATCTTCGGCAGCATCCCGCCGTAGATGGTGCCGTCGGCAATCAAGCTATTCACCTGCTCGGTGGTCAGGCCGGTCAGCACTTTGCCTTCCTTGTCCATCAAGCCGGCAATGTTGGTCAGCAGCATCAGCTTTTCAGCCTTCAAGGCTTCAGCGACCTTGCCTGCCACCAGATCGGCGTTGATGTTGTACGACTCGCCATCCGCGCCCACGCCAATCGGCGCAATCACCGGAATGAAATCGCCTTTCACCAGCATGTTCAGCAGGTCGGTGTTGATGCCGACGACTTCACCCACATGGCCGATGTCAATGATTTCCGGCTTGAGCATGTCCGGGGTCTGGCGCGTGACGTTCATTTTTTTCGCGCGAATCAGCTGCGCGTCTTTACCGGTCAGGCCGATCGCGCTGCCGCCGTGGCGGTTGATCAGGTTGACGATGTCCTTGTTGACCTGGCCGCCGAGCACCATTTCCACCACGTCCATGGTTTCTGCATCGGTCACGCGCATGCCGTCGACGAAGTGGCTTTCGATCGACAGACGCTTGAGCAGGTCGCCGATCTGAGGGCCGCCGCCGTGAACCACGACCGGGTTGATGCCCACCGCCTTCATCAGCACGATGTCGCGGGCGAAGCCGGTTTTCAGCTCGTCACTCTCCATGGCGTTGCCGCCGTATTTGATAACAAGCGTCTTGCCGACAAAGCGTCGGATGTAGGGCAACGCTTCGGAGAGGACCTTGGCGGCATTGGCTGCGGCATCACGTTCGAGGGTCATTTGGGCTCCACTCAAAATAGGGTCAAAAAGGAAGTTCTAGATCCGGTGCTACGTGTTTCAACTGGGTGTGGAAGACGTCCTTGATCCGTTGCAGCTCGAGCTCGGTTTCGGCCTCGAAGCGCAATACCAGCACCGGGGTGGTGTTGGACGCGCGAACCAGGCCCCAGCCTTTCGGATAATCAACCCGCACACCATCGATGCTGGTGAGGTTGGCATTGCCCCACTGGGCGTCGCGCTCCAGCGCTTCCATGATGCTGAACTTGCGGGTCTCGGTGACTTTGATGTTGATCTCGGGCGTTGAAAGATCGTTTGGAAAGGTCTGGAAAAGCTCCTCGGCGCTTAGTTTTTCCTGACTGAGGATCTCCAGCAGACGCGCCGCGCTGTAGATGCCGTCGTCGAAACCGAACCAACGCTCCTTGAAGAAGATGTGTCCGCTCATCTCGCCTGCCAGCAGCGCGCCGTTTTCTTTCATCTTCTTCTTGATCAACGAATGCCCAGTCTTCCACATGACCGGGCGGCCGCCGTATTCGTGGATCAACGGTATCAGGCGGCGTGTGCATTTGACGTCGAAAATCACGTCGGCCCCGGGGTTGCGCTTGACCACATCGCGGGCAAACAGCATCAGCAGACGGTCAGGATAGATGATGGTGCCGGTGTTGGTCACGACACCGACACGATCGGCATCACCGTCGAACGCCAGGCCCAGATCGGCACCGGTTTCCCGAACCTTTGCGATCAGGTCCTGAAGGTTCTCCGGCTTGCCAGGATCAGGGTGATGATTGGGGAAATTGCCGTCGACCTCGCAGTACAGCGGGATGACTTCGCAATTCAGCGCTTCGATCAATTGCGGGGCGATGACGCCGCCGACGCCGTTGCCGCAGTCCACCACCACTTTCATGCGCCGCGCGAGCACGACATCGCCAATGATCTGGCTGGCATAACGGTCGAGGATATTGACCTTGATGATGCTGCCTTTGGCGGACGGCAGGTCATTGGCCTTGATGCGTTCGTGCAATGCCTGAATCTGCTCGTCTGCCAGGGTGTCGCCGGCAATGACGATCTTGAAGCCGTTGTAATCCTTCGGGTTGTGACTGCCCGTCAGCATGACGCCTGTTTTGCCCGCCAGCACGTGGGTGGCGTAGTACAGCGCCGGCGTGGGCACCAGGCCGATGTCGCTGACGTGGCAGCCGCTGTCGTGCAGGCCCTTGATCAGGTTCGCGACCAGCTCAGGGCCTGAAAGTCGCCCGTCGCGGCCCACCGAAACATGCGGCTCGCCCTGCGCCAGGCTTTCTGCGCCGACGGCTCGGCCGATCCAGTAGGCGGTTTCGGCGTTCAGCGTATCGCCAACAATGCCGCGGATGTCATAGGCGCGAAATATCGTCTCGGGAAAGGGTGGGGCGCTGGAGACTCTGCTGCTCATGGCGCGCGAGGGCTCCGGCTGCGTGAGATCCTGAGGATCATCGATCAAGTCGAGGTCAAGAATATCGGTGTCCTGGAACAGCGGGTCGGTCAACTGGTCTTCCTCCGACGCCACTGGCAGGCCCGGTGCAGGACCCTGCAGCGGTGCGCCGGATTTCGATGCTTGATCCGACGCCGCGCCCGTCGGGCTATTGCGCAGCGAGAATCGCGCGAGGCTCTGGGCGAGCCCGTTCAACGCGGGCAGGCTCATGCTGAAGGCCTTGACGGCCTTGCCCCCGGAGAGCTCTTGCAGCAGTTGCTCAAGCTGTCGCGCGTCAGCCGCAACCCGGCGCTTGAGCGCACTCTCGTTCAGATAGAGCGCTAGCAGCATTGCACCGGCGGCAACCAGCAAGGCGAGCAGCAGCATCAGCCAGGGCGTGGAGCCTTGCAGCGCGGAGCCGGCGGCAAAGGTCAGTTTCCAGTTGGGGTAGCCGGTGGAGAATTCCTGCGCACGGCTGCCATCGTCTTCGCCACGGGTGAGAAAAGTCTGCGCAGTGGCGGTACCGAACTGTTGAACGAGTACCACCTGACCCACATCGGTGGGGGTCTCGGGGAGTGCGGCGATCAGGCGCTGCGGATCGAACGCCAGCAGCAATGTGCCGGTGATCGGCGCGTCTGGTGACGTGCGCAGGGCGGCGGCGCTGTAGATCAGCCATGTGTCGCCAACCTTGCGCGCTTCGGGCGCCGGCATTTCACCCTTGCCGGCCTTGGCCAGCATGTCCAGCGTGGCGAAGCTGATCGGCAGAGCGCTTTGGGTGTCTACGCTGTTGAACCCCAAGGGGTTGAGCCGTGCACCCACCACGCCGTCGCGGTACCGCAGTTGGTTTTGCGCGCTTTCGATGAGCGACGGATTGCTGCTCGACAAGGCCTGGTTCAGCGCGGGGTCCATTGCAGCGGCCTGGGTGTCAGCGTTGATCTGACGCAGTGCCTTGTTGACGGCCCCGGCTTGCGCGCTGCCCCAGGCCTGAACCAGCTGCTCCTGTTGCTGCGGCTGGCTTTGAATGGCAAGCCACACCAGCACCATTGCCGCGATCAGGCCGATGAGTGCAGGAATGAGGCCGGGACTCGCCAAACTCAGATTGGCGTCTTTACTGAGCGCGTCGGTTGTTTCCGGAGCGGGGGTCACTTTGGCTGTGCGTTTGATGCCTTTCAAACTAACTCTCCCTGCTGGGTCGTCCTGACGCGTTCTTGTTGTGTTCGCACCGCTTAAAGCACGTCAGGCCACAAGCGATGCGTTAGCCAAAGTGGGTGTTTTTTGCGGGATCAGTGGCTGCCGGAGTGACCGAAGCCGCCAGCGCCGCGCTGACTTTCATCGAACTCTTCGACGATTTCAAACTGCGCCTGCACCACCGGCACCAGTACAAGCTGAGCCAGACGCTCGCCGATGGAGATATTGAAAGCGGTCTGGCCGCGGTTCCAGCAGGAAACCATCAGCTCGCCTTGATAATCGGAGTCGATCAGGCCCACCAGGTTGCCCAGCACGATGCCGTGTTTATGCCCCAGGCCCGAGCGCGGCAGGATCAGTGCAGCCAGGCCAGGGTCTGCGATGTATATCGACACCCCGGTAGGAATCAGGAGGGTTTGGCCGGGTTCGAGCAGCGTGTCTTCTTTCAGCATGGCGCGCAGGTCCAGGCCGGCCGAGCCTGAAGTGGCGTACGCGGGAAGCGGAAATTCGCTGCCAATGCGAGGGTCGAGGATCTTGGCTTGTAGAGCGTGCATTCGTGATTAAACCTGGTTCATGCGATCGGCGATAAAAGTCACCAGCTGCCGCGCGATCTTGGCTTTGCTGGTCTGGGCGAAGAGCGTCGCTTGCAACGCTCGGTCGATCACGCTGCAGGCGTTTTCTTCGCTGTTGAAGCCAATGCTGGGATTGGCGACGTCATTGGCGACGATCAGATCAAGGTTCTTGTCCTTGAGCTTGCGTGCGGCGTAATCGAGCAGGTGTTCGGTTTCGGCCGCGAAGCCGACGCTGAACGGGCGATCCGGGCGCTGGGCGAGGGTGGCGAGAATGTCCGGGTTGCGGACCATCTGCAGCAGAAGACCATCACCGGTGGTGGGATCTTTCTTTAATTTCTGCGTGGCGACGACTTCCGGCCGGTAGTCCGCGACGGCTGCGGAGGCGATGAAGAGATCGCAAGGCATGGCGTCTTCGCAGGCGGCGAGCATGTCGCGGGCGCTGACGACGTCGACACGCGACACCCGGTCAGGTGTTTGCAGGTTCACCGGGCCAGTGATCAGGGTGACCCGCGCGCCCGCTTCGGCAGCGGCTTCGGCCAGGGCGAAGCCCATTTTTCCGGAGCTGTGGTTGGTGATGTAGCGAACCGGATCGATGTTTTCCTGAGTCGGGCCGGCGGTGATCAACACGTGCTTGCCGGTCAGCGTCAGGCGCTGAAAGCAATCGGCGGCCGATTGCGCCAGGTCATTGGGTTCGAGCATGCGCCCGTAGCCCACGTCGCCACAGGCCTGACTGCCGCTGGCCGGGCCGAACATGCGAAGACCGCGCTGTTCGAGCAGTTGCAGATTGGCCTGCACGGAGGGGTCGCGCCACATCGCCTGATTCATCGCGGGTGCGACGGCGACGATGGCATCGGTCGCCAGCACCACGGTGGTCAGCAGATCGTTGGCAATGCCTTGGGCCAGGCGGGCCATGAGGTCGGCGGTGCCCGGTGCGATGAGGATCATGTCGGCCCACTTGGCCAGCTCGATATGGCCCATGGCGGCTTCGGCTGCGGGGTCGAGCAAATCAAGGTGAACCGGATGGCCGGACAAGGCCTGCATGGTCAGCGGGGTAATAAACTCGGCGCCGCCTTTGGTCATGACGACACGGACTTCCGCACCGTGGTCGCGCAAACGGCGGACCAGTTCGGCGCTCTTGTAGGCCGCGATGCCACCGCCGACGCCGAGAACGATGCGTTTTCGATACAGCCGCTGCATAGGCCTGCCTTAAGGTCGGTTAACACGCGGCAATCATTAGCCTCCCCAGGCCTGACTGTCGCGCAAAAAAGAGCGGCTAAGATAGCACAGCGACCGCACGGGAACAGCGGCGCCACAGACAGGGAGCTGCTATGAGTATTCGCGATTGGCCGGCGGCAGAGCGTCCGCGGGAGAAGCTGCTGGAACGGGGGGCGTCGAGTCTGTCGGACGCTGAATTGCTGGCGATTTTCTTGCGCACGGGCGTCTCGGGCAGAAGTGCCGTGGACCTGGCCCGGCACCTTTTGAATCAGTTCGGCAGCCTGCGTGCATTGCTCGAAGCCAACCTGACGGCGTTCAGCAGCGAGCTGGGTCTGGGACCCGCCAAGTTCGCGCAATTGCAGGCGGTCATGGAAATGGCCCGGCGCAACATGGGCGAGGATTTGAAGCGCGATTCTGTGCTGGAAAACCCGACGCAGGTGCGTCGCTACCTCAAGGCGCTGTTACGGCACGAGCCCCATGAAGTCTTTGGTTGCCTGTTTCTGGACAGCAAGAACCGGGTTCAGACCTTCGAAGTGTTGTTTCACGGCTCGATCAACACGGCGCATGTTCACGCGCGGCAGGTGGTCAAGCGGGCATTGGCCCACAACTCGGCGGGATTGATCCTTTGTCACAATCACCCCTCCGGCGTAAAAGACGCCAGCGAAGCCGATATCGATCTGACGCGGCACCTGAAACAGGCGCTGGCGCTGGTGGACGTGGTGGTGCTGGATCATTTGATCATCGGCGACGGCGATCCGCTGTCGATGGTTGAGTATGGGTTGATGTAGTGGCTTCAGGACTGGCTAATCACCGAGATTCTGGGGCTGGCCGCCGAACGAATGTAGGACCGGCTTTAGCCGGGAAGGCATCGGCAGTCACACCGCAAACTAGCGGTGTGCAAACCGGCCTCTTCCCGGCTGAAGCCGGTCCTACGAAGTACTGAAAGGGGACTGATTTATTTACAAAGCTTCACCGTAAATGAATCTGTCCCCGAGAGCGGAGTGTGCCCACGCCGAAGTCGAGTTCAGCGGGGTGAGGAATCTGCGTATCAAGATCAAAGGCTAAGGCGGCATGTCGTTGATGCTTAAAGCGGGGACAGATTAATTTACGGTGAAGCGCTGTAAATAAATCAGTCCCCTCCAATACAACCTTCAATAGTTGCTCGCGAATTACTTCACGTTCACCTTGGAGAAATCCTGACGACCAAACGGGCTCACGCTGTAGCCCTCGACGTTCTTGCGCAGCAGCGCATAAGCCGTTGGATGCGCAAGCGGCAGCCACAATGCCTGCTTCTGGATCTGCTCTTGAGCTTGGTGATACAACTTGCTGCGCTGTGCCTGATCGGTCACCGCCTTGCCCTGGCTGATCAACTTGTCCAGGCCTTCATCGCAGTAGCGCGCGAAGTTGGTGCCGGATTTGACCGCGGCGCAGGAGAACTGCGGCGTCAAGAAGTTATCCGGATCGCCGTTATCCCCCGACCAGCCCATGAAGAGCAGGTCGTGCTCGCCGGTCTTGGCGCGGCGAATCAGCTCGCCCCATTCGATAACTTTGATTTCCGCCTTGATCCCTACCGCGGCCAAGTCGTTCTGCAGCAACTGCGCACCTGCGTTCGGGTTGGGGTTGAGCAAGCTACCCGACGGCCGAGTCCAGATCGTCGTCTTGAAGCCGTCTTTCAGACCGGCCTTGGCCAGCAGATCCCTGGCTTTCGCCACGTCGTGCTTGTAGCCAGGCAGGTCACTGGCGTAGCCCCAGGTATTAGGCGGATACGGACCGTTGGCCGGGCGCGCCGAGCCCTCGAATACCGCTTTCAGGTACGTGTCTTTGTCGAATGCCAGGTTAATTGCCTGACGCACTTCCGGCTTATCGAGCGGGGGATGCTGACTGTTGATCGCCAGGAAAGCGGTCATGAAGGCGTCTGTCTTTTCGACCTTCAGGTTCGAATCCTTGCCGGCTTCAGCAACATCCATCGGCTTCGGCGACAGGGCAACCTGGCACTCATTGCGGCGAATACGTTGCAGGCGAACGTTGGCGTCCGGCGTAATCGCGTAGATCAGCGCATCAACGGCCGGCTTGCCGGCGAAATAATCCGGATTGGCCTCGTAACGTACTACCGAGTCTTTCTGGAAGCGCTTGAAGACAAAGGGCCCTGTGCCGATCGGCTGACTGTTGAGCTTCTCCGGGGTGCCGGCCTTCAATAGCTGCGCGGTGTACTCGGCAGAATAGATAGAAGCGAAACCCATGCTGAGCGTCGCCAGAAAGGTCGCATCCGGGTGGTCCAGGGTGATGCGCACTGTGGTGGCATCGGTCGCCTCGACTTTCTTGATGAGCGATGGCCATTGCATCGACTGCGCGTGGGGGAAGCCCTGCGCGGCGACCTTATTCCATGGATTGGCCGGATCGAGCATGCGCTTGAAGCTGAACACCACGTCGTCAGCGTTGAGCTCGCGCGTCGGGGTGAAGTAGTCGGTGTGATGGAATTTCACGCCGGCGCGCAGTTTGAAGTCATAGGTCAGCCCGTCAGGCGACACGCTCCAGTTCTGCGCCAGGCTCGGAACCAGCTTGGCGTCCTTGGCGTCATAATCCACCAGGCGATTCATCAGCACGTCGGCCGAAGCATTGGTGGTGGTCAGCGAGTTGTACTGCACCACGTCAAAGCCTTCAGGGCTGGCTTCCGTGCAGACGCTCAGCGTCGCCGCCGCCTGAGCCAGCAATGGCGCAGACAGGGACGCGAGCAATAGGGGTAGAACGGCTAGGCGCATGGCGATTTTCCTTTCAGAGAGAGCCCATCTGCCGGCGCAGTCTGGAGAGTCAGTAACCCTAGACCATCGATTGGCGCAGAACAATCGCCACGGCGCGACGAGTGGTATATTTCCCGCCGCGCCTAACGCCGCTGGCCTTGCCGGGTATAAGGTCGGGTTATCTGGCAGGCAATTCGTGGTTTGTGTTGTTGCACCGGGGGGTTTCTGGTATAAAGCAGCGCTCTTTTCTAGGGGCCCGCTGCCTTCACCGCAGGTGTGGCCGGTAAGACCCCTGAAGAAACGCGGCGCCTGGCGCCAAATGACTGAGAGATTAAGCGGCCAACCCATGCCGGGTTGGGCATGTGGTTTTAGAGGGCTGAGGCATGTCGAGAGTATGTCAAGTTACCGGTAAGGGTCCGGTAACCGGGAATAACATTTCCCACGCAAACAACAAAACCCGTCGTCGTTTCCTGCCAAACCTGCAGCATCACCGCTTCTGGGTTGAAGAAGAGAAACGCTTCGTACGTCTGCGCGTATCTGCCAAAGGCATGCGCATCATCGACAAGCGTGGTATCACGGTTGTTCTGGCCGAAATCCGCCGTGCTGGCGCTAAGGTTTAAGGGAGAAAATCATGCGTGAATTGATCCGTTTGGTGTCGACCGCTAACACCGGCCACTTCTACACCACCGACAAGAACAAGCGCACGACTCCGGACAAAATCGAAATTAAAAAATTCGATCCGGTTGTTCGTAAGCACGTGATCTACAAAGAAGCCAAAATCAAGTAATTGATTTTTGCGTCTTACAAAAAAGCCCGCAGCGATGCGGGCTTTTTTGTGGGTGAAATAAAGTCGGTCACCTGACGCTCAGGCCTTCTGTTCGAACACCACATAGATCTTGCGGCATGCTTCCAGCACTTCCCACGTACCCTTGAACCCGGCAGGAATCACAAAACGGTCACCCGCGCGCAGGGTTTTCGACTTGCCTGCTTCGTCACGAAGGACCGAGACGCCCTGCACGATTTCACAGTACTCGTGCTCGGTGTAATTCACTTTCCACTGACCGACTTCCCCTTCCCAGACGCCTGCATTCAGCTGCCCGCACGGACTGTTGTAATGGTTGTAAACCGTCTGGTTCGGCTCGCCCTTGAGGATCTTTTCAGCCGCAGGCGTGAAACGCTCCGCTGCAGTAGTGGCTTCGCTGAAGTCGACAATGCTTTCGATGCTCATATCTGATTCCTGAAAGTGGGCGCTGCGTGATTGTTGCTTGCCGAGGGCCGGATGGAAAGCGCAAGCGAGTGCGGGGACTGTTGAATAAAATGCACGATCCGGCCAGATTTCGCCCGCTTATGTCCAATATATTGGAAATCCGCCCAATGCTGGTTTAGGGTGGCGAATGCCTTCGGCCGATCCGATGACGCGTCAGGCACTGTCCTGAAGCCCGATTCGAGTGCGAAGACGCGCCTATTTCATAAGAGGAGGACGTTTCATGACCACCCTGACTCATGCTAACTGGGAACAACGCGCCCAGGATTTGAAAATCGAAGGCCGTGCTTTCATCAACGGTGAATACACAGACGCCGCATCCGGCTCGACGTTCGACTGCATCAGTCCGGTCGATGGCCGCCTCCTCGCCCATGTCGCCAGTTGTGACGCCGCCGACGCCCAGCGCGCCGTCGAAAACGCCCGGGCTACGTTCAATTCCGGCGTCTGGTCGCGATTGGCGCCGGCCAAGCGCAAGGCAGCCATGCTTCGTCTGGCAGAGCTGATCAACGAAAACGTTGAAGAACTCGCGCTGCTTGAAACCCTCGACATGGGCAAGCCCATCAGCGATTCCTACGGCATCGACATTCCCGGCTCCGCCCAGGCATTGAGCTGGAGCGGCGAGGCCATCGACAAGCTGTACGACGAAGTGGCGCCGACCCCGCACGATCAACTGGGGCTGGTGACTCGCGAACCGATTGGCGTAGTGGCGGCTATTGTGCCGTGGAATTTCCCGCTGCTGATGGCGTCCTGGAAGCTCGGCCCTGCGCTGTCGAGCGGCAATTCGGTGATCCTCAAGCCATCGGAAAAATCCCCGCTGACCGCCATCCGCGTCGCTCAACTCGCCATTGAGGCCGGTATTCCGGCCGGCGTGCTGAACGTGCTGCCGGGTTACGGCCACACGGTGGGTAAAGCGCTGGCGTTGCACATGGACGTCGACACCGCTGTATTCACCGGTTCGACGAAGATCGCCAAGCAGTTGCTGATCTACTCGGGCGAATCGAACATGAAGCGCGTCTGGCTGGAAGCCGGCGGCAAAAGCCCGAACATCGTCTTCGCCGATGCGCCGGATCTGCAGGCTGCGGCCGAATCTGCGGCCAGCGCCATTGCTTTCAACCAGGGCGAGGTCTGCACGGCCGGCTCACGTCTGTTGGTCGAGCGCTCGATCAAGGAGAAATTCCTGCCGATGGTGATCGACGCGTTGAAAGCCTGGAAGCCGGGCAATCCCCTCGATCCGTCGACAACCGTTGGCGCGCTGGTCGATACCCAGCAGATGAATACAGTGTTGTCGTACATCGAAGCTGGCCACACAGACGGCGCCAAGTTGGTCGTCGGTGGCAAGCGCATCCTTCAGGAAACCGGCGGCACCTACGTCGAGCCGACGATTTTCGACGGTGTGACCAACGCGATGAAGATCGCTCAGGAAGAGATCTTTGGACCGGTGCTTTCTGTGCTGACCTTCGATACCGCTGAAGAAGCCATTCAGATTGCTAACGACACACCTTATGGCCTGGCTGCGGCGGTGTGGACGGCTGACTTGTCTAAGGCGCACTTGACCGCGAAGGCGTTGCGCGCGGGCAGCGTGTGGGTCAATCAGTACGATGGCGGCGACATGACCGCGCCGTTCGGTGGCTTCAAACAGTCTGGTAACGGCCGCGACAAGTCACTGCATGCGTTCGACAAATACACCGAGCTGAAGGCGACCTGGATCAAGCTGTAGAGAGTCGCGCGCGATCAACCCTCAGTCGCTGTAAAAAACCAACGCAGCCGGGCTTACTCAAAGCCCGGCTGTTTTGTTTCGTCCTTTTGAGCCACAGGAGCGTGGTGATGCGTTGGGGTACTTATTTCGCCGTGCTGGCGTCGGTATTGAGCGTCGGCCTGGCGCTGGGCGTGAGCATGCCGCTGGTATCGCTGCGTCTGGAAGCCTGGGGTTACGGCGCGTTTGCCATCGGCGTCATGGCTGCGATGCCGGCCATTGGTGTGCTACTGGGTGCCAGCCTTGCCAGCCGACTCGCTTCAAGACTCGGCACCGCCAACCTCATGCGGCTATGCCTGTGGGCCGGGTCGGTTTCAGTGGGTTTGCTGGCGTTACTGCCTGACTACTGGATCTGGTTGGTCCTGCGCCTGATGCTCGGGACAATCCTCACCATTGTGTTCGTGCTCGGCGAAAGCTGGATCAACCAGTTGGTCATCGAAAGGCTGCGCGGCAAGCTGGTGGCGCTGTACGGCAGTTCCTACGCACTGAGTCAGCTGGGCGGGCCGGTGCTGCTGGGCTTCATTGGCACGGGAGCAGACTACGGGTTCTGGGTCGGGACCCTGTTGCTGGCGGTATCGCCGTTTCTGTTGCTGGGCAGAACAGGCGCGCCGAGCGCGGAATCCAGCCATGTCACGCTGCGCGATCTCGGCGGCTTCTGTCGGAGCTTGCCGGCCATTGCATGGGCCATCGCGTTATTCGCCGGGTTTGAAGCGATGATTCTGACCTTGCTGCCGGTGTATTGCCTGCAGCAGGGTTTCACGCCTGAAATCGCCTTGGCGATGGTCAGTACCGTGGTGGTGGGTGATGCGCTTCTGCAGCTGCCGATTGGCGCGCTGGCCGACAGGGTGTCCCGTCGGCGGCTGTTCTCCGGGTGTGCACTGGTGCTGACAGTGTCGAGCCTGGCGATTCCGCTGCTGGTCGACACAATCGCCATCTGGCCGCTGTGGGTGCTGTTCGGCGCCAGTGCGGGAGGGCTGTTCACCCTGTCGCTGATTCTGATTGGCGAGCGTTACCGCGACGACGCTCTGGTGCGCGCCAATGCCCATGTCGCTCAGCTGTGGGGGATCGGTTGCCTGCTCGGCCCCTTGGCGGCAGGCGCTGGCAGCCAATGGGTCAGCGGTCAGGCGCTGCCGTTATTGATGGCGGCGGGCGCGCTGGGGTTGGTCATCCTGTCCCGGCGTCCCAAGGCATTTGGCGCGCAGGCGGTGGCGGCTTAGAGCATCTTTTCCAGGCCGACCGCCGTGCTGAACCAGGCGTTCATCCGGCGCCACCAGTCGCCAGGCTCTTTGGACAGGGTATGGATTTTGCCGTTGTCCTCGGTTACCCACACCAGTCGGTCGTTCTCCAGCTTGACCTGATAACTGATGGCCGGCGCCATGCCCTGAAGCGCCAGCTCGCGCAGGTATTCGGTCAGCTCTGGGCTGTCGACCAGCACGCCGACTTCGGTGTTCCACAGCACCGACCGGGGGTCGAAATTGAACGAACCCACGAACATTTTCTGCCGATCAAAGATCATCGCCTTGCTGTGCAGGCTTGATTCCGAGCCGCCCTTGATCAGGTTTGTGTGCAGAAATGCAGGACCGCTGCCCTTGGCGTTGCTCGGGTCGCCAGGCTGGCGGCGCAGTTCGAACAGCTTCACGCCATGCTCCAGCAGCGCTCGGCGGTACGGCGCATAGCCGCCATGCACCGCCGGCACGTCGGTGGCCTCCAGCGAGTTCGTCAACAGGTTCACTGACACGCCCTTGTCAGAGAGCCCGGTCAGGTAAACCAGGCCTTCCTGCCCGGGCACGAAGTAGGCCGAGATCAGCATCAGTTCCTTATGCACGTTGCCGAGGTCAGGGCTCAGTTGGGTCGCCAGCAGGAGGTGCGGGTCAGGCTCGCCGCGTGACAGCACCTTGGTCGGCGCGTCCCACAAGGCCTGGTTGTGCGCCCATATCAGCTCATTGAGCCAGGTCTTCATGCGTGGGTGAGGCCGATAGTCCATCAGCCGTTCATACAAGGCCTTTTTGTCCACGTGTGCCTGATCCAGCGACTCAGCCAGACGCACGCGCGCGGTGGCCAGATCCTTGCGGTCGGGCGGCCAGTAAAGGAAGTCATCGATCGGCTTGCTGAGCGTGCTGTTCCAGTACTGATCGAAACTGTGACCCAGCTGTTCGGCGACCGGGCCCACGCTGAGCATGTCGATGTCGGTGAAATTCAGATTGGGTTCGGCGTCGAAATACTCGTCGCCCAGATTGCGCCCGCCGACGATGGCCACGGCGCCGTCGGCCAGCCACAGCTTGTTGTGCATGCGTCGATGCTGCTGGGACAGATTGAAGAGCCGACCCAGATTACGGGTGGCGCCCATGCTGCGGCCCAGATTGAGCGGATTGAACAGGCGGATCTGAATGTTCGGGTGCGCGGCAAGTGTGGCGATGACTTCATCCAGCCCGTCGCTGGTGGTGTCGTCCAGCAGGATACGCACGCGGACGCCGCGATCGGCGGCTTTGAGCAGTTCGTCAACCAGCGCCCGGGTGCTCAGGCCGTCGTGAACGATGTAGTACTGCAGGTCCAGGCTGGTTTTGGCGTTTCGAATCAGCTCGGCGCGGGCCATAAAGGCTTCGGTGCTGTTGGGCAGCAGGCGGAAGCCCGAGCGGCCCTCGTGAGGCGCCGCCTGGGCCATGATCGAGCGCCCGAAAGAAGATTGCGCCGCCGGGAGTGCCTGACTCGGACCGTCGGGGGCGGGCGTGTGTGCGCAACCGCTGAGGCCGAGGGCAAGAGCCAGGAGGAGGGGCACCGCCCGTAAGTTCATCAACGCGGTCATTCGAAAATCAGTCATGGCGATATGACCGCGCTTTCTCCAAAAGGTTAAAAGCTGCACAACGTTATGCAGGGTCAGCGCGCTGCATGAGCAACGCCGTGGCAGCGCCGACCTTGCGCACCGCGTCCTCGATTTGCGCGGTCGGCTTGGCAGCAAAGTTCATGCGCAGGCAATTTCTGTATTTGCCGGACGCCGAAAATATGCTGCCAACGGCAATCTGTACGCCTTGTCCCTGCAACGCGCGGTTCAGGCGCAAGGAGTCGAAATCTTCCGGCAGTTCTATCCACAGCATGAAGCCGCCTTGAGGGCGACTCACGCGGGTGCCTTCCGGGAAGTAGCGCGTGACCCAGCCTGTCATCAGGTCGCGACTGCGCTGGTACTGGCCGCGCATCCGGCGCATGTGCGGCTCGTAGTGCCCGGCCTTGAGAAAATCGGAAATCGCCAGTTGTGGCTGGGTCGCAGTGGAACCGGTGCTGATGTATTTCATGTGCAGCGCGCGATCAAGGTATCGACCGGGCGCGACCCAGCCGACGCGCAAACCCGGCGCCAGCGTCTTGGAAAACGAGCTGCAGAGCAGAACGCGGCCGTCTTCGTCGAAGGATTTGATCGTGCGCGGGCGCGGGTAGGTGTAGGCCAGATCGCCATACACATCGTCTTCGATGATCGCCACATCGAAGCGTTGCGCCAGGGTCAGCAGCGCACGTTTGCGGTCCTCCGGCATGATGTAGCCCAGCGGGTTGTTGCAGCTCGGGGTCAGCTGTATGGCTTTGATCGGCCACTGTTCCAGCGCCAGCTCCAGCGCGTCGAGGCTGATGCCGGTGAGCGGGTCGGTGGGGATTTCCAGGGCTTTCATGCCCAGCCCCTTGAGCGCCTGCATGGCGCCGTGAAAGCTGGGCGAGTCGACTGCGACGATGTCGCCCGGCTGGCACACCGACCGGATGCAGATGGCCAGTGCCTCCTGAGCGCCGGTGGTGATCACCAGATCATCCGGATCGATGTTGGTGCCGGAATCCAGCAACAGCCGGGCGACTTGTTCCCGCAGGCAGCGCCGACCGTGGATGTTGTCGTAATACAGCCCGGGCATGTCCAAACGACGGCTGATCCTGCCCAGCGCCTGGGTCAGTGGGCGCAAGGTGGGGCTGGTGACGTCGGGCATGCCGCGCCCCAGCTGAACGACGTCAGGGCTGGGTGCGGCCCGCGCCAGTTCCAGCACCTGATCCCACTGAGAGATTTCCACCGGGCGCTGCGCGGGGCGGCCAATCGCAGGCAGGGCGGGCGTCTTGCGGCCGGCCGGTACGAAATACCCGGACTTGGGGCGTGGAAGTGCGAGGCCGTTGTCTTCCAGCAATCGATACGCCTGCTGCACCGTACTCAGGCTGACGCCATGCTCAAGACTCAACGCACGCACCGAGGGGAGCCGGTCGCCTGGGCGATAAAAGCCGTTTTCGATGCGCGTGCCGAGCAGTTCGGCGAGGTTGACGTACAGGGTCATGGCGTACTCCCACATGCGATGCGATCGGCAGACCGATACAGATGTGGGGAAAATACAGCATTCAGCGCGGTATTAAACCGATCTGTATGCAAAGAATAATAATTCTTTGGATCTGTAATGGTTTTCCATACAGACACATCATGAATCCACTCGAAACCCACGATGAGGTGTCTGGAAATGAGCGGAATAAGTGATGTTCGGCTAACGCTGTATGCAGGGGAGCTGGTCCGTGAGCATGAAGCGGGCTCGCGCATCAACGCGCTGGAAGGGCTGGGGATGTGGGGGCTGTTTCAGCATCGTAGGGCCAGTCGGCGCGCGTTGTTGAAACTGACTGACGAGCAGCTGAAGGATATTGGCTTGAGCGGTAAGCAGGCGCGCCATGAAGGCCTTAAGCCTTTCTGGCGCGAATGAGGGCTGTGACAGTGGCCCCACAGAGGCGAGTCCGGTTACACCAACTCTTTGAAACGGTGCCACAACATCCCCAGCGCCAGTAGCGGCGAGCGCAAATGTTTGCCGCCGGGGAAGGTGATGTGAGGGACTTTGGCAAAGAGCTCGAACCCGCCACTGTGTTGGCCGCTAATGGCCTCCGCCAGTAACTTGCCCGCCAGATGCGTTGCGTTCAGCCCGTGCCCCGCATACGCCTGGGCGTAGAACACGTTTGGATGCGTGTGCAGCCTCCCGATCTGCGGCAAGCGGTTGGCACCGATGCCGATCATTCCGCCCCACTGAAAATCGATCTTCACGTCTTTGAGCTGAGGGAACACCTTGAGCATCTTCGGCTGCATGTACTCGGCGATGTCGCTCGGGTCCCGGCCTGAGTAGTGGCAAGCGCCGCCGAACAGCAGGCGCCGATCAGCCGACAGCCGAAAATAATCGACCGCCACACGCTGATCGCACATCGCGGTATTGCGCGGAATCAGCTGGCTGGCGAGTGCTTCGCTCAGTGGCTCTGTGGCAATGACATAACTGCCAGCGGGCAAAACCTTGCCACTCAACTCCCCGTCGAGCCCATTGAGATAGGCGTTACAGCCCAGCACCAGCGTACTGGCGCGCACCCGTCCGTGGGCTGTATGAATGTTGACCTCTGCCCCGTATTCCAGCCGCGTCGCTGCCGAGTGTTCGAACACCTGTACGCCCAATGACTGGGCGATCGCGGCTTCTCCAAGGGCGAGATTCAGCGGGTGCAGATGGCCCGAGCCCATGTCCAGCAGGGCGCCGGCATAGTTGGGAGACCCGATGATGCTGCTGAGGTTGCGCGCTTCAATCAATTCAAGCGGATGTCGGTAACCTAGGCTGCGCAGCTCTTCGGCGTCTCTGGCAAAGCCCTCGAATTCCTTGGGCTTGTTCGCCAGGTCGCAATAGCCCCAGGTCAGATCGCAGTCGATCTGGTATTTGTTGACACGCTCGCGGACGATTTCCACCGCTTCCAGGCCCATCAGCTTAAGCTGACGAACGCCGTCCTCGCCGATGACATTGCTGAACTGATCCACATCATGGCCGACGCCGCGGATCAGTTGCCCGCCGTTGCGCCCGCTCGCGCCCCAACCGATCTTGTGCGCCTCCAGCAGCACCACCTTCAAGCCGCGTTCAGCCAGCTCGATCGCCGTGTTCAGCCCGGAAAATCCGCCGCCGATGATGCAGACGTCGGTTTTGACCTCGCCGTGCAGGGCAGGGGCGTCAGGCTGGGTATGGCGAGTAGCGGCGTAGTAAGACGCCGCGTGATCAGACAATCCGGGCTGGGGAGGCCGAGCATTCATGTTGAATATCCCGAGAGCACTGTTTGGAAAATTTTACGGAGGGTAGCGGGGTCAGGGTGCCCGGGCAAGAAAATGCCGGTGGATGATCATCCGGGTGTCAGTCTCAGAGGCGCTGGGGCACAATCAGTACCTTTCACAGGAGAAACTGCCGCGATGGCCTGCAACAGCGAGAAAATCCGCGATCTGCGGCGGCTGATTCCGTCGTTCGAATGCGTCCCGGGATGCCACGATTGCTGCGGGCCGGTGACCACGTCGTCCGAAGAAATGTCGCGTTTACCGCGCAAGACGCCGGCCGAGCAGGAAGCGGCCCTCAACGAGCTGAATTGCGTACACCTGGGACCCAATGGCTGCACCGTCTACGACGAGCGTCCGCTGATCTGCCGCCTGTTTGGCACCACGAAAACCCTGCCATGCCCCAATGGCCGCCGCCCTGATGTGTTGATTCACCCCCGCGCCGAGAAGCAGGTGCATGAGTTCATCGCCTCGACGCGGCAGGTGCTGGTTTAGCCGAAGCCAGCTGGGGTGAGCCCGTTACGGATGCTTATTCCGGAATGGGCAGGCACAAACTCTCCTTCACCTCTTCCATCACGATGTAGCTCTTGGACTCCCGCACATGGGGCAGCTTGAGCAGGATGTCGCCCAGCAGCTTGCGGTACGACGCCATCTCGGAAATCCGCGCTTTCACCAGATAGTCGAAATCCCCTGACACCAGATGGCATTCCAGCACATGGGGCAGTTTGAGCACCGCGCGGCGAAATTCCTCAAAGGTGTCGCCAGACTTATTGTCCAGGCTGATCTCGACAAACACCAACAAGCTGGCCTTGAGGTTCTGCGGATTAAGGCGGGCGTTGTAGCCCATGATGATGCCTTCACGCTCCAGGCGCCGAACCCGTTCTGTGCATGGCGTGGTAGACAGCCCGACCCGTTCGCCCAGTTCAGTGAAGGAGATCCGGCCATCGTTTTGCAGGATGCGCAGGATGTTGCGGTCGATCTTGTCCAGCTCGCGTTTGGACTGGTGCTGGGTGCGCATCGATAAGCCCTCTGCCAAAGCGTCGGTTGCCGAGAAGAAACGCCGAATATAGGCGTTTATATAGTCAAAAGCACTGCTCGGGCCTTTTTATACTGCGCACATCCTTGCTTAAACTTGAAAACGTCAGCGGATATCCGCGATGAGGGAATCAACATGCGCGTTCTGGTCCTTGGAAGTGGCGTAATCGGTACCACCAGTGCGTATTACCTGGCGCGTGCGGGCTTGGAGGTGACTGTCGTTGACCGTCAACCGGCCGCTGCCATGGAAACCAGTTTCGCCAACGCCGGGCAGGTCTCGCCGGGCTACGCTTCGCCATGGGCCGCGCCGGGTGTGCCGCTCAAGGCCCTCAAGTGGTTGCTGCAGCGCCACGCGCCGCTGGCCATCAAGGCAACAGCCGATATCGATCAGTACCTGTGGATGGCGCAGATGCTGCGCAACTGCACCCAGAACCGCTACGCCGTGAACAAAGAGCGCATGGTTCGCCTCTCCGAATACAGCCGCGACTGCCTCGATGAGTTGCGTGCCGAGACCGGCATTGCCTACGAAGGCCGCAGCCTGGGCACGACTCAGCTGTTCCGCACTCAGGAGCAACTGGATAACGCCGCCAAGGACATCGCCGTGCTCAAGCAGGCCGGCGTGCCTTATGAAGTGCTCGACCGTGAAGGCATCGCCCGGGTCGAGCCGGCGTTGGCCAGCGTCAGCAACATCCTCAGCGGCGCACTGCGCCTTCCGAACGACCAGACCGGCGACTGCCAGCTGTTCACCACGCGTCTGGCCGAGATGTGTGTGAAGCTGGGCGTTGAGTTCCGCTTCAGCCAGTCCATCGAATCCATTGATTTCGCGGGCGACACCATCAACGGCGTGCGCATCAACGGAAAACTCGAAACGGCTGACCGCTACGTACTGGCGCTCGGCAGCTACTCGCCGCAACTGCTCAAGCCCCTTGGCATCAAGGCGCCGGTTTATCCGCTCAAGGGCTACTCGCTGACGGTGCCGATCACCAACCCGGCGATGGCGCCGACGTCGACCATCCTTGACGAGACCTACAAGGTGGCGATTACCCGCTTCGACAACCGTATTCGTGTGGGCGGCATGGCCGAGATCGCTGGCTTCGACCTGTCGCTCAACCCCCGTCGCCGCGAGACGCTGGAGATGATCGTCAACGACCTCTATCCTCACGGCGGCGACCTGCAGCAGGCCAGCTTCTGGACTGGTCTGCGCCCGACCACGCCGGACGGCACGCCGATCGTCGGCGCAACGCCGTACCGCAATCTGTTCCTGAACACCGGTCACGGCACATTGGGTTGGACGATGGCCTGCGGTTCAGGCAGATTGCTGGCTGACCTTATCGCTCGCAAGACGCCACAAATCAGTGCTGAAGGCCTCGATATTTCTCGTTATGGCAGTTCCAGGGAGATCGCAAAACATGTCCATTCAGCGCCAGCTCACCAATGAGCGCATGAGCCAGTTGGTCGTCCATAACGGCACCGTTTACCTTGCCGGGCAAGTGGCCGACGATATGGCGGCGGGGATCGAGCAACAGACCCGCGAAACGCTTCACAACATTGAGCGACTGCTGGACCTGGCCGGTACCGACAAGACCCGCATTCTGTCAGTGACGATCTACCTGAAAGACATCGACGCGCACTTTGCCGGCATGAACAGCGTCTGGGACACCTGGCTGCCGAAAGGCTTGGCCCCTGCGCGTGCAACGGTTGAAGCCAAGCTGTGCGAGCCGGAGATTCTGGTTGAACTGTCGGTGATTGCGGCGCTGCCGTAGCTCATCCACCTATATCCATCTATTGACCCACAAGAAGCCTCACCATGCGTCCAGCCCGCGCCCTTATCGACCTTCAGGCCTTGCGCCACAACTACCAGCTGGCGCGCGACACCGCTGGCGCCAAGGCGCTCGCTGTCATCAAGGCGGATGCCTATGGGCACGGCGCGGTGCGGGTTGCGCAGGCACTGGAATCCGAGGCCGACGGCTTTGCCGTGGCGTGCATTGAAGAAGCGCTGGAGCTGCGTCAGGCCGGGATCAAGGCTCCGATTCTGCTGCTGGAAGGCTTTTTCGAGGCCGAAGAACTGGCGCTGATCGTCGAGCATGATTTCTGGTGCGTGGTGCATTCCCTCTGGCAACTCGATGCCATCGAACAAACCGCTCTCGGCAAGCCGCTGAATGTGTGGCTGAAGATGGATTCGGGCATGCACCGCGTTGGCATCCATCCCGCGGATTTTCAGGCGGCGCACCAATGGCTGCTGAACAGCGGCAAGGCCGCCAAGATTGTCCTGATGACCCACTTCGCTCGCGCCGACGAACTCGACAGCGGCCGTACCGACGAGCAAGTGGCGATTTTTCAATCGGCGCGTGCCGGGTTGGCCGCTGAAGTCAGCCTGCGCAATTCCCCCGCCGTCATGGGCTGGCCCAGCGTGCCAAGTGACTGGGTGCGTCCGGGGATCATGCTCTACGGCGCGACGCCGTTTGATCAGTCGCAATCGGTCGCCGATCGTTTGCAGCCGGTCATGACCCTGGAGTCCCGGGTGATCTGCGTGCGTGAGCTGCCCGTCGGTGAGCCAGTGGGCTACGGCGGTACATTCGTCGCCGAGCGCAATATGCGCATCGGTGTGGTCGCGATGGGCTATGCCGATGGCTATCCGCGGCAGGCGCCCACCGGTACCCCCGTGATGGTCGACGGTCATCGCAGTCAGTTGCTCGGGCGTGTGTCGATGGACATGCTCTGCGTCGACCTCACCGACGTGCCGGGCGCAGGGGTGGGCAGCCGCGTCGAGCTGTGGGGCAAGCACATCCTGATCAGTGATGTTGCGTCGAGCGCGGACATGATTCCCTATCAGATTCTCTGCAATCTCAAGCGCGTGCCAAGGCTCTATTCCGAGGCCTGATCGCCGCTCGCCGATCCCCTGCAAATCACCCCTTCGCGGCACGTTATGGCCGCCAGTCCCTTTGCTGATTCGGCCTTGGGCTCAAGTGTTGTAAATACTGAACGCTGTTGCCATGATGGCGACCACTTGACCTAACTTGATCATCAGGAGGACTCCCGCATTGGACGTCGGTGAACGACTGCAATCCATTCGTAAACTCAAAGGCCTGTCCCAGCGTGAACTCGCCAAACGAGCGGGCGTGACCAACAGCACCATCTCCATGATCGAGAAGAACAGCGTCAGCCCCTCGATCAGCTCGCTGCGGAAGGTGCTGGGCGGCATACCGATGTCCATGGTGGAGTTCTTTTCCGAAGAGCTCGAACCCGAAAACCCGACCCAAGTGGTCTATAAAGCCAGCGAACTGATCGATATCTCGGACGGTGCCGTGACCATGAAACTGGTCGGCAAATCCCATCCGAGTCGTGCCATTGCGTTCCTTTCCGAGGTCTACCCGCCGGGTGCCGACACGGGCATCGAGATGCTCGTGCACGAGGGCGAGGAGACCGGGATTCTGGTTGAGGGCCGTCTTGAACTGGTGGTCGGTCTTGATACCTACGTGCTGGAAGAGGGCGACAGTTACTACTTCGAGAGCTCCCGACCCCATCGCTTTCGCAACCCCTACGACGTTCCTGCGCGGCTCATCAGCGCTGCCACGCCGGCGAATTTCTGATCAGCGCCATGATTAACCGAACACTGATCTTCCTAGGGCTGGCCGGCTTGCTGTTCGCCAATGCGGCTGACGCGACCATGCGCTGCGGCACGGCGCTTATCAGTCTGGGTGACACCGCCGATGTGGTCCGCCAGAAGTGCGGCGCGCCAGACAGCAGTGTTGATCAAATGCCTGCCCTGCGAAGCAACGGCGTACCCAGGCTCGGTTTTGCGGAGGTTAGTCTGTGGGTGTACGGTCCTCGTAATGGTGCAAAACAACACCTGCGGTTTATCGAGGACAAGCTGGTAGAGATCGAGACGAAGCGGGATTGAGTCGCCGACTGGCAGTCGTTTTATGAGGGCGCAAGCGGCGCAATGCAGCAAATTCCCTGAAGGCCCGGTCCAACCGCTATCCAATAACAAAATCAGGAGAGGCCGGATGCCGCATTCCTGCTCGATCGAGCAAGCTGTCGATCACGTGCTGGCCGAGTTGCCGGCCCATGTTCATATGGGTATGCCGCTGGGGTTGGGTAAGCCCAATCGTTTTGCCAACGCGTTGTATGCCCGGATCAAATCGCTGCCCGATCGGCACCTGACCATCTACACCGCCCTGTGCCTCGGGCGACCGGATGGTGGCGACGGTTTGCAGGGACGGTTTCTGGAGCCCTTTCTGGAGCGCGTCTTCGACGATTACCCTGAACTGGATTTTCTCACCGACCTGCGCCGGGACGACCTTGCGCCCAATGTTCACGTCCAGCAGTTTTTCATGCAGCCCGGCAGCCTGCTCGGCAGCGTCGAAGCGCAGCAGGATTACGTCAGCAGCAATTACAGCCACGCTGCGCGGGACATCAATGCCAACGGCCTGAACCTGATCGCGCAACTGATCGCCCGTGACCCGCAACGGCCCGATCAGCTCAGCCTGAGCTGCAACCCCGACATCACCCTCGACCTGCTGCCCTTGGTGGAAAAACGCCGTGGGTTGGGCGAGCGGATTTTGATGCTGGGCCACGTCCACTCGGATCTGCCCTACATGCAGGGCGATGCCGAGGTCAGCGCCGACACCTTCGACCTGCTGATCGAGCATGAAGAGCGCAGCACGCTGTTCTCGACGCCGAACATGCCGGTCGGTATCCAGGATCATTTCATTGGCTTGTACGCGAGCACGCTGGTGCGCGACGGCGGCACATTGCAGATCGGCATCGGTTCGATGGGTGACGCCCTGACCGCCGCCTTGCTTGCGCGCCAGGCCGATAACGAAACCTACCGCGCGTGCCTGGCCGAGCTGGACGGCATCTCCACCTGGAAGCCGTTGATCGAGGCCCAAGGCGGGGTGATGCCCTTCGCCACCGGGCTTTATGGCTGCAGCGAAATGCTGGTCAACGGCCTGCTGGTGCTGCTGGACGCGGGGATCATCCGGCGCAAGGTGTACGCCGACATCGAGCTGCAGCAAATGGCCAACGACGGGGTTCTGGACGAGTCGGTTTATGGCGACGGCGTGTTGATTCACGGCGGCTTCTTTCTCGGCCCGCGCAGCTTCTATGAGCGGCTGCGGGAATTCACCCCGGCGCAGATCGCGCAGATCAACATGACCGCGATCAGCTACATCAACGAGCTCTACGGCAACGAGACGCTCAAGCGTCTGCAGCGGCGCGATGCGCGGTTCATCAACAGTTGTTTCACTGTCACGTTGCTGGGCGCAGCGGTTTCAGATCAGTTGGCCGATGGCCGCGTGGTCAGCGGTGTGGGCGGGCAGTACAACTTCGTCGCTCAGGGCCATGCGCTGGAAGGCGCGCGTTCCGTGCTGATTCTGCGCAGCTGGCGTGAGTCGGGCGGGGAGGTGAATTCCAATATCGTCTGGGACTATGCGCACACGACAATCCCGAGGCATCTGCGTGACATCGTCGTCACTGAATATGGCATCGCCGATCTGCGCGGCAAGACCGATTCGGCGGTGATCGAGGCACTGCTTAATATCAGCGACTCACGCTTCCAGCCGGGCCTGATCGATCAGGCGCAGAAGGCCGGCAAGCTGCCGAAGGATTTCCGCCTTGATCCGTTGTTCAGCCAGAACACGCCCGAGCGGCTGAAGGACATCCGCCATCAGTTCCCGTCGCTCTTCGTTGAATACCCGCTGGGTAGCGACTTCACGGCTGAAGAGCGCGATCTGCTGCGCGCGCTGAACTGGCTGAAGAGCAAGTTCAAGCTCACGGAAATCATCGAGCTGGGCAAGGCCACGCTGGAAGCGCCTGACGCGAGCGCGTATCCGGAGCACTTGCAGCGCATGGGCCTCGATCATCCACAGGGGTTGCGGGACGAGCTGTATCAGCGGTTGGTGTTGGCGGGGTTGCAGGCGAAGGCTTAGGCCTGATGTTTCCCACGTTCACTGTGGCATCCGTTCAGCCGAGGGTTTTGATCACCAGCAGCACGGCGGCGAAGAAGCCGCTAACAGCGAACAGCTGCTGCAACCGCGGGCCGGCGAGGTAACGGCTGACCTGCCTGCCGGCCATCAGTCCCGCGACAGCCCCGGCGGCGAACGGCAGGCCCACTGACCAGTGCATCGCGCCGCTGACGCTGGCCGTGATCACGCTGCCGGTCGACACCAGTGCGATCACCGCCAGCGACGTGGCGACGATGCTTTTCATCTCAAGGTCGGTGTAGCGCGTTAAGGCCGGCACGATGACAAAGCCGCCGCCCACGCCGAGCAATCCTGACAATAGGCCGGCCAGCGCGCCGGTTGCCGCCAGTGACCGGGCGCACGGCAGCGTCCAGCGCAAGCGACCCACCAGCGGATTGACCACGCAGGGCCTGAACGCGCCCCGATCCGGCGGCTTGCCGTGGCGCAGTTCGTGAGCGGCTTTGCGGTAGATCCGCCCGCACACATAAAACAGAATCAGTGCAAACCCCAGCGCCAGCGGCGCATTGGGCAATTGATGCGCCAGCCACAGGCCTACCGGCGACAGCGCGATGCCAATGATTGCGATGAAAATGGCGGCGCGGTAACGGACGATGCCTTGGCGCAGCCCGAGCGCTGCACCGACCGCCGAAGCCAGGCCGACTGCCAGGAGGCCCACCGGCGCAGCTTCGATCATTGTCAGGCCCAGCCCGAAAACCAGCAGCGGCACCGCAAGGATCCCGCCACCCGCGCCTGTCAGGCCCAACACCGCGCCAATGATCGTACCGAGGCCGGCTCCGATCAGTTCGTGTTCATTCATGTTAAGTGAGCAAGTCCCGTGGGTCTGTCCGGAGGTGGGTGTTCAGTCGGTGAGCGCGCGGGATCAGCGCGCCTGGCAGCACTTACACCGCATTGATCGGGACTTTCAGGTAGCGCACGCCGTTGTCCTCCGCTTCCGGCAGATTGCCGCCGCGCATGTTGATCTGCACCGAAGGCAGGATCAGCACGGGCATGTCGAGGGTGGCATCGCGCTTCTCGCGCATCTCGACAAAGGCGTCCTCGTCGATGCCTTCACGCACGTGGATATTGCTGGCGCGTTGCTCGGCAACGGTGGTCATGAACATCAACTCTCGGCCGTTGGGCAGGTAGTCGTGACACATGAACAGACGCGTCTGCGGCGGCAGGCCGAGGATCCGGCCGACCGAGCGATACAGCGTGCGCGCATCGGCACCGGGGAAGTCGCAACGAGCGGTGCCGTAGTCGGGCATGAACAGGGTATCGCCGACAAACGCCACCGCTTCATTTCCAGCTTCAATCACGTAGGTCATGCACGCCGGTGTGTGGCCAGGGGTGTGCATGGCTCTGGCCTGAAGCGTGCCAATCTGAAAATGCGCGTCATCTTCCAGCAGCCGGTCGAACTGGCTGCCATCACGGGCGAAGTCGCCTTTGGCGTTGAACAAAGTGCCGAAGACTTTCTGCACGCGGGTGATGTGGCTGCCAATGGCGACCGTGCCGCCGAGCTGTTCTTTCAGGTAGGCCGCCGCCGAGACGTGATCGGCGTGGACGTGGGTTTCCAGAATCCACTGCACCGACACGCCCAGCTCGCGGACCCTGCCGATCAGCTTGTCCGCAGATTGCGTGCTGGTGCGCCCGGATTTAGGGTCGTAATCCAGCACGCTGTCGATCAGCGCGGCCTGAAGCGTAGAGCGGTCAATGACCAGGTAACTGATGGTCGAGGTCTGCGGATCGAAGAACGCCTCTACGCTCAGTTTTTCGCCAATGATCATGATGCTCTCCTTTATTGCCGGTACAGGAATGCTGAAGCAGGTATCAAACGAACGTTACAACGCCATCTTTCAACGACTGCACGCGCGCCAGTGACTCTACACGATAGCCCTGACCATCCAGTTCGGCGCGGCCGCCCTGGAATGACTTCTCGATCACGATACCCAGGCCGGCGACCGTCGCGCCCGCTTGCTTGATGATCGAGATCAGCGCCTGTGACGCCTTACCGTTGGCCAGGAAGTCGTCGATGATCAGCACACGATCGCTGCTGTTCAGGTGACGGGTAGAAATGGCGATGGTGCTTTCGGTCTGCTTGGTGAACGAGTACACCGACGCGGAAAACATGTTTTCAGTGAGGGTCAGCGACTGATGCTTGCGCGCGAAAATCACCGGAACGCCCATCTTCAAACCGGTCATGACCGCAGGGGCGATGCCCGACGCCTCGATGGTGACGATTTTGGTGATGCCCGAGTCGGCGAACAGCGCGGCGAATTCGTCGCCGATCTGCTGCATCAGCACCGGGTCGATCTGATGGTTGAGAAACGCGTCGACCTTCAATACCTGGTCGGAAAGCACGATGCCTTCGTCGCGAATTTTCTTGTGCAGTGCTTCCACGTGGGTGGTCCTCAGAGCGCAATGTGCGCGAAATAAACGTTATCTTTTCAGCATGGCGCGTATGTCCGCCAAGGCTGTGTTGCCGCGTACGGCTTTGACTTCGACGGGCGTGTCATCGTTGCCTTCCCAGGCGAGATCGTCCGGCGGCAGTTCGTCGAGGAACCGGCTCGGGAGGCAATCGATGATTTCGCCGTACTGCTTGCGCTTGGCCGCAAAGGTGAACGCCAGCGTCTGCCGCGCGCGGGTGATGCCCACGTAGGCCAGACGGCGCTCTTCTTCGATGGTGTCGGCTTCGATGCTGGAGCGGTGCGGGAGGATTTCCTCTTCCATGCCCATGATGAACACGTACGGAAATTCCAGACCCTTGGAGGCGTGCAGGGTCATCATCTGCACGCCTTCGGCGCCGTCTTCCTCTTCCTGCTGACGTTCGAGCATGTCGCGCAGGACCAGCTTGCCGATGGCCTCCTCGATGGTCATGCCGCCTTCTTCGTCCTTCTCCAGCGTGTTTTTCAGCGCCTCGATCAGGAACCACACGTTGCCCATGCGGTAGTCGGCGGCCTTGTCGCTGGAGCTGTTCTGACGAATCCAGTTTTCGTAATCAATGTCCATGACCATGCTGCGCAAAGCGGCAATCGGGTCCTGCGTCGCGCATTGCTGGCGCACGCCGTCCATCCAGTGTTTGAAGCGTCTGAGGCGGTCGGTGAAGCGGGCGTCCAGATGCTCGCCCAGGCCGATCTCGTCGGTCGCGGCATACATCGACACCTTGCGCTCGGTGGAGTAGTTGCCCAGCTTCTCAAGGGTGGTCGAGCCGATTTCCCGGCGCGGGACGTTGATCACGCGCAGGAAGGCGTTGTCGTCATCCGGGTTCACCAGCAGGCGGAAATAGGCCATCAGGTCTTTCACTTCCTGACGTCCGAAGAAGCTGTTGCCCCCGGACAGCCGATACGGAATCTGATGGTGCTGCAGCTTCAGCTCGATCAGCTTGGCCTGATAGTTACCGCGATAGAGGATCGCGAAGTCGCTGTACGGCCGGTCGGTGCGCAGGTGCAGGCTGAGAATTTCGATGGCCACGCGCTCGGCTTCGGCGTCTTCGTTCTTGCAACGAATCACACGGATTTCATCGCCGTGGCCCATCTCGCTCCAGAGCTGTTTCTCGAACGCGTGGGGGTTGTTGGCGATCAGCACGTTGGCGCAGCGCAGAATACGGCTGGTAGAGCGGTAGTTTTGCTCCAGCATTACCACTTTCAACGACGGGTAATCGTCCTTGAGCAGCATCAGGTTTTCCGGCCGCGCGCCGCGCCAGGCGTAGATCGACTGGTCGTCGTCACCCACAACGGTGAACTGGCAGCGCGTGCCGATGAGCATCTTCACCAGCAGGTACTGGCTGGCGTTGGTGTCTTGGTATTCGTCGACGAGGAGGTAGCGCACCTTGTGCTGCCACTTTTCCAGAATGTCGGCGTGCTCTTCGAACAGCTTCACCGGCAGCAGAATCAGGTCGTCGAAATCCACCGCGTTGTACGCCTTGAGCGTGCGCTGGTAGTGGCTGTAGACGATGGCGGCGGTCTGTTCCTTGGGGTTGCGCGAATTGGCGAGGGCTTCGGGCGGCAGAATCAGTTCGTTTTTCCAGGCGCCGATCATGTTCTTGATCTCGTCGACGCCGTCGTCGCCCGAGTATTCCTTCTGCATGATGTCCGTCATCAGCGCCTTGACGTCGGTCTCGTCGAAGATCGAGAACCCGGGCTTGTACCCCAGACGGGCGTGTTCCTTGCGGATGATGTTCAGGCCCAGGTTGTGAAACGTCGAAACGGTCAGGCCGCGCCCTTCGCCGCTGCGCAGAAGGGTCCCGACGCGCTCCTTCATCTCCCGCGCCGCCTTGTTGGTAAAGGTCATGGCGACGATGTACTGGGCACGGATGCCGCAGTTCTGGATGAGGTGGGCAATCTTGCGTGTGATCACGCTGGTCTTGCCGGAGCCAGCGCCGGCGAGCACCAAAAGAGGGCCGCCGACGTAGTTCACGGCTTCCTGTTGCCGGGGATTGAGTCGGGACATGGGGAAAAGTGGGGTCGCTTTGAAAAGGGCGGGCATTTTAACAGGGTCAGCGGATTTCGCAGCCACCGTCCGACACTGTGATGCGCCGCGCTATCTATATTTCGCCGTTTTGTTACATTTGCCTACTGCGGATGATTATCGCGTTTGACGACCCTCATTCGGGGGTGCGCCAAGGTCTTTACGTTTGTGTGGGGAGTTAGCTTGTCTACGCCTGTCGAACCCTTGCGCTTGCTGCTTCTGGCGGACACGCCCGAATGGCCGGCATCGTTGCGCGAGTGCCTGGCGCCGCTCGTAGACGCCGCCGTCCTGGATTGCGCGTCGAGCTGGGAGGCCGTTGGCGATCAAACAGACCTCGCAGCCCCTGGAATCCTTTTCACCACTGAAGCCCTTCAGCCCCCCGCCGGCCAATGCAACTGGCCCACCGTATTGCTTTTTGACACGGAGCCGGACGAAGAGCCCGTCGGCGTCAGTGACTGGCTGGTGCGCGATGCGCTCACTCCGCAGGCTTTGCGCCGTTGTCTGCGTCATGTGCGCGAACGGGGCGTGCTGGAAACCACGCTCAATCGCCTCGCCGAGCAAGACCCTCTCACCGGAATCGCCAACCGCCAGGGCTTTCAGACCCTGTTGGCCGCCCGGCTGGCCGAGTTCGACGGTCGAGGCCTGGCCCTTGGGCATTTGGATCTGGACAACTTCCGCCGCGCCAATGACGCGCTGGGTCACCAGGCAGGCGATCGACTGATCCTGCAAGTGGTGGCGCGGCTGAAAGGCCAACTGGAAGCGTGCGATCAACTGGCACGACTGGGCAGCGATGAATTCGCCCTTCTGATCGACACTCGACGTGCCCCTGAGCGGGCGGAGTCCATTGCCGAGCGCATCACCGAAGCCTTGTCCGAGCCGTATTGGGTCGATGGCGAAAGCCTGTTGATCGGGTGCAGCCTGGGCATCGCCTATGCGCGCATCAATGGCGGCGCCGATCCCTTGATGTGGCATGCGCATATCGCCATGCAGCAGGCCAAAGGCACGCAGGGCTGCACGTTTCACGTCTTCAACGAACGCATCAACCGCAATGCCCGAAGCCTCGCCGACCTGGAAAGCGAGCTGCGCCGCGCCTTGCGTCGCGACGAGCTGGAGCTGCATTACCAACCGCGCCTGTGCCTGAACACCGGGCACATTCTGGGGCTTGAGGCACTGGTGCGCTGGCGCCACGCTGAACGTGGGCTGTTGCCGCCGAGTGAATTCGTGCCATTGGCCGAGCAGAGCGGGCTGATCGTGCCGCTGGGATACTGGGTCATCGCCCGTGCGCTCCGAGACATGCAGGCGTTGCGCGAGAAAGGCGTACCGCCGCTGCACATGGCGATCAACCTTTCATTCCGTCAATTCCAGGACAACCAGTTGCTCGCAACGCTCAGCCGATTGATTGCCGATCGCGGCATTGACGCGCAATGGCTGGAATTTGAACTGACCGAAACGGCGGTCATGCGCCGCAGTGACCTGGTCAGGCAGACCATGGACGCGCTGGGTCGCCTGGGGGTGCGCTTCTCGCTGGACGATTTCGGCACCGGGTTTTCATCCTTCGTGCACCTCAATAGCCTGCCGATCACGCTGCTGAAGATCGACAAGAGCTTTGTCGGTGAAATGGAGCAGCGCGAGGAAAACCGCAAGCTGGTCCACGCCATGATCAACCTGGCCCACAACCTCAGCCTCGAAGTGGTGGCCGAAGGTGTTGAAACCCCTGAGCAACTGGCCTTGCTGCGCAGCTTCAACTGCGATCAGGTCCAAGGGTTTCTCATCAGCCACCCGCTTGCGTTGCCAGAGCTGACGGAGTATCTGGCGATGCATCAGGTGCAGAGAAAGGGACTGCAGGGGACTTGAGGAGCCACGCACGGCCCTACAGGTCTGAGTTCGCCTACCCCATCACCACAACGCCCGTCGCCTCTTTGCGCAGCAGCCGCGCCGTCTTGCGCTCGAATGCCCAGGTCAGTGCGACCGCTGAGCAGAGCAGGCCGATCGCCAGTCCCCACCACACGCCCACCGCGCCCTGGTTCGCCAAAAACCCAAGGCCCCACGCCAACGGCGCGCCGACCACCCAGTAGCTCGCCAGCCCGATCAGGAACGTGGTTTTTGCGTCCTTGAAACCTCGAATGGCACCCATGGCAATGGTCTGCGTGCCGTCGAGAATCTCGAACCAGGCGGCGATGGCCAGCAGCTTCACCGCCAGCTCGACCACTCCCTGGTATTTCGGATCGTTGACGTCCACGAACAACCCGATGACGGCGTGGGGCGCGACCCAGAACAGAATGCCAAACGACAGCATCAGCAGCCCGCCGAAACCAATCCCCATGCGTCCGGCAGTGCGCGCCAGCAGCAGGTTTCCCGCCCCGTAGTGCAAGCCGATGCGCATGGTCACCGCGTAGGAAATCCCGACCGGAACCATGAACGCCATCGACACCGATTGAAGGGCGATCTGGTGCGCGGCCATCTGGGTGCTGCCCATGGCCCCCATGCAGAACGCCGCAAAGGTGAACAGCCCGACTTCCACCGCGTACGTGCCGCCAATGGGCAGGCCCAGGCGCCACAGCTCTTTCAGGCAGCTGCGCGAGAGTTTCATCAGTTCTTTGTGAAGGGGGTACGCCGCGTAGGCGCTGTGATAACGAATGTGAAGTGCGAGGGCCAGGGCCATGGCGTTGGTGACAATGGCCGTGACCAGGCCAATGCCCATCAGGCCCCAGTGCGGCAGGCCGAACAGTCCGTGGATAAAGGCGTAATTGAGCCCGAAGTTGAGCGCCACGCCCACCAGGCTGATCACCATCACGGGTGTGGCGCGCCCCAGCGCACTGGTGAATCCGCGCAGGGCCATGAAGCTCAGAAGGCCGGGCAGCGCCAATGGCAGCGTGATCAGGAATTCACTGGCCATGTGCACGTTGGCTTCATCTTGACCAAACTGCAGCAGAATCGGCTCGAGGTTCCACAGGATCAGCGCGGCAATCAGCGCCATGCCCCATGCCAGCCACAAGCCGGCCTGGGTCAAGCGTGTGACGCCTGCGTGATCGTTCGCGCCCTTGCGGATGGCAGCCAACGTGCCGACCGCGGCCATGACACCCACGCAGAAGAACGACACGAAGTTATAGCTCGCCGCACCCAGCCCGCCACCGGCCAGGGATTCCGGGCCCAGTTTGCCCATCATTACGGTGTCGGTGAACACCATCAGCATGTGCGCCATCTGCGAAGCAATCAGCGGCCCGGCCAGACGCAGGATGATCCACAGTTCTTTGAAGGCGTGCTGGTGCATGGTCTTTGCGCTCGGGTTACGGGTGTTGGCAGGCCGGTCATTGTGGGGATTCAGGCGGGGATGCACAAAGGGATAAATGCGATCTCTCGCATGAGTAAAACTCATCCTGATATTTCTTTAGTAGAGTGATCTCACCTGCCCGACTGCCTGAGGGATACCCGTCGATGTCACGCACCCTTCCGCCACTGTATGCCCTGCGCGCGTTTGAAGCCGCTGCGCGACACAGTTCGTTCACGCGTGCCGCTGAAGAGCTGTCGATCACCCAAAGCGCGGTCAGTCGGCATATCCGCACGCTCGAAGAGCATTTCGCCTGCCGTCTGTTTCGCCGCAACGGTCGCAATCTGCAGCTTACCGAGGCCGCGCGTGAGTTGCTGCCGGGCGTACGGGAAGGTTTTTTGGCCTTGGAGCGAGCCTGCAGCGCGTTGATGGCGGAGGAGGGCATCTTGCGCATGAAGGCTCCATCGACCCTGACCATGCGCTGGTTGCTGGCGCGGCTGAGTCGTTTCCGCCATCTGCAGGTGGGCAACGAAGTCCAGCTGACCAGCGCCTGGATGGACATCGACAGCGTCGACTTCACCCAGGAGCCATTCGATTGCGCGGTGTTGCTCAGCCATGGGCACTTCCCGCCGGAGTGGGAGGCGACCTACCTGTTCCCTGAGCTGCTGATTCCCGTGGGCGCGCCGACGCTGCTGGATGATGAGCCTTGGGATGCCGAGCGACTGGCTGGCGCCGAACTGTTGCATCCCACGCCCGACCGTCGCGACTGGCGCCGATGGCTGGAGCACATGGATTTGTCTGACCGGGTCTCGCTCAAGGGAGGGCAGGTCTTCGACACGCTGGAGCTGGGCATGATTGCGGCGGCCCGGGGTTACGGCGTTTCCATGGGCGATCTGCTGATGGTGGCGGAGGATGTCGCCCAGGGCCGACTGAGCCTGCCTTGGCGCACAGCGGTGGTCAGCGGGGAAAACTACTACCTTGTCTGGCCAAAGACTCGGCCGGGCGGCGAGCGTATGCGGCGGTTGAGTGACTTTTTGCAGGGCGAGGTGCAGGCGATGGAATTGCCGGACGTGACGATTCTGGAGTGAGCCGTAAAGCGCTCGGCCATCGAAAGCGGACGCAGGACAGCCAAAGAGGGGATTAATTCCGTCCTGAAACGATGTAGGACTCAAGTATTTCGTTTGTCCGCCGAAGGTGTATTGCAGAGCCGGTTCACCTCAATCGGCTCATCGATTCCCTCTATTAGAATTCGTCCGAATGGTGTTCCTGAGATCCAGGACGGCCCAGTCGTTCGGCAAGGAGCACCCATGCCTCAGCCTCGCGCCCGAATTGCCTCGCAACTCGGCATTGCCCTGGCCGTTATTCTGGCCGTCGTCATCAGCGGCAGCACGCTGTTTGCCCTGCGCTCACTGGACTCGGCAAATCTGGTCATCCGTGAGGAGCACATGAGCAGCGAAGCCCGGTTGCTCGCCGACCAGTTGAACACCTTCCACAGCACGTTGCGCGACAGCACCCTGCGTCTGAGCGGTCTGTTCGAGAAGCGTTTTTCGGCCGGCCTGAGCCTGCAGGGTGATCAGCAGATTGCGGTCGCGGGCGTGCAGACCCCTGCATTACTGCTCAACGGCAACGCGCTGAACAACGACTTCACTGAAGTCGACGACTTCAAAAACATGACGGCCGGCGTGGCGACGGTCTTCGTTCGCAGCGGCGACGACTTCGTGCGCGTCAGCACGTCCCTGAGCAAGCAGGACGGCTCGCGCGCCCTCGGCACCTCGCTGGATCACAAGCATCCGGCCTACGAAAAGCTGCTGGCCGGGCAGGGATACGTCGGTCGCGCGCTGTTGTTCGACCGTTTGTACATGACGCAGTACAGCCCGGTGCGTGACGCCAGCGGAAAGGTCATCGCCGTGTTGTTCGTCGGCTTCGATTACACCGACGCGCAGAAGGCGCAGTTCGACAACCTGAAAAACTTCCGCATCGGTTCCACCGGTTCGCTGGCGTTGCTTGATGAGCAGAACAAATGGCTGGTGCCGCCTGCGGGCGTGAAGGACCTGGATCAGGCAAGCACCACGCTGGCCGAGTTCGCCAAGACGCCGAGCGTTGGGCGTTTCTGGCAGGACGCCGGTGAAGATTTCTACACCGTCGGCGAGAAGTTTGCCGGCGGCCCGTGGACGGTTCTGGCGACGATGCCCAAGGATGAAATCAGCGCAGTGACCTGGAGCGTCGGCACGCAATTGGCAATTGGCAGCCTTCTGGCGATGTTGATCGCTGTCGGCGCCGCGATCTGGCTGTTGCGCAGCAAGCTACGGCCGCTGTCGGCGCTGGTCAGTCAGGCAGAAGCCCTCGGCGCAGGTGATCTGAGTGCACGTCTGAACATTTCCAGCCATGACGAAATTGGTCAGTTGGCAGGCAGCTTCAACACGATGGGCCAGGCGCTGGAAACCATGGTGTCCCACATTCGCACGGCCGCGCAGGAAGTCAGCACCCGCGCCAACGCACTGTCCGGCTTGTCGGGCGGCGCTTATGACGGAATGGAACAGCAATCCGGCGAAATCACCAGCATGGCCGGTGCAGTGGAGGAGTTCAGCGCCACGGCCCTGACCATCGCCGACAACATGGGCACCACCGAACGCATGGCCCAGGGCAATGCCCAGCAGACGCGCATCGGTCGTACGTCCATGGAGGAAGCATCGGCCTCGCTGGAGCAAATTGCAGGCTCGCTGAGCAGCACCGCGACGGTGATCGATACCTTGGGCCAGCGCTCGCAAGAGATCGGCGGGATTGTCAGCGTCATCACCTCGATCGCCGAGCAGACCAACCTTCTGGCCCTCAACGCCGCGATCGAAGCCGCACGCGCCGGCGAGCAAGGCCGGGGTTTTGCGGTAGTGGCGGATGAAGTTCGCAGCCTGGCATCACGTACGCGCCAGGCCACCGATGAAATCTCCGGAATGATCAGCAGCATCCAGCAAGAGACCAGCAATGCCATCAGCACTATGCAGCAAGGCAACGCGCTGATGCAGGAAGGTCTCGCGCGCAACGCCAAAGTCGCAGCAGCGCTGGCCCAGATCGACGAACAAAGCCGCTCGGCCGGTGAGCAATTCACGTCCATCACCACGGCGACCCAGGAGCAGAGCAACACCGCAACGCTGCTCAGCGCCAACCTGCAAAGCATCGCCCTGGCGAACAGCGAGCAACGCGAAGTCGTGTCGAACCTCGCGATCACCGCTCAAGAGCTGAACGCGGTCGCGTCTGACTTGCAGAAAGAAGTGGATCGGTTTCGGTGAGGCGGGAGAGCTGCCTAGGCGCTTGAGCAAACCCGCCTTGGCATACTTGCTCCATTCAATTGTCAGCACCGCGCTTCCTTTGGAGTAATTCGGTAGCGGCAGCCATCACGTCCTCATGCGAGTGCGTCGGCCCCGAGTCGTCCATGGCTTCACGCACCTTGGCCCTGAACCACTGATCGTAAGCGTCCGGGTGTGCGCCGAGGCCAGCGGGTAGACCGCCTTCGCGGACTACTCGAGTGAGCAAAATACGCACTGCATCGGAAATGGTGAGGCCAAAGTTGGCCAAGGTCTCCGATGCCTGGTTTTTAAGTGCCGGATCAATCCTCACATGCAGCATTGAAGTGAAGATCTTTAGTTCGACGAAGGCCGATACTGCAAAGCCTCAGCAATGTGGCATCGGGCGATTGCGTCCACCTTCTCCAGATCGGCCAGCGTGCGCGCCACTTTCAGCAATCGGTGTGCAGCGCGCAGAGAGAGGTTCAGACGTTCACAAGCATTCTCGAGCCAGGCTTCGTCTTCCGGCAACAGCGCGCAGTGCTGACGCAGTGCGGGCAGATCAAGGAATGCATTGGCGCAGCCCTGGCGTCGTTGTTGGCGCTGTCGGGCTTCGGATACCACCTCCGCTGCGCTGGCGCTTTCACCCTTGCAATCGGGCGTTGCCGCTAAAGACGTGGTTTCACGGGCGACCGTCAGATGCAGGTCAATCCGGTCGAGCAGCGGCCCGGACAGCTTGTTGCGGTAACGCTGAATCTGATCAGTTGAGCAGCGACAGCGCCCGGTCGGCTCGCCGTGATAACCGCACGGGCAGGGGTTCATCGCCGCCACCAGCTGAAAGCGCGCCGGAAAGCGCACCCGATCCCGCGCGCGGGAAATCACGATGTGGCCCGATTCGAGCGGTTCGCGAAGCACCTCCAGCACACGCCGATCAAATTCCGGAAGCTCGTCCAGAAACAGCACGCCGTGGTGCGCGAGGGTGATTTCGCCAGGTTGCGGGCGACTGCCACCGCCGACCAGCGCAGGACCCGACGCCGAGTGATGAGGCTGGCGGAAGGGGCGCTGGGGCCAACTGGTCAGCGGCGCGTGACTGGCGACCGATTGAATCGCCGCCACTTCCAACGCTTCGAGCTCATCCAGCGGCGGCAATAGCCCGGGCAAACGGCTCGCGAGCAGCGTTTTACCGGTGCCGGGAGGGCCGCTGAAAAGCAGGTTATGCGCGCCAGCCGCGGCCACCAGCAACGCGCGTTTGGCAGCGATCTGGCCTTGCACCTCACTCAAGTCGGGATAAGGCTGCGTCTGCAGGATCAGGCCATTGGATTTATAGGGCGAGATAACCGTGTGTCCATTCAGGTGCGACACCAGCTCCAGCAGATGACTGACCGCGATCACCTTCAGGCCTGACGCCAGGCACGCCTCCTCGGCATTCACCGCAGGCACAATCAGCGTGTGTCCGGCTTCCCGCGCAGCAAGCGCCGCCGGGAGCACGCCTTGCACGGGCCGAATCGCCCCCGACAACGCCAGCTCCCCCAGGCACTCAATGCCCTCCAGTGCAAGGGTCGGCACCTGCGCGCTGGCGGCCAGCAAGCCAAGCGCGATGGCAAGATCGAAGCGTCCGCCGTCCTTGGGCAAATCGGCAGGCGCCAGATTCAAGGTGATGCGCCGCGCAGGGAATTCCAGCCGACAGTTGAGGATCGCACTGCGCACCCGATCCTTGCTCTCCTTGACCGCGCCCTCTGGCAGACCCACCAGCGTCAGGCTGGGCAGCCCGTTGGCGAGATGGGTTTCAACGGTCACGGCGGGCGCTTCAACGCCAACTTGGGCCCGGCTCAGAACAATCGCTAGGGACATGTCTTTCCTTGAAGGCAGCACCGCTTCCTGCGGCGAGCTGAAGGATAGTCATTAGCCCGGCGGGTGGGCGAGGGCATGTTTTACGGGCTGTGTCTTAATCGTCTCAGTGCTGTCGAAGTGCGTGTTGCTTTATTGGCAATGTGAATCTAGACTCGCGCCTTAACGAATAACGTTAAGCGTTCGCGATGATTGCAAGCTTCAAATGTAAGGACACTGAATCCCTTTTTCGACAAGGCAAAAGTCGAGTGTGGTCGTCAATTCTTTCGGTCGTAGAGCGCAAGCTGACGATGCTGGATGCCGCTTCTTCCTTGGTGGACCTAAAATCTCCACCGGGCAATCGCCTAGAAGCGCTCATCGGGAATCGCTGCGGGCAGCACAGCATTCGTATCAACGGCCAGTGGCGGATTTGCTTCGTCTGGGGCGCTAATGGTCCAGAGAATGTTGAAATTGTCGATTACCACTGAGGCAACTATGACCAAAAACGGAATGCGACCTGTACATCCCGGTGAAGTTCTCAAAGAAGAGTTCCTCGAACCCTTGGGCCTTGCCTCAGCAGCGCTGGCTCGGGCGCTGAGCGTCTCGACACCCACCGTCAACGATATCGTCCTGCAGCGCAGGGGCGTCAGCGCCGACATGGCGCTACGGCTGGCGGCGTGTTTTGAGACCACCCCGGAGTTCTGGCTGAACTTGCAGCTCACCTACGACCTGCGCAAAGCAGAGATCGAGCGAGGGCAGGCTATCAAGGCCCAGGTTCAGCGCATTGCGCACTGCGCCTGAGCACATTTAGGTTCTGAAGCTCAACCCTGCGGCTCAGCCTCTGATGCTTTCGGCTGTGTCGCCAGCTGCGCTTCCATCTCCGCCATCTTCGCTTCCAGTGCCTCAAGTCGGGCGCGGGTGCGGGCGAGGACGATCATCTGGCTGTCGAATTCTTCCCGGCTGACCAGGTCCAGCTTGCTGAAGCCGCTCTGGAGCAGCGCCTTGAACTGGGTTTCGAATTCGCTGCGTGGAACCGGGGTTTCGCCGTTGAACAGGCGGGAAGCGTGGCCGCTCAGGGCGTCGAGAAAAGCTTTGGGGGCGAGCATGATGAAATTCCAGAATCAGATGGCGCGAGTGTAGCACGCAGCTTTTGGCCCCTTGAGGCAAAGGATGCGCTGCACGCTTTTCGCGCATCGCCTCGGGCACGTGCGCACCGTTGTTGTGCGGTGATGGCAATCGACGACTACCCTAAAGCCTGAATTAACGGTGGAAGGGCCGAAATTCAAGACGATCGATGAGATGGCAAGCTTTCTGCTTAGTGGCTTGTAACCCATGCACTGATGCAGTCGCTGTGACGAATGCAGTGCGGCAGGCGGAGCGGGGAATGTTTCGTCAGAAGCGGTTTTCTGGAGCTGGTCAGGTCTCTTGCGGACACGACGCGTTACAAAGCCAGACACTGCGCTTAGACTTGAGTCGGGTTTGTTTTCCTGGGGCAAGTCCACCAATTCGGGAGAAAGTTTCATGAAGCTAGTCACTGCCATCATCAAGCCGTTCAAGCTGGACGACGTACGCGAGTCGCTGTCCGAAATCGGCGTGCAGGGCATCACAGTCACTGAAGTCAAAGGCTTCGGACGTCAGAAAGGCCACACCGAGCTGTATCGCGGTGCGGAGTATGTAGTCGACTTCCTCCCCAAGGTGAAGATCGATGTTGCGATCGACGACAAGGATCTGGACCGCGTTATCGAAGCGATAACCAAAGCGGCCAACACCGGCAAGATCGGTGACGGAAAGATCTTCGTGGTCAATCTGGAACAGGCCATCCGCATCCGTACCGGCGAAACCGATACCGACGCAATCTAAGCCGCCAAACCCCAACGCCCCAGGAGAAAACAATATGACTCTGCGTCAATTCGCAGGGCTAGGAGCCCTGTTGTCCCTCGTAACCCCTGGCTTGGCCATGGCGGCAGACGAAGTGGCAGCCCCCGTACTCAATTCCGGCGACACCGCCTGGATGCTGACCTCCACCGCGCTGGTGCTGTTCATGACCATCCCGGGCCTGGCTCTGTTCTACGGCGGCATGGTCCGCTCCAAAAACATTCTTTCCGTGATGATGCAGTGCTTCGCCATTACCGGCCTGATCAGCATCCTGTGGGTCGTCTACGGCTACAGCATGGCGTTCGACACCACCGGGATGGAAGCCAACGTCGTCAACTTCAACTCCTTCGTCGGCGGTCTGTCGAAGGCGTTCCTGGCAGGCATCACACCTGCGAGCATTACAGGCCCTGCGGCACTGTTCCCGGAAGCCGTCTTCGTGACCTTCCAGATGACCTTCGCCATCATCACCCCGGCCCTGATCGTCGGCGCTTTCGCAGAACGCATGAAGTTCTCCGCGATGCTGATCTTCATGGCCATCTGGTTCACCCTGGTTTATGCGCCGATTGCACACATGGTCTGGAGCGGCGTAGGTGGTCTGTTGTGGGACTGGGGCGTGCTCGACTTCGCGGGCGGCACCGTCGTTCACATCAACGCCGGTGTGGCTGGCCTGGTAGCGTGCCTGGTGCTCGGCAAGCGTAAAGGTTTCCCGACCACCCCGATGGCTCCGCACAATCTGGGTTACACCCTGATAGGCGCGGCCATGCTCTGGGTCGGCTGGTTCGGCTTCAACGCAGGTTCCGCGGCTGCGGCAAACGGCACCGCCGGTATGGCCATGCTGGTCACCCAGATCGCTACCGCTGCTGCAGCGCTGGGCTGGATGTTCGCCGAATGGCTGACCCACGGTAAGCCAAGCGCTCTGGGCATCGCCTCGGGTGTGGTTGCCGGTCTGGTTGCTGTGACCCCAGCTGCCGGCACTGTCGGCCCGATGGGCGGCCTGATCATCGGTCTGGCGGCAGGCGTGGTCTGCTTCTTCTGCGCCACCAGCCTGAAACGCAAACTGGGCTACGACGACTCCCTGGATGCCTTCGGCGTTCACGGTATCGGCGGTATCCTCGGCGCGATCCTGACCGGCGTGTTTGCAGCCCCTTCGCTGGGCGGCTTCGGCACCGTGACCGACATCGCGGCACAAGTCTGGATTCAGTGTAAAGGCGTCGGCTTCACGGTCATCTATACCGCGATCGTGACCTTCATCATCCTCAAGGTGCTCGACATGGTCATGGGCCTGCGTGTCACCGAAGAAGAAGAAGCGGTCGGCCTGGATCTGGCGCAACATAACGAACGTGGTTACAACTTGTAATCCACCCATGAAAAAATGCCCGGGTCTCCGGGCATTTTTTTGTCTGGCGTTTGTCGATAGGGATGTCCGCACAGGGAGCAGGCTTTCCAGCCAGGAACATCCGCTGCAATGTGCGGCCAATCCTGACGTTTCTGGACGCTTCCGAGGGCATAAATGCCCTTGTTCAGCGCTCGTGAAAATCGTCGCTCATTACGCACTTTGTTTTTTTTTCCAGCGCGTTAGAATGCGCGCCGAAGGGCGGAGAACGGTATGTGGCAACAGACCTTGATCACGCTGCGGGCAAGGCCTCGTGGTTTCCATCTGGTGACGGACGAGATCGTCGCGGGGCTTCGCGAGTTACGCGAATGCCGCATCGGCCTGCTGCATGTCTGGTTGCAACACACCTTGGCCTCGTTGACCGTCAACGAGAACGCAGATCCGGCGGTACGTCGCGATTTCGAGCGTTTTTTCAGCCGTCTGGTGCCTCAGGGGCGCGACGGCTACGAGCATGACGACGAAGGGCCCGACGATCTGCCTGCGCACTTCAAAGCCAGTCTGCTTGGCTGCCAGCTGACCTTACCGGTTACAAATGGACGGCTGGCGCTGGGCACATGGCAAGGTATTTATCTGGGCGAGCACCGTGATGCAGGCGGTGCGCGTAAAGTCCTCGTCACGCTTCAGGGTGAGGGGCACGACCGCTGAAAATACGCGGTAGTTGAATTTTTTCCGGCTGTCCAAGAAATCAAGCCCGGCTGGGCTATAACTAATCTGCTTTCGCAAGTCATGAGGTAGAACATGAGCGACGACGACATCGAAGAAGGTCTGGAAGACGAGCTGGAAGAAGGGGAGGACGGTGAGGGGCTTGCAGCGGCTTCCGATGAAGATGTAGTGGAGGTCGACGACAGCGCTGAAGTCTCTGCGACTCCGGCCAAAGGCAAGGCCAAGGCCGCCGTCTCCGTTGACGAACTGCCCAGCGTGGAAGCCAAGAACAAAGAGCGTGATGCTCTGGCTCGCGCGATGGAGGAGTTCCTGGCTCGTGGTGGCAAGGTCGTGGAAGTGGAGGCCAACGTGGTCGCCGATCCGCCCAAGAAGCCCGACAACAAGTACGGCAGCCGCCCTATTTAAGGGACTGGTTGTGCGCTTGATGAAAAACCCGCTGTCGCTGCGGGTTTTTTATTGCCTGCGATTCAGGCCGCTGAGGCCAAAGGGCCGGTTTGACGCGCTGGAAGCGCGAATCAACCCCAGCGCGCCAGCACCTCTGGCAACTGCGTCAGGCTACTGATCTCGCCATCCGGCGCTTTTTCAGCTTCCCATACTTTGCCGCCGGGGTTGTACCAGATCGCCCGCATGCCGGCCTGCTGAGCACCGGCGATGTCGTCGCCCGGATGATCGCCGACGTGCACGGCCTGGCGGGCTTCGGCATTGCCGCGTTTCAGCGCTTCAACGAAAGGCGCAGGGTCGGGTTTGCCGATGCCCAGATCTTCGGCGCACAGCGCGAAGGCGAAATAATCAGCCAGGCCGAGGCGGCGGACGTCGGCATTGCCGTTGGTCACGACACCCAGCGTGTAAGACTTGGTCAGGATCTCCAGCGTCGGCACCACTTCAGGGAAGATGTCCAACTGATGCCGCCCGTGAAGGAACACTTCAAAGCTCTGGTCCGCCAGCTCGTGGGCTTCGGCATGGCCATACCCGGCATCTTCAAGGGCGTGAAACAGCACCGTACGGCGTAACGCACTGATCCGGTGTTTGAACGTCGGATCCTCTTCGATGAGTCGCGAGCGGATTTCCCACAGATGCTCGACCGGAACCGGCCCGAGTTTTGGCGCGTTGGCAGCCAGCCAGTCACGCAGCTTGGCTTCGGCACTGACAATCGCCGGTGCGGTTTCCCACAGCGTGTCGTCCAGATCGAAGGTGATCAGCTTAATGCTCATTGTCGGCGTTACCTTTGCGCTTGGCCCGTGGATGGGCGCTGTCGTACACCGTGGCCAGATGCTGGAAATCCAGATGGGTGTAGATCTGAGTGGTGGCGATGTCGGCGTGGCCCAGCAGTTCCTGCACGGCGCGCAGGTCCTGGGACGACTCCAGCAAGTGACTGGCGAATGAATGGCGAAGCATGTGCGGGTGCAGGTTCTGGCCCAGCTCGCGCTCGCCAGCCGCCTTGACCCGCAGTTGGATCGAACGCGGCCCCAGACGGCGGCCTTGTTGGCTGACGAACACCGCATCGTCCTGCGGATTGGCGAGCGCACGCTGCTTGAGCCACTCCTCCAGCGCTTCCCGGGCTTTTCTGCCGACTGGCAAAACCCGGGTTTTGCTGCCTTTGCCGAGGACCTGCACAAGACCGTCCGCCAGATCCAGGTCTGCACAGTTCAGCCCGGTCAACTCGGACAGGCGCAGGCCTGACGAATAGAACAGCTCAAGGATGGCCTGATCACGCCGGGCCAGAAAATCGTCTTCGACCCCGCCTTCAAGCAGTTGCAGGGCGCGGTCGGCGTCGAGGGTTTTCGGCAAGCGCCGCTCGCCCTTGGGCGGTGACAGGCCATTGGCCGGATCGTGATCGCAAAGGCCTTCGCGGTTGAGAAAGTGATAAAAGCCGCGAACGGCTGACAGCAATCTGGCCAGGCTGCGCGAGGACTGACCCTGCTGGTGAAGGCGAGCGACAAGGCCGCGCATGGCCTGAATATCCAGGGCTTTCCAGCTGTCGATGTGCTGCTTTTCGCAGAACGCCAGGACCTTGTTCAGGTCGCGGCGATAGGCTTCAAGCGTATCGCTCGACACTTGGCGCTCACTGCGCAGGTGCGTGCAGTAAGCGTCCAGTTGCCGCTCCATGACTAGCGAACCGACCGCAGCGAATTGGTGAAGCGTGGCAGCAGGCGGCTGAGCACGTCGGCGATGTAACCGAGAAACAGCGTGCCGACCGAGCTTTTGTAATGCTGCGGATCACGGCTGCCGATGGCCAGAACGCCGTGCAGGCCCTGGTGGTTGAGGGCGGCCAGGGCGGTTGAGCCCACTTCCTTGCTTTGCTCGCTGCCGAACAGAAACTCGAGTTCATGCTCACGCAGCGCGCCACACAGGGTCTTGCCGCCGGACATCAGCCCACCGATGGCTTTCTGCGCGTCGGCGGCGCTGACCCAGCGGCCGACGGTCATCGGGTTGTCGCTGAACAGGATAAGGCTGACGAAGGGCACCTGAAACTCTTGGCGCAGGCTGTCTTCCACGCAAATGACGATCTCTTCCAGACTGGTGGCATCCATCAGATCGAGAATCAGCCGGCGGGTTTTTTCAAACAGCCGGTCGTTGTCCCGGGCCACGTCCATCAGTTGCGAAAGCCGGTGACGCATCTCGATGTTGCGCTCGCGCAGCAGTTTGAGCTGGCGTTCGACCAGCGAGACGGTATCGCCCCGTTGATGCGGAACGCGCATCATCGCCAGCAGCTCGTCGTGCTCGGCGAAGAAATCAGGGTGCTGTTGCAGCCAGGCCGCGACCGCCTCGGCTTCAAGGGCGGGCACCGCGTTCTCGGCAGGGGGCTGGCCGGGCGTGTCGTTTGAAGTCTGAGGCTGGTCGGTCATTGGATACTCTCACTCATAGACGTACTTGGCCTTCGTAAACCCGGACAGCCGGGCCAGTCATCATCACCGGATGGCCGGGGCCTGCCCACTCGATGGACAGGCGTCCGCCCGGCAGGTCGATCAGCATCGGCGAATCCATCCAGCCCTGAGTAATGGCTGCGACCGCTGCCGCGCAGGCCCCGGTGCCGCAGGCCTGGGTTTCCCCGGCGCCTCGCTCCCACACCCGCAGTTGCGCGCGCTGACGGTCGACGACGTGGAGAAAGCCCACGTTCACCCGGGCCGGAAAGCGCGGATGGTTCTCGATCTTCGGACCCAGCACATGCACGGGCGCGTTGTTGATGTCATAGACGCGTAGCACAGCGTGGGGGTTGCCCATGGACACGGCGGCCAGCTCGACGGTCTCGCTATCGACATCAAGCGAATAAGAGGCGGCCTGCTCCGGCGCATCGAACGGGATATCCGCCGGCACCAGACGCGGCGCGCCCATATCCACGCTGATCTGGCCGTCGTTGCGGATGTCCAGCTCGATGATGCCGCTCTTGGTTTCGACGCGGATCTGCTTTTTGGCCGTCAGCCGCTTGTCCAGCACGAACCGGGCGAAGCAGCGCGCACCGTTGCCGCATTGCTCCACTTCGGAGCCGTCGGAATTGAAAATCCGGTAGCGGAAGTCCACGTCCGGATTGTTCGGTGCCTCGACCAGCAGCAGCTGATCGAAACCGATACCGGTGTGGCGATCGCCCCATTGCTTGGCGTGCTTGGGCAAAATGTGCGCGTGTTGGCTTACAAGGTCCAGCACCATGAAATCATTGCCCAGGCCATGCATCTTGGTAAAACGCAGCAGCATGGGATTACTCCGGCAGCAGGCTTTCGCCGGCAAACAGCTCAGTCACGGTTTCACGGCGACGCACTTCGAAGGCTTGCTCGCCATCCACAAGCACCTCGGCCGTACGCCCGCGGGTGTTGTAGTTGGAGCTCATCACGAAGCCATAGGCGCCGGCAGAGTGCACCGCCAGCAGATCGCCTTCAGCCAGTGCGAGTTCGCGCTCCTTGGCAAGGAAATCCCCGGTTTCACAGATAGGGCCGACGATGTCGTAGGTGCGTTTGGCGCCGTCACGGGGCTTGACCGCCGTTACGTCCATCCACGCCTGGTACAGCGCCGGACGGATCAGGTCGTTCATGGCGGCGTCGACGATGGCGAAGTCTTTGTGCTCGGTGTGCTTGAGGTACTCGACGCGGGTCACCAGCACGCCGGCATTGGCGACGATGAAGCGCCCGGGCTCGAACATCAGCGCCAGATCGCGGCCATTGAGGCGTTCACGCACGGCCTTGATGTAATCGCTCGCAAGGGGCGGCTCTTCGTCGCGATAACGCACACCCAGGCCGCCGCCCAGGTCGATATGCTTCAGCAGAATGCCGCAATCGCCCAGCCGGTCGACCAGGTCGAGCAAGCGATCCAGGGCATCAACGAAAGGCGAGAGCGTGGTCAGCTGTGAGCCAATGTGGCAGTCAACGCCGATAACGTCGAGATTCGGCAGCTGCGCGGCGCGGATGTAAACGTCTTCAGCGTCCGCGATGGCGATGCCGAACTTGTTTTCCTTGAGGCCGGTGGAGATGTAGGGGTGGGTGCCGGCGTCGACGTCCGGGTTGACGCGCAACGAAACCGGAGCGCGCACGCCCATTTCGGCGGCGACGACTTGCAGGCGTTCGAGCTCGTCGGTGGATTCGACGTTGAAGCAGTGCACGCCGACTTCCAGCGCTCGGCGCATGTCATCACGGGTCTTGCCGACGCCAGAGAAGACAATCTTGTCGGCCTGACCGCCTGCCGCCAGTACACGTTCCAGTTCTCCACGGGAAACGATGTCGAAACCGGCGCCCAAGCGTGCCAGGACGTTGAGAACGCCCAGGTTGGAGTTCGCTTTGACCGCAAAGCAGACCAGATGCGGCATGCCGCTCAGGGCATCAGCGTAGGCGCGGTACTGCGCCTCGATGTGCGCGCGGGAATAGACGTATGTCGGCGTGCCGAAGCGTTCGGCGATGGCAGACAACGCCACTCCCTCCGCGAACAGCTCACCGTCGCGGTAGTTGAAGGCGTCCATGACTGATTCCTAGTAGGTCGAAGTCTGATGCTTGTGCGAGTGCGACTTGGTCTGGCTGGTGCCGTCGGACGAGTCGTCGTCGGGCAGATACAGTGGACCTTTCTGGCCGCAGGCAGAGACCAGACACGCAACTGCAAGCAGTGCGGCCAGGGAGGAAATCAGGCGCTTCATGGCGAAATCCTTTGTATAAGCATTAATTGCGCCCGAGTATACCGACCACCCGACAGATTGCCTATGCGCTGGAGTTCCCGTCCGGCGGGGGTTTGACGCCGCTGCGCAATTAATCTGCGCAGCGCGCACGGATTTCTGACGCAGCCTGCGGTAAAGCGACCCGTTCGGTGCCTTGCCGGCCAAAGCGGCTCCCGCAATGGCACTTGGGCGGGTAGGCTTTGCATTTGCCGGGGAGCGACCGTATCGTGCGTCGCTGCGCCATCCGCTGACACTTTTGAGGTTCATGCAATGAGTTTGACCGAAGCCCGTTTTCACGACCTGGTCGATGCCACCCAAGAAAAGCTCCAGGACATTTTCGACGAGAGCGGTCTGGATCTTGACCTTGAGAGTTCCGCCGGTGTGCTGACCGTTAAGTTCGAAAACGGCTCGCAGTTCATTTTCAGCCGTCAGGAGCCGTTGCGTCAGCTGTGGCTGGCGGCGGCGTCGGGTGGTTTTCACTTTGACTACGACGAAGAAGCGAAGCACTGGATCTGCGACAAGAGCGAAGAGCTGTTGAGCGAGATGCTCTATCGACTGGCGAAGCAGCAGGCCGGCGAAGAGATCGACTTCGACGCCCTCGACGGCAACGATGGCAACCGCCAGTGACCATTAACGCAACGCCGGTCAAACCGCCAAAACCGCTGTTCAGCAACGTCAGCCCGGCTGTGCCGTCGCCGTGCATCAGCATCTGCCGGCTCGACGAAGACAAAGTCTGCACGGGGTGTCAGCGCCACGTCGAAGACATTCGCGAGTGGCGGGCGGCGACCGACGAGCGCCGGCGCGAGATCGTGCGGCAGGCAGATCAGCGGCGGAGTACCCATTGCGTCGCACGCTGAGCCCTCTGTAGCGCGCCAGCAGCCATCACAGCTCATCCAGCGCGGCATTCAGTGACCGTTCCAGTTCGGCCTTGTAGCGCAGGAACAGGATGGTCTGCCCGCGCGTGTCTCTCAGTATCCCGGACAGGTCCAGGTCGGTGATGTAGCAGCGGTAACGTTGCGGCTCGCGGCGCTGCTCGAGAATCCGCCGCGCCACGACGCTGAACAACTGGTCCCCATGCTCCAGCTCGGAGAACTCCGTCCCGTCGCAATACAGCGTGACGCTGACCTGACCGGGGGATGCCTCCTCGATGATCGCCTGCACATCAAAAAACGATGGGTCGCTGAGCATCGTTGGCGTCGGGCGATGCTCAACGCGGCGGGCTCGGCCTGATCCATCGGGGGTTAGGCGGTAATACAAAGCCTCCAGCGGCGTTGACTCCAGGGGGTTGTCCAGTGGCAGCAACGCCACGCGCCGGTACACCAGCGATTGAAAAAAGCGCTGCAGCGGCACCAGCAGGCTGGACTCAGTGTGATAAGGCACCTGCTGATGCCAGAATGCATTGCGCTCATCGAGCACGTACAGGTCGGCATTCGGCTCGTTGATCCGGTAGAACACCTGAATGCACTCAGGCTGGCCGTACGGGATGAACAGCGACAGGTCCGAGTCGTCCAGTGCCTGGGGATCCAGATGAATCGGGCTGTAGGCGGAAAGCTCTTCCCCCAGATAACTGAACAGCGCCGGCAGGTGTTCCAGCGTGACATGACTGACTCGGCCGGGGATCATTTCCAGGACGTGATACCGCTGCTCGACCTGGATGAGATAGCGGTGATTCAGGCGCCGGTCCAGCAGCAGTTGCGCGGTGCCGATGAGCTCCTCCACGCGCTGGGCGATGGCCTGCGCGCGGTTGTGGCAAAAGCAGCGCACGCGAATGACAGGCCTGGCGGACTTTTCCGGCAGGCCGTTGAACAATTCTGTCAGGCAGTCCAGCAGCGCATAGGGGCCGTCGAAGCGGTTGACCAGCACCTCGTTCCAGCTGTTGAGCGTGATCTGGTCAAACGTCAGCACCAGATTTTCGCGCACACCGGCATAGCTCAGCGAGTCCGTTCGCTCGGTGGTCATCAGGATGTTCAGGTCCTTGTGGTGCCTGAGCGGATCGACGCCCACGTTGATCAACAGCAAAATCTCACGGGGCACGCTTGGGCTCAGCAGCACCTCTTCCTCGACCATGCCCGGCGGCGGCGCGATGCTCTGCTGTAGCGCGCCTTGCAGATTGAACAGCTCGAACTCGGTCAGATCGCTGATCCCGGGGTGCAGCGCCAGGCGCGTGCTGCTGTCGATGACGTTGTTGCGGTGGCACCACGTGAGCAATTCCAGCAACTCGCGACTGCGCTTGATCGGCGCAAACGTCTCCAGCTCGTGGGCACTCAGACTGCCGTTATAGAGACACCACTGGTGCCTGCCGGGCTCGCGCTTGTTCGGCAGCTGCGCCAGCGTCAAGGTGTCTTCCGCCAGATCCGGCGCAATGCCCGGATTGAGAAATTCCACTTTGCCGGCTTTGCGTTCAAAGGCTGCGTACAGGCGTCGCCCGAGCACATTCAAGTCGCGCTTGTTGATCGAATTGACGGCCTTTTGCGCGCGCGCGAACTGGGTCAGGAAGCGGTAACTGAAGTTGAGCTCGCCGACCAGTGCGCGGCGCTCGCTGGCGACCTGACGCACTTTCCACTGACTGCGGCTGTCGAGCAGCGCCAACTGGCGCTCGTCCCAATGCCACTCACTGACCAGCCGCTCCAGCAGCAGGCGCTGCCAACTGTTGCTGCGGTGGCGAGTGGACCCGATGAGTTTCTTGTTCACCTTCAGGTACAAACTGCGGCGTACCAGCTCCAGCCGCTCGGGTTCGCCCCTCGCGAGCAGGTATTCCTCAATGCGCCGGTACACCATCACGTAGGGGTCCAGCTCGTCGAGGTCGGCGCAGTTGGCAAACACGGCTTTTTTGAAGCGCATGCTCAGGCACTGCACCTGCGGGTGTTCGCTGGCGTAAACCTCGGTGAGCAGCAGCTTGAGCACGGATTTGTAGGGTGATTCGATGCCTTTGAACAACTGCCACAGCCCTGCGCCGATGAATTCGCCCGGCGGGATGCGCGACATATTACCGAGGTCCAACACCTCGTCAGCGCGAATAAAGCGTTTCGACAGCAGGGTATGGGTGTATTCGGCGTAGCGTGTTTCCTCATAGACCGGCACCAGCCACCACATCGGGGTGCGCCCGGCCATCCAGATGGCGGTGCGATAAAACTCGTCGAGCAGCAAGTAATGCTGCGTCGTGCCGCAGTCTTCTCCACTCAGCTGTGCGTCGCGCTCGCCGACGACAAAACGCTCCGGATCGACGAGAAAGAAATGCGCCTCGGCACCCATGCTCGCCGCCCAGCTTTCCAAGGACTGGCACTTCTTGCGAAGTTCCTGCATGTCGTCTGCCGACAGCAGCGGGTCGTGGCAGATCCACACGTCCATGTCGCTCTGGTCGGCCTGGGCGAGGGTGCCAAGGCTACCCATCAGGAAGATGCCGTGAATCGGCTGCGGTGGATTCACCCGGCGTGGTTTGTAGGAGAACGACCGCGTCAGCCGTTGCGCTTCAGCGAGGGCCTGTGCGTCGGGCTCGTAATGGGAAACGCCGGCGGGGGTCGAGCCCGACACATAGCCTGGCAACAGAGGATGATTGACGTGGAAAAACAGCGGCAGCAGCGAAAGCACGCTTTGCTGGCGCGTCGACAGGCCTTCGTAGGCGCGCGCCAGTCGACTCTCGCTCAGGGCCAGGAAGCGGCTGCGTAACTGAGCGAGGACCTTGCGATCAATGCCCTCATCCAGATCCGGGCGAATTTCGGAACTACGCGTCATCGCGACTCGAAGCCGGCGGGCGGCACTGCATGAAGTGAAGGTGTAGCGATAATCAAGACAGCGGCGTCGGGCCTGCGCGGCTCGACTGAGCGTCTTTTTTATGGCGCCATTATTTTATCGGCGCAGCATCGTTGAAATGGAGGATTCGCGAAACCTTTATTTGGTGCGTCCAGGCAAAGGTCTCGCGAGGACGACGTCAGGCAGCTTCCTGGCTGGTGGCAAGAATGAGCAGCAGCGATTGAGCGTGGTCGGCGGCATCAAGACCCAGGCTTGTCAAATAGCCTCCGTCGTGTTGCGTGGTGAGGCCTTTGTCGAAGAGTCGTTGGGCGGCAGCGATGGCTGTGGGAGCCGCGGAATGGTGGTGGACCTTCAGTCCCTCTTTAGTGTTGCTCAGATTGAACAGCGACAGGATTTCCAGCTCGGCAACCAATTCAGGGGTAAACGACATAGGTGCTCCAGACTTTTCCAGTGGATACACCGCGATCGGAATCGCAGGCGTGACGGCCCCATCGCCATGCGGCAGCGAGGCTTTTGGAGTGTAGTCAGGTCTGGGGATTTTGCAGAAAGTATCTGGCCGGTCGTCAGGTCGGTTGAGCGACCGGCATGTTGGGCGGGTTTTACTCGTCTTCCGCCAGTCGCACGCCCGGCGGCATGTCGGGCAGTGCGCGCAGGGCCGCTTCGTACCAGACGGTATTGAACGGACGATCTTCGGCCAGGATCCCGTCGATCTCCAGCGCCAGAATGTGGGCCATCATCTGCAGAATTTCTTCGCGCTCGATGCCCACCAGAGTCAGCTTGTTGTAGGTGGCTTTGGCCGCTGGGGGGTTGTCGCTCTCGATCTGATTTTCGATGGCTTCAATCAGCGTCGCTTCAGCGAACTCTTCGTCGTCGATTTCAATGTTGTCGCTCATGTCGTTCTCGATGTCCTGCCAATTGAATGGCATCGCCGGCACCGGGCGACGCCGTTTATGGGTTTAGCGGGTGGCGAGCAAATGCCGGCCGCGCGCAACCGCGGCCTTGACCTGCTCCGGCGCCGTGCCGCCGATGTGGTTGCGGGCATTGACCGAACCTTCGAGCGTCAGCACTGCGAAGACATCCTGTTCGATCTGGTCGCTGAACTGACGCAGCTCGTCCAGGGTCATCTCGGCCAGATCCTTGCCGGTCTGAACGCCATGCTTTACCGCGTGACCCACGATCTCGTGGCAATCACGGAACGGCAGGCCACGGCGGACCAGATAGTCGGCCAGGTCGGTTGCCGTGGAGAAGCCACGCAGCGCGGCCTCGCGCATCATGGCGTGCTTCGGCTTGATCGCCGGGATCATGTCAGCGAAGGCACGCAGCGAGTCGCGCAAGGTGTCGGCAGCGTCGAACAGCGGCTCCTTGTCTTCCTGATTGTCCTTGTTGTAGGCCAGCGGCTGGCCCTTCATCAAGGTCAGCAGGCCCATCAGAGCGCCGAATACGCGGCCGCTTTTGCCACGGACCAGCTCGGGCACATCCGGGTTTTTCTTTTGCGGCATGATCGAGCTGCCGGTGCAGAAGCGATCAGGCAGGTCGATGAACTGGAATTGCGCGCTGGTCCACAGCACCAGCTCTTCGGAGAAGCGCGACAGGTGCATCATCGCGATACTCGCGGCGGAGCAGAATTCGATGGCGAAATCGCGATCGGAGACGCTGTCCAGCGAGTTGCCGCCGACGGCTTCGAAACCCAGCAGCTGGCAGGTCAGCTCGCGGTCGATCGGGTACGTGGTGCCGGCCAGCGCGGCGCTGCCCAGGGGCATGCGGTTGGTGCGTTTGCGGCAATCCACCAGACGCTCGAAATCACGGCTGAGCATTTCGAACCACGCCAGCATGTGGTGACCGAAGGTCACCGGTTGGGCGGTCTGCAGGTGAGTGAAGCCCGGCATGATGGTCTCGGCTTCGCGCTCGGCCAGGCCCAGCAGGCCTTCTTGCAAGCGGGTGATCTCAGCCAGAATCAGGTCGATTTCATCGCGCAACCACAGGCGGATGTCAGTGGCCACCTGATCGTTGCGGCTGCGCCCGGTGTGCAGTTTTTTACCGGTGACGCCGATGCGGTCGGTCAGGCACGCTTCGATATTCATGTGCACGTCTTCGAGGTCAACGCGCCAGTCGAATGTGCCGGCTTCGATCTCGCCCTGAATGCTCTTCAGCCCGTCGATGATGGTGTCGCGCTCGGCGTCGGTGAGCACACCGACCTTGGCCAGCATCGTGGCGTGGGCAACCGAGCCCATGATGTCGTGGCGATAAAGGCGCTGATCGAAGGTGACGGAGGCGGTGAAGCGTGCGACGAAGGCGTCGACGGGTTCACTGAAGCGGCCGCCCCAGGACTGGTTGGTCTTGTCGGTGCTCATGATTCGCTCGCTGCTGTACTGGTGGCTGAAACTGATGAAAAACCGGCGCCGGCCGATTCTAAAGACGCGGGCGATGATAACAGCATTGCCGTTTATTTATCCCCGGCGGCTTGCCCGCAACGGTATGAGCGAAGAGACTGGCGGCCATGCAGAACGAGCGCAAACAACCGGGGCAGAGCAGTGCGCCCGGCAAAGAGTTTTTCCTCCCGGAACTGTGTCTGCCCCAAGCGTTGCTGATGCTGGTCGTGCTGGCGGAGTTGCTGGTCTTCGTGCTTGTGCTCATCGAACCCATGCAGCCGGATTTCGACTGGGTACGGCTGGCGCTGATTTCTCTTTTCGTGCAGTGGATCGTGCTGTTGTCCGCCGCGCTGCTGTGTGGCTTGCGGCCCTGGCTGGCGCGCCTGCGTGCCGGCGTGGCCGGCTGCATCGGTTGTCTGCTGGTGGTGGCCGTGACGCTGATGTGCACCGCCGTGACTGACTACTACCAAGTGAATCCGCCGACCTCGTTCGATGGCGTCGTCGAACGGTACCTGCGCTACGCCTTGATCGCCTTGATCATGTCCGCGCTGATGCTGCGGTACTTTTACCTGCAGAGTCAGTGGCGCAAACAGCAGCAGGCCGAGCTTCAGGCCAGGATCGAGTCCTTGCAGGCGCGTATCCGTCCGCACTTTCTGTTTAATACGCTCAACAGCATTGCCAGCCTGGTCACCAGCGATCCGGTCAAAGCGGAGCAAGCGGTGCTTGATCTGTCCGACCTGTTTCGGGCCAGTCTGGGCAAGCCCGGCAGCCTCACGACATGGCGCGAAGAGCTTGAATTGGCGAAACGCTATTTATCGATTGAGCAATATCGACTTGGCGAGCGTCTACAGTTGGACTGGGCCGTTAGTGCAATTCCCGACGACTTGCCAATTCCCCAGCTAACCTTGCAGCCATTATTGGAAAACGCGTTGATTTACGGCATCGCGCCCCGTGTTGAAGGCGGCGTGGTCAGAGTTGAGGCGGACTACGAACGGGGAGTATTTATATTGCGCGTCAGTAATCCTTACGATGAGGTCGTCTTACGACAAAATCCAGGCGGCACTCAGCAGGCCCTGGCAAACATCGGCGCTCGACTCACGGCACTTTTCGGCCCCCTCGCCAGTCTGAGCGTGGAGCGCCGAGACGGTCGTCACTTCACCTGTCTACGCTATCCTTGTGCGAGACTCACGCAGGAAGCCAGAGCTATATGAATGTCCTGATCGTTGATGACGAACCCCTAGCCCGAGACCGCCTGAGCCGTATGGTAAGTGAGCTCGAGGGTTACAAGGTTCTGGAACCCAGCGCCACAAATGGCGAAGAAGCATTGCAGCTGATTGAAAATTTGAAACCCGACGTGGTGTTGCTGGATATCCGCATGCCTGGCCTGGATGGACTTCAGGTGGCGGCAAAATTGTGCGAGCGCGACACCCCGCCTGCCGTCGTGTTCTGCACGGCCCACGATGAATTTGCGCTGGAGGCCTTCCAGGTCAGCGCCGTGGGGTATCTGGTCAAACCGGTTCGCCCCGAGCACTTGCTGGAGGCGCTGCGCAAAGCCGAGCGGCCAAACCGTGTGCAACTGGCAGCGATGACGCGGCCTGCTGCGGAAAGCGGCACTGGTCCGCGCAGCCACATCAGTGCACGTACCCGAAAGGGCATTGAGCTGATCCCGTTGTCCGAGGTGATCTATTTCATCGCTGATCACAAGTACGTGACCCTGCGCCACGAAGGCGGCGAAGTGCTGCTGGATGAACCGCTTAAAGCCCTGGAAGACGAATTCGGCGACCGTTTCGTACGCATCCACCGCAACGCGCTGGTTGCCCGGGAACGCATTGAGCGCCTGCAGCGCACGCCGCTGGGCCATTTTCAGTTGTTCCTGAAAGGGCTCAATGGCGATGCGTTGATCGTCAGCCGCCGGCACGTTGCCGGTGTGCGCAAGATGATGCAGCAGTTGTAAGCGTGTGCCGCGAGGAGCATGCCGGGATGCGGGCGACACGCCGTCGCATGGCGTACGCAGGTTGATTGAGATCATGATGCGCGCAGATTGAATACAGTCATTCGGCCCGATCTGGCCGAGCTGTTATTATTCGCCGCATTCACTCAGTACGGACCGGTTCATGTCTTCTCGCGAAATCCGCATCGCCACCCGCAAAAGCGCCCTGGCCCTCTGGCAAGCCGAGTACGTCAAGGCGCGTCTGGAGCAGGCGCATCCCGGCCTGATCGTGACACTGGTGCCGATGGTCAGTCGCGGCGACAAGCTACTGGATTCGCCGCTGTCGAAGATCGGCGGCAAGGGTTTGTTCGTCAAGGAACTGGAAACAGCCCTGATGGAGCACAGAGCCGACATAGCCGTTCACTCGATGAAAGACGTCCCGATGGACTTCCCCCAAGGGCTCGGGCTGTTCTGTATCTGCGAACGCGAAGACCCGCGCGACGCCTTCGTTTCCAATACCTATGCCAGTCTCGATGAGTTGCCCGCCGGCGCCGTTGTCGGGACGTCGAGCCTGCGTCGGCAGGCTCAGTTGCTGGCGCGTCGGCCTGACTTGCAAATCCGGTTTCTGCGCGGCAACGTCAATACACGCCTCGCCAAGCTGGATGCAGGTGAGTACGACGCGATCATCCTTGCCGCTGCTGGCCTGATCCGCCTGGGTTTCGAAGAGCGCATTACGGCCCCCATCAGCATCGACCACAGCTTGCCAGCTGGCGGGCAGGGCGCGGTGGGCATTGAATGCCGCAGCGTCGATATCGAAGTGCATGCCTTGCTTGCCCCGTTGCACCATGATGACACCGCCGTGCGGGTCACCGCCGAGCGCGCGCTCAACAGGCACCTCAACGGTGGTTGCCAGGTGCCGATCGCCTGTTATGCCGTGCTGGAAGGCGAGCAACTGTGGTTGCGCGGTCTGGTAGGCGATCCCTCCGGCACAGTGCTGCTCCACGCCGAAGCGCGCGCGCCACAAGTCGATGCCCAGACGCTGGGCGTACAAGTCGCCGAAGCGCTGCTGGACCAAGGCGCGGCGAAGATTCTCAAAGCTGTGTATGGCGAGGCAGACGACGAGTGAAGGCCTGGCGTTTGCTGCTCACGCGTCCTGCTGAAGAGTCGCAGGCCCTCGCGCAGACGCTGGCTGAGGTCGGCGTGTACGGCGCCAGCCTGCCGTTGCTCGAGATCGAGCCTCTGCCAGTTTCAGAAGCCAACCGTTCAATCATCTACGACCTGGCTGCGTATTGCGCCGTTATCGTCGTCAGCAAGCCGGCCGCGCGCCTTGGGCTGGCGATGCTTGACGAAGTCTGGCCGCAGCCGCCGATGCAGAAGTGGTTCACCGTCGGCGCTGCAACCGCGCAAATCCTCGATGACTATGGTCTGCACGTGTTCTTCCCCGAGCACGGCGACGACAGCGAAGCGCTACTCGACCTGCCGCAGTTTCAACAAGCTGTCTCGGGCTACGACCCCAAAGTGCTGATCATGCGCGGCGAAGAAGGGCGCGAGCTGTTGGCCGAGCGGTTGCGGGAGCGTGGTGTGATGGTTGATTACCTGCCGCTGTATCGTCGCCACCTGCCGCAATACCCGGCTTTCGTGCTGCCCGACACGGTTAGAGCGGAACGCTTGAATGGGCTGGTGGTCAGCAGTGGACAGGGTTTCGAGCATCTGCGTGAGCTGGCGGGCGATGCCTGGCCTACGCTTGCGCAGATGCCTTTGTTTGTACCGAGCCCCCGGGTCGCTGAAATGGCGCGTGCTGCCGGGGCTCTTGACGTAGTGGACTGCCGTGGCGCCAGCGCCCCGGCCTTGCTGGCAGCATTGCGCGGATACACCGCGCCTGCCTCACAGGCGTAATGGTCGATCAGTCGGATTACGCGACGCCCAAAATGCAAAGGATGGACACGTGAGCGAAACAGTCTTGCCAAAAGATGACGTTGAACCGGTACTGGCCAAACCTGAGCCGCTGCCGGATCCAGCGTACAAAGAACCGTCGAATCGCCGAAGCAGCAACGGGCTCGCCATACTGGCGCTGTTGCTGGGCGCAGCGGGTGTTGCCGTTGGCGGCTGGAGCGTTTGGCAACTGCGCGCCATGCAGGCCGGTCACCAGGAGCAGTTGGGGCAGTTGCAGGACATCGGCTCTCAGACTCAAGCCCTCAAGCAGAGCGAACAGCAAATCGCCGTACGCCTGGCACAACTGCCACCGGCTGAAGAGCTGGAAGATCGCCGTCGCCTCGTCACGCAGTTGCAGGGTGATCAGCAGCGCCTGAGCCAGCGTGTAGAAACTGTACTCGGTGCCAGCCGCAAGGACTGGCGTCTTGCCGAGGCGGAGCATTTGCTGCGCCTGGCGAGCCTGAGGCTCTCTGCGCTGCAAGACGTCAACAGTGCTGCAGCGCTGGTGCAGGGCGCTGACGAGATCCTGCGCGAGCAGGATGATCCCGGCGCATTCGCCGCCCGCGAGCAATTGGCCAAAAGCCTCACTGCGCTGCGCAGTGTCGATCAGCCGGATGGCACGGGTTTGTTCCTGCAACTAGCGGCAGTGCGTGAGCAAGTCGCGCAGCTAAATGAGCTGGCGCCGGAATACAAGGACAAGGGCGACTCGCTGTTCGGTCTGACCGATGGCAGCGAGGACAGCTACTGGGCCAAGTGGTGGGACAAGATCTCCCAGTTCGTGCGCATCGATTTTCATGCGGACAAAAATATCCGGCCGTTGCTGGCAGGTCAGAGCCTGACCCAAGTCCGTCTGGCGTTGAGCCTGGCGATCGAGCAGGCGCAATGGGCGGCGCTCAACGGTCAGGGCCCGGTCTACGAAAAAGCCATGGCCGAGGCGCGCAGCGTCCTGGACGACAATTTCAATCGCGACAACCAGCAGAGCAAAGCCCTCGGCCAGCGTCTGGATGAGTTGGGCAAACAGCCGGTTTCAGTCGCCACCCCTGATCTGACACAAAGTCTGGCTGCGGTTCAGGCCTACCTCGAGCAGCGCCATACGCCTGTTGGCGGTGCGCTGGAGAAACGCACTGATGAGGCGCAGCCTGGGAAGCAGCCATGAAGCGCGCTTACGTCATCCTCTTCGTGCTGGTTGTGGCGGCGGCGCTGATAGGCGTCGCGATCTCACGCCATGCGGGCTACGTGCTTATTTCCTACGACACTTTCCGCTACGAATCGAGCATCTGGGCAGCGCTGGCGTTGCTCGTCGCCGTCCTGTTCATTCTGTGGCTGGTGCGAGTCGTCATTACGTTGCTGACGACCTCCGGCGGGGTGGTCAACCCCTGGTCCCGTCGCAATCGCAGTCGTCGCGTTCAGAACGCGATCGAGCAAGGTCAGATGGACCTCGCCGAAGGGCGCTGGGCCAGCGCGCAACGCAACTTGCATCGTGCCGCCGAGGCGGAGCGTCAGCCACTGCTGTATTACCTCGGCGCCGCTCGGGCAGCGAACGAGCAGGGTCGTTACGAGGAAAGCGACAACTTGCTTGAGCGCGCGCTTGAGCGTCAGCCGCCTGCCGAGCTCGCCATTGCCTTGAGCCACGCGCAACTGCAGGTGGACCGCGGTGATCTCGACGGAGCGTTGGTGACCTTGCAGGCTATGCAAGAACGCCATCCGCATAACCCGCAGGTATTGCGCCAGTTGCAGCGTCTGTACCGCGAACGCGGTGAGTGGGCAGAGTTGATTCGGCTGATGCCGGAGTTGCGAAAAGACAAGGTGCTTCCGGCGCAAGAACTGGCTGAATTGGAGCGACGCGCCTGGGGTGAAAATCTCTCGCTGGCGGCCCATCGTGAATCCGACGGTGATAACGTCGCCACGGGTCTCCCGTCGCTGGAAAACGCCTGGCAGCAACTGACTTCGGCTCAGCGCCAAGAGCCCGCGCTGGTATTGGCGTACGCCGAACAACTACGTCGTCTGGGCGCCGATGTGCAGGCTGAGGAAGTCTTGCGCACGGCCATGAAACGCGACTACAACACCCACCTCGCGCGGTTGTATGGACTGGTGCGTGGCGCCGATCCTGGCAAGCAACTGCAGACCGCTGAAGGCTGGCTGAAAAGCCATACTGATGATCCAGGCTTGCTGTTGACCCTGGGCCGTCTGTGCCTTCAAAGCAGTTTGTGGGGTAAAGCCCGCGACTATCTCGAGTCGAGTCTGAGGTTGCAGCGAAACCCTGAAGCCTGTGCCGAACTGGCCCGTCTGCTTGCGCAGCTGGGCGAGACCGATCGCAGCAATCAGCTGTTTCAGGAAGGCCTGGGTCTGCTGGACGAGCGTTTGCTCGCACGTCCTTTGCCAGCACTGACACGCGTTTAGACTGAAGTCAGACGTTAACGTGAAGAGGCCCGATAGCGGGCCTCTTCTGCGTCTGATTCGCAGATTTGTGTAGGACGTTTCTGTGCTTGGTGTGGCTTGTTGGGAGGATCTCCGGGCTACCGGTATAACGTCTTAAACACGGCGTCGGGATTTACCTACATCAACAAAGAAATATCCTCCGTTGGGTGCCTTGAAAGCGACTCGCGCTTTCCTCTACCGTAGCCGCCTTCGTCTTTTGTTACGGATTTTCCATGCAGCTGGCTCGTACGCGCTCCCTGTTCTCTCTGGCGTTTCTGGCCTGCGCATCGATTGTAGGAGCGACGGTTTATCTCGGCCCTGTCGTTGATGCGGCGCCGTGCCCGATGTGTCTGCTTCAGCGTGTGCTCATGGCGATATCGGCGGGTGTGTGCCTGCTCGCCGCGCTGCACGCGCCGGGCAAATCTGGCTGGCGTGTCTACGCCGGCTTTCTTTTACTGTCTTCCGCTTTGGGGGCGAGCGTCGCGGCACGTCAGGTCTGGTTGCAGGCTTCGCCACCCGAGAACATGGCCGCATGCATTGAAAACCTTAAATACCTGACGGAAACACAGCCCTACCTGAAGGTCATGGCGATGGTGCTGGCGGGAAGTGCAGGGTGCTCCGAGATCAACTGGTCGCTGTTCGGCATCAGCTTGCCTGAATGGAGCCTGCTGGCATTCTCTGGCTTGTGCCTGTTCGCGATGTACTACCTTTTTATCGAGTTCCGCCGATTCAGATCAATGGATCTGGGAACTCCTGATTAAACACTTGTATGAACTTTGTGTCCTGCGTACCTTGCTGGGCTAGTCATGCGGGCATAATCTGGGCCGCACGCATCATCGGATCAATGTTGCTGTCGACACTTTTGCGGGCCGGTTCCGACAATCCCGGAACGTACCCCAAAAGCGCCTGAAGCAGCATGCCCCTGAAGGGAAGAGAGAACATCATGCTGGAAAGTTGTCAGAACGCTCAGGAACGCTGGGGTGGGGTTCACAAGCTGATTGACCGCTGGTTGCTGGAGCGCAACGAGCTGATCACGGCTTATTACGCCTTGAGTGCAGAGCCGGGAGCGTTTTCGGAAAAACGCGCGCCCCTGCAAGAGTTTTGCGGCACCCTGGTCGATTACGTGTCGGCCGGTCATTTCGAAATCTACGAGCAGCTGACCAACGAAGCCAAGGCGTTCAATAATCAGCGAGGCCTCGACCTGGCTGACACGATTTATCCTCGGCTCGACGTCATCACCGAGAAGCTGCTGGCGTTCAACGATCTCTGTGACGAAGGCAAATGCGTCGCCGAGAAACTCAAGGAGTTGGGCAGCTTGCTGCACGAGCGCTTTGAACTGGAAGACTGCCTGATCGAAGTGCTGCACAACGCGCACAAGGAACAGGTTGAGGAAGAGGTCTGAGAGGGCCGCTGATGTAAAAAAGGGTGCCATGGGCACCCTTTTTTTATGGTCTGTCGCGGCGAGCCTCGGCCACTGCCGGTGTTACTGCGACACCCCCAGCAGCTCTATTTCGAACACCAGCGGCGTGTAAGGATCGATCAGATCGCCAGCGCCTTCTGCGCCATACGCTTGGGCCGAAGGGATGACCAGGCGCCATTTGGCACCCACTGGCATGTCGGCGAGGGCGGTGGTCCAGCCGGCGATGACGCTGTCCAGACGAAACCATTGTGGCAGCTGGCTCTGATCGAAGATCGTGCCGTCAGGCAGACGGCCCACGTACTTCACTTGCACCCGGCCATTGATGTCGGGTTTGGGACCATTGCCCGGCGTCAGCTCGGTCATCAGGATGCCGTCCGCGAGCTGGCGAACCCCCGGCTTGGCCTTCTCGGCGTCCATGAACTTGCGCTCGTCCTTCAATGCCGCTTCAGTCTGCGGTTCGGTCTGGCCGGAGTTTTCAGCCTGTGCGAGGGCGGCATCGTGGTCGCTGAGAATCTGCTCCATGCGTTCCTGCTTGATCGCCAACGGCTTGCCCTGATACGCCGACTGCAGGCCTTCAAGCAGCGCGGGCAACTGCAGATCGGGTGCTTCCTGGCGCAGGCGCTCACCCAGGCTGGCGCCGAGGCTGTAGGAAAGATCGTGGGTGTTGTCGGACGCCGGAGCATCGGTCGCGTGAGCAAGGGGTACCAAGAGGAACAACGACATAAACAGGTAGCGCGACATGAATGCTCTCCGGCCTGGGAAGTGAGCGATTATGCCAGCGCTGAGGCCCGAGCGTGACGGGTATTGCCGGGTTTTTGGGCGTCCTGCAACAGAGCGGGGATTGTAGTGTCAAGATGCCCTAGCGGCGGTGCGGGCGGAGGTCTAGTATGGCCGCACTCAAATCAGCCAGGAGGTAAGTCATGTCGGCCACCAAGAAGCCAGTAAACACTCCGTTGCATTTGCTTCAACAGCTGTCGGGCAGCCTGCTCGAACATCTCGAAACCGCCTGCTCTCAAGCATTGGCTGACGCTGAAAAACTGCTCGCCAAACTCGAGAAGCAACGTGGCAAGGCGCAGGAAAAACTGCACAAGTCGCGCACCAAACTGCAGGACGCTGCCGCCGCCGGTAAAGCCAAGGCCCAAGGCAAGGCCAAAGACAGCGTAGCCGAGCTCGAGTCGTTGCTCGACGCTTTGAAAGATCGTCAGACTGAAACCCGCAGCTACATCCTCAACCTCAAGCGTGATGCTCAGGAAAGCCTGAAGCTGGCCCAAGGCATTGGCCGCGTGAAGGAAGCCGTTGGCAAAGCGCTGAACGATCGCGCTGCAAAAGACCCGGCTCGACCTGATGCCAAGCCTGTCGCGCCAAAACCGCCTGCGAAAATGCCTCCAAAACCAGCAAAACCTGCACCCAAAGCCGCCCCGGCAAAGCCTGCTGCTAAAACCGCCGTCAAAGCCGTCGCCGAAAAAACCGTTGCCAAGGTGACTGCGAAAACTGTCGCCGCCAAGCCTGCTGCGACCAAGGCACCCGCTGCCAAACCAGCTGCCAGCGCTGCGAGCAAGCCAGCCGCTAAAACCGCTGTGGCCGCCAAGACCACCGCTGCCAAGCCGGCTGCCGTGAAAGCCGCTGCCAAACCTGCTCCGGCTAAAGCGTCTGCTGCGAAACCAGCCGCCAGTGCCGCCGCCAAGCCTGCCGCCAGCAAAGCAGCTGCCAAACCGGCCGGCACAGCATCATCCAAGCCTGCGGGCGTCAAGCCAGTCGCTGCGAAGACTGCTGCAAAACCGTCCGCCAAGCCTGCTGTCTCTGCAACGGCCAAACCAGCGGCCGCAGCGCCTGCTGCTCCAGCAGTGTCCCCTGCACCAGGCGCTCCAGCCGCTGATTCGACCTCGAACAGCGCGTCCTAAGCGATATCGGTCCCGGCGCGAAGCAGAATCTGCAACGCGTCGGGACTGGCTTGAGCAGCACCTCCCGCCAGCGCTTCCAGCCACACACCCGTAGGTTGAGCATCTCGCTCAGGCCAGTCTTTGGTCAGCCGTTGCAGCCGCACCAGTAGCTCACGCTCGGCGTCAAGCTCGAGGGTTTTAAGTCTGTCGCGTAACGCCGTCAGCTCTTCGTCTTCTTTCGCGTCGGCCTTCCAGCGGGTCCGAACATCCCTCAATGGCCCCACCACCTTCTCGTGCCACGGGTCGGCCAATTGTCCGATTTGTCCTGCCCGCTCCGGGTGGAACTGCACACCACGCCGGTCCATCCAGACGCCGCACAGCAGCGCGCAGACATTGGCGCCATCGGCTTGCAGCTTCAGGCACGCCTGCTCGACGCCTGGGCGAGCATAGAAATCGAGGGTGAAACTCCATAGGTCCGAGAGCATCGTCATCTACCTGTTTTGGGCGAAGCTGGTAGACTCCGCCGCCATTATGATCAGACTTCAAAGCCTTACCTTACAGCGTGGTCCGCAACGTCTGCTAGAAGACGCCGAGCTGACCCTGCACGCCGGCCAGAAAGCCGGTCTGATCGGCGCCAACGGCGCCGGTAAATCCAGCCTGTTCGCGCTGCTTCGGGGTGAACTGACCCCCGACAATGGCGATTGCCTGCTGCCTGCCGATTGGCGCATCGCCCACATGCGTCAGGAGGTCGATACCCTCGATCGTCTGGCGGTGGACTACGTCCTCGACGGCGATCTGCGACTGCGTCAGGTTCAGCATGACCTCGCGGCTGCCGAGGCCGCTCAGGACGGCGCCGCGCAAGCACGTCTGCATTCGGAGCTCGACAGCGCCGATGGCTACACGGCCGATGCGCGGGCGCGCAAGCTGCTGGCAGGTCTGGGCTTTACCAACGAGCAGATGGAGCGCCAGGTCAGCGATTTCTCCGGTGGCTGGCGGATGCGTCTCAACCTGGCGCAGGCGTTGATGTGTCCTTCGGACCTGCTGCTGCTCGATGAGCCGACCAACCACTTGGATCTCGATGCCATTCTCTGGCTTGAAGACTGGCTCAAAAGCTACCAAGGCACCCTGCTGCTGATCTCCCACGACCGCGATTTTCTGGACGCGGTGGTCGATCACGTTGCCCACGTCGAGCAGAAAAAGATCACGCTCTATCGCGGCGGTTACAGCGCTTTCGAACGCGCCCGTGCCGAGCGCCTGGCCCAGCAACAGCAGGCCTACGACAAGCAACAGGCCCAGCGCGCGCACATGGAGAAATTCATCACGCGCTTCAAGGCCCAGGCCACCAAGGCCAAGCAGGCCCAGAGCCGGATCAAAGCCCTTGAGCGAATGGAAGAGCTGTCGGCGGCCCACGTCGATTCTCCGTTCGACTTCACCTTCCGCGAATCGACCAAGATCTCCAGCCCGCTGATGGATCTGTCTGACGCGCGACTGGGCTATGGCGACAAAGCCATCCTGCAAAAGGTGAAGCTGCAACTGACGCCGGGCGCACGCATCGGTTTGCTGGGCCCGAACGGCGCCGGTAAATCCACGCTGATCAAAAACCTTGCGGGCGAACTCGAGCCGTTGAGCGGGCGCATGGTGCGTGGCGAAAACACGGTGGTCGGCTACTTTGCCCAGCATCAGCTCGACTCCCTGGACGCCAAGGCCAGTCCGTTGCTGCACCTGCAGCGTATCGCGCCCACCGAGCGCGAACAGTCCTTGCGGGATTTCCTCGGCGGTTTCGACTTCCGCGGTGCGCGCCTCGACGAGCCGGTGCTGAATTTCTCCGGTGGCGAGAAAGCGCGGCTGGCCTTGGCCCTGATTGCCTGGGACAAACCCAACCTGCTGCTGCTCGACGAACCGACCAACCACCTGGATCTGGAAATGCGCCTGGCTTTGACCATGGCGCTTCAGGAGTTCAGTGGCGCGGTACTGGTGGTCTCCCACGATCGGCATTTGCTCAAGAGCACGACGGATAATTTCCTCCTCGTCGCCGATGGCCTTGTTCAGGAGTTCGATGGCGATCTGGACGACTACGCGCGGTGGCTGGTGGACTATCGCCTGCGCAATGCGCCGACCAGTAACACGCCGGTGAACGTCGACAAGACCGACAAGAAAGCGCAGCGACAGCAGGCCGCCGCATTGCGCCAGCAACTCGCGCCGCACAAGCGCGAGGCCGACAAGCTTGAAAAAGAGCTCGGCACGCTGCATGAGAAACTGGCGAAGATCGAAGTGGCCCTGGGCGACAGCGGCATTTACGAGGCGGCCAACAAAGACAAGCTGCGCGACCTGTTGGCGGATCAGGCCAAGCTCAAGTCACGTGAATCCGAGCTGGAAGAAGCGTGGATGGAAGCACTGGAATTGCTGGAGTCGATGCAGGCCGAGCTGGAAGCGTTGTCCTGATGGTGTGGCCTGCGTTAGTCGTATAACGCAGGCGACCGGAACAGCTGTCGGCCAAGTCGCCGCAACAGTCAGAAATAACTGGCCTTTGCAGGTCCGGAAACACTAGGTTAGGCGAAGATTTCGTTGCCTGAGGTGCGTGATGTCGCTCGAAACATGGTTGGCGTTTTTCGCCGCTTGCTGGGTTATCAGTCTGTCTCCGGGCGCGGGCGCCATCGCGTCGATGTCCAGCGGTCTGCAATACGGGTTCTGGCGCGGCTACTGGAATGCTCTGGGCCTGCAGATCGCGCTCGTCGTGCAGATCGCCGTGGTTGCTGCCGGGCTTGGCGCGGTGCTGGCCACTTCAGCCTTGGCGTTCACGCTGATCAAATGGTTTGGCGTCGCCTACCTGGTCTATCTGGGCATCAGGCAATGGCGTGCGTTGCCAAGCAATCTGGCGGATGAGTCGGCTGTGCGCCCGGTGGGCAAGCCCCTTGTGCTCATGGGCCGAGGCTTTCTTGTGAACATCAGCAACCCCAAGGCGCTGGTGTTTATTCTGGCGATCCTGCCGCAGTTCATCGACACGCATCTGCCGCTGCTGCCGCAATACCTGATCATTGCCGCGACCATGGTGTGCGTGGACCTGATCGTCATGGCGGGCTACACCGGCCTGGCTTCGAAAGTGCTCCGCGCCCTCAAAACCCCCAAACAGCAACGCCGGATGAACCGCACCTTTGCCGGGTTGTTCGTCAGCGCCGCGGCATTTCTCGCCACATTGCATCGGGCCTGATTCATCAAGAGCGCGTTCCACAGTTGAGTCACAGCCGGTTTCACTGGCTGCGCTCGGCTGGGAGACCGGCTCAAACCCTCAATCGTAGGACCGGCTTCAGCCGGGAACCGGCCAGAGGCAGCACTCTGCCTTTTGCGGTGTGACACCTGACCCCTTCCCGGCTAAAAGCCAGTCCTGCGGTTGAGTCACTGCCATCAATGCAGCGCTTGAGTCCTCGGCGCCTAACATGAACAATGGCAACCCTTCGCATTCCTATTTGAGATCCACCCCCATGTTCCGCTCCCGCTTATTGCCCTGCCTGAGCCTCGTGCTGTTGAGCCTGTTCAGCGTCGGTGCCTGCGCAGCGCCTGCCGAGGACGCGGCTCAGGCTTTGCATTTGCTCGATTACGTCGGAGCGGACTACCCGGCGACGGTTGCGGACGGCAAGGTCGTGGATGACGCCGAATACCGCGAGCAGGTGGAGTTTCTCGCGGCGCTGCAGGGCACGATCGCCGGGTTGCCGGCAAGGCCGGAGCGCGCTGCGCTGGAGCAGGGTGTCTCAGCGCTGTTGAATGCGGTCAACCAGAAGCAGGACGGCGCTCAAGTGGCCCGTCAGGCACGTCAGCTCGGCGCGAAGCTCGCAGTGGCCTACGAAGTCAGCCAGGCGCCAGTGATTACCCCGAATCCTGCACGTGGCGCGCCCTTGTATGCACAGTATTGTTCGGTGTGCCACGGCGATACGGGCGCCGGCGACGGTCCCGCCGGGATTGGTCTTTCGCCGCCACCCGCCAATCTGCGGGACCCGGCGCGGCTCGACCGCCTGAGTCTCTACGACCTCTACAACACCCTCGGGATGGGCATTGAAGGCACTGAAATGCCAGCGTTCGCGGACCAGCTGGATGATCGGCAGCGTTGGGACGTTGCCACTTACCTTGCAGGCTTCAGCGCGGATTCCTCTGCGAAGCAGGAAAAACCCTACAACCTCGCTGATCTCGCGCGGCAAACGCCCGCTGAGGTCAGTGCCGCCGAAGGGCCGCAGGCCGCTGCCAGCTTCCGTGTCCAGCGCGCGCAGCCGCCTCAGATTCAACGCGGCCCGGCTCAGCTCCTCGATTACACCAGCGCAACCCTCGACAAGAGTCTTGCCGCGTATCAGGCCGGTGATCGCGAGCAAGCGTATGACCTGTCGGTCGCGGCGTATTTGGAGGGTTTCGAGCTGGTCGAAAGCTCGCTCGACAACGTCGATGCCACCGTGCGCAAGGACACCGAAAAAGCACTCATGGCCTATCGGCAGTCGCTTCAGGACGGCTTGCCCGCAGCGCAAGCGGCGCAGAAACTCGCGGATGCCAAGGTCAAGCTCAAGGAGTCCGCCGATCTGCTCGGCAGCGATGGCCTGAGCACCTCATTGAGCTTCATCTCCGGTCTGCTGATCCTGCTGCGCGAAGGGCTGGAAGCGATTCTCGTGCTCGCCGCCATTCTCGCGTTCCTGCGCAACACCGGGCAGCAATCGGCGGTGCGCAGCGTCAACGTCGGCTGGGGGCTGGCGTTGCTGGCGGGTCTGGGTACGTGGGCGCTGGCAGCGTACGTCATTGACGTCAGTGGCTCGCAGCGCGAGCTGCTGGAGGGCGCGACGGCGCTGTTCGCCAGCGTCATGGTGCTGTGGCTGGGTGTGTGGATGCACGACCGACGTCATGCCGCCGCCTGGCAGGACTACATCAAGAGCAGCCTGGTCGGCGGCGGTGGGCGTTTTGGTTTTGCGGTGCTGGCGTTCTTCTCGGTCTATCGCGAGCTGTTCGAAGTCATTCTGTTCTACGAAACCCTGTGGCTGCAGGCAGGCCCCGCTGGCCACAATGCCGTATTGGCCGGGGGCGCCACGGCGCTGGTGTTGCTGGTCGGCTTGGCGTGGGTGATTCTGCGGGGTTCTGCGAAGCTGCCGCTGACGCTGTTCTTCGGTATCAATGCCGCGCTGCTGTGCGCGCTGTCGGTGGTGTTCGCCGGCCATGGCGTCAAGGCGTTGCAGGAAGCCGGGATTTTCGGAACGCGTCCGGTGCCGTTCTTCGAGTTCGACTGGCTGGGCATTCACGCCGATGCCTATACCCTGGGCGCGCAAGCCATCGCGCTGTTGGCGATTGGGGTGCTGTATGGCCGCAGCCGGATAGCCGAGAAGCGCCGCGCGGCTGCTGCCTAAATTCACTTTCTGAAATCGGAGTCGCGTATGCGCGTCTGGATCGATGCTGACGCCTGCCCCAAGGCTGCCAAGGACCTCGTCGTCAAGTTTGCCCTCAAGCGCAAGTTCGAGGTCGTGCTGGTGGCGGGGCAGAGCCAGATCAAACCGAGCCTGACCCTGGTGAAGCTGATCGTTGTGCCCAGTGGCCCGGATGCCGCTGATGATTATCTGGTCGAGCACGCCGTACCGGGCGAGCTGGTGATCTGCAGCGATGTGCCATTGGCGGATCGTCTGGTGAAGAAGGGCGTTGCGGCGCTCGACCCACGGGGCAAGGAGTTCGATGCGCAGAACATGGGCCAGCGCCTGGCGATGCGCAACCTCTTCACGGATCTGCGGGAGCAAGGCCAGGCCAGTGGCGGGCAGGGCGCTTACGGCGAGCGGGAGAAACAGGCGTTTGCCAACTGCCTCGACCGGATCCTGACGCGGCTGGCTCGCGAGTATCCCTCGCCGCCCACATGCGATAGCCCGTAGGGCTGGCGCGCAGTCACTCCGCCTCCGGCCCCTTTTTAAACATCAGTCTGGAAGGCGGTCCTCGTTTTCCTGTACCAGCTCCAGCACCCGGTCCACCAGCTTGTTGATCCCGGATGCCGCGTCACCAATGGACTTGGCAACCATGTAAGCGGGTGTGCTCACCAGTTTGCGGTCCTTGTCTTCGACGATCTCCGTCACCTCACACTCCTGGTGGGTGCCGCCCATGCGGGTAATCGCTGCAGCAGTGTCGGCGTCGTTGCCAATCGTGCAGGTGACGCCCGGCCCATAGATTTTGGCGGCCAGCGCCGGCGATACGCAGATGAGCCCGATGGGTTTGCCCGCGGCGGCGAACGCTTCGGCCATCGCCAGCACTTCAGCCTGGACTTTGCAGCCAGCGCCCTGGGTAGAGAAGTCCGACAGGTTTTTCGCGGCACCGAAGCCGCCGGGGATGATCAAGGCATCGAATTCAGTGACGTCGGCTTCGCGGATGTCTTCGATGGCACCCCGGGCAATGCGGGCTGATTCAACCAGCACGTTGCGCGACTCGGGCATCTCTTCGCCGGTCAGATGATTGATGACGTGGTGCTGAGGGATATTGGGTGCAAAGCACTTCACTGCGGCGCCGCGCTGATCGAGGCGCAGCAACGTCAGCACGCTTTCGTGGATTTCCGCGCCGTCGTAAACGCCACAGCCAGAAAGAATAACGGCCACTTTTTTGGTCATTCGCGTGTTCCTCTCTCGGGCGCTCCGGCCCATAGCCGGTTACGCAGGTCAGCATTGCGCTGATTGTCGCAAGCCATGAGCCTAGGACAACGCCGTCAGCGAATGTCTCCAGCTCCGTAGGCATGCGCCGAGGATTTACTCGTCAGGGGTGTTCCGGGCGTCCACATGGACTTGGGCGTTGGCCGCGACTGCCAGCTTTTCTTCGCGAGCGATACGTGCGTTCTTGATGCGCCGGCGGATCCACAGCAGCACACCGATCACCAGCAATGCGCCCAACACCCACAGCTCGTACTTCTTGACGTTGCCCAGCAGGCCTTCGAGCACGGAGCCGAACTTGTACGCCGCTGCGCCCAACGCGGCTGCCCATACCGCTGCGCCGATGCCGTTGAGCAACAGGTAGCGCCCCGGTGGATAGCCGGACAGCCCGATAGCGACCGGCATGACCGTACGCAAGCCATACACAAAGCGGAAGCTCAGCACCCAGATGTCGGGGTGGCGCCGGATATGCTCCAGCGCACGATCGCCCATTAACTGCCAGCGAGGCTTGCGCGCCAGAAGCTTGCGGCCATGCTTGCGTCCCATGAAATACCAGAGCTGGTCGCCTGCGTAGCTGCCGAAGAAGGCAACCACCACGACCAGATTGATATCCATGTATCCGCGGAACGCAAGAAAGCCGGCAAGCACCAGAATGGTCTCGCCTTCAAAAAAGGTCCCGAGGAAAAGGGCGAAGTAGCCAAATTCTTGTAAAAAATGCTGGAGCATCATTTGGGTGCTGGCGAAATGAACGCGCAGCCTAACGCGCCCAAGGCATTCAGGAAAGTATGCAAATGTGTCACCGCGTTAAAGTTTCCTACGTTCGGGAGCGATTGTTCGCGCGGAGAGAGGGTTTGTGTCGTACACGTTACGTCGCAATTACGCCTGTCACGTGAGTGTCATAATCGCCGCTTATAAATGTCACGCTTGCCCGCCTGGATGGGCGCGGATCCCTTCCTTGCACGTTGCCCTCTACCGGGCGCCACGCGAATGTTTGCAGTTCAGGGCTTGCACCGTACGGAGAAATCCGTAGCGTGGAGAGTCAAACCGCTCACAGCATTGAGCCTGACGCCGGTCGCCACCCCCCGCGATATCGATCAGGCTGCAACTATCGTCAGAACCGCTGCCCCCTGGGCGTGACCGTTGTTCCAAGCTGTACGTCACCACTGTTGTGGCGCAAGCGGTATTCCGACATCGGCCGTATGCGCGGCCCAACTGTTACAAGGCCATTTGCCTTACAGGATTATTCATGAGCACCGAAGGATCTACCGAAGCCGCAGTCGGGCTTGACCCTCAGCCCGTCAATCAGGAAGTCACTCCGGTGGTCGAGCCGACCATTGAAGTGGTCCCCGCGCTGGAACCGCCTCATCCGGCCCCGCATGCCATCGCTGTGCCCAATCTGGATGACAGCAGTCTTTATATCCATCGCGAGCTGTCGCAGCTGCAGTTCAACATTCGCGTGTTGGAACAGGCGCTGGACGAGTCCTATCCGTTGCTTGAGCGGCTCAAGTTCCTGCTGATCTTCTCCAGCAACCTCGACGAATTCTTCGAAATCCGCGTCGCCGGGCTCAAGAAGCAAATCACCTTCGCTCGCGAACAGGCCGGCGCTGACGGCCTGCAGCCTCATCAGGCGCTGGCCCGTATCAGCGAACTGGTGCACGGCCACGTGGATCGCCAGTACGCCATTCTCAACGACATCCTGTTGCCGGAGCTGGAAAAGCATCAGGTGCGCTTCATCCGCCGTCGCAACTGGAACGCCAAGATCAAAGCCTGGGTGCGCCGTTATTTCCGTGACGAGATCGCGCCGATCATCACGCCGATCGGTCTGGACCCAACGCACCCATTCCCGCTGCTGGTGAACAAGTCGCTGAACTTCATCGTCGAGCTGGAAGGCATCGACGCCTTCGGCCGCGACTCGGGTCTGGCGATCATCCCGGCACCGCGCCTGTTGCCGCGTATCATCAAGGTGCCGGAAGACGTGGGTGGCCCGGGGGACAACTATGTCTTCCTGTCGTCGATGATCCATGCCCACGCCGATGACCTGTTCCAGGGCATGAAGGTCAAGGGCTGCTACCAGTTCCGTCTGACCCGTAACGCCGACCTGGCCCTCGATTCAGAGGACGTGGAAGACCTTGCCCGCGCGCTGCGTGGCGAGCTGTTCTCCCGTCGTTACGGCGATGCCGTGCGTCTGGAAGTGGCAGATACCTGCCCGAAACTGCTCTCGGACTACCTGCTCAAGCAGTTCAACCTGAGCGAGACCGAGCTGTATCAGGTCAATGGCCCGGTGAACCTGACGCGGCTGTTCAGCATCACCGGCCTGGACAGTCACCCCGAGCTGCAGTACATGCCGTTCACCCCGGCGATTCCGAAGCTGCTGCAGAACAGCGAAAACATTTTCAACGTGATCAGCAAGCAGGACATCCTGCTGTTGCACCCGTTCGAGTCCTTCACGCCGGTCGTCGATCTGCTGCGCCAGGCGGCGAAAGACCCTCACGTGCTGGCCGTGCGGCAGACGCTCTACCGCAGCGGTGCCAACTCGGAAATCGTCGATGCACTGGTCGATGCCGCGCGCAACGGCAAGGAAGTCACCGCCGTTATCGAGCTGCGTGCGCGTTTTGACGAAGAGTCGAACCTTCAACTGGCGAGCCGCCTGCAAGCGGCCGGTGCCGTAGTGATCTACGGCGTGGTCGGTTACAAGACCCACGCCAAGATGATGCTCATCCTGCGCCGCGAAGCCGGCGAGATCGTTCGTTACGCGCATTTGGGAACGGGCAACTACCACGCTGGTAACGCGCGTCTGTATACCGATTACAGCCTGCTCACCTCGGACGATGCCTTGTGTGAAGACGTCGGCAAGCTGTTCAGCCAGTTGATCGGGATGGGTAAGACGCTGCGCATGAAGAAACTGCTGCACGCGCCGTTCACCCTGAAGAAAGGCATGCTGGACATGATTGCCCGGGAGACGCAGTTCGCGTCCGAGGGCAAGCCTGCGCACATCATCGCCAAGTTCAACTCGCTGACCGACCCGAAGATCATTCGCGCGCTGTACAAGGCGAGTCAGACCGGGGTCAAGATCGACCTCGTCGTGCGCGGCATGTGCTGCCTGCGTCCTGGCGTGCCGGGGGTGTCCCACAACATTCAGGTGCGCTCGATCATCGGTCGCTTCCTTGAGCACACGCGGGTGTTCTACTTCCTGAATGGCGGTGACGAGCAGATGTTCCTGTCCAGTGCCGACTGGATGGAGCGCAACCTCGACAAGCGCGTCGAGACCTGCTTCCCGGTGGAAGGCAAGAAGCTGATCTTGCGCGTGAAGAAAGAGCTGGAAGGGTACCTGACCGACAACACCCATAGCTGGCTGCTGCAGCCGGACGGGCGCTACATTCGCAGCACCCCGACCGGCAACCAGAACGCCCGCAATGTGCAGGCGAGTCTGTTGGAAAAACTCAGCAACCCGGTCCTCAGCGTACGTTGAGGATGATGCCGACTCGGGTCAGCCATTCCGCTTCGAGCGCGAAGTCGGCCTGAGTCAGCTGGTTGTTTTCCAGCCAGCCATCCGGGAACACGATGTCCAGATGGTTATCGTTGGCGGTCAGCACGGGTTGCGGCATTTCCTGAGTACCGCGAATGTGGTGAAACAGGATCGCAAAACGCAGCAGCGCGCACAGACGAATCAGCTTCACGCCTTCGTTGCCGAACTCGGCAAACTTGTCCTTGGGAATATTGCGACGATGACCGCGCACCAGCAGCGCGAGCATTTGCTGGTCTTCGCGTGAGAAACCGGCGAGGTCCGAGTGCTCGATCAGGTATGCGCCATGCTTGTGGTAGTGGTAGTGGGCGATGTCCAGACCCACTTCATGCACCTTGGCGGCCCAGCTCAGTAACTCGCGATACGCATTGTCCTCAAGCTCCCACGCCTTCGCCACTTGCTCCAGTGCCGACAGGGCCTTGCGCTCGACACGGGCGGCTTGTTCGAGATCGACGTGGTAGCGCTCCATCAGCGAGCTGAGGGTGCGTTCGCGCACGTCTTCGTGGTGATGACGGCCAAGCAGGTCGTAAAGCACGCCTTCACGCAGCGCGCCTTCGCAGTGATCCATGCGTTTGAGGTCGAGGGCGTCGAAAATCGCTTCGAGAATCGCCAGCCCTGCGGGGAAGATCGCACGACGGTCAGGCTTGAGGCCTTCGAAATCGATTTTGTCCACTTCGCCCAGCTTCATCAGCTTGCGCTTGAGCCAGGCCAGGCCTTCGGCGTTGACCTCGCCATTGCCGTGGCCGCCGGCCTTCAGAGCCAGGCCGATGGCGCGGATGGTGCCGGAAGAACCGATGGCCTCATCCCACGTCAGGCGATGCAGCGCGTGCTCGATGCTCATGATTTCCAGCCGCGCTGCAGTGTAAGCCTGGGCGTAGCGCGCCGGGGTGATCTTGCCGTCCTTGAAATAACGCTGAGTGAAGCTGACGCAGCCCATCTGCAGGCTTTCGCGCAACAGTGGCTCGAAGCGCTGGCCGATGATGAACTCGGTGCTGCCGCCGCCGATGTCGGCGACCAGGCGTTTGCCGGGCGTGTCGGCCAGGGTATGGGACACGCCCAGGTAGATCAGGCGCGCTTCTTCACGGCCGGAGATCACCTCGACCGGATGGCCGAGGATTTCTTCGGCGCGGTGAATGAATTCGTTGCGATTGCGGGCTTCGCGCAGGGCGTTGGTGCCGACGATGCGCACGGCGCCGGGCGGCATACCGTTGATCAGTTGGGAGAAGCGCTTGAGGCAGTCGAGCCCTCGCTGCATGGATTCTTCGCTGAGGCGGCGGTCGTCATCGATCCCCGCGGCCAGCTGCACTTTCTCACCGAGCCGCTCAAGGATGCGAATTTCGCCCTGATTGGCTTTGGCGACAACCATATGGAAGCTGTTGGAGCCCAGGTCGATCGCGGCGATCAGCGAGAGGTTTTTGGCTGTGGATAGCGGCATGGTCAAAAGGTCTCGGTCGATAACCCCGCCATCGTGCCACGATCCATCACCGTCGCCAAACCGGCAACGTATTTGCGCCGTATTAGTAGGACCGGCTTCAGCCGGGAAGAGGCCAGTGTGTGCGCCGTCAATGTTGCGGTGTGACACCTGACGTCTTCCCGGCTAAAGCCGGTCCTACAGTTTGAGCCGAAGCTAGCCCCCACAGGATGCACGCGGTGTCTTAGTAGGACCGGCTTCAGCCGGGAAGGGGCCAGTGTGTGCGACATCAGTTTCGCGACATGGCACCTGACGCCTTCCCGGCTAAAGGCGGTCCTACAGTTTGAGCCATGGCCGATTCTGCACTCGGGCTCAAGCCTGCTCAACTGACCCAATGAAATTCGCCAGCTCGGGCGTTTTCGGGTTGGCCATCAGTATTTTAGGATCGCCTACCTCATGCACCTTGCCCTGATGCATGAACACCAGCTTGTCGCCCACCTCGCGGGCGAAGCGCATTTCGTGGGTCACCATGATCAGCGTCATGCCGTCTTTGGCCAGCTCGCGAACGACTGCGAGTACTTCGTTCACCAGCTCCGGGTCGAGCGCGGAGGTGATTTCGTCGCACAGCAGCACTTTGGGCGACATCGCCAGCGCACGCGCGATCGCCACGCGCTGCTGCTGACCACCGGACAGCCGGTCAGGGAAGGCGTCGAATTTCTCGCCCAGGCCCACCCGGTCGAGCATCTCCTTCGCCAGCTTTTTCGCTTCGGTTTTGGAAACCTTCTTCACCACCTGCGGCGCGAGCATTACGTTCTCGCCCACCGTCAGGTGCGGAAACAGGTTGAACTGCTGGAAGACCATGCCGACTTTCTGTCTCAGGCTGCGCAGGTCAGCCCGCGCGGCATCGAGGTATTCGCCGTCGACCTCGATCACCCCGTCATTGATCGACTCAAGGCCGTTCAGGGTGCGCAGCAGCGTGCTTTTGCCCGAACCGCTGCGCCCGATGATCGCCACGACCTGACCTTCCTCGACGCTGAGGTCGATGCCCTTGAGCACATGGTGGTCGCCGTAATACTTGTGCAGGGCGGAAATTCTAAGCAGAGGCATGAAGTCTCCTTTCCAGGTAGCGCGCGCTGAGCGACAACGGATAGCAAAGCATGAAGTAGCCCAGGGCAACGAAGCCGTAGACCATGAAAGGCTGGAACGTGGCGTTGGCGAGCATGCCGCCGGTTTTGGTCAGCTCGGTGAAGCCGATGATCGACGTGACTGCCGTGCCTTTGACCACCTGCACGGAGAACCCCACCGTTGGCGCCACCGCGATGCGCAACGCCTGAGGCAGAATCACGTAACGCAGTTGCTCGAACGGGGTCAGCGCCAGACTTGCGGAAGCTTCCCACTGGCCGTTGGAAATCGACTCCACGCAGCCACGCCAGATTTCAGCCAGGTACGCACTGGTGAACAACGTCAACGCCAGCGCCGCCGCGAACCAGGGCGAAATGTCGATGCCCATCAGCGCCACGCCGAAGAACACCAGGAACAGCTGCATCAATAGTGGCGTGCCTTGAAACAGCTCGATGTAGCAGCGCGCGAGCCTGCGTGGCATTGCCTTCTCGGAGATGCGCAGGGTCATCACCAGCAAACCGATCACGCCGCCGCCGATGAACGCCACCAGCGACAGCGCCAGTGTCCACTGCAGGCCGGTCAGCAAGTTGCGCACGACGTCCCAAAGGGTGAAATCCATCAGCGGCTCCTCGCGATATAGCGTTTGCCGATCCACGCCAGCAACTGACGCACCAGCAGCGCCATGCACAGGTAGATCAGCGTGGTAATGATGTACGTCTCAAACGAGCGGAAGTTGCGCGACTGAATGAAGTTCGCGGCGAAACTCAGCTCCTCGGTGGCGATCTGCGAACAGACCGCCGAACCGAGCATGACGATGATGATCTGGCTGCTCAGCGCCGGCCACACCTTGCCCAGCGCCGGGACCAGCACGACATGGCGAAACGTCTCGAAGCGAGTCATCGCCAGCGCGGCCGACGCCTCGATCTGGCCGCGCGGAATCGCCTGCACGCCCGCACGGATGATCTCCGTCGAGTAGGCGCCAAGGTTGATGACCATCGCCAGCACGGCGGCCTGCCACTCCGATATCTGCAGGCCCAGTGACGGCAGCCCGAAGAAGATGAAAAACAACTGCACCAGAAACGGCGTGTTGCGGATCAGCTCTACATAGACACCGAAAATGGCCGAGAACGGCTGGATTTTCCACGCCCTGACAATCGCCCCGACAATGCCGACGCTGACACCGAGCAGCGTGCCGATGGCGGTCAGCTCCAGCGTGAACAGTGCGCCGCGCAGGAGCAGGTCAGTGTTTTGCAGGACCGGGATAAAGTCGAACTGATAAGCCATTTAGCGCCTCGGCAGTCGATGATCAGAGGTCGGCAGGCAATGGCTGCTTGAGCCAGGTCTGCGCGTTCTTTTCCAGCGTGCCGTCTTTCTTCGCCGCTTCGAGAATCTCGTTCACTTTGGCGAGCAACTCGGGCTGACCTTTGTTCACACCCACGTAGACCGGCGAGTCCTTGAGCTTCACTTTCAGCTCCGGAATGCGCTTGGGGTTCTTCTCGCTGATGGCGACCATCACCACGTTGCCGCTGGCGATCAGGTCGGTCTGCTTGGCCAGGTAAGCCGCGATGGTCGAGTTGTTGTCTTCGAAGCGTTTGATCGTGGCTTCCTTCGGCGCAACGGCGGTCAGCTCGATGTCCTCGATGGCGCCACGGGTCACGCTGATGGTTTTGCCTTTCAGGTCGTCCACGGTTTTGATCGCGTCTTCAGGCGGGCCGAACACGGCGAGGTAGAAGGGAGCGTAGGCGCGGGAGAAGTCGATGACCTTTTCGCGGTCCGGGTTTTTGCCGAGGCTGGAGATGACCAGGTCAACCTTGCCGGTGGTCAGGTACGGCACGCGGTTGGTGCTGTTGACCGGCGTCAGCTCAAGCTTGACCTTCAACTGATTGGCGATGAGCTGTGCGGTGTCGATGTCCAGGCCGCGCGGCTTCATGTCGGGGCCGACCGAACCGAAGGGCGGGAAGTCTTGCGGAACCGCGACTTTCAACGTGCCGCGAGCGGTTACATCATCCAGACCATTAGCGTGGGCGGGGGCCTGGCCGAGCATGAGGCTGGCAAACAGGGCGGCGAGCAGGGCGCTGTAACGCTGGGTCATGTGGTGTCTCCGAATCGATCAATATGCAGGCGAAGCCCGGGTCATGGCCAAGCACCAGTGCACAGCCCATGCCAGCCGATGGTTTGCAACCATGGAATGCGGGCCGCAGGCTTGATCCGGTCTAACTGGTCTGAACAGTGAGTGAGGGAGCCGCCCCGCTTTGGCGCGCTCGAAAGGCCCGGCGCCCCTCGCTTGGGCGTCACTTGCCGGATGCCTCCGATGGGGATACAAGGGATTTTTCCTACGGTTTCCACACCTTGATCGCCATGCATCCGAGCCCTGTAGCTGTGCCTGAAGCCGCCTTCCAGGCGATCCGCAAACTGATCGCCGAGCAGGGCTATGTGCCCGGCGACAGCCTGCCGTCTCAGCGGGATCTGGCGATTCGGCTGGGCGTCAGTCGGGCTTCGTTGCGTGAGGCACTGTCATCATTGAGCGCCTTGGGGTTGGTCAGTGTGCAGCCCGGCAAAGGCGTATTCGTACAGGCGGTTTCTGAACCACAACGGAGCACGGACGGATTTTCCTGGCCGTATGCAGCGCACGCATCACCTGCTGAGACTTTTCAGCTGCGCTATGCGCTGGAAGGCTTTGCCGCCGGGCTTGCAGCGGTCACGCTGACGGCCGATGAGCGCGATGTACTGGAGGACAACGTCGAAGCCATGCGCCTTGAACTCAAGGCAGGGGATTTTGACTGCGCGGCGCGGCTGGACTTCGATTTCCACCGGCGCATTCTCGTCGCCAGTGGCAATCAGGCGATTCTGGGGATTATCACCACCAGCGCCGATATTTTTCTGGAGAGCCAAAAGCTGCCTTTTATTCGAGCGGGCAGGGCCATGGAAACCTGGCAGGAGCATCGCAAGATCCTGCGGGCGCTGGCGCGAAACGCGTCTGGCCCGGCGCAGAAAGCCATGCAGGAGCACATCCGCGGCGCTGCGTTGCGCACCGGCATCGTGTTTGTCGCACCTTCCGGCTAAACATCTGCAATTTCTGCAATTAAGGCAACCGCGCCGGGTCATAGCTAGAGACAATGAACCTCGACTTCCTGTCACCGCGTGACACAGTTATGATGGCCCACGTTTTTTTGCCTATGACCTCGGAGAAATCTCATGAGTAACGACCTGATCAAACACGTCAGCGACGCGAGCTTCGACGCCGATGTCCTGAAGGCTGCCGGCCCTGTACTGGTGGATTACTGGGCTGAATGGTGTGGCCCATGCAAGATGATTGCCCCGGTTCTGGATGACATCGCTGGCACTTACGAAGGCAAGCTGACCATCGCCAAGCTGAATATCGACGACAACCAGGAAACACCGGCCAAGCACGGCGTTCGTGGTATCCCGACCCTGATGCTGTTCAAGAACGGCGAAGTCGCGGCAACCAAGGTCGGCGCACTGTCCAAGTCGCAGTTGCAGGCGTTCCTCGACGCCAACATCTGATGACGATATAGCCCCGCAAATCGCGGGGTTTTTTTCGGGCGTCGTACTAGACGCTCAGAAAATCAAGTGGTACATTCGGCCCCGCAACGGCTTCTCCGTTGCCCCCTGCTAGCCGTCGCCGACCGTCTCCTTTCGATTTGCACGCGATCCTGTCGCCTTCTCTGCGGCGCGGCCTCATTAAGCCAAAAGCTTAATTTCCCCCTCCATACATGATTACGTCATTCCTATATGAACCTGACTGAACTCAAGCAAAAGCCTATTACCGATCTGCTCGAAATGGCCGAACAGATGGGCATTGAAAATATGGCCCGTTCGCGCAAGCAGGACGTGATTTTCTCCCTGCTGAAGAAGCATGCGAAAAGCGGCGAGGAAATCTCGGGTGACGGCGTGCTGGAGATCCTCCAGGATGGCTTCGGCTTCCTCCGTTCTGCAGACGCCTCCTACCTTGCCGGCCCAGACGACATTTACGTCTCGCCGAGCCAGATCCGCCGCTTCAACCTGCGCACGGGCGACACCATTGTCGGCAAGATCCGTCCGCCGAAGGAAGGCGAGCGTTACTTCGCACTGCTCAAGGTCGACACCATCAACTTCGACCGTCCAGAAAACGCGAAGAACAAGATTCTGTTTGAAAACCTGACGCCGCTGTTCCCGACCATTCGCATGAAGATGGAAGCCGGTAACGGTTCCACCGAAGACCTCACCGGTCGCGTCATCGATCTGTGTGCTCCGATCGGTAAAGGTCAGCGCGGTCTGATCGTTGCTCCGCCAAAAGCGGGCAAGACCATCATGCTGCAGAACATCGCGTCGAACATCACGCGCAACAACCCTGAAGTCCATCTGATCGTTCTGCTGATCGATGAGCGTCCGGAAGAAGTCACCGAGATGCAGCGCACCGTGCGCGGCGAAGTGGTTGCTTCTACCTTCGACGAGCCACCTACCCGTCACGTGCAGGTCGCCGAAATGGTGATCGAAAAGGCCAAGCGCCTGGTCGAGCACAAGAAGGACGTGGTCATCCTGCTCGACTCCATCACCCGTCTGGCTCGCGCCTACAACACCGTCATTCCGAGCTCCGGCAAGGTCCTGACCGGTGGTGTCGATGCGCACGCCCTCGAGAAGCCAAAGCGTTTCTTCGGTGCGGCACGTAACATCGAAGAAGGCGGCTCGCTGACCATCATCGCTACCGCGCTGGTTGAAACCGGCTCGAAGATGGACGAAGTGATCTACGAAGAATTCAAAGGCACCGGCAACATGGAGCTGCCTCTGGATCGCAAGATCGCAGAGAAGCGCGTCTTCCCGGCCATCAACATCAACCGCTCCGGCACACGCCGCGAAGAGTTGCTGACGGCCGACGACGAGTTGCAGCGCATGTGGATCCTGCGCAAGCTGCTGCATCCTATGGATGAGGTCGCGGCCATCGAGTTCTTGATCGACAAGCTGAAACAGACCAAGACCAACGATGAGTTCTTCCTGTCGATGAAGCGCAAGTAACACCCTGCGCTGAACCGACCGTAGAAAAATGGTGTCCTTCTGGACACCATTTTTTTTGACCTTTTCTGTAGATCTCTCCCGTAGACAAGGAGCGTCATGCACACGTTTGGCAATCGCCGTGATATCGATGGGCTGCGGGCCCTGGCCGTGGTCCCGGTGCTGTTGTTTCACTTCGGTCTGGGCCTGAGCGGCGGCTTCGTCGGCGTCGACGTGTTTTTCGTCATCTCCGGCTACCTGATCACGTCCATCATCTTCCGCGAGATCAGCGCGGGGCGATTCAGCTTCGTCGATTTCTGGGCCCGTCGCGCGCGACGTATCGTCCCTGCCGTGACCGTCGTCGTGCTGGCCACGTTGGCGTTTGGCTGGATATTGCTGACGCCCAAGGACTACGCCGAGCTGGGCCGGGAAGTGCGGTATCAGTCGATGTTCATGTCCAACCTGCTGTTCATGCGGCAGGACGGCTACTTCGATTCCGCGTCAGATTTCAAACCGCTTCTTCACACCTGGTCGCTGGCGGTGGAGGAGCAGTACTACATTTTCTTCCCGCTGCTGATGGTGCTGGCGACGCGGTACGTGCGGCACTGGCGCTGGTTGCTGCTCGGCCTGCTGGTGCTGTCGTTCGGGCTGAACATCTGGGCGATCAAGCACAAACCCGAGGCAGCATTCTTTCTGCTGCCGATGCGTGCATGGGAACTGCTGTGCGGGGCGATGCTGGCCGTCGCCCCTGCGCCTAGACGCCCGCTGCCGACCTGGATCTATCAAACGGTCAGTTTGAGCGGTTTTGCGGCGGTCGTGCTGGCGATGCTGAGTTTTGACAAAACCACGCAATTCCCCGGCTGGGCGGCGCTGCTGCCTGTGATGGGCACCACAGCGATGATCTGGGCCAACGGTCATCCCGCGTCATGGGTCGGGCGTTTTCTGAGCATCAAACCGCTGGTGGCAATCGGGCTTATCTCCTACTCGCTGTACCTGTGGCATTGGCCTATTCATGTCTATGCCAATGCAATTTCAGCTGACGGGATTTCTGACCTTGAAGCGATTGGCTGGATCCTTCTGGCCGGCGCGCTTGCCTGGATCAGCTGGCGCTTTGTCGAGCTGCCATTCCGTGAACGCCGCGTGCTGGCCGGCCGCAAGCCGGTACTGATGGGTGGACTGCTGACGCTGGCCGTATTGGCGCTGATGGGGCAGGCGGTGCGCTCCAGTGACGGCGTACCGCAACGCCTGTCCGGCCAGGCCCTGCAATATGCGCAGTCGCGGGAGTGGAGCGCCGGGCAGATGGACTGTTTCCTGCTCGGATCAAAGCACAGCGAAGGTCTGGACAAGCTCTGTCGGGCGGGTGGCAATGCCGATGCCGCGCCGTCCCATCTCGTCTGGGGCGACAGTCATGCGGCAGCCCTGTGGCCAGGCGTCAGAAGCGCGGCCGAGCAAGCCCATGTGCCTGTCTGGCTGGCAAGCATGAGCGGATGTCCGCCGCTGGTCAGCACCGCAACAAGCAAGCGCTGTCAGGACTTCAACGCCCTGAACGTCGAGCGCGTTCGAGCACAGAAAATCCCTGACGTGACGCTGGCCGCGCGCTGGAGTTTGTACATCTACGGCCTGGAAGACGGCAACAAAAGCAACGTGCTGCTGAAACACGAATCCATTCCCCGAAACGAAGCGTATTTCGCCGATGCTTTGAAAGCTCAGATCGCTGAATTGCGAGCAGCGGGGGCGCAGGTCTGGTTGTTCAAGGAAGTGCCGCAGCAGCGCAAGGGCACCATCGAGCGATTGAGCAGCCTGGCGAGGGTTGGACGTTCGGCTGCAGAGGTCGGGCGTCCGGCTGCGGAGCTTGATGGGCGGCAGGCGTTTATCAACCACCTGTTCGACACCCTCAGCCGTGCGGATGCAGGCATTCACCTGATCGACCCTAAACCGCTGCTGTGTGAGGGCGGTCTGTGCCGTGCCGAAGTTGACGGGCGTTCGCTGTACAAGGACGAAGATCACCTGTCGGACCTGGGCGGCGAGAAGATGCAACTGCTGTTCGCGCCGCTGTTGCGCGAAACACCGCGCATTTGAGTTGGACACAAGCTGCCCTCTGCGGTCAGAGCAGGTAGGATGTGCATCTATTTGGTGAGTGGCCGGGTTAATGAAATTCAAGGATCTACGGGATTTCGTGCAGCAGCTTGAGCAGCGCGGAGAGTTGAAACGCATTCAGGTGCCCATTTCCCCTGTACTGGAAATGACCGAGATCTGCGACCGGACCCTGCGCAACAAGGGGCCGGCGCTGCTCTTCGAAAAGCCGACGGGTTTCGACATCCCGGTGCTTGGCAACCTGTTCGGCACGCCCGAGCGCGTCGCTATGGGCATGGGCGCCGAGTCGGTGTCCGAACTGCGGGAAATCGGCAAGCTGCTGGCTTTCCTTAAAGAGCCCGAGCCGCCCAAGGGCTTGAAGGACGCCTGGTCCAAGCTGCCCATCTTCAGAAAAGTGATCGCCATGGCGCCGAAAGTCGTCAAGGACGCGCCGTGTCAGGAGATCGTGATCGAGGGCGACGACGTCGACCTTGGCATGCTGCCCGTGCAGACCTGCTGGCCCGGCGATGTCGGTCCGCTGATTACGTGGGGGCTGACGGTCACTCGCGGGCCCAACAAAGAACGGCAGAATCTGGGTATCTATCGCCAGCAGGTGATCGGCCGCAACAAGGTGATCATGCGCTGGCTCAGCCACCGCGGCGGCGCGCTGGATTTCAGGGATTGGTGCAACAAGCACCCCGGTCAGCCATTCCCGGTGTCCGTGGCCTTGGGCGCTGACCCCGCCACCATTCTGGGCGCCGTCACGCCGGTGCCCGACAGCTTGTCCGAATACGCATTCGCCGGCCTGCTGCGTGGCAACCGTACCGAACTGATCAAGTGCCGTGGCAACGACCTCCAGGTCCCCGCCAGCGCCGAAATCGTCCTTGAAGGGGTGATTCATCCCGGCGAAATGGCCGACGAGGGTCCGTACGGCGACCACACCGGCTACTACAACGAGGTCGACAGCTTCCCGGTCTTCACGGTCGAGCGCATCACCCACCGCATCAAGCCGATTTACCACAGCACCTACACGGGCCGGCCGCCTGACGAGCCGGCCATCCTGGGCGTTGCGCTAAACGAAGTCTTCGTGCCGATTCTGCAGAAGCAGTTTCCGGAAATCGTCGACTTCTACCTGCCGCCCGAGGGTTGCTCGTACCGCATGGCGGTCGTGACGATCAAGAAGCAGTACCCCGGCCATGCCAAGCGCGTGATGTTGGGCGTCTGGTCGTTTTTGCGACAGTTCATGTACACCAAGTTCGTTATCGTCACCGACGACGACATCAATGCCCGTGACTGGAATGACGTCATCTGGGCAATCACCACGCGCATGGACCCCAAGCGCGACACGGTGATGATCGACAACACGCCAATCGACTACCTCGATTTCGCCTCGCCGGTGTCCGGTCTGGGCTCGAAAATGGGGCTCGATGCCACCCATAAGTGGCCGGGCGAAACCACCCGTGAATGGGGTCGCGCTATCGTCAAGGACGAAGCGGTGACCCGCCGGATCGATGAAATCTGGACTCAGCTGGGAATTGATTGATGCGTGTAACTTTGCAGCCCTCGGGCGCGGTCATCGAGACATTGCCGGGCGAGCGGATCCTCGACGCTGCGCAGCGGCTGGGCTACGAATGCCCTCAGAGCTGTCGCAACGGCAATTGTCACATCTGTTCCGCGCTGCTGGTTGAAGGCAGCGTCGAGCAGGCCGGAGAGATCCGCAACCACGGCGAAATCTACACGTGCCTGGCGGTGCCGCAGGAAGACTGCGTTGTGCTGTGGGACAGCGTGCTGGCGCTCGGCGAGTTGCCGGTGCGTACGTTCGCCTGCCAGGTCAGCGAGTGTGTTGAAGTCGGCGGCGATGTCTGGCGCGTGATGCTCCGTGCGCCTGCGGGCAAGCCGCCGCGTTATCACGCCGGTCAGTACCTGATGATCCATCGGGACGACGGCGAAAAATCGGCGTTTTCCATGGCGTCAGCGCCGGAGAGCGGGCGCGATCTCGAAATTCACGTCCTCGCCCGCGAGGCCAGTGCGCAAAACCTGATCAAGCAGCTGCAGCGCGAGGGCATGGCGCGGGTTGACTTGCCCTTCGGCGATACGCATTTGGGCGAATTGCCCGATGGCCCGCTGGTATTGATTGCGGCAGGCACCGGTATGGGGCAGATGCACAGCCTGATCGAGCATTGCCGCGCCAAAGGTTTCCCCTATCCGGTGCATGTGTATTGGGGAATGCGCCGTCCGGAAGATTTCTATCAGCTCAGGCATTGGGATGAGTGGCAGACGCTGCCCAACCTTTTCCTGCACAAGGTCGTCAGTGATCTGTGCGGTTGGGAAGGGCGCTGCGGCATGCTGCACGAGGCGGTCTGCGAGGACTTCAGCGATCTGAAGTCGCTTTATGTGTATGCCAGCGGCTCACCGGCCATGGTCTATTCGACCCTCGATGCGCTGGTGCTGGCGGGCATGGATGCGCATCAGATGCGTGCCGATGTGTTCGCGTATGCGCCGAGGCCCTGAAGCGCAGCCACTCGCCGGGCTGGATGTGGACAGCGTATTGCATGGCTGTTTGTCAGATATCGGCTTTTCCGGCGTGACCCGTGCGCCGGTGGCCGAGTCACAACGTCACACTGCCTGCGATGCCGTCTGATTGTTCATTCGTTGTTGCCAGACCCGTTTCATGAGTGTTCAGCGTTGCACCGGCGTCAGCCTTGCCGGTGGGGGGAACCAGATGGGGAATCAAATCAATATCCTGGCGGAAGCTGTCCATGATGGCTTGGGGTTGTCCTACCCGCCGGTCATCGATCTTGGGCCGAAACTGAGCCGCGAGCAGCTTCTTGCCTCCATCCACGCCACGATGAGCCGTCACCAGGGCGGCCCGATCTGGTTGTTCGCGTATGGATCATTGATCTGGCGACCCGAGTGCAGCGCCGTCGAGTGTCAGCGCGGACGGGTCCACGGCTATCATCGCGGTCTCTATCTCTGGTCCCACGAACACCGTGGCACGCCCGAGCAGCCAGGGCTGGTATTCGGTCTGGACCGCGGCGGCTCCTGCAGCGGATTCGCCTATCGGTTGCCCGAAGACAATATCGACGAGTCCCTGCTGGCGCTGTGGCAGAGAGAAATGCCGTTCCCGTCCTACCGCCCGCACTGGCTCAACTGCCGACTTGAAGACGGCACCAAGGTGCAGGCGCTGGGATTTGTGCTGGAGCGGCATCTGCCGAGTTACGCTGGCAACCTGCCCGACAGCGTGCTCACCCAGGTGCTGGCCAATGCCAGCGGCCGTTACGGGACCACGTGGGAATACGTCGAGCAAACCATCCGCGCACTGCGCACCCACGCCATGCCGGACCTGAGCCTGGAAGCGCGGTTCAAGCGGTGCAGGCCGGTGTTGTTGGCGATATAGCTTCTGGTCCGAATAAGGCTTGATCATCGCACTGACCAAGCCCTTTTCGTTTGAGACTTAAGCCATCTCCTCTCGCGACTGGCTCGCCACCCGCGTATGCCGCAGCGTCGGTATCAGGAACGCTATTGCGAGGATGCAAGCGGACACCAGCAGCACGAAGCCACCGTCCCAGCCGAAGTGGTCGACCGTGTAACCCATCAGCGCGCTGGCGGCGACCGAGCCACCGAGATAGCCGAACAGGCCGGTGAATCCCGCTGCGGTGCCGGCGGCTTTCTTCGGTGCCAGCTCAAGGGCCTGCAAGCCGACCAGCATGACCGGGCCGTAAATCAGGAAGCCGATCGAGACCAGCGCAATCATATCGACGGTGGGATTGCCGGGTGGGTTGAGCCAGTAGACCAACGTCGCAACGGTCACCATTGCCATGAACACGATGCCGGTCAGGCCACGGTTGCCACGAAAGATCTTGTCGGACATCCAGCCGCACAGCAGCGTGCCCGGAATGCCTGCCCACTCATAAAAAAAGTAGGCCCACGAGGTCTTGTCGACGTCGAAGTGCTTGGCTTCTTTCAAGTACGTTGGCGCCCAATCCAGCACGCCGTAACGCAGCAGGTAAACGAAGACGTTGGCCAGCGCGATGTACCAGAGCATTTTGTTACGCAGGACGTATTTGACGAAGATCTCTTTGGCGGTGAATTCCTCTTCGTGGCTCGCGTCGTAGCCTTCCGGGTAGTCGTTCTTGTAGTCCTCGACCGGCGGCAAGCCCACGGACTGTGGGGTGTCGCGCATGGTGACGAAGGCGAACAGGGCGACGAACAGGGCAACCGCCGCAGGCACGTAGAACGCGGCGTGCCAGTCGTTGGTCCAACCCAGCCCGAGCAGGAACAGCGGGCCGATCAAGCCACCACCGACGTTGTGCGCCACATTCCATACCGAGACCACGCCGCCACGCTCCTTCTGCGACCACCAGTGCACCATCGTGCGTCCGCTCGGCGGCCAGCCCATGCCTTGGGCCCAGCCATTGATGAACAGCAGAATGAACATGATGGTTACGCTGGACGTCGCCCAGGGTGCGAATCCGAACACGAACATCACCAGCGCGGAAATCACCAGTCCGAATGGCAGGAAGTAGCGCGGGTTGGAGCGATCCGACACCAGCCCCATCAGGAATTTCGACAGCCCGTACGCAATGGCAATCGCTGAGATCGCGAGGCCCAGTTGGCCACGGGTATATCCCTCGTCGATCAGGTAGGGCATGGCCAGCGAGAAATTCTTGCGCAGCAAATAGTAGCCGGCGTAGCCGAAGAAGATGCCGGCGAAAATCTGCCAGCGAAGGCGGCGGTAGGTAGAGTCGACACGCTCCTCAGGCAGCGGAGCCTGATGTGCGGCAGGACGGAAAAAGGCAAACATCGGGACACTCCATTTATTTTATTGTTATGCGAATCCGAATATTACATTTTCGTTACAGAAAATAGGAAGGCTTCTCATCGGATAAAAAGGACGTAAACACGGGCCGAGAGGGAATTCCTTTGCGAACATCCCGTTTGTGCAGTGCTGTCCATAGGTGGGTTTCGGTGCGTGGGACAGGTAAAGTGCGCGCTCACGCGATCACGATTGGCAAACCCTCATGCAGTCACCCCCGCTTGGGATTCGGAATAAAAAAATCATCATCCTGTGCCGCGATGTTGGCGGATACCTTGGCCGGCTCAGCACCTTTCTCGGCAAGTCGAACGACGTTGTATTCCTTGACCTGACCCATGGCGCGAAAGAACTGCCATGGCTTCCGGGGAAGCTGCGCCGATGGCTGAAAAAGTACCTGATCGTTAAGCGTGCTCGTGCGGCGATTCGGGCGGCGGGCCATGTCGATGCGCTGCTGGTTGTGAATCCAAGCCAGTTGGATCAGGGTTTGGTCACACTGGCCCAGGCTGCGGCGGCGCTCAGCGTCGCCTATCTGTCTGACGGGATTGCACGATTGTCGATGCCGATTGATCAACTGGCGACCTTTGACAAGGTCTACACCTTCGATGGCGCTGATGCCCGCGAGTATCAACTGCGCAAGCTCTACAACTACATCTACGAAGAACACGCCGATTTCAGAACGACGTCCGACTTCAAGGCTTTTGTCGTGATGGGCGGCAAGCACCGTGTGGATGTACTCGGGAGGGTGGCTCGGGCGTTTGAACAACTGGGCTACACCAACACCTGCAAGTTCCTGGTGCAGAGCAAGCCAGTGTTGGGGGCCAGTCCATTACTGACCTTCTTTCGGCAGCGCATGGACATCGATGAAACGGCCGAATACGTCAGGCGTTCGGAAATACTGATAGACATCGTCCGGCCGGGGCACGCGGGTTTGAGCTTCCGGTTCTTCGAAGCACTGCTCTATCGCAAGAAAATGATCACAAACAATGCATCGGTGGCGGATTACGACTTCTACGATCCGCGCAACATTTTGATCATCGACAGCGATAACCCGGTGATCCCTGAAGCCTTCATCGCCGGTGAATACGTGGATCCGCCCGAAGAGGTCGTGCAGCGCTACAGCATGGCGAGCTGGGCGAATGAGGTTTTCAGTTCGTCGCCGGCCAGCCCGCCTCGGTTACCCGTTAACGAATCTTAAGCCCTCGGCAAGCCGGCGTCGGCGCTTGGCGTTGCCTTGCGCAGGAATGGATGCTCGATGCACCAGTACGTCGCGACGCTGATGCTGCTGGTCAGCAGGATGATCAGCGGTAAATACAGCGCATAACTCAGCGGATCCGGCGTGGTGAAGTCGTACGCGTCCAGCAAGCTGAACGCGCTGTAGATGACGATGCCGTGCAGCAGGTAAATGCTGAAGCTGGCCTCGCCCAAAATCTTCAATCCTCGAATCTCCAGCAACCCGTGCAAGCTGTTGCCGAGCACAAACAGCGCAAACGGAATGCCGAGGATCAACATCTGCAGCGTCGAATACGATTTGAGCTTCATGCTGATCAGCAGTATCACGACCGCAACCAACGTGCAGCGCACGCCCGTGAAGTCGACGCGCCACTGGCGCATCCGGTCTTCAAACACCGCCACCGCGATGCCGACAGCGAACAGTTTGATGAATCGGTTGTGAAAGTGATGGTGGTATTCGCCCCACAGGCACGCCAGCACCATCAGCGAGACGACGACGGCCATCCCGGGGAGCGTGCGCCGAAGGAGGCAATACAGCACCGGCAGCGACAGGTAGAAGACCGCTTCATAGAGCAGCGTCCACTGCACCGAGGCGTTGATGCGGACAGTGTCCGGGAAACCGTTGATGGGGCTGCCGATGAAAATCACCCATCGGCCAAGTGCTTTGAGGGTGTCCATCACCGGGGCGCTGATGCCTGCGGATTGATACAGGGCGATGGCCGCGATCACGGCGACGCTGAAGAGGTACATCGGGAGGATTCGCCGTACCCGTGACGACAGGATCTGACGCCATTTCGGCTCGCCGCGGTAGATCTTCGCGGTAAACAGGTAACCCGTGATCATGAAAAACAGCGACACCGGCACCGTGCCCATGTTGTTCAGCACGCGACTGTCCGTGGTTTCCCAAGCTCCGTTGACGTGCCAGTAATAACTGACGATGAAGTGGTGAACGATGACCGCAGTGGCGAGCACGCCGCGCAGCCCGTCCAGCGACGAAACGCGGTGGAGCGCGTCTTGGGAAAGGATCGGCAGTCGCTGTGTAGCGAGGCAAAATATCGCGATCGACAGCGCGTACAGCGATATCAAAATCAGAGTGACGGTCATCAATACTGGGTCCGCAATTCGTATTGGAGTCGATACCGAATGAGGGCCCGTTCGGTATGTATCGGGCGTGAAATATACGGAACACATCGGGCGCCGTCGCGGGTTGTTTAGCGAGGTGTTGATTTTGGGATCGATCCTACGCAGCTCTGGGAAGTCATGAGCTATTGCCGCCGCAGCCCAACACACAAACTGCGCGCCGGCCTTTTGCACTCAAGCAGGGGGCACACGGGAAGAAGCGCGCAGGTGACGGCAGTGATGAGCAGGTGGGTTTTATGGGTGATGCTTGCGGTGTGTATCAAGGTTCATGCAGACGAGCGCAGTGTTGAGTTTGATTACCGCAGGGCGCCCGCCTGGCCGTATTCGCTTTCAAAATCGGGAGTATCCGGGTGGGTCGTCTACAACCTGAAGGCGCACCACGATGGAAAGGTTTCCGCGCCTGAGGTGCTGGACAGCTCGCACCCTCTGTTTTCCCTCTCCGTGGTAAACGTTGCGCCGATATGGCGCGTAAAACCCTGGGTGGTCAGTGATCAGCGTCCGGCAGTTATCTCGCTGCGCCAGGAGCATTACTTCGTCCACTCGCGTGAAGGAAATGCCCCCGTGCCCTGGCTTCATCGCAGCCTGCGACACATGACCTGCGCCCGATTCAACAAGCGACTGGACGACTTCCAGCAAAACTCATTCGGTCTTGAAGAGATCGACATGAGCGTGTTCCGGCACACCTTCAAAGTGCTGGCAAGGGTCGCCACTTACCGCAGGCTGTCCGACGAGCGACGGTTCGCGCTGGGGGATGCGCTGGCAGATGCAGCTCCGGAGATCATTCAGCGATGCCGGGCGAATCCGGAACTGCGTTACAAGGACGTGTTACCTGATCAAGTGAGGATGATGCTGTGAGCGCGTGGTCAGCCCTTTCAGATTGGAGGCGATCCCGATGCACGCTACCTGACGCTAACCACCACTTTGCCAACCGCTTTCCTCTGCGCCAACGATTCAATGGCTTCCCCTGCCTGCTCCAGCGGGTAAACCTTCGACACCAGCGGCTTCAGCTTGCCCTCGCTGAACCAGGTGAACAGTTGCTGGAAATTCGCCGCGTTGTCCTGGGGCTGGCGTTGGGCAAATGAGCCCCAGAACACACCCACAGCCGAGGCCCCTTTCAACAGCGCGAGATTGACCGGCAGCTCAGGAATGCGGCCACTGGCGAAACCGACGACCAGCAGTCGCCCGTTCCAGGCGATGCCCCTAACGGCCTGATCAAAAAGGTCGCCGCCCACCGGGTCATAGATCACATCGACGCCGTTACCGTTGGTGAGGCGTTTGATTTCATCCTTGAGATTGCTTTCGCTGTAGTTGATTACCTCGTCGGCGCCTGCGTTTTTGGCGACCTCCAGCTTTTCTGCGCTGCTGGCGGCGGCAATCACTCGAGCGCCCATGGCTTTGCCGATCTCGACGGCCGCCAGGCCGACACCCCCGGAAGCGCCGAGGACGAGCAGTGTTTCGCCTGCCTGCAGATTTGCGCGCTGTTTAAGGGCGTGCATGGAGGTGCCGTAAGTCATGCTGAATGCCGCGGCGGTGGTGAAGTCCATCGTTTCGGGAATGGGCAGGACGTTGTAACCGGCCACGGCGATCTGTTCAGCGAAGCTGCCCCAGCCTGTCAGCGCCATTACCCGGTCACCGACACGCACATGGCCGACCTTTTCACCGACAGCGGTCACGATACCCGACGCCTCACCTCCAGGTGAAAACGGAAAAGGCGGCTTGAACTGGTATTTGCCCTCGATGATCAGCGTGTCCGGGAAGTTGACCCCGGCAGCGTGCACGTCCAGAAGAATCTCGTTTTTCTTCGGCTCCGGGCTGGGGATTTCCTCCAGCACCAGACCTGCAGCGGGACCGAAGGCTTTACAAAGCACGGCTTTCATCGAGGGCTATTCCTTTTTCGGGGATGGCCGATAAGTACAGGTAGCGAGGTTGTGGGGTCAATGAGCATGGCCCGGCCTGATAGGCGTGCATAAGCTGAAGTAAGCTATGCGGCAAAACGGATTGAGGAGCGGACTGTGAAAGCGTGGATTCTGATGTTGATGGCATTGTCGATGCCGGTTGTGGCGCTGGCCGAAGAGGGCGGGGAGAAGGAAGATCCGAACAAGGTTTCCTACGTGGCGTTGACGCCACCCTTCGTAGGCAACTACTCACTGGATGGCGGCCCGAAACTGCACGTCTATAAGGCCGACGTCGCCTTGCGCGTGACCGGCGCCGAAGCGCAGAAGCTGGTGAAGCAGAACGAGCCGCTGATTCGCAATCAGCTGGTGGCGCTGTTCACTCAGCAAACGGTCGACAGCATGGGCAACGTCGATGCCAAGGAGAAACTGCGTCAGGAAGCCCTGAAGCAGACCCAGCAAGTGCTGACCCAGGAAACCGGCAAGCCCGTGGTTGATGACCTGCTGTTCAACAACTTCATTGCCCAATAACGCCGCGTTCTGAACTCAGCGCAGGCCTAGCACGGCGGCCCATTGTTCGTCCGTCACCGGCATGACGGACAAGCGGCTGCCTTTCTGCACCAGTGGCATCTGCTCCAGTGCGGCTTGTTGCTTCAGAAAACTCAGGCCCAGCACGTTCGGAAACGCCTCGACGAATGCCACATCAAGGGCGCTCCAGGGGTTTTTCTGCTCGGTGGCCTTGGCGTCGAAGTAGTGGCTTTTTTCGTCCAGCGCAGTGGGATCGGGATACGCGGCCTTGACGATTTCTCCGATGCCGGCGATCCCGGGCTCGGGGCAGCTGGAATGGTAGAAAAAGAACTGATCGCCCACGGCCATCGCGCGCATAAAGTTGCGGGCCTGGTAGTTGCGTACACCGTCCCAGCGCGTCTGCCCGAGCTTTTTCAGCCCGCTGATCGAGAGCTCGTCGGGCTCGGATTTCATCAGCCAATAGGCCATTTATAAGGCTCCTGAACAGGTCTTGGGAAAGTTGTCCTACGATTTGATGACAAACCGACAGTCGGCTGGCGCCAGTATTTGCGTGTTGCGTCACGTTGCCGCAGAATGCCGGCATTTTAAGGGCTGCACTATCTGGCGGCCTTGTTTAAACGTTATCGATTTCAGATTCTGATTCGTTACAAAGGGGACGATGAATGCGACGCAAGCCGGATGTACTGTGGATTTTGGCAATTTTGTTCGGCTTGGGAATCGTTACCACCGGTTATGCGCAAAGTCTGTGGGCTGCCAAGGCAGACGCGCCGGTTGAAATCACTCAGCAACAGCAGCCACAGCTCCGCCGCTAAACCGCTTTTTCGCAGCGCGCTTTTTTTCACCCAAGCGCGCATTGCTGATGATTTACCCCGCCATATACCAACGCGTACCCGTCACCGTTCCTGCCAACGGAACATCCCAACTGGCGACCGCCAGCTTCCCGACTTTCTGACACTCGTGGGCCAGTCCCAGCAGCACCGGCTTGCGCCAGGTTTTACGACGCGCGAGATAAGCCAGGCTGCGGTCGTAAAAGCCACCACCCATCCCAAGACGTCCCCCGTCCGGATCGAACCCCACCAGCGGCATCAGCACCAGGTCGAGCGTCCAGATCTTGCGCTGTCGCCTGGCATTGGTACGTGGCTCCGGGATGCGGAACCGGTTCGGCTTGAACGTCTCCCCGGGGCGCACGCGCTGAAACACCATTTTGGTTCGAGGCCAGGCACTGAGCACCGGCAGGTACGTGGTCTTGCCGCGTTTTTGAGCGGCACGGAGGAGCAGGCGCGGGTCGATTTCACCGTCCATCGGAAGGTAGAGCGAAACATGACGGGCGCGGCGAAACAGCGGGTTTTGCGCCAGTTGACGGTACAGGCCCTGCGCCGCCTGTCGCTGTTCTGCCGGGCTGAGCGCGCGACGATTATGGCGAAGAAGCCGACGCAACTGTGGTCGAGAGAGGCTTGAAGGATCTGGAAGGGGAGCGGCGCCGGATGAGGTCATGCTGGCGGGTCCGTGAGGCGTTGGATAGTGATGTCGTGGAATCAGGCAGATTCACGATGCCCACCGCCAGACGGGGCGCCTGGCGATGGGTAGAAGGTTCGAGACTCCCCGACGAACCGCTGTCGGTGTAGCCCTTGAACCCGAAAGTTCAAGGTGGAGATTGCAGGAGGTTTTAAGGCTTTCCGTCGAGCGGACATGCACACCAACCCCAACGTGCAACCCCCGTGGTTGTGCGTATCGGCTCAGGGACATGACCGACTGGCAAGCACTCCAGGGAGCGGTCGCAAGTATACCCAATCATGTCCGAACAATCAGCCTTGTGCTTTATCCGAATCCGTGGCAAGGACCAGGTCTACACGGTCCAGCAAATCGCGAACCTGCTCACTGTTGGCACCATTGGCCTGGGCCTTTGCGGGTGGCAGTTCCTGTTTGTGCAGAAGGTCATGGGTAATATTCAGTGCAGCCATCACCGCAATACGGTCGGCGCCGATGACTTTGCCGCTGCTGCGGATCTCGCGCATTTTGCCGTCCAGATAACGCGCGGCGCTGACCAGATTGGTGCGCTCCTCTTGCGGGCAGATGATCGAATATTCTTTGTCGAGGATTTGCACGGTGATGCTGTTGCCATTACTCATGAGTCTTGCTCCAGGGCCTTGAGGCGCGAAATCATGGACTCGACCTTTTGCCGGGCGATTTCGTTTTTTTCAATGAGTTGAGCGCGTTCCTCGCGCCAGGATTTTTCCTGAGCTAATAGGAGTCCGTTTTGACTTTTTAGTTGCTCGACACGATTGATCAATAACTCCAGTCGAGCCATCAGCGCTTGCAGGTCGTTGTCTTCCATTGTTTTCCACTGATTACTTTCAGATGAGTGGTGCAGGCGCTGGCGTCTGGATTCGCCCCGGACATCGCCTGATAGCTTGGGCGCGTCTGCCGGTGCTACGATACAAGGCCTTCATTCTAGACATTGCGCCGCTTGGCGCCTAGTTGCCCATGCCTATTCAGAATTCCCCGTACAACGGCTTCGCCGCCCTGCTTGCCAGCAGTGGTCATCATGTATCTCCTGCCGAATTGCACGGCCTCTTGCTGGGCCGCAGTTGCGCCGGCGCAGGCTTCGATGCAGAAGAGTGGCTGTCCGACGCTCATCTGCTGCTGGAAACAGAGCCAGACGACAAAGTGCGTCAGGCCCTGATCGGCCTGCAGGCAATGGTCAAAAGCGAACTGACCGGTGACGACATGACCGTCGTGTTGCTGTTGCCCGGTGATGATGAGCCTCTGGCTGCACGCACCGCCGCCATGGCCCAGTGGTGCCAGGGTTTCCTCAGTGGCTTTGCCCGGGTGGGTGGCCAGTCACTGAGCGATGATGCCAGGGACGTGCTGCAAGACCTAGCTGCCATTGCTCAGGTTCATGACGCGCTGGACGAGTCCGAAGATGGCGAGAGCGACTACATGGAAGTCATGGAGTACCTGCGCGTTGCGCCGTTGCTGCTGTTCACCGAGTTCAACCAGAAAACCGATGCTGACGACGAAGCCAAGCCTTCTTTGCACTGACAGCGCGTCATCGCTGCTTCGTCCATGCCGCCCTTGCGCGGCGGTGGCCGAAGCGCATCTCCCGGAGAACCGCACTTGCCCATGATTCATATCCCGAAAGCCGAATATGCCCGCCGCCGCAAGGCGTTGATGGAGCAGATGGAGCCCAACAGCATCGCCATCCTGCCAGCGGCGGCTGTGGCGATTCGAAATCGGGACGTCGAGCATGTGTACCGCCAGGACAGCGACTTTCAGTACCTGAGTGGCTTCCCCGAACCGGAAGCGGTGATCGTGCTGATCCCTGGCCGCGAGTACGGTGAGTACGTCCTGTTCTGTCGCGAACGCAATCCCGAGCGCGAGTTGTGGGACGGCCTGCGCGCGGGCCAGGACGGCGCGATGCGCGAGTACGGCGCCGATGATGCCTTCCCGATCACCGACATCGACGACATCCTGCCCGGCCTCATCGAGGGTCGCGATCGGGTGTATTCGTCCATGGGCAGCAATCCTGAATTCGACCGCCATGTGATGGAGTGGATCAACGTCATCCGTTCCAAGGCGCACCTGGGTGCGCAGCCGCCCAAAGAATTCGTTGCGCTGGATCACTTGCTTCACGACATGCGCCTGTATAAATCGGCGGCCGAAGTGAAGGTGATGCGTGAGGCCGCGCAGATCTCGGCCCGTGCCCATGTGCGAGCCATGCAGGCCAGTCGCGCCGGGCTGTACGAGTTCAGCCTGGAAGCGGAGCTTGATTACGAATTCCGCAAGGGCGGCGCGAAGATGCCGGCCTATGGCTCCATCGTCGCCTCGGGGCGCAACGCCTGCATCCTGCATTACCAGGAGAACGACGCGCCGCTCAAAGACGGTGACCTGGTACTGATCGATGCCGGTTGCGAGATCGACTGTTACGCCAGTGACATTACCCGTACCTTCCCGGTAAGCGGCAAATTCTCCGCCGAACAGAAGGCGATTTACGAGGTGGTGCTCAAATCCCAGGAAGCGGCGTTTGCAGCAATCAAACCCGGAAATCACTGGAATCAGGCCCACGAGGCTACGGTTCGAGTCATCACCGAAGGGCTGGTTGAGCTGGGGCTGCTGCGAGGCGCGGTGGATGAACTGATTGCTGCCGAAGCGTACAAAGCTTTTTACATGCACCGCGCCGGACACTGGTTGGGCATGGACGTGCACGACGTCGGCGAATACAAGGTCGGCGGAGAGTGGCGTGTTCTGGAGGCCGGGATGGCGCTGACGGTCGAGCCCGGCATTTATGTGTCCCCGGACAATCAGACCGTCGCCAAAAAGTGGCGCGGGATTGGCGTGCGAATCGAGGATGACGTCGTGGTAACCAAAAAAGGCTGTGAAATCCTGACGGGCGATGTGCCAAAAACCGTTGCCGAGATCGAGGCCCTGATGGCCGCAGCACGAACCCAAGCCGCATGAGCCGCTTTAATCTGGCCATCGTGGGTGGCGGACTGGTCGGCGCAAGCCTGGCCCTGGCCCTGCAAGCCGGGGCGAAGGCGCGAGGCTGGAAAATCGTCCTGATCGAGCCGTTTGCGCCCGGCGACACTTACCAACCCAGCTACGACGCGCGCTCTTCAGCGCTGTCTTTCGGCGCGCGGCAGATCTACGAGCGCTTGGGCCTGTGGCAGCAGATCAGCCGCCGCGCCGAGCCGATCCTCAAAATTCACGTTTCCGACAAAGGCCGGTTTGGCGCCGCGCACCTGTCTTCGATGGAAGAAGGTGTTCCGGCCCTGGGCTACGTGGTTGAAAACGCCTGGCTGGGCCAATGCCTGTGGCAGGCGCTGGACAAGGACGTGATCAGTTGGCGGGTCCCGTCCGAAGTCACGCACATGCAGGCGCTGCCCGATGGCTACCAACTCACACTCAATGACGAAACTCAGCTCACCTGCGACCTGGCGGTGCTGGCCGATGGCGGCCGTTCCAGCCTGCGCGAGCAGTTGGGCATTGCCGTGCGACACACGCCATACGATCAAAGCGCGCTGATCGCCAACATCACGCCGGGAGACCCACACGGTGGTGAGGCCTTCGAGCGGTTTACCGAAAATGGCCCCATGGCGTTGCTGCCGCTTCCGGATAATCGTTGCGCGCTGGTCTGGACGCGCACCGGCGATGACGTTCAACGGCTGATGGCGCTGGACGACCGAAGCTTCCTGGAAGAGCTGCAGGGCGTCTTCGGCTTCCGGCTGGGCGCACTGAAGCAAGTGGGGGCGCGCCACAGCTATCCGCTGGCGCTGATCGAGGCCGAAGAGCAGATCCGCTCCCATCTGGTGGTGCTCGGCAATGCCGCCCACAGTCTTCATCCGATTGCGGGGCAGGGCTTCAACCTGTCGCTGCGTGATGCCGCCTCCCTGGCCGAGGCGCTGCTGGCCAGTGATGCACCGCTGGGCGAGCTGTCGACGTTGCAGGTGTATCGCGAGCGCCAGCGGGTTGATCAAAAACTGACCGTCGGCTTTTCCGATCAGGTCACCCGGTTGTTCAGCAGTCAGCAGTCCGTCGTGACTGCAGGCCGCAATCTGGGCCTCCTGGGCCTGGATCTGTTGCCTTCGGCCAAGAGCTGGTTCGCCCGTCAGGCCATGGGCCTGGGAACGCGAAGCGATGTCTGAACACTCCATTCATTCGTGGCCTTCGCCACAGTCGAGAACGATTTAAAGCATGGAAACGCGCGCAGATCTGCTGATTGTCGGGGCCGGAATGGTGGGGAGTGCGCTCGCGCTGGCGCTGCGAGACAGTGGGCTGAACATCCTTGTGGTGGATGGCGGTCCCCTGACGGTCAAACCGTTCGTGGCTGATGCCCCCTTCGAAGCCCGGGTCAGTGCGCTGTCCATCGCCAGTCAGCGCATTCTTGAGCGGCTTGGCGTCTGGGATGGCATCGTTGCGCGTCGCGTCAGCCCCTACAGCGACATGCACGTGTGGGATGGCAGCGGCACGGGCAAGGTGCATTTTTCTGCTTCCAGCGTTCACGCTCAGGTGCTTGGGCACATCGTCGAAAACCGCGTGGTGCAGGATGCGTTGGTCGAACGTCTGCATGCCAGCGACATCGGCATGTTGGCAGACGTGCGTCTGGAGCAGATGCGTCACTCCGGCGATGACTGGCTCCTGACGCTCTCCGACGGCCGCACATTGCGTGCGCCGCTGGTGGTGGCCGCCGATGGCGCCAACTCGACCGTACGACGCATGACCGGCACCGCGACGCGGGAGTGGGACTACCTGCACCACGCCATCGTGACGAGCGTGCAAATGGCGGACTCCCACCGTAAAACCGCCTGGCAGCGCTTCACTGACAGTGGCCCGCTGGCCTTTTTGCCGCTCGACCGAGAGGGTGAGCATTGGTGCTCCATCGTCTGGTCGGTGACGCCGGAGCAATCCGAGCGTTTGATGAAGCTCGACGACGAACGCTTCTGCCGTGAGCTGGAGAATGCGTTCGAAGGCCGTCTCGGGCCGGTGATTTCTGCTGATCCACGGCTTTGCGTGCCGCTGCGTCAACGCCACGCCAAGCGCTACATAGCGCCTGGCCTTGCGCTGATCGGCGATGCCGCGCACACCATCCATCCGTTGGCGGGGCAGGGCGTCAACCTGGGCTTTCTCGACGCAGCGGTGCTGGCCGAAGTGCTGCGCGGTGCGGTGGAGCGCGGCGAACGTCTGGCCGATGAGCGCGTGTTGAGCCGTTACGAGCGTCGGCGCATGCCGCATAATCTGACCTTGATGGCGGCGATGGAAGGCTTCGAGCGACTGTTCCAGGCTGACGCGCTGCCGGTTCGTCTGTTACGCAACGCCGGGCTGAAGATGGTCGATCGTTCGGCAGAGGCCAAAGCGTTGTTCGTGCGCCAGGCCTTGGGCCTGACCGGGGACCTCCCGACGCTGGCACGGCTCTGACAACACGGCACTTTCTGTCCGCGCGCTTCACCGTGGGACCGGCTTTAGCCGGAAAAGCGCCATTCGTTACGCCGCGAATCTGATGGCGTTCAAGCTGGCCTCCTCCCGGCTGAAGCCGGTCCCACTGTAACTGCGCGTGCGTTCAGTGGTGCCGGGTGTAGCACCGCCAGCATCTCGCAACATCCGGTAACGCCTCAATCCTGACTTCGGTTGAGATGGCAGATGCGATTCACTACCATTTCGCCTCGTTTTTCCCCTCTCTCGAATCAGGAGAACCTGCATGCAGGCGAGCAAGCGTCTTTTGGCTGCCCTGGCGTTAACCGTGCTCGGCAGCACCGCCCAGGCCGCAGATGAAGTGGTGGTGTATTCCTCCAGAATCGATGAGCTGATCAAACCGGTGTTCGATGCCTATACCGCCAAGACCGGCGTGAAGGTCAAGTTCATCACCGACAAGGAAGCGCCGCTGATGCAGCGCATCAAGGCCGAGGGCCAGAACGCAACGGCTGACCTGCTGCTCACCGTCGACGCGGGCAACCTCTGGCAAGCTGAGCAAATGGGCATCCTGCAGCCGTTCACTTCGCCGGTCATCGACGCCAACATTCCGTCCCAGTACCGCTCTTCCACCCACAGCTGGACCGGCCTGAGCCTGCGCGCGCGGACCATTGCCTACTCCACCGATCGCGTCAAACCTGAAGAACTCACCACCTACGAAGCCCTGGCCGACAAACAGTGGAAAGGGCGTCTTTGCCTGCGTACCGCCAAAAAGGTTTACAACCAGTCGCTGACCGCCACGCTGATCGAAACTCACGGGGCCGAGGCGTCGGAGAAGATTCTCAAGGGCTGGGTGAACAACCTCTCGACCGACGTATTCTCCGATGACATCGCGGTGCTGGAAGCCATCAATGCCGGCCAATGCGACGTCGGCATCGTCAACACCTACTACTACGGCCGTTTGCACAAGGACAATCCGGATCTCGCCGTGCGCCTGTTCTGGCCCAATCAGTCGGATCGCGGCGTGCACGTTAATCTTTCCGGCATTGGCCTCACCAAGCACGCGCCCCACCCAGACGCCGCCAAAGCGTTGGTGGAATGGATGACGGGCCCTGAAGCCCAGACCATATTCGCCGGCACCAATCAGGAATTTCCGGCCAACCCGAAAGTGGCGCCCTCTGAAGAAGTGGCGAGCTGGGGCGCATTCAAAGCGGACACGATCCCGGTTGAAGTGGCCGGTCGGCGGCAGGCCGAGGCGATTCGCATGATGGACCGCGCTGGCTGGAACTGATCTTTCGCGAAAGAAGGCCGGGTTAACGCCGGCTTTGCATCCTGACAAAGACCCTGTGGGAGCGCCACCCCGGTCACTCCCACCGAGGGCTTCGGCAACCCGCAACTCTCCATGAGTAACCCCCTTGGCCCACTCTCCCCAGCGTCGCTGGTACCCCCTGGTTTTCAGCATTGCCGCGCTGGTGCTGCTGCCGTTAAGCGTTCTGCTGTTTTCCTGGCAAACCATCGATCAGCAGATCTGGTCCCACCTCTGGGAAACCCAGATGCCGCGGTTGCTGCGCAACACCCTGACGTTGGTGATTGGCGTGGGGCTGGGCGTCACGCTGCTGGGCGTGAGTCTGGCGTGGCTGACGGCGCTTTGTGAGTTTCCAGGGCGCCGCTGGCTGGACTGGGCACTGATGCTGCCGTTTGCCATCCCGGCATATGTGCTGGCGTTTGTCTTTGTGGGTTTGCTGGATTTCGCAGGCCCGGTGCAGACGCTGCTGCGCGAGTGGTTCGGTTCCGGCCTGCGTCTGCCGCGAGTGCGCTCCACCGGCGGCGTGATTATCGTGCTGGTGCTGGTGTTCTATCCCTACGTGTATCTGTTGGCGCGCACGGCATTTCTGGCACAGGGCAAAGGCCTGATGGAGGCCGCGCGCATTTTGGGGCAGTCGCCGTGGCAAGCGTTCTGGCGCGTGGCATTGCCCATGGCACGGCCGGCGATCGGTGCCGGTGTCGCGTTGGCGTTGATGGAAACCCTGGCGGATTTCGGCGCGGTGTCGGTGTTCAACTTCGACACCTTCACTACAGCGATCTACAAAACCTGGTATGGCTTCTTCAGCCTGTCGAGCGCCGCGCAGCTGGCGAGCCTGTTGCTGTTGGCGGTCATGGTCCTGCTGTACGGCGAGCATCGCGCACGGGGCGCGAGCCGGCCGAGCAACGAGCGTCCGAGGGTCAAGGCCCTCTATCACCTGCATGGATTAAAAGCTGCCGCCGCCAGCACGTGGTGTGGACTGGTGTTCGCCTGCGCGTTTGTGGTGCCGCTGTTGCAGTTGATTGTCTGGGTCTGGCAGCGCGGGCGTTTCGACCTCGACGAGCGCTACGCCGGGTTGATTCTGCACACGCTTTATCTGGGCGGCATCGCTGCGCTGGTCACGGTCTGCGTGGCGATGATCCTTGTGTTTGCCCGGCGTCTCGCCCCCACCCGCGCCATCCGCTCGGGCGTCAGCGTCGCCAACATTGGCTATGCGCTGCCCGGCTCGGTGCTGGCGGTGTCGATCATGTTGGCGTTCAGTTATCTGGACCGGGAACTGGTCGTGCCCTTATCTAGCTGGCTGGGCGGCGCTGGCCGACCGTTGCTGCTGGGCAGTCTGGGGGCGCTCGTGCTTGCGTATCTGGTGCGTTTTATCGCGGTCGCGTACGGGCCGCTCGAGAACAGCCTGTCGCGGATTCGCCCGTCACTGCCCGAAGCCGCGCGCAGTCTGGGGGTCAGCGGGCCGCGATTGTTTTTCAGGATTTATCTGCCGCTGCTCATACCCGGCACGTTGAGCGCTGCGCTGCTGGTCTTCGTCGACGTCCTCAAGGAAATGCCCGCCACGCTGCTCATGCGCCCGTTTGGCTGGGACACGCTGGCCGTGCGCGTCTTCGAAATGACCAGCGAAGGTGAGTGGGCGCGTGCGGCTTTGCCTGCGCTGACCCTGGTGCTGGTCGGGCTGCTCCCGGTCATCGGTTTGATCAGACGTTCGGCCAAGCCGATTGGTTAGGTGCGGGGTCCCAACCTTGCGGCTACAATGCGCCGCAATCGACTCGGTCTGTCAGACAATTCCTCAGATTAGCAAAGGTTTCAGACCCCAATTCACGGGGGATTTGCGGGATTGCCATTGACCGCGTCTTCGCCACGCCCGGAAGGAGAAACCCATGGGACAGCGTACGCCCCTCTTTGACCTGCACCTCGCGCTTGGCGCGAAGCTCGTCGATTTTGGTGGTTGGGACATGCCCTTGCACTACGGCTCCCAAGTTGAGGAGCACCATCAGGTGCGCCGGGACTGCGGGATTTTTGACGTGTCGCACATGCATGTGCTCGACGTATCCGGCAGTCAGGCCAAGCCCTGGCTGCAGCATCTGCTGGCCAACGACGTCGGTAGATTGCAACAGACCGGGCAGGCGCTTTACAGCGCAATGCTCGACACCCACGGCGGTATCGTCGACGACATGATCGTCTACCTGACCGACGAGGGTTATCGACTGGTGGTCAACGCAGCCACCGGCGACAAGGACCTGGACTGGATGAACGCCAACCTTGCCGGCTACGACGTGCGCGTCAAGCACCGCTCGGAGCTTGCGATGCTCGCCATTCAGGGACCGAACGCCCGGCAGAAGATCGGCGAACTGGTCAATCAGGAACGCACCGCGCTTATCCACACCCTCAGACCCTTCGAAGGTCAGCAGGAAGGCGACTGGTTCATCGCCCGCACGGGTTACACCGGTGAAGACGGCCTGGAGATCATCCTGCCAGCCACCGAAGCCTGCAGTTTCTTCAACGACATGGTCGGCGCCGGCATTTCCCCGATCGGACTGGGCGCACGCGATACGCTGCGTCTGGAAGCGGGCATGAACCTGTATGGTCAGGAAATCGACGAGCAGGTCTCGCCGCTGGTCTCCAACATGGCCTGGACGGTGGCGTGGATGCCTGAAGAGCGCGAGTTCATCGGGCGCTCTGCACTCGATGCGGAGCGAAAGCGAGGCATCTCATCAAGGCTTGTAGGACTGGTCCTCGAAGAGCGGGGCGTTTTGCGCGCTCATCAGGTCGTCCGGATAGCGGAAGTTGGCGAAGGAGAGATCACCAGTGGTAGTTTCTCTCCTACGCTAAGCAAGTCGATCGCGCTGGCGCGAGTGCCGATGGCCACCGCTGACCGTGCCGAGGTGGAAATCCGGGGCAAGTGGTACCCGGTCCGAGTGGTTCGACCCGCATTCGTGCGTCACGGCAAGGCCCTGATATAACCTGATTTGAAAGCCATCCCTGGCGGGTTTTTCCGCTGACCTGATGAAGTAGAGAGGATAAGAACATGAGCACTATTCCCGCCGAACTGCGTTTTGCCGAGAGCCACGAGTGGGCCAAGCAAGAGGGTGATCTGATCGTTGTCGGTATTTCCGATCATGCGCAGGAAGCGCTGGGTGACGTCGTGTTCGTCGAGCTGCCTGAAGTGGGTAAAGTTTTTTCGGCACCAGGTGATCAGGCCGGTGTCGTTGAGTCGGTAAAGGCTGCATCTGACATCTACTCGCCAGTGGCGGGCGAAGTCGTTGAAGTCAACGAGGCGCTGTCGGGTGAGCCAGAGGCACTGAACAACTCGCCTTACGATTCGTGGATCTTCAAGGTCAAGCCAGCCAATGCCGCCGACTTGGACAAGCTGCTCGACGCAGCCGGCTACAAGGCGCTGATCGCCGAATAAGCCCATCGGTCAGGCACAAAAAAGCCGCTCACATGAGCGGCTTTTTTTGCGAGCGAGATCGGCGTCAGAACGCCAATTCATCCCGATGTGTCTGACTTATTGCTCGGCAACCAGATTCTTCGCCAGGATGGCGTTTGCCAGGTCCATGTCCGATGCCTTCAGGGCAGGGTTATCTTTGCGCACTTGATCCATAGCCGCTTCAAGGTACGGGCCACGGATTTCGCCGTTGCTGGCCACGAAGCTGCCAGCGTCGTCTTGCGCCGCGACGATCAGCTTGTGGTGACGAAAGGTGAGGTAGGTGGAGCCGGTTGTGGCACCAGACGAAAGCACATCCCGCAGAAAACCGTCGGCCATTGCTGAACCGACCGGCAGGGAAAGCAAGGCTAACGTGGCTACAGCAAGTTTAAGACGCATGACGGGTACTCCGATGTTGGTTTGTTCTGAAACGATTTGATACGCCATCTCCCGTTCTAGTTCCCCACCCACAGGGGGTCATAGCACCCCGCTCTGCAAAAATGCCCGGTTCCTGGAGTTCATCAACGTTCATGGAGTCACCGTTGATGACGGTGGGAAGTTGATCGGGCAGAGTAAGGTGACTGCACTCTGCGCAGCGAACCTTCCGTATCTGACAGGAAGATCAGCTGGCGCAGCCAATCGAGCTTCACGCCACAAAAACAATAGGAGAGCGTCATGGCTGTTCTGGAAAGTTTTCGTCTCGACGGCAGGGTGGCCCTGATCACCGGCTCCAGCGCAGGCATCGGACTGGCGATCGCGCGAGGCCTGGCCGAAGCGGGCGCCACCGTCGTGCTCAACGGCCGCAGCGCCGAGACATTGCATTCGGCCGGCCAAGCGTTGACGGCCGAGGGGCATGCGGTTCACACCCAGCGTTTTGATGTGACGGACAGCGCGGCGGTCGCCGCTGCGGTTCAGGACATCGAGGCGCGCGTCGGGCCGCTGGAAATCCTGGTCAACAACGCGGGCATCCAGCGGCGCGGGCCGCTGGCGGAGTTCGCCGAAGCGGACTGGCACGAGCTGATGCGCACCAACCTCGACAGCGCGTTCTTCGTCGGTCAAGCGGTCGCGCGCTGCATGATCCCCCGTGGGCGCGGGCGCATCATCAACATCTGTTCGGTGCAGAGCGAGATGGGCCGCCCGGGTATTGCGCCGTACACGGCAAGCAAGGGCGCGCTGAAGATGCTGACCAAGGGCATGGCGATCGACTGGGGCCCGTTCGGCCTCAACGTCAACGGAATCGGGCCGGGCTACTTCAAGACCGAACTGAACGCTGCGCTGGTGGCCAACGCCGAATTCAGCGACTGGCTGGTGCAGCGGACGCCGAGCCGCCGTTGGGGCGAAGTGTCTGAACTGGCAGGCGCGGCGGTGTTTCTGGCTTCTGACGCGGCCAGCTTCGTCAACGGCCACATCCTTTACGTCGACGGTGCCATCACGGCATCGCTGTAATCCGGAGAATGACCATGCAAGCGATTGTCTGCCATGCCGCGAAAGACCTGCGTGTCGAGCCCGGCAACGAAGCATTGCCGCTTTCTGCCGGCCAGTTGCGGGTTCGCGTTGCTCGCGGCGGTATCTGCGGCTCGGACCTTCACTACTACCAGCACGGCGGTTTCGGCGCGGTTCGGCTGAAAGAGCCGATGGTCCTCGGCCATGAAATCTCGGCGGTTATCGAGGAGGTCGGCGACGCGCAGAGTGCTTTCAGCGTCGGGCAACGGATCTCCGTGTCACCGTCACGGCCGTGCGGAGACTGCAAATACTGTCACGAAGGCCTGCCCAACCATTGCCTGAACATGCGTTTTTACGGCAGCGCGATGCCGTTTCCGCACATTCAGGGCGCGTTTCGCGAGCACTTGGTGATCGAGTCAAGCCAGGCTCATGTGCTGGCGCCGACCACTACGCTGGCTGAAGGCGCACTGGCCGAGCCTTTGTCGGTCGGGCTTCACGCGATCCAGCGCGCCGGCGGCGTGTTCGGCAAGCGCGTGCTGGTGACCGGCTGCGGCCCGATCGGCAACTTGCTGATCGGCAGCCTGCGCGCGGCGGGTGCGTTGCAGATCATTGCCGCAGACCTGAGCGACAGCGCGCTGGCGTGCGCGCGGCGCATGGGCGCCAGCGAAACCCACAACCTGCGCGACGAGCCCGAAGCACTGGCGCGCTATACCGCCGACAAGGGTTATTTCGACGTGATGTTCGAGGCCTCCGGCAGCGCCCACGCCTTGCGCGATGGCCTGACCTGCATGCGCCCGCGCGGGATTGTGGTGACGGTCGGGCTCGGTGGCGATGTGGCGATTCCGCTGAATCTGGTGGTGGGCAAGGAAATCGACCTGCGCGGCACCTTTCGCTTCCACCCCGAATTCGCCCAGGCGGTGGACTTGCTCAATCGCAAAGTCATCGACGTCACGCCAGTGATCTCCCACACCCTCGCGTTTCACGACGCGGTCCAGGCGTTCGAGCTGGCCGGGGACAAGCAGCAAGCGATGAAAGTCGTGCTGGATTTCGGGGTGCCGGACCAGTAACTAACGCTGCTCGCTCTGCGGTGTCACACGCAGCACCTCTTCGACCGTCGTCAGCCCTGCCGCGACCTTTTGCGCGCCGGACAACCGCAGGCTGCGCATGCCGTCCTTGAAGCCCTGGCGACGCAACGCCGTCAGGTCCAGGTCCGCCGTGATCAGCGACTTCACGGCGTCGGACATCAGCATGATCTCGTACACCCCCGCACGCCCGCGATAACCCGTGTCGCGGCACTCCGCGCAACCCACTGCCCGGTGCGCGCCGCTTGGCACGGGCGCCTGCCAAGGCCGCGTCAGGGTTTGCCAGTCGACCTCATCCATTTCGATCGGCGCCTTGCAGTGCGGGCACAGCGTCCGCACCAGACGTTGCGCCATCACGCCGAGGATCGTCGCCTTGAGCAGATAATGCGGCACGCCCAGCTCCAGCAGACGGCTGATGGCGCTGGGCGCGTCGTTGGTGTGCAGCGTCGACAGCACCAAGTGACCGGTCAGCGCCGCCTGGATCGCCATTTCTGCGGTCTCCAGGTCGCGAATCTCGCCGATCATGATGATGTCCGGGTCTTGCCGCATCAGCGCGCGGACACCACTGGCAAAGGTCAGGTCGATGTTGTGCTGCACCTGCATCTGATTGAACGCCGGCTCCACCATCTCGATCGGGTCCTCGATGGTGCAGAGGTTCACCTCCGACGTCGCCAGCATCTTAAGCGTTGTGTACAGCGTGGTGGTCTTGCCGGAACCGGTCGGGCCGGTCACCAGAATGATGCCGTTGGGCTGTCGGGTCATGCCCTCCCAGCGACGCAGGTCATCGCCGGAGAATCCGAGCTGGTCGAAGTCCTTGAGCAGCACTTCCGGGTCAAAAATCCGCATGACCATCTTTTCGCCGAAAGCCGTGGGCAGCGTCGACAGCCGCAGCTCCACCTCGCCACCGTCAGGCGTTTTGGTCTTCACCCGGCCGTCCTGCGGCTTGCGCTTCTCGGCCACGTTCATGCGGCCCAGGCTTTTCAGGCGGCTGGTGACGGCCATCGCCACCTGCGGCGGGAATTGATACACGTTGTGCAGCACGCCGTCGATGCGGAAGCGGACAGTACCGGCGTCGCGGCGGGGCTCGATGTGAATATCGCTCGCCCGCTGCTGGTAGGCGTACTGGAACAACCAGTCGACGATATTGACGATGTGCGCGTCGTTGGCGTCCGGCTCCTGATCGCTGGCGCCGAGCTTGAGCAACTGTTCGAAGTTACCCATGTTGCTGATTTTCTGATCGCTGGCACTCGCGCCGCTGACCGATTTCGCCAGCCGGTAAAACTCCACGGCCAGTTTCTGCACGTCGACGGGATTGGCGACGACGCGCTTGATCGGCATCTTCAGTACGTGGGTCAGATCGGCTTCCCACGCACTCACGTACGGTTGGGCGCTGGCGATGGTCACCGCGTCGCGATCGACATCCACCGCGAGAATCTTGTGGCGCTGGGCGAAGGCGTAGGACATCAACGGCGTGACGGCGGCGACGTTGATCTTCAGCGGATCGATGCGCAGATACGGCTGGCCGGCTTGCTCAGCCAGCCAGGCAGTGAGGGTCTCGAGGTCGAGTTTTTTGCCGGGCCGCTTGTGGTTATCGAACTGCTGGGTGGCGATGAGTTCGAGTGGGTGGGCGTGGAGATTCTGCGCGGCTCGGCGCAGCGTGAGCGCATATTCGGCGTTGTCCTGGTCGAGGTATCCCTGCGCGACGAGGTCACGCAATACTTCGTTCAGATCCAGCCAGCGGTCCTGAGATGATGAGGCGAGGACGGACATGCGGGCTCCTTCGGACGAGACGGCTTACTTCGGTGATGAGCAAGAGTAGTCCCAAGCGTGCCAGTTGTGACGCCCTGCCGGTAGCGAAGCGTTGCCAATATTTTCGGTGCGCTCAACTGGCGGCAAGTGAGACAACCTCGGTTACGACGTGCAAATCACCCATGGGTTCAAGTTCGACCGAGCAAACACTGATCAGGTTGCGCATTTTTTCGCCAATCACCTGAGCGCGGTGCCACGTCATGCCGCCCACCTCGACATTCACCATCAGCATGCCGTCCTGCTGCAGCACGCTGACCTGTTGGGGGATCAGGTACTGCATCGCGAACAGGTTGAGCAGCCGGCAGAGTACGTCAGCTTCTGCCTCGGCAAGGATTTGATAGCGCGACAGGCAGTGAGCGTTGCCGACAGACCAGGCATCGTGGCGAAAGGGGGCGGGGCTGGCGGGTTCGAAATGCGGCATGGGAATCTCCTGACGACCTCGTCGTTGCAATGACGTTGATTGGCAGAAAGTTTTACACGCGGGAAAAGAAATTTCTGATCGAAGATGCGCTGTATTAGGCTATATGGGACTTGTTTATGTGCACTGGACTGCTTTCAGGAATTGACTATGCAAATCGAGCTGGATGCCTACGACCGGAAGATTCTGGCGCTGCTGCAGGAGGATGCGTCGCTGTCCAGCGCGCAGATTGCCGAGCAGGTCGGCCTGTCGCAGTCTCCTTGTTGGCGGCGGATCCAGCGGCTCAAGGAGGAGGGCGTGATCCGGCGGCAGGTGACGCTGCTGGATCGCAAGAAGATTGGCCTGAATACGCAGATTTTTGCAGAGGTAAAGCTCAACGCCCACGGTCGGTCCAATTTCACTGAATTCACCGAAGCGATCCGTGGCTTTCCCGAAGTGCTGGAGTGTTATGTGCTGATGGGGTCGGTGGACTTTTTGCTGCGCATCGTCACGCCGGATATCGAGGCGTATGAGCGATTCTTCTTCGAAAAGCTCTCGCTGGTACCGGGCATTCAGGAAGTGAACTCGACAGTGGCGCTGTCTGAGATCAAATCGACGACGAGCTTGCCGATTGGCCGATAGGGTGCCTCTTCCCGGCTGAAGCTGGTCCTACTGACACAACGCATGCCTTTCGTAGGACCGCTTGCCTTTAGTGGGACCGGCTTCAGCCGGGAAGGCGTAGGTAGGCACACCACAAAAATTGAGGGGCGGCCACTGGCCACTTCCCGGCTGAAGCCGGTCCTACTGACACACGCATGCCTTTCGTAGGACTGGCTTTAGCCGGGAAAGCGTAGGTAGGCACACTGCAAAAATTGAGGGTGCTGTTACTGGCCTCTTCCCGGCTAAAGCCGGTCCTACTGACACACCGCGTGCCTTTCGTAGGACTGGCTTTAGCCGGGAAAGCGTAGGTAGGCACACTGCAAAAACTGAGGGACGGCCACTGGCCACTTTCCGGCTGAAGCCGGTCCTACTGACACACGCATGCCTTTCGTAGGACTGGCTTTAGCCGGGAAGGCGTCGGTAGGCACACTGCAAAAATTGAGGGTGCTGTTACTGGCCACTTCCCAGCTAAAGCCAGTCCTACTGACACGCCGCGTGCCTTTAGTGGGACTGGCTTCAGCCGGGAAGGCGCCGGTGGACACACCACAAAAATTAAGGTGCGGCCACTGGCCTCTTCCCGGCTGAAGCCGGTCCTACCAAAACAGCGTCAGCCGGTCCTACTGCCAGCGCCTTACAATTTCAACAATGTCTTCCACGCCCGGCTTTGCAGCACGGTGATGGTTTGCTGGACGCGGGCATCGAGGATTTCGTCGGTGATGTCCAGATGCGCCAGTTGCTCTAGCTTGTTCAACTCGCCGTACAAGCGATCCAGCTCAGGCAGGTCGAGGGCCTGGCGGGCGTAATGCAGCCAGACCTGAAGGCGTTCGATGCGTGGCAGTTGCTCGGCCAGATCTTCCGGCTGTTGCTGGTAGCGCGGCAGGTTCAGCGCGGTGGCTTCATCACCCAGGAAACGCGGTACCCAACTGCTGAGCATCGCGTGGCCCTGACGATTGCCACGGTTGTTGCGCTCCACCGTCCAGCTGCGCGCCATCAACCAGCGCGAGGTGGTCAGCGAGAACAGACCCCAGCGAGTGTCCTGCAGCTCTTCGATGAACTGCTCATGGGCGGCGGCGCGCACATCGCCGTCTTCCTGGCCAGCCAGCACCAGCGTGCGCCAGTCTTCCAGCAAAGCGTCCAGCGCGGCGCGCAGGTCATGGGTCGTGGCGCGCGGAGCGGCCTGACCGAGGCTGCCGGCCAGGGCGCGCAATTCAGCGAGCACTTCGACCCATTCCTGCAACAGGCTCCAGTGACCGTTGAAACGGTACTGCTCGGCCAGACGCTGGCTGCTGCCGAGCAGGAACCAGGCGATGGCGCTGAACGCGTCGTCTACGGAGAGTTCGCCATGCAGCTCGGGTGTCGGCAACTTGATCGAGTAGCTGCTGGCGTCGAACAGGCGATAGCCACGTTCGGCCTTGCTGATATCGCAGGGCATCAGCGGCAGCTTCTCGGCCAGCTCTGCAGCCAGTTCCAGCAGCGCGGCAGGGTCGCCTTCGCGCAGTTCCAGCTCCAGCTCGCAGATTTCTTCCTGCTGCTTGCCGGCGACGACCTTGCCCAGGTCCAGCGCCGCTTCGATCACCACCTTGGTCTTGCCACGGCCCCAGGCGATTTCCGCTTTCTCGCGGACGAAATCAGTGGTGAACACCGGCTTGATGGTTTTCTTGTCCAGATCTGCCAGTTGCTCGGGCCAGCATTCGCCGTCGAGCTTCTTCAGGTCCAGCTTGGCTTTGGGTACATCCCAGTTGTATTCGTTACGCTCGGACAGGCCCGCCACGCTCTGGCCGCGGGTCTTGAGGGTCTGAATGATCGCGTCGCCGTCGCGGCGCAGGCGCAGCGCAACCTTGGCATGGGCCAGCTCGCGCTCGGGGGTGTCGAAGTACTGATTGAACAGCTCCAACCGCTCCCAGCCGCTCTTGTTGCGCTTCTTCAGCAACGGGTGCTCGCGCAGGGCTATGAGGGTTTCGCGGCTGACGCGGAGTTTGATTTCGGTTTCTTTCTGCATGGCCGGAGAATCCAAACGCTCTATCGCTGATAACAGGGGTCGCAGCCGGAATCGACACAGCTGCGTGGGCCGTGCAGTGTACAGGACATCAACCGTGACAGTTTATTCATGCGGGCCAATCGACCTATGATGGCTCGCGTGTCGCACCCCATCACCGGAGTCGCCTATGCCGTTGCCGTCCATGAAAGACCAGTTCGCCGCCCTGATCGCCGCGCCGTCTGTGAGCTGTACGCAGCCAGCGCTCGACCAGTCCAATCGCGCCGTCATTGATCTGCTGGCAGGTTGGCTGGGCGATCTGGGTTTTGCCTGCGACATCCAGCACGTGAGCCCTGGCAAATTCAATCTGCTGGCAACGTATGGAACAGGCCCCGGCGGGTTGGTGCTCGCGGGCCACAGCGATACCGTTCCTTACGACGATGCGTTGTGGAAGACCGATCCGCTGAAACTGACCGAAGTCGACGGCAATTGGGTAGGACTGGGCAGCTGCGACATGAAGGGCTTCTTCGCGTTGGCCATTGAGGCGCTTCAGCCGTTGCTCGATCAGCCGTTCAAACAGCCGCTGATCATCCTCGCGACCTGCGATGAAGAAAGCTCCATGGCTGGTGCCAAGGCATTGGCTGTGGCGGGCGGCGTGCTCGGCCGCGCGGCGGTTATTGGCGAGCCGACTCGCCTCAAGCCGGTCCGCCTGCACAAAGGCGTGATGATGGAGCGCATCGAGATTCTCGGCCGCAGCGGTCACTCCTCTGACCCGAGCCTGGGGCGCAGCGCCCTGGAAGCCATGTACGACGCCATTGGCGAGCTGAAAGGCCTGCGCCGACAATGGCAGGAGCAATACCGCAATCCGCAGTTCAGCGTGCCTCAACCCACCCTGAACTTCGGCTGCATCCATGGCGGCGACAACCCTAACCGGATCTGCGGGCAATGCTCGCTGGAGTTCGATCTGCGCCCGCTGCCGGGGATGGACCCCGAGGTGCTGCGCGCCGCGATCCGGCAGAAACTGCAGCCCGTCGCCGAGCTGCATCAGGTGCAGATCGACTATGCGCCGCTGTTTTCGGAAGTGTCCCCCTTTGAAGAAAGCGCCGATGCGGAACTGGTGCGAATCGCGGAGCGTCTGACCGGTCATACGGCCGAAGCGGTGGCATTTGGCACCGAAGCGCCTTATCTTCAGCGCCTTGGTTGCGAAACCATCGTAATGGGGCCCGGGGACATTGCCTGTGCGCACCAGCCCGGTGAATATCTTGAAATGTCACGTTTGCAGCCTACAGTGCGTCTGTTACGTCAATTGATCGAACATTACTGCCTGGCTACCCCTTGAGTGCCCTTGAATGCGCCCACGTGCTGGTTGAGTCAGGGCCTGTCTGAGAATTACCCGAAAAGGAGAGTACGCGTGTTGCGATGCCTGTTCCGACGATAACGCTCATGCCGTCTTGAGTGCTTCCACCCCTTCGTCCATCCACTACAGGCTCCTTTCGGATATGCCCGATTACGTCAATTGGCTCCGCCACGCGTCTCCCTACATCAATGCCCACCGGGATTGCACCTTCGTCGTCATGCTTCCGGGCGATGGCGTGGCGCACCCGAACTTCGGCAATATCGTCCACGACCTCGTGTTGCTGCACAGCCTCGGCGTGCGCCTCGTGCTGGTTTACGGCTCCCGCCCGCAGATCGAAAGCCGCTTGCAGGCCCGTGGCCTGACGCCGCATTTCCATCACGACATGCGCGTGACTGATTTCGCCACGCTCGAATGCGTGATCGACGCCGTTGGCGCCCTGCGAATTGCCATCGAAGCGCGTCTGTCGATGGACATGGCCGCCTCGCCGATGCAGGGCTCGCGGTTGCGCGTGACCGGTGGCAACTTTGTCACGGCGCGTCCGATCGGCGTCCTCGAGGGCGTCGATTTCCAGCACACCGGCGAAGTGCGCCGTATCGACCGCAAGGGCATCAGCCGGCTGCTCGACGAACGCTCCATCGTGTTGCTTTCACCGCTGGGTTACTCGCCCACCGGCGAGATCTTCAACCTGGCCTGCGAAGACGTCGCGACGCGCGCGGCCATTGATCTGGGGGCGGAAAAGCTGCTGCTGTTTGGCGCCGAATCAGGCTTGCTGGACGAGCAGGGCCGATTGGTCCGTGAGCTGCGTCCGCAACAGGTCCCCGCGCACCTACAGCGCTTGGGCAGCAACTACCAGGCGGAGCTGCTGGATGCGGCGGCTCAGGCCTGTCGCGGGGGTGTGGCGCGCAGCCATATCGTCAGCTACGCCGAAGATGGCGCGCTGCTCTCCGAGCTGTTCACCCGCGCCGGCGGCGGCACACTGGTGGCCCAGGAGCAGTTCGAGCTGGTGCGCGAAGCGTCGATCGGCGATGTCGGCGGGCTCATCGACCTCATCACGCCGCTGGAAGAGCAGGGCATCCTGGTGCGTCGGTCGCGGGAAGTGCTGGAGCGGGAAATCGAGCAGTTCAGCGTGGTTGAGCGCGAAGGCCTGATCATCGCCTGCGCGGCGCTGTACCCGATTGCCGATTCCGACGCGGGTGAGTTGGCTTGTCTGGCGGTGAATCCCGAGTATCGCCACGGCGGGCGCGGCGACGAGCTGCTTGAACGCATCGAAGAACGCGCTCGGGCGCTGGGTCTGAAAACCCTGTTCGTCCTCACCACGCGTACGGCGCACTGGTTCCAGGAGCGCGGTTTCGAGGCCAGCAGCGTCGATCGCCTGCCCAGCGCACGTGCGTCACTGTACAACTACCAGCGTAATTCGAAGATTTTTGAAAAGGCGATCTAAGCGAAGCGCGTCAGGACCTGAAGCCTGACGCGCATTTTCGGTTCGATACAACCGTTGTGGGAGCGAGCTTGCTCGCGAATGGTCAGGTCAGACGATACATCTCTCTCGCCTGAGACACCGCTTTCGCGAGTAAGGTGGAGCGCCACCCCGGTCGTCCCACCGTTTGCAACGGGTCTGGCGTCAGTTGCTGATCGCCAGAATGCTCGCCTGATACGCACCCACGAACGTGTCGAAATCCACTTTCTCTTCGGTCTGTTCCAGCTCCGCTTGCTGAGCCAGGGACTCACGCGCCTTGCTCTCAAAATGCGTCTGGTCCTCTGCGCTCAGCGGATTGCTGCGGAAATGATCAGCGTGAACCTGTGACTGGCGCAGCGAGAAGGCCGTGAAGCCTTCCTTGTGCTCGGTCATGGCCGCCAGCACCTGTGCCGAAGGCGTCAGAGAGGCGTCCGCCACTTTCGCGCGCTGAGCGTCCAGCGATTTGACGTGCTGATCCGTGCCCTGGCTGGCATCGAGCAGTTCACAGATCGGCCTGATCGTGTCCAGCATCTCGTTGGCCCAGACTTTCAAGTCGATCGTCGTGTCGTTGCGGTTCAGCTGCAGGCCGGGGCGGCGACCTTCCTTGACCACGGTCAGGAAGTTCGTGCTGGCGTTGCCGCACTCGTTGCTCGCCAGCTGCGGGCTGTCGTGCAGCGCGCAATACAGAATGAACGCATCGATGAAGCGCGATTGCTCAAGGTCGATGCCCACCGGCAGGAACGGGTTGATGTCCAGGCAACGGACTTCCACGTACTGCACCCCGCGCGCGACGAGCGCCTGAATCGGACGCTCACCGGAATAGGTGACGCGTTTCGGGCGGATCGTCGAGTAGTACTCGTTCTCGATCTGCAGCACGTTGGTGTTCAGCTGAATCCACTCGCCATCCTTGTGCGTGCCGATTTCGACGTAAGGCGCGTAGGGCGTTGCCACCGCGCGGCGCAGGCTATCGGTGTACGTCAGCAGGTCGTTGTAGCAGGGCGTCAGGTCCGCCTGGGCGTTGCTTTGGTAACCCAGATCGCTCATCCGCAGGCTGGTCGCGTACGGCAGATACAGCGTTTCGGCGTCGAATTGCTCAAGCTGATGCGAGCGGCCGCGCAGGAAACTGGCATCCAGCGCCGGCGACGCGCCGAACAGGTACATCAGCAGCCAGCTGTAACGACGGAAGTTGCGAATCAGGCCGATGTAGCTCTCGGACTGGAAGTCGCGGTCGTCGCCTTCGAATTTCGCGTCTTGCTTGAGCACGGGCCAGATGGCTTCGGGCAGCGAGAAGTTGTAGTGAATGCCGGCAATGCACTGCATGGTTTTGCCGTAACGCAAGGCAAGGCCCTGACGGTAGACGTACTTGAGCTTGCCGATGTTGGAGGTGCCGTAATAGGCGATCGGAATATCTGCTTCGGCCGGCAGCGGGCACGGCATCGAAGGGCTCCAGATGTATTCGCTGCCCAGTTTGCTGTACGCGAAGCGATGGATTTTATCCAGGCTTTCCAGCGTTTGAGCAGGGTCGGCCAGGGCGGGAGTGATGAACTCCAGCAGCGACTCGGAGTAATCGGTGGTGATTTGCTCGTTGGTCAGCGCCGCGCCGAGGGCTTCAGGGTGCGGGGTTTGTGCCAGACGGCCTTCGCCCGTAACGCGCAGGCATTCACGCTCGATGCCGTGCAAGCACTTCTCCAGAAGGGAGAGGTTGGAGTGCTCGCCAAGCAGAGTCAGGCGGCGGTTGAGAAGTTCGCTCAAGTTGGAATCCTTCACGCGTCAGTCGGCCCTATATGGGGGCGATATGGCGGTCTACAAGGGTGAAGAAAGGAACTGGCGTTTTCGCCTCGTCGATGGCCCTAACGCCGATGCCCGTCGCTGATCGTTCCTACAAGGAAATCAGATAATTTCGACACTGCTGAACAGTGCCGAAATTAACTCATAACGCTATCGGACAGCTAGACGATCGCAAACGTGCCCTGCGCTTTGGCAACCAGCTTGTCGTTCTGGCGAACGTCGGCTTCGACCACCAGGGTTCGGCGTCCGGCATGCAGCACGGTGCTGGTGCAGATGACTTCACCCTCGGCCACAGCACGCATGTAATTGATTTTGCATTCCACGGTGACACTTTGCTTGTCGAAGCCGTGGGTGCTGGAGCAGGCCAGCCCCATGGTGATGTCTACCAGACTGAACAGCGCGCCGCCGTGCATGACATTGCCGCGATTGCGCAGGTGCGGCTCCAGCGGCAAGGCCACGACGGCGACACCTTCATTCAACTGCACCACCCGGCAGCCGAGCGTCTTGAAGTAGGCGCTCTGAGTCAATTCATCAGGGATATCCATCAGCGCTTCTTCAATTGCTTGGCGTTGGCGAACAGCGACGCCATCGGATTGTTGCTCGGCGCCGGGGTGGGGGCTTCCTTACGGGGGGCATTGCTGTGCTGCTGGCGCGGCGCCGCACCAGGACGGGCACCGCGAGCGCCGTCGACTTTCTCGCCCGGCGTGTCGCTCATGCGCATCGACAGACCGACGCGCTTACGCGGGATGTCCACTTCCATCACCTTGACCTTCACCACATCGCCGGCTTTGACCGCTTCGCGAGGGTCCTTGATGAACTTCTCCGAAAGCGCAGAGATGTGCACCAAACCGTCCTGATGCGCGCCGATGTCGACGAACGCACCAAAGTTGGTGACGTTGGTGACCACGCCTTCGAGGATCATGCCCGGCTGAAGGTCCTTCAAGTCTTCAACGCCGTCCTGAAACTCAGCGGTCTTGAATCCCGGACGCGGATCGCGGCCCGGTTTTTCCAGTTCTTGAAGGATGTCGGTGACGGTCGGCAGGCCGAAGGTTTCGTCTGTGAATTTCTTCGGGTCGAGACGCTTCAGAAACCCTGCATCGCCGATCAGCGAGCGGATGTCGCGATCGGTCTGGGCGGCAATGCGCTGCACCAGGGGATACGCCTCAGGGTGAACGGCGGACGAGTCCAGCGGGTTGTCACCGTTCATGACGCGCAGAAAGCCTGCGGCCTGTTCGAAGGTTTTCTCGCCCAGACGCGGGACTTTCTTCAGCGCCGCACGGGTCTTGAACGCGCCATTCTGGTCGCGGTGGGCAACGATATTCTGCGCCAGCGTGGTGTTCAGGCCGGAAATCCGCGCCAGCAGGGCCACGGAGGCGGTGTTCACATCCACACCCACGGCGTTCACGCAATCTTCCACCACCGCGTCGAGGCCGCGGGCGAGTTTGAGTTGTGAGACGTCATGCTGGTACTGGCCAACACCAATGGATTTCGGGTCGATTTTCACCAGTTCGGCAAGCGGATCCTGCAAGCGGCGGGCGATGGACACGGCGCCACGGATCGAAACGTCGAGGTCCGGGAATTCCTTGGCAGCGAGTTCCGACGCCGAGTACACCGAAGCACCGGCTTCAGAGACCATGACTTTGGTCATCTTCAGACCTGGATGCTTTTTGATCAGATCGCCGGCCAGCTTGTCGGTTTCGCGGCTGGCGGTGCCGTTGCCGATCGCGATCAGGTCAACGGAATGCTTGGCGCACAGGGCCGCCAGCACCGCGATGGTCTGATCCCACTGGTTTTTTGGTACGTGCGGGTAGACCGTGGCGTAGTCCAGCAGTTTGCCGGTGCTGTCGACCACGGCGACCTTGCAGCCGGTGCGCAGGCCCGGGTCGAGGCCCAGCGTTGCGCGGGGTCCCGCTGGGGCGGCCAACAACAGGTCGTGCAGGTTGTGAGCGAATACGTTGATCGCTTCGGTCTCGGCACCTTCGCGCAGCTCGCCGAGCAGGTCGGTTTCGAGGCTGGAGTACAGCTTGACCTTCCAGGTCCAGCGCACGACTTCGGCCAGCCACTTGTCTGCAGGGCGGTTCTGGTTCTGCAGGCCGAAGCGCTCGCTGATCATCATTTCGCAGGGGTGCAGGGTGCCGGGCAATTCTTCCCCGACTTTCAGGGCCGAGCTCAGCACGCCCTCGTTGCGACCCCGAAAGATCGCCAGCGCGCGGTGGGACGGCATGCTCTTGAGCGGCTCGTCGTGTTCGAAGTAATCGCGGAATTTGGCGCCTTCTTCCTCTTTACCCGGGACCACCCGGGCACTGATCACGGCTTCGTGCTTGAGGAAGCTGCGCAGCTTCTCCAGCAGCGTCGCGTCTTCGGCAAAGCGCTCCATCAGAATGTATTTGGCGCCTTCGAGCACGGCCTTGACGTCGGCGAAGCCTTTCTCGGCATCGACGAATCGCGCGGCTTCGGCTTCGGGGGTAAGCGTCGGGTCGTTGAAGATCCCGTCGGCCAGTTCGCCCAGGCCGGCTTCCAGCGCGATCTGGCCTTTGGTGCGGCGCTTCTGCTTGTACGGCAGGTACAAATCTTCAAGGCGGGTCTTGGTGTCGGCAAGGTTGATGTCGCGCGCCAGTTCAGGGGTCAGCTTGCCTTGCTCTTCGATGCTGGCAAGGATGCTGATGCGGCGCTCGTCGAGTTCGCGCAGGTAGCGCAGGCGCTCTTCCAGATGACGCAGCTGCGTGTCATCGAGGCTGCCAGTGACTTCCTTGCGGTAACGAGCGATGAAAGGCACCGTTGAGCCTTCATCCAGTAGCGCGACGGCCGCTTCGACCTGTTGCGGGCGGACGCCGAGTTCCTCGGCGATGCGGCTGTTGATACTGTCCATAAAACCACCTGGCAAATGTGTGTGCATAAAATCAGCGGCTGGCGAACCGCCTTGAACGAGCGTTGCCTGACCTTGAAGGCGGCGCATTATACCCAGTGAGCCTTGAATAGGGGATTGCCCGGTCGATACGCCGGTTTCAGCCCGCGTAGCCGCCGTGAATCAGCCTTAAGTGACTCAACGAGAGCACCCATGTGGATTCAGGAAAAATCTGCTAACAATGCACACGGTGCGCATCACTGCAGCTACGCCATAATGCGCGCCGAGATCAAAGGAGCTTCCAATGAGCAGCACTGCACAAACGGCTGAAGGCGAGAAAATCCTCATCGTTGACGATGACCCGGGCTTGAGCAGCCTGCTAGAACGCTTTTTCAACAGCAAGGGCTACCGCGCCCGGGCTGTGCCCAACGTGGAGCAAATGGATCGGCTGCTGGCGCGCGAAGTGTTTCACCTCGTGGTGCTGGACCTGATGCTGCCGGGCGAAGACGGGCTGTCCGCCTGCCGCCGCCTGCGCGCCGCGAACAATCAAGTCCCTATCATCATGCTCACCGCCAAGGGCGACGAGCTCAGTCGCATCAAGGGCCTCGAGCTCGGCGCTGATGACTACCTCGCAAAACCTTTCAACCCTGACGAACTGATGGCCCGCGTTCGCGCTGTGCTGCGTCGTCAATCCGCACCCGTACCTGGCGCGCCTGCCACGGAAGACGAAACCGTCACCTTTGGCGACTACGCTCTGTCCCTCGCCACCCGCGAGCTCAAGCGTGGCGACGAAGTGCACATGCTCACGACCGGTGAATTCGCCGTGTTGAAGGCATTGGTCATGCACGCCCGTGAGCCGCTGACGCGAGACAAGCTGATGAACCTGGCCCGGGGCCGTGAGTGGGACGCCCTGGAGCGCTCCATCGATGTCCAGATCTCCCGTCTGCGCCGTCTGATTGAAGTGGACGCTGCCAAGCCGCGTTACATTCAGACGGTCTGGGGAGTGGGTTATGTTTTCGTGCCAGACGGTGCCAACAAGCAGTAACAGCAAGTTCGACGGTAACCTGCCGGGCCTGTCTCACGCCCGCCTACGTTAGCCAGTCACCTCGATGTTCGCGAAAGCGGCCATTGGCGTGACTGGTTTTTGCTGTGTCATGTGTTCCGCAAATTCGCGAGCCCGGCTCGCTTCCGCAAAGTGTGTAGCTGCTGTTATGAAGACACCGCTCTGGTTCCCGCAAAGTTTTTTCTCCCGCACCCTGTGGCTGGTGCTCATTGTCGTGCTGTTTTCGAAGGCGCTGACCCTCGTCTATTTGCTGATGAACGAGGATGTTCTGGTCGATCGTCAATACAGCCACGGCGTTGCACTCACTTTGCGGGCTTACTGGGCGGCCGATGAAAGTGACCGGCAGACCATCGCTGACGCCGCCGGACTGATCCGCGTGGTGGGCGGTGGTGTACCGGAAGGCGAGCAGCACTGGCCATACTCCGAAATCTACCAGCGGCAGATGCAGGATGAGCTGGGCGCGGACACCGAGGTGCGCCTGCGTGTCCACGCGCCCCCCGCGCTATGGGTGAGGGCGCCGAGTCTTGGCGATGGCTGGCTGAAAGTGCCGCTGTACCCGCATCCGTTGCGCGGGCAGAAAATCTGGAGCGTGCTGGGCTGGTTCCTGGCGATCGGATTACTCTCGACGGCCTCGGCCTGGATCTTCGTCAGCCAGCTCAATCAGCCGCTCAAGCGCCTGGTGTTTGCGGCCCGCCAATTGGGCCAGGGCCGCAGCGTGCGTTTGCCGGTGGGTGACACGCCCAGCGAGATAACCGAGGTCTACCGCGCGTTCAACCAGATGGCCGAAGACGTGGAGCAGGCCGGGCAGGAGCGCGAACTGATGCTGGCCGGGGTGTCTCACGATTTGCGGACGCCGCTGACCCGGCTGCGTCTGTCCCTTGAGCTGATGCCGACCAATAACGAGTTCATGGAAGGCATGGTTCGCGACATCGAAGACATGGACGCGATCCTCGATCAATTCCTGGCTTTCATCCGGGACGGGCGTGATGAAGAGGTCGAAGAAGTCGATCTGGTCGAGCTGGTCCATGAAGTCGTCGCGCCGTACAACAACCCGGTGGAGCAAGTGCGGCTGTGCCTGGAGTCCATTCCGCCTTTCCCGTTGCGACGGGTTTCCATGAAGCGCCTGCTCAATAATCTCATTGGCAATGCCATGCACCATGCCGGTGACGGCGTTGAAGTCGCGGCCTATGTTTCCGGCGACAGCGGCGCGCCCTACGTGGTGCTGAGTGTGCTGGACAGGGGCATGGGGATCGATCCGTCGGAGCTGGAAGGTATTTTCAATCCCTTCATCCGTGGTGACCGCGCCAGAAGCGGCAAGGGGACAGGGCTTGGCCTGGCGATCGTCAAGCGCATTGCCGCAATGCACGGCGGTAATGTCGAGCTGCGTAATCGTTCGGGAGGCGGGCTGGAGGCCAGAGTTCGGCTGCCGTTGGGGTTGCTGCTGCCGCGGGATGCCGATTGATTCGTTCGTGATTCTGCCTGGAGGCCGTGGGCGTGTGGCGCGCTCGCAACCAAAGCCTCCGAGCAAAAACAGGCTTGGGCGTTAGCCTTTGCCCTTGGTGCGGGTCATGTGCGGCCCGCCGTTTTTCTCGATGTACTCGATGATTATCCCCGCGACATCCTTGCCGGTGGTGGTTTCAATGCCTTCAAGACCTGGCGATGAGTTCACCTCCATCACCAGTGGCCCGTGGTTGGAACGCAGGATATCGACGCCCGCCACACTCAGGCCCATGACCTTGGCCGCGCGAATGGCCGTCATGCGCTCTTCCGGGGTGATCTTGATGAGGCTGGCGGTGCCGCCGCGATGCAGGTTGGAGCGGAACTCCCCCGGTTTCGCCTGGCGCTTCATCGACGCAATGACCTTGTCACCCACCACGAAGCAGCGGATATCGGCGCCACCGGCTTCTTTGATGTACTCCTGCACCATGATGTCCTGTTTCAGCCCCATGAAGGCCTCAATCACGGATTCGGCCGCGGTCGCGGTTTCGCACAGCACCACGCCAATACCTTGCGTCCCCTCGAGCACCTTGATTACCAGAGGCGCGCCGTTGACCATCTGGATCAGGTCAGGGATGTCATCCGGTGAGTGGGCGAAGCCGGTGACGGGCAAGCCAATGCCTCGACGTGACAACAGCTGCAGCGAGCGCAGCTTGTCGCGGGAGCGCGCGATGGCGACGGATTCGTTGAGCGGGAACACGCCCATCATTTCAAACTGACGCAGCACGGCGCAGCCGTAGAAGGTCACGGAGGCGCCGATGCGGGGTATCACCGCATCAAAGCCTTCCAGGGGTTTTCCTCGGTAGTGGATCTGCGGCTTATGACTGGCAATGTTCATATAGGCGCGCAGGGTATCGACCACCACGACCTCATGGCCGCGCTGGATTCCAGCTTCGACCAGACGACGAGTTGAATACAGACGCGGGTTTCGCGAAAGCACAGCGATCTTCATGCAGCACCTGTGGCAGAGAGATTTGAAGCCGGGAACACCGGCTTGTCCTGAATATATGTCACACCCGGATTGACCACCAACTGGCCGTCAATCAGGGCTTTGGAACCCAGCAGCAGCCGGTAGCGCATGGCCTTGCGGCAGGCCAGCGTGAATTCCACCGGCCAGACCCTGTCCCCCAGCGCCAGCGTCGTACGAATAACGTAGCGAACCTGAGCGTGGCCGTTGGAGCTTTTGATGGTTTTCATCGCCACCAGTTGAGCCTCACAGCGACGGTGACGCAGCTGCACCACCGTCCCCAGATGAGCGTTGAAGCGCACCCATTTCTCACCGTCCCGTTCGAACGGCTCTATTTCTGTCGCGTGCAGGCTGGAAGTGCTGGCACCGGTGTCGATTTTTGCGCGCAGCCCGGCGACGCCCAGATGGGGCAAAGCCACCCATTCGCGCAGGCCGATGACTGTCAGATGGTCAAATGTTTTCAAAGCGGTTCCGTTCGTTTACACGTTCTGCCAGGCGCCGGCATCGATGTGCGCCAGCGCCTGGAATGCAGGCTTGGCGAACCAGTAGCCCTGCATGAGGTAAATGTTGCAGTCGGCGAGGAAGTCCCGTTCGCCCGCATCTTCGATGCCTTCGGCGATCACTGTAACGTTCAGGTCCGTACACATTGTGACAATGCCGCGCACGATGGCCTGCCGTGCAGGGTCCAGATGGACGTTGCGCACCAGGGCCATGTCGAGCTTGATCAGGTCAGGCTGAAAGTCGGCGAGGAGGGTGAGTCCGGAGTGCCCGGCGCCAAAGTCGTCGATGGCGGTCTTGAAGCCGAACTGGCGGTACTCACGAAGAATGTTGGTCAGGTGGCTGTTGCTGCAGATGTGCTCGGTTTCGACGGTCTCGAAGATCAACCGGTCCAGCGGAAAGTTGTGGGCGCGGGCCGCTTCAAGGGTGCTGCGAATGCACAGGTCGGGGCGATACACCGCGTTGGGCAGGAAGTTGATCGACAGGTATTCGTCCATTCCCAGCCGGGCGGCAGTTGAAATCGCGCGGGTTCGGCACAATTGATCGAAACGGTAACGGTTGGTGTCGTCGATCTGGTTCAGGACAGACAGGGCACCCTCGCCGTTGACGCCTCGTACCAACGCCTCGTGAGCGAATACCGAGCGGTCGCGGACGTCCACGATGGGCTGATAGGCGAATTCAAATTCGAAATCCAGTGCGGAGCTTTCTCTGCAGCCCTGGCACCCACCAGTCAATGACGTTGGGAAGTCTGTCACGTCGTTCTCCTGAAGCCGGCGCTTTAGTCTGGTGGGCAGTGTAAACGAGGGTGGCGGTTACTGCGTCCCCGGCGTGACGTAGTACGATTCTGACCATTACAAGATTGAGGAATTCAGATGACACAGAAGTCAGACGAGGACGACAAAGTCCGTCTGGACAAATGGCTTTGGGCGGCGCGTTTCTTCAAGACGCGTGCGCTGGCAAAAGCCGCCATTGAAAGCGGTAAGGTTCATTGCCGCGGCGAGCGTTGCAAGCCGGGAAAAGAGCCGCGGGTAGGGGACGAGTTCCAGATCAGAGCGGGTTTCGATGAGCGGACCGTGGTGGTCCAGGCGTTGTCGATTGTCCGCCGTGGCGCCCCTGAGGCTCAGTTGCTGTACAGCGAAACCCCGGAGAGCCTCGCCAAACGCGAGCAAGCCGCCGAGATGCGCAAGGCCGGAAGCCTGGGCGTGACCACTGACGGCAGGCCGACCAAAAAGCAGCGTCGGCAATTGTTTCATTTTCGTTCGGGTGACGACTGACGATCTCGCCGCTTTCCGGGATCGCGCATTGATCGACCCCGGACTGCTCTGTAGCAACAGGCAGCTTACAAATGAGAGCCCTGCTTCATGATGCTCAGGCATTTGAGCAGCGGCAGGCGGCCCATCACGTTGAAGACTGGTGCCGTCAGTCGAAACAGAACCCCGGTAGCGGTGGCCACGAACGGGGTGTAGCAGCTCCAGCCCAGCGCGAGCAATGCGATCATTACACCGCCAATGTAGTCGTCCTGACCCCAATGGGCCCCGGCGACCAGGCGCGGCATCATGAACAGAAACGCCAGGGCCCAGATGACCACGCGCTGGCCGACTGTGCGGCTGTAGACGCTCATGAACATCGCCCAGATCAGCAGCACCGAAGCATGGTCGCCCGGGAAGCTCTGGCTGGAACGGTCCTTGAGCTGCCACTTGTCCTCCAGCTCCGGGAATATGTCGCTGAGCTTGATGGCATCGGGGATCATCACTGACGCGCTGTCATGTTGCAGCGCGCTGTGGTCGATGATTTTGGAAAACACCGTGCGGATGATCAGCAGCAGGATCAGCGTGAGCACAAAGCCGATCAGCGCGGCACGCGTTTGCAAGGATTTGAACACCCAGTCGCCCTTTATGAGCAGCGTGAGCAGAATCAGGCCGACGACGATGTCGAAGGGTCGCATGCTGGCAATCGTCCAGACCCACAGCCACGCCTTGTTTTGCTCAAGCGGGCGGTTCAGCAAGTGAAACAGGCCTTCGTCGAAGTGCGTGAAAGCCGCGTGTCCCGTGGGCCACACCCACAGCAGTAGCAGCGCCAGCGCCACCAGATTACACAGCAGGAATTTTTTGGCGTTCCACTTGGGTTGGAACAATGCGGGATAGTCCATAAAATGCCCCCATCGGCATGGCAGTGCACCAAGCGGTGCGAAACCGCGCTTTATAGGCGCTTGTCATCATTTTGTCATCCATTCAGATACCTTCTCCTATGTCAGACTTTGCGGATACCGATTACACCCAGCGCTTCATCTTTGACGAGAGCGACGTGCGCGGCGAGCTCGTGGCCCTTGAGCGCAGCTACGCCGAGGTCCTTGCCAAGCACCCGTATCCCGAGCCAGTGGCTCAGTTGCTCGGCGAAATGCTCGCCGCCGCCGCGCTGCTGGTGGGCACCCTGAAGTTCGACGGCCTGCTGGTTCTGCAGGCGCGGTCCCTTGGACCGGTGTCGTTGCTGATGGTCGAGTGCTCCAGCGAGCGTGAACTGCGCGGGATTGCGCGTTACGACGAGGCCTTGGTCAAGCCGGACGCCACGCTGCTCGACCTGATGCCCGATGGCGACCTGACCATGACCATCGACCCGCGTCAGGGCAAACGCTATCAGGGCATCGTGGGCCTGGACGGCGTCGACCTGTCGGCCTGCCTGTCCGAATACTTTGTGATGTCGGAGCAATTGCCGACGCGTTTCTGGATCAAGGCCGACGGCAAACGCGCACGTGGGCTGCTGCTGCAACAACTGCCGGCTGAGAAGCTGAAAGATCAGGATGAGCGTGAAGCCAGCTGGCAGCATGTCAATGTGCTGGTTGACACCCTGACCGCCGAAGAACTGCTCAGCCTGACCAACGAAACCGTGTTGAAACGCCTGTTCCACGAAGACGTCGTGCGGATGTTCGACGTCCAGCCACTGGTGTTCCGTTGCAGCTGCTCGCGCGAACGTTCTGGCAATGCGTTGGTCAGTCTTGGTCTGGAAGATGCACAGCAGTTGGTGATCGAGCATCACGGTGCGGTGGAGATCGACTGTCAGTTCTGCAATCAGCGCTATCTGTTCGATGCAACGGATGTAGCGCAGCTGTTTGCAGGGGGCGGGGTAGATACCCCTTCCGATACCCGCCATTAATGTAGTGCGGGTCCTGCGCTGAAAGCTTTCCGCCCGGCCCGCTTGACTCTTCTTCATGTAGTTCTGACAGGAGGGCCCTACCTTTTTTGGGCTTTTCTGGCATAATCCGGCCACTTTTTAGCTGTAGTAGTGTTGGTTTTTCTACTACAAAACGTTTGGAGCACTCGGCCATCGAGCCGACGGGGAATCTCATGACGCAAGCCAATAACGCCGTTCACACCGATCTCAGTGTCGACGATCTGGTTAAAGAAGCCCTCAAACGCGAAGAAGGCGTGCTGTCCGATACTGGCGCACTCGTCGTGGAAACAGGCCACCGCACAGGCCGCTCGCCTGTCGACCGCTTCATCGTAGACGAACCCTCCACCCAGGCTGCGATCGCCTGGGGGCCGATCAACCGCAAGTTCCCGGCCGACAAGTTCGATGCCCTGTGGGCGCGTGTCGAGGCGTTCAACAACGCTCAGGAACACTTCGTTTCCCACGTGCACGTAGGCGCCGCCGAAGATCACTACCTTGCGGTCAAGATGACCACGCAGACTGCCTGGCAGAACCTGTTCGGTCGCTGCCTGTTCATCAATCCGGCCCAGTACAACCCGGCCGGCCGTGAAGAATGGCAAGTGCTCAACGTGGCTAACTTCGAGTGCGTGCCTGAGCGTGATGGCACCAACTCCGACGGTTGCGTCATCATTAACTTCGCCCAGAAGAAGGTCCTCATTGCCGGTATGCGTTACGCCGGTGAAATGAAGAAAGCCATGTTCTCGGTGCAGAACTTCCTGCTGCCGGCTTCCGACGTGCTGCCAATGCACTGCGCGGCCAACATTGGTGAAGACGGCGACGTGACGCTGTTCTTCGGTCTGTCCGGCACCGGTAAAACCACGCTGTCCGCCGACGAGACCCGTTACCTGATCGGTGACGACGAACACGGCTGGGGCGAAGGCGTTGTCTTCAACATCGAAGGCGGTTGCTATGCCAAGTGCATCGACCTCTCCGAGAAGAACGAGCCGGTTATCTGGAAGGCCATCAAGCACGGCGCCGTGCTGGAAAACGTGGTGCTGGACGCAGCCGGTCATGCCGACTACGCCGACGGCAGCCTGACTCAGAACAGCCGCGCCGCTTACCCGCTCGAGCACGTTGAAAAGCGTTCCGAGAAGAACCTGGGCGGCGAGCCAAACGCTGTGATCTTCCTGACCTGCGACCTGACGGGCGTGCTGCCACCGGTGTCGATCCTCAGCGAAGAACAAGCGGCCTACCACTTCCTGTCGGGTTACACCGCACTGGTCGGTTCCACTGAAATGGGGTCGGGCGCCGGCATCAAGTCGACGTTCTCTACCTGCTTCGGCGCACCGTTCTTCCCGCGTCCGGCGGGCGAATACGCAGAGCTGCTGATCAAGCGCATCCGCGGTTTCGGCTCCAAGGTCTACCTGGTCAACACCGGCTGGACCGGCGGCGGCTACGGTGTTGGCAAACGCTTCAACATTCCGACCACCCGTGGCGTCATCGCGGCCATTCAGAGCGGCGCGTTGATCGGTGCAGAAACCGAGCACCTCGACACCGTCAACCTGGACGTCCCGACCTCCGTGCCAGGCGTCGAAACCGGACTGCTCAACCCGCGCAACACCTGGGCTGACAAAGCGGCGTACGACGAAGCCGCCAAAGCACTGGCCGGCCTGTTCATCGAGAACTTCAAGAAGTTCGAAGTGAGCGACGCGATCAAGGCAGCGGGCCCGAAGCTGTAAGATCGGTACCTGCTAAAAAGAAACCGCCCTTCGGGGCGGTTTTTTTACACCTGCGCGCTAGCTAGCCGCCAGTCTTCGTCGTCACCGGAAAGTCCTGGGTGATGTCGAAGCTGCCCTTCGCCACAACGCTCTTCGCATTACACAGCTTGGCATCGAACCCCGGGTGGCGTTCGCCGTGCTCGGCCGCGTACGCAGCGGCTTCCCGAGTACATTCGTCGGTGGGCTGTTCAGGGGAAAGCGCCGCGTTGAACTGGAACGTGCCGATCAACCGATAGCGGTCGAGCAGTTTGTTGGGGGAGGTGAGTTTCTCGATTTTGCTGAAGACGAGCTGGACGTTGCTGTTGCCCCCACCCTTGTCCGTGTCGAAATACTGATAGTACGAACCGGTGTCGTAGGACGCGCTGTTTTCATCGTGGGCCACTTCGACGCGGCCACCCTGAAACATGATCGCTTTCTTCTCTTGATCAGGGTTGTCGAAAGAGAACCCGAGGATAGGGCCGATGCTCACCTCATTGCGGTCGCCTTCGGCTTCCTGATCCGCGCTGAGTGTCAGCCAGTTGGAGCCGGGCAGTTTGCCGGGCAGGAAGCCAACGGCTACTTGATCGCCTTTTGCCTCGTAGTGCAGGTTGAGCGCGCCACTGACGTCGACAATCATGCTCTTCTGAAGGGTCGACGCACTTGCGGTCGCCGTCCCGGCTGTCTTGGCTTCATCGCCGCAGCCCGAAAGAAGAGCGGCGGTGACTGCGAGTAACAGCGGTAGCAGGCGTGTATGGGTTCGCGGGGCTGCTTGAGGCATGTTGTTCCGTCCGTAATCGCTGCGGTTGTCTCTGACTCTAGCCTCCTATGACCGCAGAATGCGCCGGCGGGTCAATGAGGCGATGACAAAAAACGGAACGAAGAAACCGCCCTCAGTGGGGGCGGTTTCTTGGGGAATTCTTTTTCGCCAGCGCAGCGCTCAGCCAGGAGGGCGTTGGCGTTGATCCGTGCAGTCAGAAACCTGAACGGCGGGACGCGTTATGGCTGTGGATCGAACCTCAAGAGATATCTTTGTACGCGCTGGCTCCTTTCGCGAGGTTCGCCGCCAGTCCTTCCGCAGGTTTAAACGGCGTTCCCGCTACCATGCTGAAACCGGTTCCCTTGTCGGCATAACTGACATACCGCTCTGTTTTGTGGTCTTCAACCAAAACAGTGTATGAGTGGCTTCGCATCTTGATGAACTTGGCTTCATGCATAACGATACTTTGGTGCAGTTTGCCAATGTCGATGGCCGACAAGTTGAGTTTTCTTTGTAACTTCGTTCCCCATCGGGTCAGACACACTTCGGCGTAATGCCGCACCAACTTACCAGGCTCTGTCAGGTCACCTGGCCCACTCGCTCCCGAGAGCGACGCGTTACCCACCAGCGTCGCGTGACGTCCGGCCATGGGATAGATGCTGACTTTGGTCTTGGGAGCTGTTTTAGGAATGATGCAGGAAAATCCTTTAGAGCGTTCGTCGCGGGCGTAGAACGCCACATATTCTTTGACGTTGCTGCCGAGAGAAACTTTTTCAAGCTGATAATTAAAGGGGCCGGGCACCGGGTCCACCGCAAATATGTTGACCGGTATATGACGCGTGGCCGGATTAGCCAGCAGCGCATTGGCGAGCATGTGACAACTGACGCCGCCACGACTCCAGCCCACCAGATTGATTTGCTTTGGGATCAAGCCGCCTTTTCTCAGGTTCTTGATCAGCTGTTGCTGGAGTTCCTGCGGGCTGATGCGATTGCCGTAGTCGTACTGCCGCCAGAACCACGAGCCGTGCGCCTGGGCGTCGGGAATAGGCACATCGGCTCGCTTGAGGCGCTGGTAATCGGCTTCCGACAGCTTGGTTCTTTGCCAGTCGAATTTGCCCTGAATGATGTTGACGGCATGCTGCACATTCTCGTGCCAGCCTTTGCCGAAAGCGGGGCCAGTCCACCCGAATGCTTTGGGTTCGGTGAACAGCTCATCGGCCTGCATATTGCCGCTACCCGGCCCGTCAATGACGATCCACTCGGCGAACTCGTGACCGTCGATGTTATTGGCCAGCGTCGCGACCAGCTCACCGTTCCAGTAGTTCTTGTGCAGATGGTCGTATTTAGTCGAGCCCGTGCCGCAAAAGAAAATTGTAAAAGTTGTCATGTTTATAACCTCGTTGTTGGATAGGAATCACGAGGTTAGAAGACTGATTGTGGACGCGTCCGCTGTTGTTGTTACTTCATGTTCAGTGGAGCGCTAATGACTATCTGGTGACGTAAATTGTTTTTCCATCACGCTGAATAATCCCGGGCCGCTGTGCAGTACTGCTCTTGCGCCAGTTTGTTCTTGTCGCTCTTATCTTTGGCGACGCGTTTGCTCCAGTCGCTGCACATGTCTTTGAAGTAGGGTACGGCGGCGCGACGGCATTCACGGTGTTCGACACTGTCGGCCAGGAAGTTCATGCAGACACTGCTGGTTTCAATATGGTTGTTGGAAATGCGATAGCGGGCTTCATAGCGATTTCGCCCGTCTATTTCACGGATGAACACACCTGCTACTTCATAGCGCCGCGCGGGCTCGGTTTTGGGTTTGGCGGCGGCGGCCTTGTAGGTCGCCATGTAACGATCTGAAACCATGCCTTGGGGTCGAGTGGCTTGGGAGTCGTTGGCCTGAGCTTCACCGAAGCGGCAATTGATGACATCCCGGTCGATCACGTTGCCGTCTTTCAGGCAGGCGTCGAGCGGCCGCGCCGTGGCGGGTTGGGAGACTTCAACTTTGGGGGCGATATAAACCACTTGTTCGACGTTGCGCACCTGAGCGACGGGCTCTGGGTCAGTCTCACTGACCACCTCTGCGATGGGCGGCGCAGGAATGACCGTTGCTGCAGGCTTGGGCGTGCGAAACATTTGCGTGATCAGAAAGATAATCGCGATCAGCAGCGCGAGGCAGATCAGAACGCTACTCAGCGGCCAGTTGCCGTTGCCGGATGCGGCAGCTCGCCGGGCAGGATGCGAGCCGAGCACAACGTCGAATTGGCCGGGGGCCAGCCGTTGCATGGTAAGCCCGTCATCCTCGGGCTGTGGCGTGGATTGCATTGCCTCTCCTTGGCGAATCGTGTGTTGTCGACCGGTTTGCAGTCAATCGGGGTGGCTGACGTACAGCGCTTGAATACGCGTCGCGCGAGATTAATCCTCGGCATGACGTTTTGCCAGCATGGCGCGCGGTATTTGTCCGCGCTGTATCCTGTCCGATATTTCTGTAATGGTTTAGGTGTATTGCGCCCGGACCCACCGCGCTATGGTTCACGCCCTTGCGACGGTCAAAGGAGTGGCAGCACATGCATCAAACCCTTGAGCAGGTTTTCGGTTATCGGCAGTTTCGCGCCGGACAAGAGGCCGCCATCAGTGCCGTGTTGGCAGGGCGCTCCGCCGCAGCGATCTTTCCCACGGGGTCCGGTAAATCCCTCTGCTACCAGCTGCCGGCATTGCTGCTGCCGCATCTGACGCTGGTGGTATCACCGCTGTTGGCGCTGATTCAGGACCAACTGGCTTTCCTTCAGCGACACGGCATTGCGGCGGCGAGCATCGACTCCGCGCAAAGTCGTGATGACGTCGCCGACGTCATGGCCAGGGCGCGCTCCGGCGAGTTGAAAATCCTGATGATCTCCGTCGAGCGCCTGAAGAACGAGCGCTTCCGGCATTTCATCACTCAGGTGCCGATTTCGCTGCTTGTAGTGGACGAGGCCCACTGCATTTCCGAGTGGGGCCACAACTTCCGGCCTGATTATCTGAAGCTCCCTGACTACCAGCGCGAGTTCAATATCCCCCAGGCGCTGCTCCTGACAGCGACAGCGACGCCCCAAGTCATCAGTGACATGCAGAGCAAGTTCGGCATCGCCCTGGACGATGTGGTGACAACGGGTTTCTACCGGCCCAACCTCACGCTGCGGGTCGAGCCGGTTGCAGGCCGGGACAAGCGCCGGCGTCTGGTGGAGTGGCTTGGCGAACGGGCCGGTCAGCCGAGCATTGTCTACGTTACGCTGCAGAAGACCGCCGAGTTCGTGGCGGCTCACCTGTCGCAGAACGGCATCCCGGCGTACGCCTACCATGCCGGTCTGCCCCACGATAAGCGCGAGTCGATCCAGCGGCAGTTCATGGACGGGCGTCTGAACTGCATCGTCGCCACCATCGCTTTCGGGATGGGCATCGACAAGAGTGACATCCGCAACGTCGTGCATTTCGATTTGCCCAAATCCATCGAGAACTACAGCCAGGAGATCGGTCGTGCGGGCCGGGACGGGGCGACGTCGGAGTGTCTGGTGCTGGCCAATCGCGACAGCCTGAACGTGCTGGAGAACTTCGTGTACGGCGACACACCGGAGCAGGAAGGCATCCGGCTGGTGCTGGAAGATCTGCAGGGCGCGCGTAACGACAGTCAGTGGGAGTTTCTGCTGGCGCCCTTGTCGGACCTCAGCAATATCCGTCAACTGCCGCTCAAAACGCTGTTGGTGCAACTGGAGCTGCGCGGGATCATTGCGCCGCGTTATTCGTACTTCGCGGAATACCGCTTCAAATACCTGATTGAACCGCAGGTGCTGGTGCAGCGCTTTCAAGGCGAACGACGCGAATTCGTGCAGGCGCTGACCGAGACGTCAAGCCGGGCGCGGACGTGGGCAACCGTCAACTTCGACGCCATGTACCAGCAGTATCAGGCCGAGCGCGGGCGCGTGGTAACGGCGCTGGATTTCTTTCAGGAGAAGGGCTGGATCGAACTCGAAAGCAAGCAGATGACCGAGGTCTTCAGCCTGATCGCCGCCGACTTCGACGCCCAGGCCCTGAGCGAAGAGTTGCATGACTACTTCGTCCACCACGAAAAAACCGAGGTCGCGCGCATCCACGCCATGCTCGAGCTGTTTGCCAGCCAGCAGTGCCTCAGTCATCGTCTGGCTCAATACTTTGGCGACGACCGTGCGCCCGCGCATTGCGGCCACTGCTCGGTGTGTGAGGGGCATGTGGCGGTGCTCCCCGAGCCGCCAGCCTTGACGCCGTTGAGCGAGCAGGACTTCGCGGAGCTATGCAGCGAGTTCGTCGGCAAGCACCTCGAGGCCCGAGGGCATGAGCCGGGCGCGGAGTGCCTGACGCGGTTTCTGTGCGGGATCAGCGTGCCGATGTTTACCCGGCTCAAGGCCCGGAACATCGGCGGTTTCGCGGCGCTGGAGGCTTACCCGTATGCGGACGTGCGGGAATGGATTCAGCGCCAGATTCAATAGCGGTCACGGATTTCATCAACCAGGAAGCACAGCAGACAAACCGGAGGGAACCCCATGAACGACACCCCGCAGCGCGCCGACTATCGCCACTTCCAGCCAATCGTGACGCGTTGGCACGACAACGATGTGTACGGCCACATCAACAACGTCACGTACTACAGCTTCTTTGACAGCGCGGTGAATACCTACCTGATCGAACAGGGCGGACTGGATATCCATGACGGTGAAGCAGTGGGATTTGTGGTGAGTTCGTCGTGCGATTACTTTGCGTCGATTGCCTATCCGGAGCCGATCGAGGTCGGGCTACGGGTTGGCAAGCTGGGCAACAGCTCGGTGCAATATGAGCTGGCGGTGTTCAAGGCGGGGGAAGACGAGGCGCGGGCGGCAGGACGCTTCGTGCATGTATTCGTGGATCGGGCATCCAATCAGCCGGTGCCGATCCCTGCGGCGTTGCGGCAGGCGCTTGAGCGTTTGGTGGTCTGAAAGTGATACCGGCCGCTTTATGGGCGGCCGGTATTCATCGGGTCAGGTGCGCGAGTCGGGCTCGACGGCATCAGTCACGATGGTGTTTGCGATGACCATGCGCGTGACCGCGACCGTGTTTGTAGTCGCGGCGATCGCCACGGTAACCACGGCCTCGGTCGTCGTCACGGCGGCTTTCGTCGCCCATGTAGTTGCCGAGTGCGCCGCCCGCGCCGCCGCCTGCTGCTGCGCCAATCAGACTGCCGGTGCTGCCACCGACGCTGCGACCGACTACGTTGCCGCCAGCAGCACCCAGGCCGCCGCCGATGGCGGCTTCGGTACGGTTCCGGCGGTTTGCGCCCACTGCGCCACCAGCCGCGCCGCCAAGGCCGGCTCCGATTGCCGAACCTGTGCTGCCGCCGACCTGTTGGCCAACGACGGAGCCGAGTACCCCACCCAATGCGCCGCCCACGCCGGCCGTCACGTTATCGCCTGCTGAGGCAAAACCGCTGACCAGTGAGAACGATAACAACAGAATCGAGGAATACTTCATGTATTGATGCTCATAGGGATGACGCCGCGATCCTGCGATCATGAAGAAAATGTCACAATCTAAATCCGACGAATAACACGACCTGTATACAAAACGCTAACTTATTGTTTTGGCTTGGGAACCGAAGTCGTATTGGTGAGTCATACGCTACTTGATAAAGGCCCGAATCTCGCGATTCGGGCCTTTTTTGCTCGCCCGCGCATTCCGTTATTTTCCGTAAAGACTGCAAATTTGCCCGCGGGAACAGCGAGGCATCGGTAAAGGCGCTGAAGCTTTTAGAGATCTCAGCTTGCCGGTCTCAGCGAACTGAGACGGCGGTACATTATTGGACAACAATCATGGCCCCCAATGGCGTCCCCCACCCGCGCGCGTCGACGATATCCTGGAAGTGATTCATCCTCAGGCATTTGACGACGGACCCCGAATAATTAGGGGCGGCCCAAAACTCAAATACATTGCTGGGCCAGTTGGTCCCGTACATAGTGAGAATACTCTGGGCCTGGTCTGGATTGATCAACAAACCATTCCAGCCTCCCGCGGCGCCAGTCATCTGGCCCCAACCGGCCGAATTCATTTTTATTGAAAGCTCCCTTGCGCCGGTGACCGTAACCGAAAACTGGCCTGTTTGGTTAGATGCGTCTTGAACTGTAATTAACGCTGTTCCATTCCGCCTAGCGGTTATCCTGCCGTTATTGTCTATTCGCACGGAGTTGGTATTACTGCTGGTGTACGAGTAGGGAGGAACGCCTCCCGCAGCTACGCGTGTTTCTGAAGTCCCGGATGGCCAGTTAACAAGATTGACGTCATAGCCGTTTAGCCAGTAGAAGAGGCCGGTCAGGGTGACGGGGTTTGGATTGACGATAAGTTCAGGCGGCAGGGCTTCGACCCGGACTTTCCAGGAGTTCGACACAGTTGAGCCATCCAAAGAAGCTGCCTCAAATGTGTGCTCGCCCACGGCGAGATTAGGGATCGTCAGATGCCGTTGCCCTCGGCGTCAACGACTACGCTGTCCAGAGGTTTCCCATTGTCATTGATAGTTAAGACCGTTGGTGCCGTTGACCTGGCTGCACTGCTGTTATTCATGAGACCTCTCCCTGGCTTAATGAGCGAGCGTTCCAACCTGACCCAAGCTTAGCCGCGGTGGGACTTCCGTCAATGAACTCTCGATGGGTCGAGCATGTCGGTTTGAGTTATTGCTGGTAGCTGAAGCATAAGAAAAACAAAGAGTTGCGCTCTCATATCGCGAATGGTTCAGTGCGTTATGAAGAATTATTATTAGTTGCGCCAGGGAGTTGTGTTCATGAAAAGTCTGCCGGCTAGCAATCAAGTAGAGCGGTGTCTATAACACCGCTCTACAAGGCCTGCATTAAGCAGAGTCGCAATAAAGACCCTCTAGCTCAAGAACCTGACATTTGGCTCAATATCAAATAATCCGCGCTGTCTCCGTATGCCGTTCCAGCTTGATCGCCACGAACTTGGACGTCGGCGTGCTGCTGCCGTCGCCCACGCTTTCCAGCGGTACCAGCGGGTTCACTTCCGGGTAATACGCTGCAGCCTGGCCGGCCGGAATGTCGAACGGCAGCAGTGTGAAGCCCTTCACGCGACGTTCGATGGCATCGCCCCAGATCGACACGATGTCGACTTTCTGACCGGGTACGAAGCCCAGACGAATGATGTCGGCCTCGTTCACGAACATCACGTCACGCTGACCTTTCACGCCGCGGTAACGGTCGTCCAGGCCATAGATGGTGGTGTTGTACTGATCGTGAGAACGCATCGATTGCATGATCAGGTCCGGCACGATGCCTGTCCCGCGAATGCTTTCATGCACCAGGTCGCTCGGCAATACGTTCGCCTTGAAGTTGGCCCGCGCACTCGGCGTGTTCCAGCGACGGGAGCCTGCGGCGTTGCCCAGGTAGAAGCCGCCCGGGTTTTTGATCTTCTCGTTGAAGTTCTGGAATGACGGAATGGTGTCGGCGATCAGGTCGCGAATGCGGCTGTAGTCCGCCACCAGCCACAGCCAGTCCACCGGCTGCTTGCCCAGTGTTGCGTTGGCAATGCCCGCCAGGATCGCAGGCTCGGAACGCATCTGCGGCGACAGCGGCTTCAGCTGACCGTTGGACGCGTGGACCATGCTGAACGAATCTTCAACCGTTACCGCTTGCGGGCCTTCGGCCTGGATGTCGATGTCGGTACGGCCGAAGCACGGCAGAATCAGCGCTTCCTTGCCGTGGGCCAGGTGGCTGCGGTTGAGCTTGGTGCTGATCTGCACGGTCAGGTCGCAGTTGCTCAGGGCTTCGAAAGTGCGCGGGCTGTCCGGGGTGGCTTGAGCGAAGTTGCCGCCCAGACCGATAAAGACTTTCGCGCGGCCTTCGAGCATCGCGTGAATCGCTTCGACGACGTTATGGCCGTTTTCACGCGGCACCTTGAACTGGAAACGTTTCTCCAGCGCATCAAGGAAAAATGCCGGCGGACGTTCGTTGATGCCCATCGTGCGGTCGCCCTGCACGTTACTGTGACCGCGCACCGGGCACAGGCCTGCGCCTGGCCGACCGATGTTGCCGCGCAGCAGCATCAGGTTGGAGACTTCCTGAATGGTCGGCACCGAATGGCGATGCTGAGTGATGCCCATCGCCCAGCACATGATCACGTTCTTGCCTTTGGCGTACATCCGCGCGGCGAGTTCGATGTCGGTCAATGGCAGACCCGATTGCTCGACGATGAATTCCCACGAGGTGTCGTCAATGGCAGCGAGGTATTCCAGCACGCCATTGGTATGTTCGTTGAGGAAGGTGTGATCGAACACCGATGGCTCGTCGTTCGCCTGGGCTTCGCGTTCCCATTGCAGCAGGAACTTGGCCATGCCGCGCAGCAGGGCCATGTCGCCGCCCAGTGCCGGACGGAAATACGCCGTGTTGGTCGGCTCGGAGCCGTTGCTGAGCATTTCCAGCGGGTGCTGAGGGTGCTGGAAACGTTCCAGGCCGCGCTCTTTCAGCGGGTTGACGCACACCACTTGCGCGCCGCGTTTGACCGCTTCACGCAGCGGTTCCAGCATGCGCGGGTGGTTGGTGCCCGGGTTCTGACCGAGGACGAAAATCGCGTCCGCGTGCTCGAAGTCATCAAACGTTACGGTGCCTTTGCCGACGCCCACGCTTTGCGACAAAGCAACGCCGCTCGCTTCATGGCACATGTTCGAGCAGTCGGGGAAGTTGTTGGTGCCGAAGGCACGCACGAACAGCTGATACAGATACGCCGCTTCGTTGCTGGCACGGCCCGAGGTGTAGAACTCGGCCATGTTCGGGTTCGGCAGATTGTTCAGGTGCTTGGCAATCAGCGCAAAGGCGTCGTCCCAGGCAATCGGCTTGTAGCGATCGGTCTGGGCGTCGTAGACCATTGGCTCGGTCAGACGGCCCTGATATTCCAGCCAGTAATCACTTTGCTCAAGCAGCGAGCTGACGCTGTAGCGGGCGAAGAAGGACGCATCGACGCGGCGCTTGGTTGCTTCCCAGTTCACTGCCTTGGCGCCGTTCTCGCAGAACTTGACCATGCCGCTTTCCGGCGAATCACCCCACGCGCAACCCGGGCAGTCGAAGCCGCCGTTCTGGTTGGTCTTGAGCATCGTGCGGATGTTCTTCAGGGCGTTGTCGCTGGTCAGCCAGAAGTGGGCGACGCTGATCAATGCGCCCCATCCGCCGGCCGGGCCTTTGTAGGGCTTGTAGCGGGGGGTCGATACCTTGTCGGCTTCTTTATGCATGCTCACGCTTGATTCTCCAACGCAGGACTGTAAACCCGCGGCGCACTGTGTTTAGGCAGATGAATGAGGTTGAGGTTGTGGCGTCGGGCCCATTGCAGCGCCAGGCCGGTGGGCGATGACAGGCTGACGAGGGTCTGAATGCCGGCACGTAATACTTTTTGAATGAGCTCCAGACTGCAGCGGCTCGTGACAATGGCCAGACCGCCCGTGGTCGGGATGTCCTGACGAATCAGCGCGCCGATCAGCTTGTCCAGAGCGTTATGTCGGCCGATGTCTTCACGACCTAAAAGAATTTCGCCTCGAGCGTCCATAAACATCGCCGCATGGACCGCGCCGCAGTGTTCGCCCAACGGCTGAAATTGGCCCATACGCTCGCGCAGACCTTTCAGCCATTCGGCGGGGGGAAGGGGCGCGCCGGGCAGCACGTTGAGCTCGGGCAATGCCTGCTCGACGGCTTCGACGCCACAGAGGCCGCAACCGCTTGTGCCGGCCAGTTGCCGACGCTGGGTCTTGAGGTTCCAGAAGGCGCGGCTGGCGATTTCGACTTCTGCGGTCTGCGCAGAGCCGCAGCCACCGAGCTTGATGTCGTAGATCTCATCCGGTGATTCGATGAGGCCGCTGCCGACGCTGAAGCCGACGATGAAATCTTCCAGGTCAGTGGGCGTGACCAGCATGACCGCCTGGCTGATGCCGTTATAGGCAATCGCCAACGCGACTTCCTCGGCAAGCACATTGGGCTCGCTGACATCGTGTTCGAGGTTCGTATAGCTGTAGGACTGGCTTGCGGCGGGCGCGGGCAATTGTTGTGCGGGCGCCGTGATATCCATGTGCTTGGCGTGCATCGGGGGTGACCGGCAGATTGATTAGGCTTAAGCCTAGGCCTCCGGTCGGATTACGTCTAATCGCTAGTACTGATGCACCGATAGATGATGTCGATCAAGACGCCTCCATCATCGTGTGGTAAAGCGCCAGGCAGGCTTCAGCGAGTGCCGACCGCGGTGCCGAGCGGCGCATGATCAAGCCGAGCCGCGCCAGGGTTTGTGCCTCTTCAATCGGCTGCAGCCGAAGGTGCTCGGTCAGTGATTCAAGGCCGCCGTCCAGCGGCATGATCGCGCAGCAGAACCCGCCATGCACCGCTTGCAGCAGCTGATGGACCGCATCGGTCTGGATGATCGGCTGCGGATGAAGGCCGCGACTGTGAAAGTTGTGATCAATGGATTGCCGAAAATGCATGCCACTGGTGAGCAGCCCCAGGGGCAGTTCGGTCAGGCTTTCCCAGCTCGATGTCGCTTCGGCAAAACTGAAATAACGCTGGTCGTACATCACCCCCATGCGGGTTTCGGCCAGTTCCAATGAGTCGAAGCGCTCGGAGTCGAGTCGGTCGAGGTACGAAACCCCGAGGTCCAGGCGGTTGCTGGCGAGTTGATCGAGGATCTGCTCGGAGCTCAGCGATGAAAGCTCAAAGCGCATGCTCGGGTGCAGAGAATGCAGACGTTGCAGCAAGGGCAATGGATCGAAATTCGACAGCGGCACCACGCCCAGCCGTAATGTGCCGACCAGATTCCCGCGACAGGCGGCCGCTTCAGCCTGCAAACCGTCGTAGGCCGCCAGCACCGTGCGCGCCCATGCCAGGACGCGTTCGCCCGGGGCGGTGAATCCTTCGAAACGTTGGCCACGATTGACCAGCGGCAGGTCAAGCTCTTCTTCGAGGCTGCGCAGACGCATCGACAGTGTCGGTTGCGTGATATGGCAACGCGCAGCCGCTTGCCCGAAGTGACGGGTTTCGTCGAGGGCGATCAGAAATTTCAGCTGTTTAATGTCCATCTTCATTCCTTGAGGCACAGGCTGGCCCGGCGAAGTCTATCGCGACCGAACGTCCAATGGCTTGAAACCTTGAGACCCGGCCACGGGTCGGAGGTTTGTCGGGCAATGTCAGCGGAACAGATGTTGCGCGGGAAACCACAACGACACTACGACGTCACCAAGGAGAAACCCATGAGTCTGTTCAGTTTTGTGAAGGAAGCCGGTGAGAAGCTTATCGACCTGCTCACCCCAGGAAACGCCAACGCCAGCGAAGAGCTGAAAAAGCACATCGAGTCTGTCGGGCTGGGCAATCCCAACGTTCATGCGACGGTCGACGGCGACAAGATCACCTTGACGGGCGAAGTCGCCAGTCAGGAAGAGAAAGAGAAGATCGTGCTGGCTGCCGGTAACATCGCCGGTGTTGGCAGTGTTGATGATCAACTGACCATCGCGGCTGGGGCGCCTGCCGTGGTTGCTGCGACGTTGGTCACTGTGCAGAAGGGCGATACCCTCAGCGCCATCTCGTTGCGCGTGTATGGCGATGCCAACAAGTATCAGAAGATCTTCGACGCCAACAAGCCGATGCTGAAGGACGTAAACAAGATCTACCCAGGTCAGTCTCTGCGTATTCCTGAGTAACGCGGCGGTCTTACTGACCGTACGCCGACTCTTGCAGGAGCGCCCTTACCGGCGACATTCGGACATCCCGACCCATGTTTGGGTGGGGTGTGCGAGTTAAGCGGGCAAGCGTGCTCCTGATTCGTTTTGCGCTTATAACCCCTTCATCAACGCCCGATAATCCTCAACGGCTTCGAATTCTTCGGTGTCTTTGGGTCCTTTGCGGCTGTCCGGTTCGCGCACGGCCAGCAAGTGGCCGATACCGTATCGCCCAGCGCTGCGCAAGATCGGCAAGGTGTCGTCGATGAACAGGCTGCGCGCCGGGTCAAACTTGATGTCGTCCTGCAGCGCATCCCAGAACTGCGGGTGTTCCTTGGGATAGCCATAGTCGTGGGAGCTGATTAAACGTTCGAAGTAGGGCGCCAGTTCCAGTCTTTCCATCTTCAGCGACAGCGAGTCACGGTGAGCGTTGGTAATCATGATCACCCGTTTGCCGGCCTGCTTGATGGCGGCCAGAAACGTCTCGGCATCGGGGCGCAAGGCGATGAGGTGGGCGATCTCGACTTTCAGGTCTTTCACCGGCAGGTTCAGCTCCGAACTCCAGAAGTCGGTGCAGTACCAGTTGAGGGTGCCGGCGTTTTTTTCGAAGAGCGGCATCAGCTCCAGCTGCGCCATTGCCACGCTGACCCCGTGCACCTCGGCGTAGCGCCTGGGCAGATGCTCCAGCCAGAAGTGATTGTCGAAATGCAGGTCGAGCAGGGTGCCGTCCATATCCAGCAGAACGGTGTCGATATCGCGCCAGGGCAAAGAAGGCATGCAGGTCTCTCGGCGTTGGAGGGGTCGCGTGGGTTTGCGGCGAAGACATCCGCAAAAGCCACGGTATAGTAACCCGACTACGCCAAGGAGCTCGTCATGCAGCAGAAACCTACCGTCCTCTCTCGCGAAATCGTCGCGAGCAGCCGCCTGTTCCGCGTTGAAGAAGTGCAGCTGCGCTTTTCCAACGGCGTCGAGCGCACCTACGAGCGGCTGGTTGGCAGCGGCAGTGGCTACGGCGCGGTGATGATCGTGGCCATGCTCGATGCCGATCACGCCGTGCTGATCGAGGAATACTGCGGCGGCACTGACCAGTACGAGCTGTCGCTGCCCAAGGGCTTGATCGAGCCGGGCGAGGACGTGCTGGCCGCCGCCAATCGCGAGCTCAAGGAAGAAGCCGGTTATGGCGCGCGGACCTTGGTGCACCTGACCGAACTGTCGCTTTCGCCGGGCTACATGAGCCAGAAAATTCAGGTCGTGCTGGCCACTGATTTGTATGAAGAAACGCTGCCCGGCGACGAGCCTGAGCCGATGCGTGTGGACAAGGTCAATCTGCGCGAGCTTTCCGCTCTGGTTCAGAACCCGCAGTTCACTGAGGGGCGCGCGCTGGCTGCGTTGTACCTTGCCCGCGACCTGCTGGCCGAGCGTGGGGATTTCCTGCCATGAACCCGACATTTTCCCAATTGCCACACCCGCTGCTTGCCCCCGTGATCGAGCTTTGCCGCCAGGCAGGGGAAGTCATTCTGCCGTTCTGGCGCTCCGGCGTGGAGGTCGCCGTCAAATCGGACGACTCGCCGGTAACGGCTGCTGATCTGGCCGCCCATGAGCTGTTGGTGGCGGGGCTCAAGGCGCTGGATCCGAGCATTCCTATTCTGTCCGAAGAGGACGCGAATATTCCGTTGAGCGAGCGCAGTCAGTGGCAGCGCTGGTGGCTGGTGGACCCGCTGGATGGCACCAAGGAATTCATTGCCGGCAGTGAAGAGTTCACCGTCAACGTGGCGCTGATCGAGAGCGGTCGCGTGGTGTTTGGCGTGGTGTCGATGCCGACCAACAACCGCTGCTATTTCGGTGGCGCCGGGCTGGGCGCGTGGCGCAGTGACGATTCGCAGCACCTGGCGCCCATCAGCGTGCGCAATGAGCCGGGCGCGGGGGAAGCGTTCACCGTGGTCGCCAGCCGGCGTCACTCAAGCCTCGAGCAACAGAAGTTGCTGGCCGGTTTGTCGGAAGTGGTGGGTGAATTGGAGCTGGCCAATATCGGCAGCTCGCTGAAGTTTTGCCTGTTGGCCGAAGGGGCTGCCGATTGCTACCCGCGTCTGGCGCCCACCTCTCAGTGGGACACGGCTGCGGCCCAAGGTGTCGTGGAAGGCGCGGGCGGCGTGGTATTGAACCTGGACGGCACGACGTTCGAATATCCAGCGCGGGAGACGCTGCTGAATTCGTACTTCCTGGCGCTACCGGGGGAAGCCACGTGGCGCGACGCGTTGCTGGCGCTGGCGCTGACCTGAAGCTTTCGGTTCCCTCGTAGGAGCGTGGCTTGTCCCGCGATCGGCGACGCAGTCGTCGCAGATGCAGCGCTGGGTTTTCCAGAGCGAATTGCACCGATCGGATTTGCGACCGCTTCGCGATCGATCGCGGGACAAGCCACGCTCCTACAGGTGGAAGGATGTGTTCAGCGATGCAGCACGAACTGCCCGACGAATTCTACTGCCGTTTCTTCTGAATCTTCCGCCACGATCCGGGTGTGCAGCGCCAGTCGTGCGCGGCCGCGGCGTTGGTAGAGCTTCAGAAATTTCTCCCAGCTCGCTTCATCCGTTCCGTCGCAAATGGCGACGCCATCGCGGGTGACCGGCAGGGGATAACTGATCTGGCCGTCCTGGATCACGATGTGCCCGTCGTCGATCCCGGCTTCTTTGAGCCGCAAATACAACCAGCCCCATCCTGCCAGCACCGCGCCGCAATACAGGCTGCCGCCGAACAAGGTGTTCTTGTGATTGACGTTGGGCGCCAACGGCAGGTGTAGACGAAGTTGGTGCTCTCGCCAGCCCAGCACCTTGATGCCCATCTCCCGGGTGAGGGGGATGTCCCGGTGCAGCACCGCTTCCAGGTCTTCAGCAGACGAGCAACCCCGATCAGTCATTGTCGTCGGACCCCGCGCCGTTGAAGGTCAGTCCGTGCTTGCGCAGTTTGTCGTGCAGGGTTTTGCGTGGCAGGCCCAACGCTTCGGCGAGGCTACGGACCGAGGTGTGCGGGCGGGTCAATTCGGCGGCGATCAATGCTCGCTCGAACGCCTCGACCTGCTCGCTCAGCCCGCCATTGGACGCCACCAGATCTGGCTGCGCCTCGCCTTCCAGTTCCAGCTCAAGGCCCAAGGCGAAACGCTCGGCGGCGTTCTGCAGTTCACGCACGTTGCCCGGCCAGGTGTGACGCAGCAGCAGCGCACGATGCCCAGGCTGCAGTTCATGGCGTGGCAGGCCGTGGCGCAAACTGGCGGTGTCGGCGAAATGCTGGAACAGCACCAGTGCATCTTCGCCACGCTCGCGCAGCGGCGGAATGCGCAATGGGGCAACGTTGAGGCGGTAATACAAGTCGGGCCGGAAACGCCCTTGATCCGCGGCCTGGCGCAGGTCTTCCTTGGTCGCTGCGATCACCCGGATGTCCAACGGGATCTGCTGATTCCCGCCCAGGCGCTCGACCACGCGCTCTTGCAGCAAGCGCAGCAGCTTGACCTGAACGTCCATGCTCATGCTTTCGATTTCATCCAGAAACAGCGTGCCGCCGTTGGCGAATTCGAACTTGCCGATGCGCCGCTTTTGCGCGCCGGTAAAAGCCCCCGACTCGTGGCCGAACAGCTCGCTTTCCACCACCGACTCGGCCAGCGCCCCTGCGTTGATCGCCACGAACGGACCGTTTCTGCGATTGGACAAATCGTGAAGGGCGCGGGCGACCACTTCTTTGCCGGCACCGGTTTCACCGAGAATCAACACGTCGGCCTTGGTCGCGGCCAGCGCACCGATCTGATCGCGCAGGCGCTGAATGGGGGCAGACAACCCCACCAGTCGCGTGCTCAGTTGCTGACGATCGCTGAGCTCAAGGCGCAGGCTGCGGTTGTCCAGCACCAGCCGGCGCAGCGCAAGAGCCCGCCGCACGCTGTCGAGCAGTGCGTCGCTGGCGAAGGGTTTTTCCAGAAAATCGTAAGCACCCGCGCGCATGGCCTGCACTGCCAGCGGTACGTCGCCGTGGCCGGTGATCAGTAGCACCGGCAGCTCAGGATCCTGGGCGTGCAGCTGGTGGAGCAGTTCGAGGCCGTCAATCCCCGGCATGCGAATGTCGCTGACGATGACGCCCGGCCAGTCGCGCTCGATGCGCGCTTGCAGCCCTTTGGCGTCGCTCAGCGGCAGGATTTTCAGTCCGGCGAGGTCCAGCGTCTGGCTCAGCGCCTGGCGCAGGTGCGGGTCGTCGTCGATCAGCACCACCTGAATGCGGCTGTCGATGGCGTCGGTGCTCATGCAGATAAGTCCTCAGACGGTTGAAGGTTGACGCCCGAGGCGCCGGTGCGCATTCGCAACGTCAGCAGCGCGCCGCCTTCCGGGTGATTGGCGAACAGCAGCTCGCCACCCAAGGCGCGCATCAGCGTATCGCAGATCGCCAGGCCCAGGCCGAGTCCCTGTGTGCGTGTCTTGGTGGTGAAGAACGGCTCGCGGGCGTGCTCCAGTGCTTCTTGTGAAAAGCCCGGGCCGTTGTCACGAATGAACAGATTGACACCCTCGGCGTTGTACTCGGCGCTGATCCACAATTTGCGCGGCGGGCCTTTCTCGGTCAGTGCGTCCAGCGCGTTCGCCAGCAGATTGCCCAGCACCTGACGCAGGCGCGTCTCGCCGGCCTGCACCCACAAGGTGGCGGCGGGCAGGTCACGAATCAGTTCCACTTCCATCGCTCGCCGTCGCTTGGCAAGCAGGGCCAGTGCATCGTCCAGCGCCGGTTGCAACGCCACGCTTTCGGGCGCATGCCGATCGCGCCTTGCGAAGGCACGCAGGTGCGCAATGATCGAGGCCATACGACCGGTGAGTTCGCTGATCAGCTTGAGGTTGCCGCGGGCGTCCTCTGTGCGCTGATGGTCGAGCAGCACTTCGGCGTTTTCGGCGTAACTGCGAATCGCGGCCAGTGGCTGATTGAGTTCATGGCTGATGCTCGCCGACATCGTGCCCAGCGCCGACAGCTTGCCGGCCTGAACCAGTTCGTCCTGGGCGCGAAACAGTTCTTGCTGCGCCTGCTCGCGTTCGAGCACTTCCTGGCGCAGTCGCTGGTTGACGCCTTCCAGGTCACAGGTCCGCTCGGCGACTCGCACTTCCAGTTCACGGCGCGCCTTGGCCTCGAAGTTGATGCGATCCAGATAATGCCTGCGCCTCTGCATCATTAGCCCCAGCAGCAACATCAAGACCAGCAACGCCGCGCCGCCAATCGCCACGACGGTTCGAACAGGCCTCGACAGGAGCACCTTGGGCGCGAGGATGTTAACGCTCCAGCCGGTTTCGTCGATCTGCTGGGTTTGCGTCAGCCAGCCGTTTTCATCCAGCTGCAGCGGGCGCGGATCGCGGGTCGGGTAGGGCTGAATGGCGACGATGGCCTGCTTTTCTTCCTCGCTGAGCGGGCGTGTGGCGCGGAAACGCCAGTTGGGGTTGGAGGTGAGGATCACCACGCCGTTGTGGTCGGTGACGAGCAACTGCTCTGGCGTCTTGCCCCACAACGTTTCAGTGAGGTCCAGATCAACCTTGACCACCAGCACGCCAATCACGGTATCGCCGTCGCGCACGGCGGCGGCGAAGAAGTAGCCGCGTTTGGCCGACGTCGTGCCCAAACCGAAAAAGCGGCCGAGGTTGCCGGCCATGGCGTTGCTGAAATACGGGCGGAAGGCGAAATTGCGGCCGACGAAGCTGTCGCGTTTGTCCCAGTTCGACGCAGCGAGGGTCTCGCCATTGGGCGCCATCAGGTAGATCACCTCGGCGCCGGTCTGGCTGGCGGTGTTCATCAGCAGCAGGTTCGCTTGGGTCTGGGCCTGTTTGTCCTGCGGGTTCGCCAGCATGGCTCGCAGCCCGGGCAGGTCGCCGAGAATCTGCGGCAGCACTTCGTAGCGGTGCAACGTGCCCAGCAGGTTGGCAACGTACAGGTCGAGGGTCTGGCGATTCTGGCTCAGCAGCTCATTGCGGTAATAGTGTTCGGCCAGGCGTTCGAGCGGCCACAACAGCGGGGCAAGGATCAGCGCCAGCAGGGCAAGGCTGCGCCAGCGAGGACGGCGGGGAAGGGCGTTAGTGCTGATCATGGAATCGCCGGTGGGTGCGTTGCGATGCAGGGCGGTTGCGGATGAATCAGTATTCCGCAGCCGCTCAACATCGAGTCGGCCCATTATGCCTACCGCTGCTGCGCTAAGCACTCCAGCAACGCATCGTGCCAGTCGGGCTGGCTGACACCCCACTCGCGCTGCAACAGGCTGCAATCCAGGCGTGAATTGAGCGGACGTGCGGCCGGCGTCGGGTACGCGCTGGAAGCAATCGGCTCAAGTACTGCGCAGGGTTTGCCGCTGTTGATCAATTGCTGACCGATCGCTTCAGCGAACCCGAACCAAGACGTCTCGCCGCTGGTGGTCAGGTGATAAACACCCCAGGCGCCCGGCGCCCCATCACGCCAGCGTTCAATCAGCGCGCCGGTGCTGGCGGCGATGGTGCCGGCCCAGGTGGGTGCGCCGATCTGGTCGGCAACAATCGACAGCGTCTCGCGCTCTTGCAGCAAGCGCTGCATGGTCAGCAGAAAATTGCGCCCGGTCAGGGAGTAAACCCAGCTGGTGCGCAAAATCAGGTGCTGGCCGCCCGCTGCGGCGATGGCCCGCTCGCCCGCCAGCTTGCTGCTGCCGTAGACGCCCAGCGGGTTAGGCGCGTCCGATTCAACCCACGCGCCGGCCTTGCTGCCGTCGAACACGTAATCGGTGGAATAGTGAACCAGCGGAATGCCCAGCGCGGCGGCTTCTTCAGCAAACACACCGGGAGACGTCGCGTTAATGGCGAAGGCCAGGTCCGGCTCGCTTTCGGCCTGATCCACCGCCGTGTGTGCGGCAGCGTTGATGATCAGGTCAGGCTTGATGTCGCGAACCACCGGGCGGATGGATTCCGGCTGACTCAAATCCAGCTGATCGCGACCCAGCACGATCAGCTCGCCCATGTTCTGCAGGCGTTGCTGCAGCGCCTGGGACACCTGGCCCTGTTGCCCGCTGATCAGAATCCGCAGCGGCCCGCTCACGGAAACAGGTCCGCGTCTTTCAAGAGCTTGCCGACCTGATCCTTGGCCGACAGTTGAGGCGCTTCGCTCAAGCCCCAGTCGATGCCCAGCTCGGGATCGTCCCAGCGAATGCAGCGCTCGGCCGACGGCGTGTAGTAGTCGGTGGTCTTGTAGAGGAACTCGGCATAGTCGCTCAACACCACGAAGCCGTGGGCGAAACCCTTGGGAATCCACAGCTGACGAGCGTTCTCGGCAGACAGCTCCAGACCGAACCACTGGCCGAACTGCGGCGAGCTGCGACGGATGTCGACGGCGATGTCCAGCACGCGGCCAGTGGTCACGCGCACCAGTTTGCCCTGCGGGTTTTCGATCTGGTAATGCAGCCCGCGCAGGACGCCTTTTTGCGAGCGCGAGTGATTGTCCTGCACGAACTGATCGGCGACGCCGGTGGCCTCGGCGAAGGCCCGGGCGTTGAAACTTTCGTAGAAGAAGCCACGCTCATCGCCGAACACTTTGGGTTCGATGATGAGGACTTCAGGCAACTTGCTGGCAACCACTTTCACTGACTTTCCCCTGCGATCTTGAACAGGTACTGACCGTAGCCGGTCTTGCCGAAATAGTCAGCCCTGTTCAACAGGTGAGCGCGGTCAATCCAGCCGTTCTGGAAAGCGATTTCTTCCAGGCACGCGACTTTTAGGCCCTGACGATGCTCGATGGTTTGCACGTACTGCGACGCGTCCAGCAGGCTGTCATGGGTACCCGTGTCGAGCCAGGCGAAGCCGCGGCCAAAGCGCTCGACGCGCAGGTCGCCGCGCTTGAGGTAGGCGTTGTTGACGTCGGTGATCTCCAGCTCGCCGCGCGGGGACGGCTTGACGTCCTTGGCGATCTGAATGACTTCGTTGTCGTAGAAGTACAAGCCCGTCACGGCGTAGCTCGATTTAGGCGCCTTGGGCTTCTCTTCGATGGACAGCGCGTGGCCGTGCTCATCGAAATCGATCACGCCGAAACGCTCCGGATCCTTGACCCAGTAGCCAAACACGGTCGCGCCAGCGGTGTTGTCCGCCGCACGCTTGAGCTGCTCGCTGAAGTGCTGACCGTGGAAGATGTTGTCGCCCAGAATCAGGCACACCGAGTCATCGCCGATGAACTCTTCGCCAATCAGGAATGCCTGCGCGAGGCCGTCCGGCTTGGGCTGCTCCTCGTAATGAAAGCGCACGCCGAACTGACTGCCGTCACCCAGCAGCGCCTTGTATTGCGGCAGGTCCAGCGGCGTCGAGATGACCAGTATGTCTTTGATCCCGGCCAGCATCAGCACCGAGATCGGGTAATAGATCATCGGCTTGTCGTAGATCGGCAACAGCTGTTTGGAGACCCCGAGGGTGATCGGGTGCAGGCGCGTGCCAGAGCCGCCGGCCAGAACAATTCCTTTAGTCATGCAATCAGTTCCTTCACGTTGGTGCCCAGGCGTTCGCCCTGATAACTGCCGTCTTGCACGTTGCGGCACCATTCAAGGTTGTCGAGATACCACTGCACGGTTTTGCGCAGGCCGGATTCGAATGTCTCTTCCGGTGTCCAGCCCAGTTCGCGTTCGATTTTGCTGGCGTCGATGGCGTAGCGCATGTCATGGCCGGGGCGGTCGGTCACGTAGGTGATCAGGTCCGCGTAGTTCGCCACGCCTTTGCGCTGTTCCGGCGCCAGCTCTTCGAGCAGCGCGCAGATGCCGCGCACGACGTCGATGTTCTTTTGTTCGTTGTGGCCGCCAATGTTGTAGGTCTCGCCGACCTTGCCCTCGGTTACCACTTTGAGCAGTGCGCGGGCGTGATCTTCGACGAACAGCCAGTCACGCACTTGCAGGCCGTTGCCGTACACCGGCAGCGGCTTCCCGGCCAGGGCGTTGAGAATCACCAGCGGGATGAGCTTCTCGGGGAAATGGAACGGGCCGTAGTTGTTCGAGCAGTTGGTGACAACCACCGGCAGCCCGTAGGTGCGCTGCCAGGCGCGAACCAGATGGTCCGACGCCGCTTTGCTGGCCGAGTACGGCGAGCTTGGCGCGTAGGGCGTGGTTTCGGTGAACAGGTCGTCCACGCCGTGCAGGTCGCCATACACTTCGTCAGTGGAGATGTGGTGAAAGCGGAAGGCGGCGCGCTCGGCGTCGGGCAAAGTCAGCCAATAGCTGCGAGTCGCTTCCAGCAGGCTGTAGGTGCCGACGATGTTGGTCTGAATGAATTCCGACGGTCCGTCAATCGAGCGGTCGACGTGGGATTCAGCCGCCAGGTGCATGATCGCGTCAGGCTTGAAGCGCGCGAGGACTTTACTCACGGCGGCCTGATCAACGATGTCCTGTTGCACGAACTCATACCGAGTGTTCGTGGCGATGCTCTGCAGCGACTCAAGATTGCCGGCGTAGGTCAGCTTGTCGAAATTGAGAACGTCGTGATCGGTGTTGTTGATCAGATGACGGATCAGCGCAGAGCCGATGAAGCCGGCGCCACCGGTAACAAGTATTCGCATGGATAAACCTTCTTCCCTGGAAAAACGTAAGACGATAAAGGCGTAGGACGATGGAGCATAGCTTGTGGGGCCTTGCTGACTGGCGCAAGAAGCAATCCACCGACGAGCGATGATATTAATTGATGGCCCATCGTAATTAGCGCCATTAAACCGCCGCAGGTGTTGCACGAGTTTAACGCTTGGCCTATCTATCGGTCTCTCAAGGCATTTCTTGACTGGCGCAGGTCGCGGGGTTGCTTAACGGTCGCGCAACTGGCGATATTGTCGGCGTGCCTCTATCTCTCAGGACTCCTCCCATGTTGCTCGACACGTTGATTCGTCGCTCCAGCCTGCCATGCCCGGACGTCGACGCCGCGCAGGCCGCCGAATGGCTGACGACGTATTACGGGCTGTCGGGGACGTTGAAGGCGTTGGGCAGCCATCAGGACCGAAACTTCCTGCTCGACTGCGGTGACGGGCGACGTTTCGTCCTGAAGATCTGCCACGGTGCTTACTCAGCCACCGAACTTGCCGCGCAACATGCAGCGTTGCGGCATCTGGGCGCTGCGCCGCAAATGCGCGTTCCGGCAGTGATGCCGGCGCTGAAGGGTGAGGACTTGCTGTCCGTCGAGCACAACGGCAATGCCGTGCACCTGCGCGTTCTGGAGTTCATCGACGGGCAGTCACTGGCTCACGTCGCGCAGCTGAACCGGCACATCGTGACCGGATTGGCGCAGCTCTGTGCCCGTGTCGACGTGGCGCTGGCCGGGTTCGAGCACCCAGGCCTGGACCGTGTGTTGCAGTGGGACCCGCGTCATGCCTTCGCGTTGATCGAGCACCTGCTCCCGGTCATCGCCGATGCCGACAAGCGCGCCTGTATCGCCGAGGCCGCCGAGCAGGCCCAGGCCTATTTGCTGCCGCTGGTGGCGTCGCTGCCGGTGCAGGCCATTCACATGGACATCACCGAGTACAACGTGGTCTGGGCGAGAGATGCCCATCGCCAGTGGCAGCTTCAAGGGCTGATCGACTTTGGTGATCTGGTGCGCACGTGGCGCATCGCTGACCTCTCGGTGACCTGCGCCGCGCTGCTGCACCATGCCGAGGGCGATCCGTTTTTCATCCTTCCCGCCATTCAGGCCTATCACCGGATCAACCCGCTTCAAAGCGAGGAACTGCTGGCGCTGTGGCCATTGATCGTGGCGCGCTCGGCCGTACTGGTCTTGAGCAGCGAGCAACAGGCGAGCATTGAACCGGACAATGCTTACATCCAGGCCAATCTGGCCAGCGAGTGGAACATCTTTGACGTCGCCACTTCCGTGCCGATTGCGTTGATGGAAGCGGCGATTCTCGACGCGGTGGGTGAATGGGAAGCGGACAAAGAGGCCGAGCCGTTCTCGCCGCTGTTGCCGAGCTTGAGCGGGCAGGGTTTTGCTTTGGTCGATCTGGGTGTGCTCAGCGAGCATTTCGTCGCGGGCAACTGGGAACAAAGCGGCATCGACGAGCAACTGCTGAAAGAGGCGGCCGAACATGGTCTGGCCGCCAGTCGCTATGGCGAATACCGGCTGTCCCGCACCCTGCCAGACAGTGCAAAAGAGCCGGACACCTTCGCGCTGCATACCGAATTGCAGATCCCCCATGGCACCGCTGTTCATGCGCCATTTGCCGGCAGCCTGCGTCACACGGCCGACGGCGCGTTGCAGTTGGTGGGCGCCGAAGTGAATCTGCGTCTGTGGGGCGTGCGCTCTGACTTTGACGCCGGTGTCGAGTTCGGCGCGGGCGACGTGATCGGGCAGGGCGGCGGATCGTTGATCGTGCAGCTGTGTTCGGAGCCGGACGTGAGCCCGCCGCTGTTCACTACGCCTTCGCGAGCCGCAGCCTGGCGTGCGCTGTGTCCGTCACCCAAAGGGCTGCTGGGTTTCGATTGCGATGCCCCGACGTTGGCAGATTCTGCTGCGCTGCTTGCCCGTCGCGATGCCAGTTTTGCTCGGTCGCAAAAGCATTATTACCAGGCCCCGCCGCAGATCGAGCGCGGCTGGCGCAACCACCTGATCGACATGCAAGGCCGTTCTTACCTGGACATGCTCAACAACGTTGCGGTGCTCGGTCATGGTCATCCACGCATGGCCCAAGTCGCCGCGCGGCAATGGTCGCTGCTCAATACCAACTCACGCTTTCATTACGCGGCGATCGCCGAGTTTTCAGAGCGCCTGCTGAAGCTGGCGCCTGCCGGGATGGATCGGGTGTTTCTGGTGAACAGCGGCACCGAGGCGAATGACCTGGCGATTCGTCTGGCCTGGGCCTACAGCGGCGGGCGCGATGTCTTGAGCGTGCTGGAGGCTTATCACGGCTGGTCGGTGGCGACCGATGCTATTTCGACGTCCATCGCCGACAACCCGCAAGCGCTGAGTACGCGCCCGGATTGGGTGCATCCCGTGTTTGCGCCCAACACGTATCGCGGTGAGTTTCGTGGCGCGGACAGCACACCGCTCTACCTGCGCAGCGTGGACGCGCATCTGACTGCGCTGGCCGAGCAGGGGCGGCAAGTAGCGGGTTTCATCTGTGAACCGGTGTACGGCAACGCCGGCGGAATCTCGCTGCCGCCGGGCTATTTGCAGCAGGTCTACGACAAAGTCCGCGCCCAGGGCGGCGTGTGCATCGCCGATGAAGTGCAGGTGGGGTATGGCCGTCTCGGTCACTCCTTCTGGGGCTTCGAAGAGCAGGGCGTAGTGCCGGATATCATTACGATGGCCAAAGGCATGGGCAACGGTCATCCCCTCGGCGCCGTTATCACCCGTCGCGAAATCGCTGAAGCGCTGGAGGCTGAGGGCTATTTCTTTTCGTCGTCCGGTGGCAGCCCGGTGAGTTGCCGCATCGGCATGGCGGTACTCGACGTCATGGAAGAAGAAAAGCTGTGGGAAAACGCCCAAGTGGTTGGCGGCTATTTCAAGGAACGCCTGCTGGCGCTGATCGACAAACATCCGCTGGCCGGGGCCGTCCATGGTTCGGGGTTCTATCTTGGGCTTGAACTGGTCCGCAATCGAGAGACGCTGGAGCCTGCAACCGAGGAAACGACCTACCTGTGTGATCGTCTCCGTGAGCTGGGGATCTTCATGCAACCTACGGGGGATTATCTGAATGTTCTCAAGATCAAGCCGCCCATGGTCACCACCCGGCGAAGCGTGGACTTCTTTGTCGACAGCGTGTCGAAGGTGCTGAGCGAACTGGAGAGCTGAGTGGGCTCTTATCCGTCACGATTGGACTTTATTCCGATATATATCGGCGTTAGATGCCCGGATCTGCGCCGATTGCTTGATTAGTGTTTTTAAATCCGATTTTTATCGTCTATAACGTCTGTCTTCTTTTGCCGCAGACGCCCTCGTCGTTTCATGGAGTTCTGATTACTGTGACCACTCTCAACAGCACCCCCCGCGCCGATGGTTTCTACATGCCTGCCGAGTGGGCGCCGCAGACGCAAACCTGGATGATCTGGCCCGAGCGCCCTGACAACTGGCGTCTGGGCGGCAAGCCGGTTCAGAACGATCACGTTGCTGTGGCCAAGGCCATCGCCCGGTTTGAGCCTGTCACCGTCGGTGTTTCGGCTGCACAGTACGACAACGCCCGCGCACGCCTGAATGTGCCCAACATTCGCGTCGTCGAGATCAGCAGCAACGACGCTTGGGTGCGTGACAGCGGGCCGACCTTCGTCATCAACGACGCGGGCGAGGTCCGGGGTGTCAATTGGGGCTTCAATGCCTGGGGCGGTTTCGACGGCGGGCTTTACGCGCCGTGGAACCTGGATGAACAGGTCGCCAGCAAAGTGTTGGAAATCGAGCGCTGCCCCCGCTACGTCACCGAAGGTTTCGTGCTGGAAGGCGGCTCGATCCACGTCGATGGCGAGGGCACGCTGATCACCACCGAAGAATGCCTGCTCAATCACAATCGCAACCCGCATCTGTCGCGCGAAGACATCGAAGCCGTGCTGCGCGATCACCTGTCGGTCGAGAAGATCATCTGGCTGCCGGACGGTCTGTACAACGACGAGACCGACGGGCATGTGGATAACTTCTGCTGCTACGTGCGTCCCGGTGAAGTGTTACTCGCCTGGACAGATGATCCGAAAGACCCCAATTTCCCGCGTTGCCAGGCGGCTATGGCGGTGCTGGAAAACGCCCGCGACGCCAAGGGACGCCCGTTCGTCGTGCACAAGATGCCGATCCCGGGCCCGCTGTTTGCCACCGAAGAAGAGTGCGCCGGGGTGGATCAGGTGCACGGCAGTCAGGAGCGCAACCCATCGGTGCGCCTTGCGGGTTCCTACGTGAACTTCCTGATCGTCAACGGCGGCATCATTGCCCCGTGTTTCGACGATCCGATGGATGACACGGCCCGCCAGATTCTCCAACAGCTGTTCCCTGAACACGAGGTGGTCATGGTCCCGGGCCGTGAAATGTTGCTGGGTGGAGGCAACATTCACTGCCTGACGCAGCAGCAGCCGGCGCCCCACCGCAGCTGAGTTGGTTCGCTTCTTGCTGTTATCAAGCCCATCAGACGATGGGCTTTTTTATGGCTGGACGGTTTCAAGCCGGTCGTAGGAAGACGGGATCCCAGCAGCGCGTAAATGCCCTTGCGGGGTCGTCCGTCTGTAACAAAAGCTCCGTAGATTTCGCAGTCCACGACATAAGAGGTTGTCCTTATGAACGCAGGTCATGAGTTGCGAGTGGCTCGAGGTTTTTCTGCGAGCAGTGAAGCACGGCAGATGATGGCGGACTGGTTACGGACGACCCGGATCCCGCTGGTGCGCATGCAAGAGCTGCAGGCGCTGAAACAACGCGGTGATTTTCGCAAGATGCTGTCCAGGCGATACCCCAGCGGGCTGATCAATGACGCGGAAATCGAAGCGCTGCTGGGCGTGCTCCACAGCTGACGAAGGGTGAGAACAGGCACTGCAGAGCCTCCGTTTGACTCCCATCAAATTGACACCTTCCGCAGACGGGGGATAGCATTCGCGCCTCCACCGCCTGTGGCCTAGCGCCATGTACGTGCATCAGTCCTCCACTGTGATGATTTCGTGCGGGCTTCCGGGACTGTTTCAGAGCCGGAAGACGCAATTGCCCACACCGGGCATTTGCCACAGCGCGCGATTAATCCGCTCACAAGGACAACAAGATGAAACAGCGTATCGGCCTGCTCGCCCTGAGCATCCTCGCCGCCACTCACGCCATGGCGGACGGTCAGGCAGATTCCAAAGGATTTGTTGAAGACAGCAGCCTGAAGATCAACCTGCGTAACGCCTACATCAATCGCGATTACAAAAACGGACCACAGGACCGCGCGGAATGGGGGCAGGCGTTCATGGCCGGCTACACATCCGGTTTCACCCAAGGCGTGGTGGGCGTCGGCGTTGATGCTTTCGGCCTGTACGCAGCGCGTCTGGACGGTGGCAAGGGCAAGAGCGGCGCAGGCGGTATCGACTTCTTCAAGCAGGGCGACAGCGGCAACGCAGCGGACGACCTGTCGCGCTTTGGCGGTGCGGTCAAATTCCGGGTTTCCAATACCGAACTGAAGTACGGCGACATGATGCCCGAGCTGCCAGTGCTGACGTACGACGGCTCGCGCCTGCTGCCTGAGTCCTACACCGGCACCATGATTACCTCCAAAGAGATCAAGGGCCTTACCCTGGTGGCCGGCCGCTTCACCGCCGAAGCCCGCAAGAGCGCTGAAGGCCGCGACAGCGGTGATCTGAAGAGCATCAACGTGTACGGCGGCAGCTATAAATTCACCGAGGCCCTCAGCGCCGCGTTTTACGCCTCCGACGACGAAGACGTGCTGAAAAAGCAGTACGTGAACCTGAACTACGTCTGGGCGATGCCGAAAGATCAGTCGCTGACCTTCGACTTCAACGGCTACAAGACCAAGCTGGACAAGGACTTCGCCGTCGACGACGCCCGCGACAACAAGATCTGGAGCCTGGCGGCGACTTGGGCGGTGGGCATCCACTCGTTCACCCTCGCGCATCAGCGCAGCACCGGCGAAACCGGTTACACCTACGGCGGCTACCGCAACGCAGGCGGCACCGGCGATGGCGGCAACACCATCTATCTGGCGAACTCGTACTGGTCGGACTTCAACGGCAAGGACGAGCGTTCGTGGCAGGTGGGCTATGGCGTGAACCTGGGCACCGTCGTGACGCCAGGCCTCAGCTACCGCGTGGCCTACGTGCGCGGCGACAACATCGACGACGGCAGCGACCGTGGGCGTGGCGAAGAGCGTGAACTGTTCAGCCAGTTGACCTACGTGGTCCAGAGCGGCCCGGTCAAAGACCTCTCGGTACGCCTGCGCAACTCGTTCCTGCGCGTCTCCAACGATGTGGACCAGTACAACGTCGGCGGTAACGAAACGCGGATCTTCGTCGATTACCCGATCAACGTGTTTTGATGTCGAACGGCTGAAGAGCTGACGGCTTCACCCAGACGCCCCGGTCGCAAGATCAGGGCGTTCGGGTATGAGGGTTGACTGAACTGGTGATCCTGCCCGCTCTCCCGCTACCATCGCCGCATCCCACTCCAGCCGGTTTCACCATGGCAATCGCCGCGCCGCCCGACCTCTCCAATACCGCCGTCCCCGTGCAGCCTCTGTCACGGACGTATCCCCGCGGGTTGTACATCGAGCCCCACGAGCACGAGTGGGGGCAGGTGCTGTATGCGATGTCGGGCGTGATGTGGGTCGAGACGCCCCATGAGGCGCTGGTCGTGCCGCCGCAGCGCGCGGTGTGGTTGCCGCCCGGCGTGCCCCATGGCATCCGCGTGGTCTCGGACTTGGAAATGCGCAACATCTACCTGCGGCCGGCGCTCGCCCGAACCCTCGACGCCACCGTTCAGGTACTGGAAGTCGGCCGATTGCTGCGCGAGTTGATCGTCGGTCTGGTCGCCGAGCAGGACAAGGAGTCGGACTACTACGACGCCGTGGTGAAACTGGCGTTGCTCGAACTCAAACGCGCCCGGCGTTCGCTGCTGAGAGTGCCGATGCCCGATGACAGCGACCGCAGGCTGATGAGCGTTTGTCAGGCGGTGATGATCGAGCCATCCATCGACGTGTCATTCGAGCAGCACGCGGAAAACGCCGGCGCCAGTGTGCGAACGTTGTCCCGGCTGTTTCAGGCGGTGCTCGGCATGGGCTTTGCTGAGTGGCGGCGGCAGGTGCAACTGGCGACCTCGGTGGCGGAGATCATTCAGGGCGTGCCGGTCAACGCCATCGCTCGTTCAATGGGGTATTCGCCGAGCAGCTTCAGCGACATGTTTCGCCGCGAACTGGGCATGGCGCCCTCGCAGTACCCGGTCGTTGATCCATCCCACTAACGCCTGCGTCGACTCTGTCCGAAATTCAGAAGCTCTTGGCCGGTAGACCTTGCCGGCCCCCCTTACACTCTGGTCATCGCTTAACGCCGTCGCGCCTCTGCTCGCAGTGGTTGGCCTGTTCGGCATGCACGCCGGTGAATGGCTCTGGCGTGGGCAAGCAGTTCTTCTCCCATCTGGCCTCCTGAACCGACGGCCCCCTTTCCCCACTCTGGATGAATCCATCATGAAAGCACTGCAATTCTCCCGCACCGGCGACCTGGCTGCGCTGGAAGTCGTCGATCTGCCCACGCCCGTCCCGGCAGCCGGCGAAGTTCTGGTGCAGATAAAAGCAGCGGGCCTGAACCCCAGCGACGTCAAAAACGTCCTGGGCCGCTTCCCCTACACCACGATGCCGCGCATTCCGGGTCGTGATTTTTCGGGCGTGGTCGTCGAAGGCCCGCAGGCACTGATCGGCAAAGAAGTGTGGGGCACCGGCAAAGAAATCGGCTTTGTCCGCGACGGCTCCCACGCCGGCTACATCACGCTGCCGGCCAAAGGCGTGGCGATCAAGCCTGCATCGCTGAGCTTTACTCAGGCCGCCAGTCTGGGCGTGCCGTACACCACGGCGTGGGACGCGCTTGAGCGCAGCCTCGTGCAGGCCGGCACCCGATTGCTGGTCATCGGCGCCAATGGTGCAGTGGGAAGCGCCGCCATCGCACTGGCGAAAGTGCGCGGCGCTCAGGTGCTGGCAGCGGTGCGTAAGCCGGATCAGCTGAAAGCGCTGCAAGAGCAAGGCTTCAACGCGATCCAGCTCGACAAACCGGAAGACCTGGGTGCTCAAGTGAACGCTGTTTTTCCAGGCGGCGCCGACGTGATCTTCGACACCACGGGCTTCTGGCTGCCGGCTTCTGTGCCTGCGCTGGCCCAGTTCGGTCGCATCGCAATCATCGCCGCGCCGGTGGACGGCCACGTGCAATTGCCCGCGCTGGCGCTGTACCGCAAGGGCGGTTCGGTGGTGGGGATCAACTCGCTGCTGTACGGCGTCGAAGCCTGCGCACGGATGCTGGAGCAGTTCGGTAAACAGTTCGACGACGGCACCTTGCCGCTGCCAACCGGGCTGATTGAGTCGCCGCTGGAAGAAGGCCTGGCACGTTACGCGGAAGTGAATCAGGGCGGCGCCGACAAGGTCATTCTGCTGCCGTGACAGGAGAGCACGAATCTTGGGGCAGGGCTGCCGGATTACTGGACGGGTAGCCCTTTGAGGTAGTCATGCTGGACGCGTTTGATCGAGCCGTTTGACCGCAGCGTCTCGATCGCGGTTTTCAGCTTCTCGACCATCTGGGGGTCGCAGTCCTTCGAGCACGCCAGATACAAATCGGCAGTCATCAATGCCCGGCTCATCATCAGCGGGCGATCACTGATTTGCTTCCAGATATAAAGCGTCTCCGGCACGCCGTTGAACCATGCATCCACCCGGCCCTTGAGTAGCATCAGCGCCGGGTTCTCGCCAATCTTCAGCGGATAAATCTGCGCGGCTGAAAAACCTTCGTCACGTAGACGCGTCTCCTGCGCCGAGCCACTGCCCACGGCAATCATCTTGAAGGCCTTGCGCGCCTCCTCAAACGTCTCGACGTGACGATCAAGGCTGAAAAATGCCCGATCCATTGTCATCACCGGCGCGATCCAGATGAAGTTGTCTTCGCGACTTTGCGTGCGGGTCAGCGGCGCGATGAGCTTGTTGGTGCCAAGCTCCACATCCCGCTGCGCCCGTGGCCACGGCGGCGACAGCAGGTGGGCGGAATACCCGGCCATCGCCATGGCCTGCAGGGTGATGTCGCCCGCGATCCCGTGATGGTCGCCTTGACTCACCATGGTCAGCGGCGGCGCTTCGGCCACGTACACGTCAACGACCGGCAGCGCAGATGCCGCTGACGAGCACGCCAACAGCGCGCTGGCCGCGTAACGGGTACAACAGGAAATCCATTTCATGGCAGTTATGCTCAGGGGAAATAAGGCGCCAGGACAGCCCTTGTGCCAGGTTTGTTATCCAGCCTGGCATCGATCTTCATTTCTGCCGGTCGCAGTGCGCGTCCTGCGTCTACTGCAGAGAACATACTCAGGTGGCGGCGACTCAGGTCTTGTTGTGCTCATTGGTGTAGCGACCGCTCATCTCCCAGCCGCACTCCACCAACATCTCGATCCAGTCTTCGTACGAGTCATCCACATCCAGCAAGTTCATGAATTGATCTTCGATATGGCACCGAAAGGTCTGCTCCTCGACGTTCCACTCCACATCCCGAATACGCCAGACGCGCTGCATCGGCAACTGAATGTTCAAGCCATGGAAAGGGACGAACGGCAGCTCCACTTCGTAGAGCAGCTTGGACCATTCAGACGAAATCTCCGGGGTCTGGTGGGTCCAGACGTACTTGATCAATCGGACTTTGTGCACGGTTGGGCCTTCTGTCGTGTTTCTGATGACGGGTCGCTGTCCTGACGCAGACGCGAGGGCCCGTTGGATGGGTATACGTTACTCGATGGGGGCGGGATGGGGGAGGGGGCGCTCTGAATCTTAGGGCGCCGTTTGAGCATGATGGTTTAGTTCTCTCCGGGTGGCAGCCGTTTAGGAGCGATCCTGGTGAATGACTACGTTGAGCCCTTCTTCATTGTCTGGGGCTTGGAAGTAGCTGGTGATTAAATCGAATTCAGCGTCGGTTGCCGCGAAGTCATGCTCGCCACGCTCGTTTCTGAGGTGCAGCCGGGCTCGGCAGGTTTCGTCGGCGGCGTCGAGGAAGTGAAGGCTGTGAGAGGCCTGGGCGGTATCCGCCAGGCTGCGTAACCAGTGGCGGTCTGCTGGAGTGTTGGCGGGGAAATCGAGAACCACATTGATCCCGGCCTGCAGCATGTCGATGACCAAAGGGCCGACGACATCTCGGAGTCTTCTTGAGAGTGTTACGTAGTCGGCGACCGAGTGGATCTGGTCTGGGTAGAGTCTTGAGAGCCAATGGTCTTCGGTCAGCAGGATTGCTGCTTGTTCAGCTTTTAGGGCGTTCGCTAGGGTGGATTTCCCGGATGCGATCTTGCCGCATAGGAGGTGGAGTGTGGGCTTGGCCATGGGGACGCGTCCTTGTGTCGAGCCACGATGATGCCCGTGGATTGAGTCCGGGACAATGAGGGATGTGTTGGGATGGCTGAGGCTTTCAGTATGTAGATGTGTGCCGCAACTCCTACTCTGAAACGCCCAAACAAAAAAGGCCCATCTTTCAGTGAGCCTTTTTGCTAAATCTGGTGTCGGCACCAGACGAACGGTAGCTTTCGGCGAGACGAGGTTTCCCGCAGGTCTGGAGGTCGGTTGTAAATTTGGCATACCCCATTGGTAACTATAAATAAATCAGATAGTTATGGCCTTCTACACCCGCCATCTACATACGCAACCCTTAAGCGACAGACTATAGAGGGATCAGGCCTCGAATTGCCACCCATCCGCTGTTCCTTATCTGACCCGAGGAAGTCTCGCTCGCGAGAGGCGGCACTTTATCTGGGTTGATCTGCGCTGGATTGCAGCGCTCGGCGCGGAGTTTCATCAGAGCCGGCTGAAAATACTGTGGGAAGCTTCAGTGAAGCCGGAAACAAAACAGACAGCCAAAAGGTGGGTTTTTCGGAAGTTTCAGGAATATATGAAAATTTGATGCTCTATCAGTTTGTGACGAGGCGCGAAAGCCAAATAACGTAAATAAATTATATTTTTTTTAGTGCCGCTATAAAATTGTGCATTCGATTTTCTTCTAATGGGTGATTTAACTCTGTCTCAATCAATTCAAAAAAATCCCCCTTGAGCCGAGCGATCGCTGGGAGGGTTTCGAATGCGCAGGTTTTTTTAAACTTCCTCACTGCGTCGATTGCCGACTCTTTATTTGATATGTCGAAGGCATGTTCATGCGCATATTGAGCATACTGCTCTAGCCAGGTTTTATATTGCTTTTCAAGTATATTTACCCGGAAGCGCTGCTCAATTTTGAATACGCGCCGCCAGTTCCGTGATTTGACGTCGGGATTGAATGTCAACCTCCAAGTCGGCCCTCTTCCACCACTAGGTAAGAGGATTGTGCCGTTTAGAGATATGGTGACGTGTTCGTCTGCATAAGGGTCTATGCAGTCGGCTTTCCGATTTAGCTCATCCAATAAGATATCACTAGCACCTTTATAGGATCGATTGCATGTTGTCCCCATGGCTGTGAGATTTAGGAGGTTTGCGCCAGCGAAAGGGTACTTAGATACCGCTAAGTAATGATCTAGATCAGGATCAACAAGATCGGGGTCGGGAGCTTCTAAAAGTTCTAATCCACAAAATGGGCAGCAGCCTTTTTCTAGATGCGAATAAACAATTTCATGGTAGTCAGCTCGAATTGTAAGGTTAGATCCTGGTGTCTTGAGATCTGAAAGCTTCAAAAAAGCATACTCAAATAAGGCCCTCGTGGCCTTATGAACTGCGGGGAGTGTCTCTGCTATGGTTGGGCAAGTTTCATTCATAGAATAAACGCCGGGAAAGTGATTCTGCCCCGATAATGCTGTCAGTATAAGGTGTTGTTGATGCTCTTCCAAATTTCGACACTCGTCAAGGAGCACGTTGTAAAGCTCTACAAACTTCTTCCCGCGAGAAAACTGCTCTTGGTATACCTCTGGAATTGTCTCGAGGAATACGAGTGGCTCGTTACCCTGCTGCAGCGCCTCCAATGCTGTTTGAAGCGCGTTGAGCAAAGTTGTGCTGATCCAATTATTAGCTGTAGCGGCTATCGGATAATTGAAAAGCATTCTAGTTCTTTCTTTTCAATTCAAACAGGTGATCTGCGAGCAACGCTTTTTCGACAGATGAACCTATACGGAGCATTTCTCGTTCAATCTCTTCTGCCGAAGCAGTTCTTTTCAGTTCTTCCATTTTCTCTAGAGCCAACTGCGAGATTGGAGGGTCAACGCGAAAGCAATGACTCAAGATGGAGTCATAAGTCGCACCAAATGTTTCTATTTCAGGTTTGCAAGCAGAGAGTGTCTCGTCTTCTTTGGTGAAAATTCTTATTTGCTCTCGATGCATGTCTGACGGAACGAATGGCGCGTGGGTAGTAAGAATTATTTCTTGTTTGCTCAGCCCTTGTACAGGCAACTCAGTAAGCCTCGTAATAAGTTTGGCACGCCACTGTGGGTTGAAGTGGGACTCAGGCTCATCTAAAAGAAATAAAGTGTTGCTTGCTCTAAACATCGCGATGATGCCAAAAATTTGTGCCTGCTGATGCTCTCCGTCAGATAAGGAAACGTAATCGACGTTTGATGTACTTCCAGAAATTGAGGCTTTGTGGAATCGCACCTCCTCTATCTTGAAAACTTTCATCTCGTCCTGAGGCTCGGGTAGTTTAGATGCAAACTTTCTAGTGTTGATATTCTTGCGTACGCGCTCTCTTGCGCTTTTAGGGATCATCAAGTCATTTAGCATGGCAAGCTTGTGTAGTGAACGATATAGATCTGCCGCGGTTTTCCAGAATGATCCAAAGGCCTTTCTGTTTTCATCGTTTACAAAGTAGTCGAGTGTATAAACTTCATGGTGCGGCTCGTATTCCCAGCAAGTTGCAGAATTGCAGAGTTGATCGATATAACGTTCGAGCTCTTCCGTTAGCTGGATGCCTTTTCGATCAGGGTTCTTTCCTCGAACTTTCGGAGCTTTGGGGTGATTGAGCTGTATTACTAGTCGGAAAGAATGAAGCGAGGATAGATTGGCGTGCCTTACTAATTCATGCCGAAGCTTATCCGATCCAAGGGTGACATTTGAAACTAGAACTTCTAAGTGTGTTGAGTAATCTAACATGACTAAACGATTGTTCGGGACAACTTTTTTAGCATTGGTTCGTGCTGCTGATGTAACGGAAGAAGCATAACTTGAGCGGCTGAAGTAAAACGGAAGGCTGAGAGTTTCGTTGTCTCCAGAGGTATACGCGACGATCAGCGGCGGAAGGTAGGCACCGAATTCGGGCGCGCTATTATCTGAAATGGCTTCATATTCACTTCCGACTTTTACCTCCATAATGACCTTGTCAATTCGTCCGGAAGTTTCTCTGCTCCTGCTTAGCCTAATTCGCTTGATTTCATCATTCTTTAAAGTGATTTCATAGATTATTTCGAACAATAGTTCTGGATTAGCCGCTGTCATTTCTTCCGAGGGGCTATGCTCATGCCAAGCGGCTTGGAAAATTTCCGCGAGTATCTGGAGGAACTGAGACTTACCCGTCCCGTTCCTGCCTAGAAGGCACACTGGTAGGAACTCTGCGTTTCCCTCAATATTTCTAGGGCGAAGTAGTTCTATATCCATCCCATCAAGTAGCCCACCGCAGCTTGCCGCCTCGGAAATTTTTATCCTAATGATTCGCATCAGGCACTTTTCCTGATTATCATCGCAGAGTGTGTTTTTTCGAATACCTGCTGTAGCAGAGGATTCTCACCTGACAAAAACGCAAAAACTGCATCCTTTAGGTCTTCATAATCTCCAGGGAATTGCTTTCTCAACTCCTGAAAATTAATACCTTCGGCTGGCCATTGTTTTAGTTTTATAGTCAGGAACTCTGTGGCAGTTGGCATGACCGTCTCTCGCTTGGTTTTACCGTTTTTTTTCTGTGGCATGGACTCGTGATTAGTCTGCATGCGTTTTAGCAAAACACTCGCAGATTCGTCATCTTCCTCTTGCGACACGAGGTCACCCCGAAAAGCTTTTGCGAGAATAGCTTCATCTAATTTGTCCGCTAGCTTTAAGGTGCGTTTCACATGAACAGATAACTGCTCGATATTTGCGAAGGCAGATTTTATAAGGTTAACTATTTCGTGTTGTTCTACCAGTGGGGGCAACGGTACAGGGTATCTGGCTAGGCCAGATCGTCCAATGTGTTGTATGTTGACTCCTTGCGAGCGTGAGGCGAAACCTCCAGTCATCGCAGTGTAAAGGAAGTAGAAGTAGAGATACTCAGATGTGCAGAGCTTAGGTTGAACCCGCAAAACAGTATTTTGATAACAACAATCCGGGATTTCCCCCCGCCAGATCGCTGGCTTCCCGACCTCTCGCGCGCTCCCAGATCCTTCATTCAACAAGACGTCGCCGATAACTAATTTGAAACGCTCAAAGTCGGCGGCTTCGAAATTCATTTCTTTAACGTCAGTGGTGTTGACGCCTTGCCAGGTGATGTTCGCAGATCTGATGTAGGGACGCATGGACGAGCCAGTGTGATTTTCCGGCGAGCGCTGACGCCCTAATCCAACATTCCCTATTTGATCGGTGCGATACCAGTTCCAAGAGTCGGGGGTGGGCCATAGAGTTTTTTGAGAAATTGATTTAGATATCGGCATATTGTCAAGAGAGACTTGCTTGCGAGATGTCAGCCTGCCCTCGAATGCGCATTTCAATGTATTTATTTTAAATTGTTCGATTAGCTTTTGAGTTCTTGAAAGTTCAGATCGCGCACGAAATGATTTCGTTTTTAGCGCATCGAGCTTAGATACGATACGTTTTTGTTCGGCTAAAGGAGGGACTGGCACACTGAATCCCTCAATCATAGCTTTCGTCAAAGCTTGGCGGGTTGCACCATAATTTTCTCGGTTGATAAAGTCTTGCATTGCAGGAGAGGCCAAGAAACCTCTAACGTAATCCGGCATTACTCCTTCCATCAATCGGATGATGCTAACGTGTTGATTAACGCGCGCGCCGTCGTAGCATAAAGGCGCAACAGCAACTCTACCGATTGATGCACCTGTGATGTTCAAGAGAACATCTCCTTCTTGTACGATCACATTATCTAATCTTGCAGCCTGTTGCGTATCTATATACGCCAAACCTTTCTTTCGGACTCCATCAAAGTGAACGTTCAAAGACCGGATTAATGGTATTCCAGATGTTTTGTATGATTGCTCTCCTCCTTTTGGAGTAGAGCCACTTCCTATCTTCTTGGCTATCTTGCCAAGACCGACATTTACCCATCCTGTTGGCAGTTTGGTCATTCATAAGCTCCAGGTATGCCGAGCTCCGCTGTGAGTGCATCAATCTCTATCATGGCGGCCTGAAGATGACCAAGAATGGCGGCCGTAATATCTTCTGGTTCAGTCAGTCCCTCTTCAACATCCTCCTCTGTTTCCCTCAGCCATGAAATATCGAGATTGTCGCCGCGAGCTGCGATCTCCTCGCGGCTGAACCTGCGCCAACGGCCTGCCTCCCCCTCATCAGGTCCACGCTCAGTGCCCAAGGGGCTCGTCCCGAAGGCCTTTTCAAAGCGGTCAAAGTGCGCTGCAGTTATAGGAGTCGTTTTGCCGAACCTGGGCATTCCAGTGCGCAGGTCATAGATCCAAACAAATTTAGTATTGTTTTTTTCACTTTTCCCGCGGTTGAGGAAGATGACGTTTGTCTTCACACCTTGTGCATAGAAGATCCCCGTCGGGAGGCGAAGAATAGTGTGCAAATTACACTGGTCCATCATCATTTGCCGAAGCGCTTTACCGCGCCCTTCGTCAAAGAGCACGTTGTCAGGTACGACAATGGCCGCTCGGCCATCGAATTCCAGCGCCCGAAGACAGTGTTCCACGAAAGGAAGCTGATAAGAGGATACGGTAGCTGTGATAGAGAGATCGTCCCGAGTGGGCACGCCACCAGCTGGGCCGAAGGGTGGATTGGTTAGGATCAGGTTCGCACGCCCGAGTGCTTTGCCTTTTTCGGAAAGTGTGTCGCCGAGATCAACATGGCTGCTATCAATGTTGTGCAGGTATAAATTCATCAGAAGCAGGCGCAGCGTGCCTGGGACATTTTCCATTCCACGGATTGCATGAATCTTCTGGAAGTCCTGTTCTTGAGCACTCAGCATAAAATAGTCATTCGTACGCGCACGCATATAGCGGTCAGCCGCGACCAAGAAGCCTCCGGTGCCTGACGCGGGGTCTTGGATCACCTCGCCAGGTTTCGGTTGCATCAGCCTTACCAACAGCTCAATCAACACGCGCGGCGTAAAATATTGACCCGCACCACGTTTAGTTTCTTCTGCGTTCTTTTCCAGCAGTCCCTCGTATAAGTCGCCAAATTGATCACGTTCTTCGGAGAACCAGTTGAGCTCGTCTATGGCTTTAACTAGCGTCGTGAGGTTCTGCGCTTCGCGGATGAAAGTGGAGGAGCCTTCGAAAATTTTTTGAACAAGGTCAGGCATGGGGCGGGCTTGGGCGTAACGTTTGCACTCTGAAGCCGATGCATGTTCACCGGGAGTCATAACGATAATGTCGTCCTTACCCAGCCGTGTGCTCAACGAACCGAATGTGAGCAGCGTCGTACGGTAAAGATCTAATTTAGCTATGCCGTTAGCTTGGACAAGATCCGCCCAGCGCATAGTCTTAGGCAGACTACCCGTCTCGCGGTTGCGCTCGGCCATCATCTTAAGAAACAAGAGATAGGTGAGCTCGGTGACATATTGCTGGTAGGTGATCCCATCTTTCCTGAGAACAGTACAGAGGCGCCAGAGTTTCTGGACGATGGCATTTGCATTCATGGCGGCATTCTTTCTTATCGCGGGATGGGTGATGCGTTTGCAGCGACTTGAGGTGCTGAACTCAGGCAGAAGGGTAGAGCAACCGAGAGAATAGCGCCCCATCGTTCATTTTCCCAGTCTTCAATCTCGCCCCGATGGGGCGTCATAAAGCCAGTATCGAGCATGAGCTCACCTCAGTTCCTCTCAGGTGGTCTCAGTGCTCTAGGATGCTCCCTTACCAAGTGATTCGATGACTGAGGCATGCCTGACTGTCAGTCAGGTGCAGTCCATTCCTTGGGCTGCGGCACCATCATCTGCATCGCTGTTGCTGGCGACTTCGGGGTTTGTCACGCCGATTGTCACGAGGGGGGAATGCCGCAAAGCCTTTTACGAGTTGGGCTGCAGCAGCGGTAGGAGCGCGCGTCTCTTTCCGGGAGAAAGAGACGGGCGCAGGTTGGCGCAAGGAAATGCCTACTCGAATAGAACGCAGCAGGGCAGCTACAAAGACGAACCCCCCACCTTGGCGATCGACACCTCAATCAACGCCCGCGCCGCATCAAGCTGATGCACCACCGAGCGCGCCAACGGGCGGAATTCCAGCGTGCAGTTATCTGCGACTTCGTAAGCGGTGGCTGCGGCGCAGGCGAGGTATTCGGAGGCGGTGAGCAATGCGTCCTCAGCTCTGACGCCGGGCTTGACCGAGAACAGGCTCAGGTTGCCGAGGTTGGCGTTAGTGCAGGTTGATTGTGGGGCGGGTGTTTCGGGTGGGTGAGGGGTGGATCTAATCATGTTGTCTCTCCTGACTTGGATGAGACCGACACCGTTCGCGACTAAACGAATAGGTGGCGGCTGTACGCGGGTTAGTCGACCGGGAAGTCAGGCACCCGGTGCACCCGAAGGTGCCCCTCGTACAGCCACCATAAAAGGACAGAACCGATGTCGATGACAGCGGCTCAGGTTATGGGGCGTTACGCGCCTGACGTGTTCGGGCGACTAAACCCGGTCGTTGTTTGCAACGACACCCGGGAAGGTAGTCGCCGGATCAGACACGTTCAAGCGGTCGGGAGGATATCGCTTAATTTCAGAAGCGTCCTACGGGATTTCGGACTTTTTGTGTGGGTTGGGCGGGGAGGTAGGGCGGTAGTGCGGCGGAGGGGGCTTTCGCGGGCAAGCGCGCTCCTACGGGGATTGGCGGTGTGGCATTTGGCACAAACAAAAAAGGCTCACCTTTCGGTGAGCCTTTTTGCTAAATCTGGTGCCGGCACCAGGAGTCGAACCCGGGACCTACTGATTACAAGTCAGTTGCTCTACCAACTGAGCTATACCGGCGTTGTGGGCGCTGATTATAGGGATTTGATCTGGCGAGTAAAGCCCTAATTTCAGTTTTTTCGCGGCCCTTATGCCGGAAGGTAATTACCGTTATTCACAATCCGCACAAACCGAAGGCGACGATCGGTCAGATTCACGAACCATTCTCAATCCTTCGCAAGCTACTGTTTTAGCGCCAATTTTACGCTGACCAAAAAATGAACAAATGATTACATCCCTCCCAAAGCAGGATTTCCGGGCGTTCGCTGGGATTTCATCAACAGACTTATCCACAGGCGCGCGCGTCAAAAAAAGCTCACGGCCGTTCTGCGAGAATGAGCAGATTCCGCGGAGTGACTTGGCTGTCGCAGAAGGTGCCGATGCGTACGTCGTACCCGCACTCAGTCAGATAAAGCGCGCGGTCGAGGATGAGCCACATTTCCAGCGGCCGGCGGAAGAGGTTGCGCAGCAATTCGAGGTTGCGCACTTCGGCCAGACGCGCCCAGCCCGCGGCTTCAAGGGCGGTCCAGTCCTGAATGCCGGGGGAGGGCAGTTGCTTGAGCTCGGCGAGGTCGCGGCAGTAGTCGGCGAAGGGTTTGGCTAGCCAGGCGCTGGGGAGCGAAGGCGTTGGCAGGTAGTCGTCGACGCCGCGTAGCGCTCGCTGCAGCAGGTCGAAGCCGAGGCGTCGAGCCATGGAGGTGTCGCGCTGGCGGCGTACGCGGGCGCCGGCGGTGACGGTTTCGCTGAGGGGCAGGCCGAGGTCATCGATGGAGAGCGTAAGCGCGGACGCTTTGCCCTGCTCGGAGATCGGCACGTAGTGCTCGCCGGCGATGCGGTTGTAGCAGCAGGGCGCGATCGCCAGTTGTTGGCAGCGGGCGTCGCTGGCGAGGTGCATGAGGCGCACATGAAGGTCGCCGCAGGCGTGGAGGGCGACGGGCGTGTGATGGGCTTCGAGGCGCGCGCCGGCATCGTCGGCCATGACGTCTTGATGCAGATGGTTTGCGGTGATGCCCAGTTTGTCGCTGAGCTGCCGTCCCGATTCAACCAGGTGCGCATCGTATTCCAGGCAGGTCAGCGCTTGGCCGCTATGGGCAAGGCGCCGACCGAGGTGGCCTTTGCCCGAGCACCAATCCAGCCAGTGGGTTGGCTGTCGCTGAAAGCTTAAACGGCTGGCGAAGGCTTCGATCTGTTGCCACTTGCGGCCGGGCACGTCGACGCTCATGCGCGATGACACGGGCTCCAGGCTGACGGGAGGCAGCGGGTCGATCTCGCTTAATGCCTTCGACTGTAAAGCTAGTTGAGCAAAGGGCTGAGGCGCACTGAGCTGTTCGGGATGGTTGTGCGCAGCTTCTGCCTCTTCGAGCGAGCGTTGTCGCAACCAGCGTGACAGCTCGGGGTGCTGGGACTCCCACGGCAGGTGGCGATGGGTGAAAGGTCGTGGCCGCCACAGGGCCTGATGCTCCAGGAAGAAGGCATCGAGCGCGGCGAATCGGGATTGGAGTTGCGCGGGTGTGAGTGGCATTGGGTTATGGCAGTTGAGCGGTGATGTGCAGCATACGGTGAATCAGTGCCTGAGCGCGTTTATCAGGCTCGGCAATCTTCGGCGGCTGAAATGCCGCTTTCGCGAGCAAGCTCGCTCCCACCTGGACCGTGTTCTCTGCGGGAGCGCGCGGCGATCCTCAGCGCCCTTGGCTGGCGTCCACTCGCAAATACCGCTCAAGCAGTTTGAAGCCTTGCACCAGCACGAACGACATCACCAGGTAGATCAACCCGGCGATGAGGAAGGTCTGCTCCGGCATGTAGGTCCGCGCGTTGATGGTGCGGGCCATGCCGGTGATGTCGAGCAGGGTCACGGTGCTCGCCAGTGCGCTGGCCTTGAGCATCAGAATGACTTCGTTGCTGTAGGCGGGGAGGCCGATGCGTGCGGCGCGGGGCAGGATGATGTACAGCAGCGCTTTGCCTTTGGACATGCCCAGTGCACGGGCCGCTTCGATTTCACCGGGTGGCACGGCCTGAATGGCGCCGCGCAGGATCTCCGCGATGTAGGCGGTGGTGTGCAGCGTCATGGTCAGCGCCGCGCAGAAGAACGGGTCGCGCAGGTAAGGCCACAGCGGACCCTTGGTGACGGCGTCGAATTGCGCCAGGCCGTAATAGACCAGAAACAGCTGGACCAGCAGCGGTGTGCCACGAAAGAAGAAGATGTAGGCGTAGGGCAGCGCCCGGACATAGGCGTTACGTGAGGCGCGGGCGATGCCCAGCGGAATGGCGAGAATGAGGCCGGCAATCACCGCGACGGCGACCAGCTCCAGCGTCACGGTGGCGCCGTGCAGCAGTTTCGGCAGCCATCTGAGGACGAATTCCCAACTCATGACGCGCTCCTCGCAAAGCCCACCGACGCGCGTTTCTCCAGCCACGCCAGGCCGATCATCGACAGCGCGGTCATGCACAGGTACATCAGCGCCGCGACCATATAGAAGGTGAAAGGCTGCTTGGTGGACGTGACGGCGATCTGCGCGTGGCGCATGACCTCTTCAAGCCCGATGACCGAGACCAGCGCCGTGTCCTTCATCAGGATCATGAACAGGTTGCCGAGCCCCGGCAGCGCAATGCGCCACATCTGCGGCATCACCAGTTTGAAGAAGATGCGCGATCGCGACATGCCCAGCGCCAAGCCGGCCTCGCGATGACCTTTCGGGATCGACAGCATGGCGCCGCGAAACACCTCGGTCGCGTAAGCGCCGAAGCACAGGCCCAGGGCAATGACGCCAGCCGCGAACGCACTCAGTGACAGGTTCGGAATATCGAACAGCTTGCCGATCGCCCGCATCGAGCTGACCGTGCCGAAGTAGATCAGCAACACCCACAGCAATTCAGGGATGCCGCGAACCAGCGTGGAATACGTGCCGCCCAGCCACTGCAAGGCACGATTCGGCGAAGTCTTCGCCAGCGCACCGAGCAGGCCGAGCACCAGCCCCAGGCAGAGGGCCGACAGCGCAAGTTGGAGGGTCATCAGCATGCCGGCGGCCAGGGCCGGGCCGAATCCATAGAGATCGAAGTTCATGGCGTTGTTTGTCTAGAGGACAGACGCCACCGTCTGCGCGGGCAAACGGCGGCGATGGTCAGGCAGGTCAGAGGATGCTGAACGGGAAGTACTTGTCGTTGATCTTCTTGTAGGTGCCGTCGGCGATGATTTCTTTCAAGGCTTCGCTCAGCTTGTCGCGCAGCGGGTCGTCTTTGCGCACCGCGATGCCGATCTTGTCGTCAACCGGAAGGGCGTCACCTTTGAACTCGAAGCTCTGGCCTTCCTTGCCTTTCAGCCACTCGTAGCTCGCGTATTTGTCGCCGAGCAGTGCGTCGAGGCGGCCCGACGCCAGGTCGAGGAAGGCGTTTTCCTGGGAGTCGTACAGCTTGACGGTCACGTCGTCGCCCCAGTTGTCTTCCAGCCACGTCCCGGACAGGGTCGCGCGTTGGGCGCCGATGGTCTTGCCCTTCAACGTTTCCTTGATGGCGGCCAGGTCGCCGCTGAGGTTCGTAGTCTTAGGCGCGACAAATTGCAGTTTGTTGGAGTAGTACGGAATGGTGAAATCCACGGCCTGCTTGCGTTCTTCGGTGATCGACATCGACGAGATCAGGAAGTCGAACTTCTGCGCATTCAGGGCTGGAATGATGCCGTCCCAATCGGAGGTGACGGTCTCACAGGTCACTTTCATCTTGGCGCACAGGGCGTTGCCGATCTCCACGTCAAAGCCCACCACCTGACCGCTGGCGTCTTTGTTGTTGAACGGCGGATAGGCGCCCTCGATGCCCATTTTCAGGGTGTCGGCAGCAAAGGCGCTGGAGGCCATGGCCAGGGTGGCGGCAGCGGCCAACAGAATGTTTCTCAGGGTCTGCATCGATGTTGCTCCGTTAGCGATTGCTGGACATGAATTGTTTGCAGCGCGCCGACTGCGGGTCATCGAAGACCTGGTCTGGCGAACCTTGTTCTTCTATCAGCCCTTGGTGCAGGAAGATCACTTCGCTGGACACCTGCCGGGCGAAATTCATTTCGTGGGTCACCATCAGCATGGTCCGGCCTTCGTCGGCCAGGCCACGAATAACACTAAGCACTTCCTGCACCATCTCGGGATCGAGGGCAGACGTGGGCTCATCGAACAGAATGACCTTGGGCTGCATCGCCAGCGTGCGCGCAATCGCGGCACGTTGCTGCTGACCGCCCGACAACTGTGCCGGATACGCATGACGCTTGTCGGCGATTCCCACTTTGGCCAGCAATGCTTCGGCAACTTCGGTGGCCTCGGCCTTGCTCTGCCCCAGCACGCGGCGCGGAGCCTCGGTGATGTTATCGAGGACGGTCATGTGCGGCCAGAGATTGAAATTCTGAAAGACAAAGCCGATCTCGCTGCGCAGGCGGTTGATCTGACGGTTGTCGGCAGCGATCAGTTCACCTTTGCGGGTGGCTTTGAGCTTGAGCTCTTCGCCGGCCACGAGAATCTGCCCCTGATGCGGGTTCTCCAGCAGATTAATGCAGCGCAGCAGCGTCGACTTGCCTGAGCCAGAGGAACCCAGAATCGAGATCACGTCGCCATCGCGCGCACTCAGCGAGATGCCCTTGAGCACGTCGAGTTCGCCGTAGCGCTTGTGCAGATTGCGGATTTCCAGGGCGGGCGTGGCCTCGGCCATGTTCAGTCCTCGTGTATTCGGTGGGCTCATCGGGTTGTCGAGTGGACGCAACCTGGCGGCGGCAGCAGCGATGCTGCGCGAGGCCTTTTGAGGATGAGCTTGATGAGCGCCGGCGCAGAATGCCGTTGCGCAAAAAGGGCGCGATGGTGCCAGCTTTAACCGCCGTGGGGAAGGGTGTTCCGGCCATTGCGGGGATTGATGGCCGTTAATGTGCGCTTATTTGGTGCTATTTCATCTTGAGTGTGTATTTTCGGTGCGGCTAATCGTCACCCTCCTGTTGCTTCAGGTAACGTTTCCTACATGAATGGCGAATTGCTATTGCATTCATGGACTTGCGTAAAAGGTCTAGAGCGGGCGTATCCCGCTGCGACGTCGTATCTGAAACATCCTGGCGTAATTCTTGCGTAAAAAATAAATAACAGAGCTGTTGTGTTCTCTTTACGAAGAGCCGCCACGCGTCCTGATCCGTACAGAAATCCTTCTAAGGTTGGTTCCATGAGCAGTACACCCAACGCTTCAAACCTTGAACAAGGGCTCAAACCGCGGCACATCACCATGCTGTCCATCGCGGGCGTCATCGGCGCCGGCCTCTTCGTCGGCTCCGGCCACGCGATTGCCGAAGCCGGGCCGGCTGTGCTTCTGGCCTACGGCGCCGCGGGTACGCTGGTGGTGCTGGTGATGCGCATGCTGGCGGAAATGGCCGTCGCTTCGCCGGACACCGGTTCTTTTTCGACCTACGCCGACCGCGCGATCGGGCACTGGGCCGGCTTCACCATCGGCTGGTTGTACTGGTGGTTCTGGGTGCTGGTCATCCCGCTGGAAGCCAACGCCGCCGCAACCATCCTGCACGCGTGGTTCCCGAACGTGGCGATCTGGGCGTTCACGTTAGTGATCACTCTGCTGCTCACCGCGACCAACCTCTTCAGCGTGAAGAACTACGGAGAGTTCGAGTTCTGGTTCGCGCTGATCAAAGTGCTCGCGATCATCGGCTTTGTGGTGCTGGGCATTGCGGCGGTGATGGGTCTTCTGCCGAACAGCCAGGTCAGCGGCGTCAGTCATTTGTATGACACGCAGGGTTTCCTGCCTAACGGCATGGGGGCGGTGCTGGCGGCGATGCTGACCACCATGTTCTCGTTCATGGGGACGGAGATTGTCACCATCGCGGCGGCAGAATCGAAGAATCCCGGCCAGCAAATCACCAAGGCCACCAATTCGGTGATCTGGCGGATCTGCCTGTTCTATCTGCTTTCGATCTTCCTCGTCGTCTCGCTGGTGCCTTGGAACGATAGCCGTCTGGCTGAAGTGGGTTCGTACCAGACCGTGCTCGATCTGATGGGCATTCCGAACGCCAAGCTGATCGTCGACATCGTCGTGCTGGTCGCCGTGACCAGTTGCCTGAACTCGGCGCTGTACACGGCTTCACGCATGCTCTTTTCCCTCGGCAAACGTGGCGACGCCCCTGCTGTTTCCCAGCGCACCACCAAAGCCGGCACGCCTTACTGGGCGGTGCTCCTGTCGACCGGCGCTGCGTTTGCTGCCGTGTTCGCCAACTACGTCGCACCTGCGGCGGTGTTCGACTTCCTGCTCGCAAGCTCGGGCGCCATCGCACTGCTGGTGTATCTGGTCATCGCCGTGTCTCAGCTGCGTATGCGCCGCAAGCGTGAAGCAGAAGGCCAGGCCGTCGACTTCCGCATGTGGCTGTTCCCCGGCCTGACCTGGGCAGTGATCGTGTTCATCGTCGCCGTGCTGACCATCATGCTGTTCCAGGAAGGCCACCGCATGGAGATCATTGCCACCGGGCTGCTGAGCCTGATGGTCGTGGCTGCTGGCCTGATCGTGTCGAGCCGTCGCAAAGCGGGGAAGGCAGGCAAGGTTGTGCTGAATTGATGGAGCAGTGAGTCGGTTGTGACCGACCGCTGTCGAGAAGCCGCTATCAGGGATGATGGCGGTTTTTTTTCGTCCCGATGATCGGGTCGCGGTGGGGGTCAGTGTCTCAGCGCATCCTGCGCAGCACCGATTTCCCCCGCACTTGATGCAGCACCACTGCGGCCAGATGCAGCGCCACCAACCCTGCCAATGCCGCGCACAGGACGTGATGCAACTGATGCAGCTCCAGCAGCGCGATTTTTGAATGGATGAGCTGTGGCAGCGGCACCAGCGCCAGCAGCATGACCGGGTGGCTCATCATCAGCACCCCGGTAATCAACACGCCGGCTACTGCCCCGTAGATCGCTTTGTGCGCAGCGCTGGCCAGTCGCGCCTGGACGTTTTTAGCGGAGGGCCGCGCAGGGGCTTTCACCGCCAGCCACAAACGCCAGGCAAAGAACGGAATAAACAGGCTGGTCAGTTGGGGATTAAACGACTCGACCCATTGCCGAAACGGGTCGCTCTGGTCGAGCAATGCCACGCCGAAGCCGCTGAATGTCGCCCACAGGATGACGGCTGCGGACAGCCAATGCAGGAAAATTCGGGTTCGGGAGTAAGTGCTCGTTTCGCCTGACGTCGGTGCCGGCAAAGCGGTGTTTAGAGGTGTCAAAACGGCCAGCCTTTAGTTGAGAAGGAGTTGCATTCTCGTAATGGCGCAAAGCTACCGTTTTGACCGGGGTCATGTAAATCAAAAAACGTTTTAAGAACGCCCGCCTGCACCTTTCGCGTTCTTTTTCTGCAGAATCACGGACGCTTCGTTGTAGGCAGTCTGGAAGGCGTCGCTGCCGATCCATTTAACGGCCGAGTCTTCATCTTCCTCGTGGAACAGCCCGCGGTAGGTGATCAGCAGGCCCATCATGAAGTCGGTCGCCGGCTCTTCGTCTTCTTCGGCAATCACCAGCTCCAGCACCGGGTATTGCAGGAAGACCACGCACAGCGCCAGCAAGCTTACTGATTCGGCCTGCTTCATTGCTTCGAACAGGTCGTCGAAATCCGCAGGGTCGAAACCGTTTTCTTCGATGTCTTTGAAATCAAACGTGCTCAGGTCGATCTCGACGTCATCGAAAGGCTCGTTGACGAAGGCATGGTTGAGCACCGGGTGAATAACGCTCGGCCGGGCCTTGCCGGAACGGTTCTGCTTGGCTTTGGCCTTTGCACGCTGGGCGCGTTTTTGCTGTTTGTCGGGGGAGGCCATTACGGCGGTTCCTTGTGCGGTGCAGCCATTCGCATGGCCCAGGATCATCGGGCGCGTATTGTATTCAGTCTTGCGCCGGTTCGTCGTGCTTGTTGCGGTCGATCCCCAGCATCTCCATCGTGGATTCCATCTCGATCTCGTCGAGAATCGCGCGGAAGGCCTCGTAGAAATCATCGTCGTGAATGCGCGCCCTGACGGTAGCCTCATCCAGTCCGTGGGCCCACATCAAGTAAGCGCCAAGCGTTTTCACCAGCACGTCGAGGTAGTCGTCGAAGTCGATGTCGTAGAAAGCGTGGGCGGCTATGGGACCTCTGGCAAAGGCATCGAGCAGATCGAGGAACCCTTGCTGCTCGGCAAGCTTGAGCACTTCGTAATGCGCGAGGCGTTGCTCCTGAGAAGGCTCCGGCGCAGGGGAGTGATACACCTCCGCTATCAGCATTTCGTCCTCAGTGATCGACATCTCGTCGGACTCGCCTCTTATCACCGCCGCCATCGCCTCCCGCTCTTCTTCGTCCATGGTTTCAAGGATGTCCGGCTCTACGAAATTCTTCAGCAGGGTATCGTCGTCCAGCAGCGCTGCGTCGTCGTCCGAGAAGAAATCAGGCATGAAGTAATCCGGGACGATCGGGTTGGGAGTCTGCGGATGCTGGCGATCGACACGCTGCTCTTTGGCTTTGGTCTTGGCGCGCTTGGCTCGTTTTTGTTGCTTGCTGACAGATGCCATCACGAAGCTTCCTTGGTTAGCTCAAGCCTGCGATGTTAATAAATTGCGCCCAATAAAAAACCCCTGAATCTTTCGATGCAGGGGTTTTCGGTATTTATGGTGCCCAGAGACGGGATCGCAGGGGCAAGTCTGATGCGAGGCTACATTTTCAATTGCTCAAACTTCCCGGGCGCTGAAAATTTCCAGACGACCTTGAATGCCGCACCGCCCGAGATCAGCTCCGCCTGCCGAATGATGGCAGGCCACCACCGGACAAGATTTTCAGCCTTACTCCAGTAGCTCGTTTGGCCCCATTGCCTCGCGAGGCAGAAAACCGGTAGCCCGCATTCTATGAAGGCCTGCCGCTCGGCGTTTCCCTTGGAGAACTTGTCTTGTGACACCACGGCCCACCCGCCTTCGGCAGTGAGGTCGGTAATCCAGTGGATGTCACTTGTGTCCGCTGGAAACCTGTCCCTAAGTGGGATTACGACATGGCCTTCGCCTCTGCATAGCTCGTGCAAGGCTCTGGCAATGGACGGTGGAAGATTGTTATCGATCAGAAAATTCAAGCAGCGATCCTATGCTCAAAGGTCACCGCAGCGTCCACTGCTGCGGTCGGAATTTCGAAAATCACGGACACACGTTTTGCGTCTTGGCCTTCAGCCAGGTAAGCCTGATAAATCGACGCCGTATCGATACCAGCGGCGGAGAGCACCGGTTTTCCAAAGTTGCGGTTCGGGTCCAGCACGATTGCCCTGCTTCGCTTGACTGGATACCAACGCTGCGCCTTTCCCTCGCCCGTATAGTCAATGCCCTCATACAGCGCAGGGGCGATTACTTGCCTGAATGCATACTGACGTTTCGCCAGATCCAGGATCGCCTCGTCGCCAGTTTCATCAAAAACGGTAGCGAATATGCTCCTGCCGTCAGTCTGGAATCTTCTGCAGGTGAACGGATAGTGCTGGTCAAAAATTTCCTTGGCTTGCCTGGATGCTGCGCGAATAGCTTGAAGGCTCACGCCGTGCTTTCGGAAGGCATCAACAAATCTGATCTCAAGCAGGTCGTGGAAGCCAAGCAGCTTCTCGTCTCCGACATCCAGCTCAGGAAGCCACAAACCGGAGTGCTCCACACCATCCGCCTTATAGCCGAACAGCCATCTGCGAATGTCCTTGGCGGGTATGCCTGTGTAAAGGGCTGCTTCTGAGGGCGTGTACACGCCGACCCCAATGAGGCGGCTCGACGATTCGACAGTCTTCATGCACACCCCCCGTGTCCGTGGCTGCTCAAAAAAATGCATTCTGAGGTTGATCAGGGTCTCGTTCAACTGATCTTGGGCGGATGCTCAGGGCAAAATTGTAAAGAAGGTGGGGGCGCGGACGGGTGAAAGTTTGATGATCCCGTGCTGTGCCTGGAGTGGCGACGCTTAACAAATCCATTCGTAGCAGGCGTCTGTACGGCTGAGATCTCCGAGGGCACCCTAGTTATTCGCGCCCAATAAAAAACCCCTGAATCTTTCGATGCAGGGGTTTTTCGGTATTTATGGTGCCCAGAGACGGAATCGAACCGCCGACACGGGGATTTTCAATCCCCTGCTCTACCGACTGAGCTATCTGGGCAACGGGGCGCATTAAACGTGTTTTTCAGGAGGTCGTCAAGCGGGGTGTCGAAAAAAATCTGAATTATTTCCTCCGCTTACGACGAACACTGTCTGCGAAGGGTTATTCGGCAGGGGGAACATAGCCGTCGGCCTTGGCGTATTCCTCGCCGGACAGGTATTTGTCCATCTCGGTCTGCAGGAATTTGCGATCTTCGGCGTTCATCATGTTCAGACGACGCTCGTTGATCAGCAGGGTCTGGTGTTTCTGCCAGTCGCCCCAGGCTTTCTGCGAGACATGGTTGTAGATGTCTTCACCTTTGGCGCCCGGATACGGCGGACGGTCCAGGCCAGGCAATTCTTCTTTGTATTTGCGGCACATCACGGTGCGGGTCATGAGGACTCTCCTGCATTCAATACGTCGGCTGCGTTTTTCAGCAGTTTCTTCACCGGGGCGGCAAGGCCCAGGCGCGGCGGGGTGGCGAGGTTATACCAGAGCCAGTCGTCCTCGGCCACGTGATGGGCGGACGCGCGGACCCGGACCAGCCAGGGTTCGATGCTTAGCTGAAAGTGGCTGAACGTGTGGATCAGGCCCGGCAAGGCTTGATGCTCGCCCAGCTCAAGGGCGTGCTGGTTGGCCAGATGCTGCATGTCGTTGAAGTCGTCCAGTTCCGGCAAGCTCCATAGCCCGCCCCACAGCCCGGTCGAAGGGCGGCGATACAGCAGAATCGCGCCTTCGCCGTTGGCAAAGATCGGCATCAAGGTGCGCTTTTGCGGCACGACCTTGCGCGGCTTAGGAATTGGATAACGGGTTTCCTGGCCCAGCATGTGGGCTTCGCAGCCACGCTCGAGGGGGCAGAGCAGGCAGCTGGGTTTGGTCCGGGTGCAGAGCGTGGCACCCAGATCCATCATCGCCTGGGTGTAGTGATTGACCCGGCTGTGCGGCGTGTAGCGCTCGGCCGTGGTCCACATCTGCTTCGCCACTTTGGGCTCGCCGGGATAGCCTTCCTGGGCGGTGAAGCGGGCGAGTACGCGCTTGACGTTGCCATCAAGGATCGGCGCGCGCAGGCCCATGCTGATGCTGGCAATCGCGCCGGCCGTTGAGAGGCCGATACCCGGCAGCTCGACGAGCTTTTCCACGTCGCGGGGGAATTCTCCGCCGTGCTCGGCCACCACGATTTTCGCGGCCTTCTGCAGGTTGCGCGCGCGGGTGTAGTAACCCAGCCCGGTCCACAGATGCAGGACCTCATCTTCCGGCGCGTCGGCCAGAGCCTGCACGGTAGGCAGCGCTTCCATGAACGTGTCGAAATAGCCAAGCACGGTGCTGACCTGGGTTTGCTGCAGCATGATTTCCGACACCCACACGCGGTACGGGGTGATGTCGTGTTGCCAGGGGAGGTCGTGACGGCCGTGGCGGTCGTACCAGTCGAGAACGGCGGAGGAGAACTGCTCGGGTTGCATCAAGGGTTCCGGTGATCAAAGAAGTTGGGTTGCTATATCCGCAGCCAGACGCCGCGCTGTCGGCGGCCAGTCAAAATGAATGTGGGAGTGTGCTCACTCCCACCACTTAACTGCGCGGCGCCTGTTAGTCAGGCTTAACGCTTGAACAATCCCTTGATCGCGTCCTTAAGCTCGGGACTGACCTTGTCCCCCAGCTTTTCATCGATCTTGTCGCCAATCCGGTCGCCTGCCAGCTTTGCAGCGACCTTGCCCAGGCCGTCGTTATCCAGACGACAGGCCTTCGCGCCCATTTCCAGCGGGCCACGGCAGAGCACCGGCCATTCGATGCCGACAAAGCGCGGGTTCACTTCGCAGGCAGGGTCCGGCATGTCGCTCTTGTCGCCTTCGATGATCACCCCGACGCGATAGTTCATGCCCATGACGCGCAGGTCGATGTCGCCATCGCCGTTGACGGTCAGGCCCGGGGTACGGACTTTCAGGTCCGGGTTGCTGGCCACGCCGTTGCGGAACACCAGATTGCCATTCAACTGCTGGAAGGGCGTGTCCTTGCCACGCGGCTCGCCGCTCAAGCTCTTGCGGTTGAGCGTCGAGATGCCGCGGCAGAGCTGCTGCTCGAGGTTAGCGTTGACCAGCACGCCGTCGTTCAGCGCAAAACTGGCAGTACCGTTGAGGCTCTCGACCAGCGCCTTCTCGCTATTGCCTTTGGCGGTCACATCGCTGGTGAGGTTGAGCAGGCCCCGCAGAGGCGGCGTGGTGCCCTGGCTCTGAATGAAGTGTTCCACCGGCACTTTGGCGATACGGGTCTGCACGCTGGCCAACGGCACTTCTGGACGCGCGTCGAGATTGCCCTTGACCTCGAAATTACCGTTGTACAGATCGCCGCGCAGGCTGTTGACGGTTATCACGCCATCGAGCGCCGAGGTTTTCAGCGCCGCATTCTGGATCGGCAGTTTCTCCAGGGTCAGTTTGCCGAAGCTCAGATCGGCGTCGACATCCAGTTTGCGCAGGCGCTCAAGCGGCAGCAGCTTCGCGTCGCTCCAGGCGCCTTGGGTCGGCTGATTCGGCAGAGGCGAGGTGCCTGAGGCCACCATGGCTTCGGCCTCGGCGCCCTGAACTTCGGCTCTGCGAGCGGCGCCCGCGCTCTTCGCCTGCTCGCCTTCGGGCTTGCGATAGCGGTCGGCGTCGAACGTGTCGGCCTTGAGTTGCAGGCGCAGGGATTGCTTGGCGAAGTCCTCCACGGCGATGTGGCCGCTGATGGTGCTGTCGTCGAGTTTCACCGTGAGGTCGTCCAGCGCCACGCTGTTCGGCGTCGCCGCGATGCGGGTGACCAGTTCCAGTTTGTTCAGACTGCCGTCACCAAGGGTCGGCGCAGGCTGGCCGATGTTGTCGAGGAAGTCGCGCAGGTTGAACTGCGCAATCGAAACGCCCCCCGTGAGCTGCGGGGTCTTGTCCAGGTCACGCACATGCAGCTCGCCGATGGCGCGCAGCTGGTTGGCGGATAGCTTCAGGTTGGTCCATTCCGCGACGTTGGCGGACATGTCTGCCAGCAACTGGCCCTGGGCCGAGAACGTCAGCGTCTTGCCCTGAAGTGGATCGCCCGTCACATCACCCGAGAAACGCATGTCGTCGAGCTGATAACGCTTGAGGGCGCGATCAAAGCGCAGCTTGCCCGTCAGTTCGGTTTTAGTGCGCACGACGGGTTGATTGGTGCTGAGGAATGCGGTCAGTTTCAGCGGGATATCGGTCGCGTTGTGGATCGGGCCGGTGCTCAGCTGAATGCTCTCGGCGGTGAACTGCCGGGCCTTGGGAATATCGTTGAAATCGATGCGCGCGTTGTTCACGGTCAGGCTGTCGATGTCCAGCTTGAGCGGCTGCCACGGCTTGTCGGGCTTGGCCGACGCGGTATCAGTTGGCGCATCCGGCGTGGCGGGGGGCTGGGCTGGATTGGCCGCGGTCGCGGGTATTTTGCCGATGTCTTCCCAGTTGCCGTGGCCGTTTTCATCGCGGGTCAGCGTCAGGTTCAGGCCCTCGACGCGCACGTCGCTCATCTGAACTTCTTTGCGCAGCAGCGGCAGCACGCGCACGGACAGCCCGAGCATCTGCAGATCGGCGAAAGGCTTGGACGGCTCGCTCAAGGTGGCAACGCTGGCGTCGTGCAGCTCCAGGCCAAGCCATGGAAACAGGCTCCAGCCGATGTCGCCATTGAGCGTCAGCTCGACATGGGCGCGATCACGAACCAGTTTTCGAATCTCGTCTTTGTAGTCGTTGGGATCAAAAAAGTGGGTCAGGGCAAAGCCAAGAGCCACGATGATCAGCAACAGCCCGAGAAGGGTGAGCCCCAGGATTTTGCCGAACGCTTTCATGGGCGAGTCCTTGTGTCGAGTCGTTCAAAATTTAGCCCGCGAGTATAGCGTTCTCACGCAAGCACCGGGTTTTGGATCGCCATAGACGTTGCCGATCGAGTTGGCGGCGATCTGCACAGTGACAGACGGCACTAAAAAGGTAGTAGCAGAATGCTTTCTTTTAGGCCGCAAATGGTAATCTCGCGCCATTCGCCAGCCGTGCTGCGTCGAATTGTCACGTAAAGAGATGTCCTGCCGATAAACCACCGAGGCCTGCGTGCTTTAAGAGTGGTGGTGGGGCTATGTCGCTGTTCTTGCGGGATACAACTATAAATTGGGGGCAACAATAAGATGACTACGAGCACTGCTCTGGGCGGTACTGCCGCTCAGCCTGCGTTCTTGTCCAAAGAGCGCATTATCGCCAAGCGCGGTTTCAACCGTTGGCTGGTTCCGCCAGCTGCATTGGCAATCCACTTGTGTATCGGCATGGCCTATGGCTTCTCGGTGTTCTGGCTGCCGCTGTCCAAGGCAATCGGCATCAAGACCGCTGTCGCCTGCCCGGCTGACATGGGTTTCTTCGAGCAAGTCATTTCGTCCAGCTGTGATTGGCCGATTTCCATGCTCGGCTGGATCTATACCCTGTTCTTCATTTTCCTGGGTTGCTCCGCAGCGATCTGGGGCGGCTGGCTGGAACACGCAGGCCCGCGCAAGGCCGGTGTTGTATCGGCACTGTGCTGGTGTGGTGGTCTGCTGATCTCGGCGCTGGGCGTTTATACGCACCAGATCTGGCTGATGTGGATCGGCTCGGGCGTGATCGGCGGTATCGGTCTGGGCCTGGGTTATATCTCGCCGGTCTCGACGCTGATCAAGTGGTTCCCGGACAAGCGCGGCATGGCGACCGGCATGGCGATCATGGGTTTCGGCGGTGGCGCGATGGTTGGCGCTCCGCTGGCAACCGCACTGATGAGCCACTTCGCCACGCCTGACAGCGTCGGTGTCTGGCAGAGCTTCGCGGTGATGGCGGTGATTTACTTCGTCTTCATGATCGGCGGTGCACTGTCCTATCGCGTTCCGCCGACCGGCTGGAAACCTGAAGGCTGGACCGCTCCTGCGAAGAAAGCCAACAGCGCGATGATCACCAACCGTCACGTGCACGTCAGCGTTGCGTGGAAGACCCCGCAGTTCCGTCTGGTCTGGCTGGTGCTGTGCCTGAACGTTTCGGCAGGTATCGGCATCCTGGGCATGGCTTCGCCCCTGCTGCAGGAAGTGTTCGGCGGCAAACTGCTGGGCAACGATCAGCCTTTCGGGCAGTTGGATGCCTCGCAACTGGCGGCCATCGCGGCGATCGCAGCGGGCTTCACCGGTCTGCTGAGCCTGTTCAACATCGGCGGACGTTTCTTCTGGGCATCTTTCTCGGACTACATCGGCCGTAAAGCCACTTACTTCGTGTTCTTCGCGCTGGGCTTTTTGCTCTACGCATCGGTACCGACACTGGGTCACCTGGGCAGCGTTGCGCTGTTCGTGGCGGCGTTCTGCGTCGTGCTGTCGATGTACGGCGGTGGTTTCGCAACCGTTCCGGCGTACCTGGCCGACCTGTTCGGTACGCAAATGGTCGGCGCGATCCATGGTCGTCTGCTGACCGCCTGGGCTGCCGCTGGCGTGCTCGGTCCGGTGCTGGTGAACTACCTGCGTGAGTATCAGCTGAGCCACGGCGTTGCACGCGCCGATGCTTACGACATCACCCTGTACATCCTCGCGGGTCTGCTGGTATTGGGCTTCATCTGCAACCTGCTGGTGCGTCCGGTGGCCGACAAGTACTTCATGACTGACGAGCAGTTGAAGGCTGAGCAAGCTTTCGGTCACGATGTCGGTGCCGATCACAGCACTTCGCTGGAATGGAAAGCCGATCCAAGCACCAAGCCACTGGCGATTCTGGCCTGGCTGGCAGTTGGCATTCCGTTGGCGTGGGGCGTGTGGATCACTCTGCAGAAGACTGCGGTGTTGTTTCACTAAAGCTGATCGAGGCAGCCTGAGATGTATCAGGCTGACCTGAAACCTGTGGGCGTGAGCTTGCTCGCGAAGACGGTCTAACAGTCGACGGAGATGTCGAACGTCAGGGCCTATTCGCGAGCAAGCTCGCTCCCACATTTTTTTGCCTGAATGTATTCGCTTGTACACACATGTCTATCGCATGCGGCCGGCATTTCCCTCGGTCCGGCATTGCTCGCTTCATGTTTCTGTTTCCCCGCCACACGCCTATAATGGCCGCCTTTTCGCCCAATGATTTAGCGGAGCTGGTGATGGCCGAACGTATGGTGTTCGTCGAGCGCGACACCCTGGAAACCCAGATCAAAGCCTCGATCAACCTGGATGGCACCGGAAAGTCCCGATTTGATATCGGCGTTCCTTTTCTTGAACACATGCTCGACCAGATCGCCCGTCACGGGCTCATCGATCTGGACATCGAATGCAAAGGCGACCTGCATATCGACGATCACCACACCGTGGAAGATGTCGGCATCACGTTGGGTCAGGCGTTCAGCAAAGCTATCGGCGACAAAAAGGGAATCCGTCGCTACGGCCACGCCTACGTCCCGCTGGATGAAGCGCTGTCGCGCGTGGTCATCGACTTCTCCGGTCGGCCTGGCCTGCAGATGCACGTCCCGTACACCCGCGCCACCGTCGGCGGCTTTGATGTGGACCTGTTCCAGGAGTTCTTCCAGGGCTTCGTCAACCACGCCAATGTCACGCTGCACATCGACAACCTGCGCGGCCACAACACCCACCACCAGATCGAAACCGTCTTCAAGGCGTTCGGCCGTGCATTGCGCATGGCAGTAGAGCTTGATGACCGCATGGCTGGCCAGATGCCTTCGACCAAAGGCGTGCTGTAATGCAGACCGTCGCTGTTATCGACTATGGCATGGGCAATCTGCACTCGGTGGCCAAGGCGCTGGAGCACGTCGGCGCCGGCCGCGTGCTGATCACCAGCGACGCCGACGTCATCCGTGAAGCCGACCGTATCGTGTTTCCCGGGGTCGGCGCGATTCGTGACTGCATGGCTGAAATCCGCCGCCTGGGCTTCGATGCCCTGGTGCGTGAAGTCAGTCAGGACCGTCCGTTTCTCGGCATCTGCGTGGGCATGCAGGCGCTGATGGAGCGCAGCGAAGAGAGTGGCGGCGTCGATTGCATCGGCGTATTGCCCGGTCAGGTGCGCTTTTTCGGCAAGGATCTTCACGAAGACGACCAGCATCTGAAAGTCCCGCACATGGGCTGGAACGAGGTGGCGCAGGCCGTGGATCACCCGCTCTGGGCCAACATTCCGGACATGGCGCGGTTCTATTTCGTACACAGTTACTACATCGAATCGCCCAACCCGCAGCAGATTGTCGGCCGTGGCCATTACGGTCATGACTTCGCCGCCGCCTTGGCCGATGGCTCACGTTTCGCCGTGCAATTCCACCCCGAGAAGAGCCATACCCATGGCCTGCAGTTACTGCAGAACTTCGCGGCGTGGGACGGCAGCCGGTAATGAGCAAGAAGACCAAACCGCCGATCCTGACCCTCACTCCCGAGCAGGAGAGCGAGGCGTGCCACACGATCAAGCGGTTCATGGAAGACCGTTTCGAGCTGGACCTGGGTTCGTTCGAGGCGGCTGAAATTCTGGAATTGTTCACCCGCGAGATCGCACCGCATTACTACAACCGGGCGATCTTCGATGTTCAGACGCACCTCAAGGAGCGTTTCGAAAGCATCGAAAGCGACCTGTGGGCGTTGGAGAAGAGCAGCTAGAAGCGTCAAGCCTCAAGCTGCAAGAATTAGTAGAGATGCGACTTGCAGCTTATGGCGTGCGGTTCGCGGCTTTTAGACGAAGGAAAAGCTGATGCTCATTATTCCCGCGATCGACCTTAAAGACGGCGCATGTGTACGTCTGCGCCAGGGTCGGATGGAAGATTCCACGGTGTTCTCCGATGATCCGGTGAGCATGGCTGCCAAGTGGGTCGAAGGCGGTTGCCGTCGCTTGCACCTGGTTGACCTGAACGGCGCATTCGAAGGCCAGCCGGTCAATGGTGATGTCGTGACCGCGATTGCCCGTCGTTACCCGAACCTGCCGATCCAGATCGGCGGCGGTATCCGCTCGCTGGACACCATCGAGCACTACGTCAAAGCCGGCGTAAGTTACGTGATCATCGGTACCAAGGCGGTCAAGGACCCTGACTTCGTCGCCGAAGCCTGCCGCGCGTTCCCGGGCAAAGTGATCGTGGGCCTGGATGCCAAAGACGGCTTCGTCGCCACCGACGGCTGGGCTGAAGTCAGCACCGTGCAGGTGATCGACCTGGCCAGGCGCTTTGAAGCAGACGGCGTCTCGGCCATCGTTTATACCGACATCGCCAAAGACGGCATGATGCAGGGCTGCAACGTCCCGTTCACCGCCGCGCTGGCTGCCGCGACCCGCATTCCGGTGATCGCTTCGGGCGGCATTCATAACCTGGGCGACATCAAGGCGCTGCTCGACGCAAAAGCACCGGGCATCATCGGCGCAATCACTGGCCGTGCGATCTATGAAGGCACGCTGGATGTGGCTGAAGCCCAGGCGTTTTGTGACAGCTACGCAGTCAGCTCCGAGCAGTAAGCTTCAAGCTGCAAGCTGACCTCGATCCGCTTCTACTTGCAGCTTAAAGCTTGAAGCTTGTTACTTAAGGACTAACCATGGCCCTCGCCAAACGCATCATCCCTTGCCTGGACGTCGACAACGGCCGCGTGGTCAAGGGCGTGAAGTTCGAGAACATCCGCGACGCCGGTGATCCGGTCGAGATCGCCCGGCGTTATGACGAGCAGGGTGCCGATGAGATTACCTTCCTCGACATCACCGCCAGCGTCGACGGCCGCGACACCACGCTGCACACCGTCGAGCGCATGGCCAGTCAGGTGTTCATCCCACTGACCGTGGGTGGCGGCGTGCGCACGGTGCAGGACATCCGCAATCTGCTCAACGCCGGTGCCGACAAGGTCTCGATCAATACCGCTGCGGTGTTCAACCCCGAGTTCGTCGGCGAAGCCGCCGCCCGCTTCGGCTCGCAGTGCATCGTCGTGGCCATCGACGCCAAGAAGGTTTCGCTGCCCGGCGAAACCCCACGCTGGGAAATCTTCACCCACGGCGGTCGCAAGCCGACCGGCCTGGACGCGGTGATGTGGGCGAAGAAGATGGAAGACCTCGGTGCCGGCGAAATCCTGCTGACCAGCATGGACCAGGACGGCATGAAGAGCGGCTTCGATCTGGGCGTGACCCGGGCGATCAGCGATGCCCTCGGCATCCCGGTCATTGCTTCCGGTGGCGTCGGCAATCTGCAGCATCTGGCAGATGGCGTGCTGGAAGGTCATGCCAGCGCGGTGCTGGCAGCGAGCATTTTCCACTTCGGCGAATACACCGTGCCAGAAGCCAAGGCGTTCATGGCCAGGCAAGGGATTGTGGTTCGCTGACCCTGATGCGCTGGCTGACCATAGCCTGGTCAGCCAGCGCCACTTCCTTGATCCAGCTTACTCGGCGACTCTCCGATCAGGGCAGCAATAGATCGGTGCGCGGCGACGATGCCTGACTGGCCATGTCGTAGGCCTTGGAGCACAGCTTCATCGGTGATGGTGTCGCCTCGATGATCATCACCTCGTCGAATTCAGGTCTGTAGCCCTGCGGGTCATCGCACTGCACAGTGTCAGCCGGGCCGGATTTGAACGTGTACACCCAAAGCGTCGGGTTGGAGTAGTACGGCAGCACTTTGTAGCCGCCATCGGCCATGCGCTCGATGGTCAGTTCCGGCATTCGGGGCGGACCCGGCGGCGCGATTTCCATTGCCACAATCACCGGCTTGTTCATCATCTCTTGCGCGGGTCGCTGGTCAGGAGAGTCCACACCGATGATGCACAGAAAATACAGGCCGGCCTCCGGGCCTACGCGATCATCGATCAACGCCTGCGTGGCGCCCTGGGCGTTGCTGTAGTGATGCGGGCTTTCACATTCCGTCGGCGTGCGAACGGCTTTGTAGCGGTAGAAAGGGGTGTCCAGCGAGAACGGCCACGACCACGTGGGCAAAACGGTACGGCCCTGATCGTCAAGGGTTACCCGGCTATAGGGGTTTGGCGAGTAGCTCGCCCCCAATGTCATCTTGAGCGTCGATTGCAATGTGCATTCAATGTCCAGCGGGTTGAATACGCCTTGGCTGAAGCAGGTCTTGAGGCCCAGCGCCGGGCTGGAATAAGAGGTGTCTGGGGATAGCACCGGTAGCCCGTTGTTGATCTCGCAGGGCGCGTTCGGCTGGCAGCGATTTTCCTCTTTGACGCCCTTCGTGGACGTGCTGAGTACGCCAACGATCTGATTGGAAACCCTGTCCAGGACGGGGCTGCCGGAACTTCCCGGCGCCACACCCCGGCAGCGATGTTTATGAAATCCGCGGAAGACATACACATCCTCCAGCAGGTCCGCGCTACCTTCCAGTGGGCATGCCGACAGGCGTAATGCAGGTGCGTCTTCGTGGCCTGAAGGGACGCCGACGATCACCAGATTCACGCCATTGCCAGGTGCATGGGTACTGATGCTCAGTGGCTCGATGCCTTTGTCGAGCAGCGACTGCAGCGATGTGTCCAACTCGATAATGGCCAGGTCTGCACCACGGGTGGTCGCTCGCACCAGTCTTTTCAACCGGGAACGCTCGGTGTTTTGCAGGTTGCCCAGAAAGTAATCGAAATCGATATGGCCATCCACAGGGATGTCGCTCGAGATATTCATGGCGTCCTGACTCACGCAATGGCCACTGGTGAGGATGTAAGCAGGCCCTGATGCAACCGGACTGCCGTTGCGTGAATCAATCAAGGACGCGCTGCAATGGATGTCGGGCCTCTCTTTGCTGGGTTGCAGACGGCCTACCGCCCTCCATGGGGCGTGACGGTTTTGCGCGTTATCGAGAGGGATGGCCGCCGAGTCATTCTCCAGTCCCTGGCCATAATCGTTTGCCTGGGTAACGCCTGCGCCCATGAGGCTGATGAGCGCGACGCTGCACACAGTATGTGTGAGATTTTTCATTGAATACCTGTCTGGTCTGTTGGCGCCCGCGTCTGGTGCGGGCCGTTGGAAAGAGGCCGTCAGGTAGTCAGATAAAATGCGCTCGGGTCACATACATATTTATGGCTTCAGCGACAAAGCACGGCTGCCGGCCGAAGGCTCTGGACAACGGTGCGGAGGGCCTGCACCCTGTGCGAAGTCATGGATAGAGATGAGTCAAATGCTGAGAATTTCAGCTTTTCTTTTTGCGCTGTTCGGTTGTGTTGCAAGCGCAGTGATTCATGCAGAAGAGCTGAACGGCTCTGCTGGCGGAAGCACGCGGGCGGACACCTCGTTTGTCCTGCTGACAGAGAACTTCCCGCCTTACAACATGGCCACGGACGGGAAAAACTTCGCCCAGGAAAGCAACATCGAGGGCATCGCCGTCGAGGTGGTGCGCGAGACCTTCAAGCGCGCCGGTATCGGCTACAACCTGACCCTGCGCTTCCCCTGGGATCGCATCTACAAACTGGCGATGGAAAATCCCGGCTACGGCGTGTTCGTGACCGCGCGATTGCCCGAGCGCGAAAAGCTCTTCAAGTGGGTCGGACCGATCGGCCCCGACGACTGGATTTTGCTGGCGCGGGCTGACAGCCCAATCCAGCTGAGCACGCTTGAAGCCGCGCGGTCTTATCGAATCGGCGCCTACAAGGGCGACGCCATTGCGATGGAGCTTGCGCGTCAGGGCATGAAGCCGATCACGGTGCTCAGCGACAAGGATAACGCCCGGAAGCTGGTCGACGGTCAGCTCGACCTGTGGGCCACCGGCGATCCGGCGGGGCGATACCTGGCGCGGCAGGAAGGCATCACGGGATTGAAAACCGTGCTGCGCTTTAACAGCGCCGAACTGTTTCTGGCATTGAACAAAGACACCCCGGATGCAGTAGTCCAGCGGCTGCAACGTGCGCTGGATCAGCTGCGCAAGGAAGGCGTGGTCGATTCGATTTTCGCCGAATATCTCTAAGGACTGCCAGCACCTCTGGCGAAGCGCCTTCGGCCTAGCGATAACGCCCGTTCTTGCCATGGCCGGCCATCGCCTCATTTCCGCGCTCAGTGACCATGTGGCGGATCTCGATCAGCTCTATAGCTTGGGATTTAAGCTTGGGCAGCTCGCGCTCGAGCACATCGAGCGTCACTGGATAGGGGTGGCCGATCATCACGGCCGAGCCCTGCTTGTGCGCCAGTTTGATCGCCGTCTGGAGCTGGCCGCTAATGGCCTCTGCGGTGCGCTCGTCGTCCAGGAAGACGTCGCGGGACACGCTGGCGAGACCGATCTTCTGCGCCTCGGCAGCGGCAACGGTTTTGGCGCTGGTGCGGCTGTCGACCAGAAACAGATGGCGGCGCTGCAATTCGCCCACTAGCCAGCCCATGGCCACCGGCTCTGCCGTCATGCGGCTGCCCATGTGGTTGTTGATGCCAGCGGCAAAAGGGACTTTCAGCAGCGCGGCGTTCAGACGCGATTCGAGTTCGGGGAGTGGCAATTCGGGATGCCAGGCGTACGGCCCGGTCGCGGGGTCCATGGGCATGTGCAGCATGACGGTCTTGCCAGCCTTGTGCGCCTGACGGGCAAACTCGGTGGCGTGGGGCGTGTCAGGCATGATTGCCAGCGTCACGGGGCCGGGAAGGGCCAGCGCGCGGCTGTCCCGATCAGGGTTCTGTCCGAGATCATCGATGATCAAACTGAGATAGGCGACCTTCGGCGCTTTGCCGACGGTCGCTGAGGACTCGGCGGGCGCTGCATGTGCAGCACCCGTTGTGAAGGCCAGGGCGCAGATCAGCCCGGTCAACCAGACGCGCATCTCAATTGCCGCGCGTGACACTCAAACCCTTGAGCAAGCTGAGGGCCTGGTTCATCTGGTAGTCATCGTCCTGCGGACGCGCCTTGCCAGCCTTCGCCTTGGTGGTCGGCTTGTCTGCGCCGCCGTTGCCGTTGCCCAGGTGGCCGAGCAGATCGGCCTCTTTGTAGTTGTCGCCATCGGCTTCGGCGGTGAGCTTGGCGCGTTTGACTTCGATGTCCGGGTTGATCCCCTGGGCCTGAATCGAGCGACCGTTAGGCGTGTAATACAGCGCAGTGGTGATCTTCAGCGCACGGTCGTTGGCCAGCGGCAGAACGGTCTGCACCGAGCCTTTGCCGAACGTATCGGTACCCATCAGGATGCCGCGCTTCTGGTCTTGCAACGCGCCGGCGACGATTTCAGACGCCGAGGCGCTGCCGCCGTTGATCAGCACAACCAGAGGCACGCCCTCGCTGGCGTCGGCCGGGTCTGCCGAGAAGCGCAGTTCGGAATTGGCGATGCGGCCTTTGGTGTAGACGATCAGGCCCTTGGTCAGGAAGTGGTCAGCCACTTCAACTGCCGCCTGCAATACACCGCCCGGGTTGTTGCGCAGGTCGAGGATCAGGCCGCTCATCTTTTTGCCGTTGTCTTTGCGCAGCTTGGCCAGTGCCTTGCCGACTTCTTCACCCGTTTTGACCTGGAACTGGGTGATGCGGATATAGCCGTAACCCGGCTCCAGCATCTGCGCTTTCACGCTTTTGACCTGAATGGTGGCGCGCGCCAGTGTCACGTCGAACGGGTTGCCGCCGTCACGCACCAGTGTCAGGGTGATTTTCTCGCCCAGCTTGCCGCGCATCTTGTCCACGGCTTCCTGCATCGTCTGGCCCTGGGTCGGCGTGCCGTTGATCTTCACGATCAAGTCTCCAGCCTCGATACCAGCCTTGGACGCAGGGGTGTCATCGATGGGGGAGACGACTTTTACAAAGCCGTCTTCGACGCCCACTTCGATACCCAGCCCGCCGAACTCGCCGCTGGTGCTTTCCTGCAGCTCCTGGAAATCTTCCGGACCCAGGTAGGCGGAGTGCGGGTCGAGGTTGCTGAGCATGCCCTTGATGGCGTTTTCCAGCAGAGTCTTGTCATCAACGGGCTCGACGTAAGCCGCTTTGATCCGGTCCATGACCTCGGCGAAAGTGCGCAGCTCGTCGAGCGGCAGCGGCGCCTTGATATTCGCGGCGTTGGCGGGCGCAGTGGCGGCAGGCACAGCAGCCGGGGTGGCGCCGGCAGCCTGGGCCAGAGGAGCGCCGATAACCACGGCGATAGTCAGGGCCAGCGAGGTGAGGCGGGACGAAAACAGCATGTCTTACGAACTCCTGAGTGAGGTGTCGACTTATCCTTGAGTGCGACACCATTGGGCCGGATCACTAGGGCGACCCTGCTGACGAATAGCGAAATACAACGCCGGAGTGTCCTGACCGCCACCACTGTTACCGACAGTGGAGATCGCTTCTCCGGCTTTTACGACGTCACCGGCCTCTTTCAACAGGCTCTGGTTGTGACCGTACAGACTCAAATAACCATTGCCGTGGTCGAGGATGACCAGAAGCCCGGCGCCGCGCAACCAGTCGGCGAAGACCACCCGACCACCGTGCACCGCGCGGACCTGGCTGCCTGCAGCCGCACTGATCAACACACCGTCCCACTTGGTGCGCTCGTCATCGCCACGGCTTTCGCCGAATCGCGCCAACAATCGACCATCGACGGGCCAAGGAAGTTTTCCCCTTGCTTGCTCAAAAGCGCCGCCATAGGACTGACCGGCGCTGGAAACCATCGCGCCGGGCGCCTTGGTCGGGCGCCGAGGGGCCACATCGCTGTCGTCCTTCGCGTCGTCTTTCGCGCGGTTTTTCGCCAGCGCTTCTTGCTCGCGTTGCCGTTTCTCGGCTTCTTGCTGCGCCAACAGCGCTTTCTGACGCGCCTCTTCGGCTTCGCGGGCCTGACGGGCGAGGGTTTCTTCAATGGTCTTGAGGACCTTGGTCAGGTCGGCCTGATCCTGCTGCCGCGACTGCAGCTTCTGATCGCGGGCTTTGTAATCCTGATTCAGCTTGGCCAGCGCCACCTGACGTTCCTGGCGGACGGTGTCGAGCTGGGCTTTCTGGTCATCCAGCGAACTCTTCTGCACCAGAAGCTGCGCTTGCTGCAGGTCGATGTCTTTCTCGACGCCGGCCAGCTGGCGCAGGGTTTCGTTGAAGCTGCGCAACTGCTCCAGGCGTGCCTTGCTCAGGTAATCGTAATAGGTGAGGGTGCGGGCGAATTTTTCAGGGTTCTGCTGATTGAGCAGCAGTTTGAGGTATTCCTGGCGGCCGCTCTGATAAGCAGCGCGGGCCTGGATGGCGATCAATCGTTGTTGTTCAACGCGTGCGCTCTGGAGTTTTTTTTTCTCCTGGTCGAGCCGTTGCAGCTCGCTTTCACTCTTTTTTAGTTCCTTTTGCAGGGCCTCCACCTGCTTTTCCAGCTTGCCCATCTCGGTTTCAGTGGAGCGCAGGTCTTTCTGGACCCCGGACTTTTCTTCTTGCAACTGGCCCAGCGCTTTCTTCAGTTCGGTGATGTCCTGACGCGTGGCATCCAGCTGTTTCTGCGTTTGTGCGCGATCATCGTCGGCGAAGGCCGGATTGAGCAGGCAAATCAAGGCGAGGGTGATCAGGGCGCGAAGCATGAGGTTGGGCGATACCAGGAGTAAAGACGGGCCTAGTATGCCCGGCGGTGGCTGCAAAAAAAACGCTCGGACGACGTGGCCGTCAGACATTTCATACAAAACCGGCCCGCCAGCGACTGGCGGGCCGGTTCAAGGGGCTTACTTGGCGACCAGAATCGGGGTGCCAGTCATCTCTTGCGGGATTTCCATGCCGAGCAGCATCAGCATGGTCGGTGCCACGTCGGCCAACACGCCGCCTTCGCGCACCTTCAGGTCACGCTTGCCGACATAAACGAAAGGCACCGGCTCAGTGGTGTGAGCAGTGTGAGGCTGGTGGGTCTCCTCGTTGGTCATCTGTTCGACGTTGCCGTGGTCGGCCGTGATCAGCGCTTCGCCGCCGACTTTTTCCAGCGCCTGGGTGATGCGGCCGACGCAGACGTCCAGGCACTCGACTGCCTTGACCGCTGCTTCCATGATCCCGCTGTGGCCGACCATGTCGCCGTTGGCGTAGTTGACGACGATCACGTCGTAACGCTGATGCTCGATGGCGTCGACGATTCGGTCGGTGACTTCCGGCGCGCTCATTTCCGGCTGCAGGTCGTAGGTCGCGACTTTCGGTGACGGGATCAGGATGCGTTCTTCGCCGGGGAAGGGTTCTTCACGGCCGCCCGAGAAAAAGAACGTCACGTGGGCGTACTTCTCGGTTTCGGCGATGCGCAGCTGCGTCTTGCCGTTGTTCGAGAGGTATTCGCCGAGCACGTTGTGCAGGCCGGCTTTTTCGAACGCCGCGGGTGCGTCGATGTTGGCGGCGTACTTGGTCAGCGTCACGAAGCCGGCCAGTCTGGCCTGACGACGACGGGCGAAGTCTGCGAAATCGTCTTCGACGAACACGCGGGTCAATTCGCGGGCACGGTCGGAGCGGAAGTTCATGAACACCACCGCGTCGCCGTCCTCCACTGTCACCGGCGCGCCAATGCGGGTGGCTTTGACGAATTCGTCGTTTTCGCCGCGCTCATAGGCAGCGTCCAGCGCGGCCTTGGCGGTGTCGGCGTGGAATTCCGACGTGCCGTCAACAATCAGGTTGTAGGCCGACTCGACACGGTCCCAGCGATTGTCGCGGTCCATGGCGAAGTAACGGCCGATGATCGTGGCGGTGCGACCTTTGCCCAGGCGCGCGTAAGCGGCTTCCATGGTGGCGAGGTATTGATGGGCGCTGCGCGGTGGCGTGTCGCGGCCATCGAGGAAGGCGTGCAGGTAGATCTTGTCGGCGCCGCGCTGGGCCGCGAGCTCAACCATCGCCACCAGGTGATCTTCATGGCTGTGAACGCCGCCGTCGGACAACAGGCCGAGGATGTGCACGGCCTTGCCAGCGCCCACGGCCTGATCGACGGCTTTGCAGATGGCGGGATTTTCGAAGAACTCACCGTCGCGGATCGCTTTGGTCACGCGGGTGAAGTCCTGATACACCACTCGGCCGGCGCCCAGGTTCATGTGGCCGACTTCGGAGTTGCCCATCTGCCCGTCAGGCAGACCGACATCCATGCCGGACCCGGAGATCAAGCCGTTTGGCATGGTCTGGTACAGGCGATCGAAGACCGGCATCTTCGCTGCGTAGACCGCATTGCCGTGGTGGCTGTCGCTGTGACCGAAGCCGTCCAGGATGATCAGAACCAAAGGTTTAGGCGTGGTAGTCATGAATCCCACTCTTGGCTAATAGGTGAAGTAGAAAAAAGATCGACAGTTTAGGGACAAGTTCAAATCAGCGACAAGCTAAACGGAGTGACTGCCGTACGGGCTTTGGCCCACCTTGGGGGCTGTGTATACTGGCCGACATTTTAACGCCCTGGAACCTGATGATGGTTGCTCACCTGATTGAATTTGCCACGAACCACTATTTGCTGACGGGTGCTTTCGTCATCCTGCTGGGCCTGCTGATCGCAACGGAGCTTAGCAAAGGTGGCCGCAGCCTGAGCACCGGTGAACTGACCGCCATGGTCAACCGCGATGAAGCCGTTGTTATCGACGTGCGCGCCAAGAAAGACTTCACGGCTGGCCACATCGTCGGTGCCGTGAATTTCCCTCAGGACAAAATCCTGACCCGCACCGCGGAGCTGGAGAAATTCAAGCCTAAAACACTCATTATCGTTGATGCCGCTGGCCAGCACGCCGGCCACACCGCCCGTGAGCTGCTGAAAGCGGGCTTCAACGCCGCCAAACTGTCCGGTGGTGTCTCATCATGGCGCGGCGACAACCTGCCGTTGGTGAAGTGACATGACCGACGTCGTCGTCTACTCCAGCGATTACTGCCCATATTGCTCCCGCGCCAAGTCGCTGCTGGCGGGCAAGGGCGTCGGCTTCCAAGAGATCAAGGTCGACGGCAAGCCACAGATTCGCGCTGAAATGACCAAAAAATCCGGGCGTACCTCGGTTCCGCAGATCTGGATCGGCTCGGTCCATGTGGGCGGTTGCGACGACCTGTTCGCCCTGGAGCGCGCCGGCAAGCTGGATAAGCTGCTGAGCGCCTGAATTCGAGCCGGGATGTGGAAGCGATGGTTCGTCGCACAGCCCGGAAGCCTACAAGACCTCAATGTAAGGATTTGAGATGACTGATCAACCGAATAACGGCGCCATTTCCAACGAAGAAGAAGCACCGCAGTTTTCCCTGCAGCGCATCTATGTTCGCGACCTGTCGTTCGAAGCGCCAAAAAGCCCGGCGATCTTCCGTCAGGAATGGACCCCGAGCGTCAGCCTGGACCTGAACACCCGCCAGAAGCAGCTGGAAAATGACTTCTACGAAGTCGTGCTGACCCTGTCGGTCGAAGTGAAGAACGGCGAAGAAATCGCCTTCATCGCTGAAGTGCAGCAAGCCGGTATCTTCCTGATCAAGGGCCTGGATGCCAGCTCGATGAGCCACACCCTGGGCGCGTTCTGCCCGAACATCCTTTTCCCGTACGCTCGCGAAACCATCGACAGCCTGGTTGTCCGTGGCTCGTTCCCTGCGCTGATGCTGGCCCCGGTGAACTTCGACGCCTTGTACGCGCAAGAACTGCAACGCATGCAGGAAAGCGGCGAAACGCCAACGCCTACCGTTCAGTAAGCGTTGTCGCTGCAATGAAAAAGCGCCTGTGATGGGCGCTTTTTTGTGGGCGGCGTATGACTTTCGGCGCGTAACGGCTACTTGAACCCCAACTGCCGCCAGCCCTCATACACCGCAACCGCCACGGTATTCGACAGATTCAGACTGCGGCAGCCTTCGCGCATCGGCAGGCGCAGGCGTTGATCGCTCGACAGCGGATCCAGCACCTCCGGTGGCAGGCCTCGGCTTTCCGGGCCGAAGAGAAAGGCATCACCCTCCTCAAATTGCGCATCGTGGAAAACCCGTGAGCCCTTTGTGGTAAAAGCGAACAACCGCGGATGGCCGATGCTTTCAAGGCAGCTCGGCAGGTCAGCGTGACGATGCAGCGTGGCGTATTCGTGGTAATCAAGGCCGGCTCGACGCAGGCGCTTGTCATCCAGCTCGAAGCCCAGCGGCTCGATCAAATGCAGGCTGCAGCCGCTGTTGGCGCAGAGCCTGATGATGTTGCCGGTATTCGGCGGAATTTCTGGTTGAAAAAGGATCACGTGAAACATGCACGGCTCCGAACGAAAGGACGGGATGCATTCTACCCCTGAAGAAGACCCCAGACCGAAGCTGTGGCCCAAGTTTCTGGGCTCGGTGGCGATCGTCGGCGTCATGGTCGGGCTGATGATCGGCCGCGTGACGACCCCGGACCCCATTCAGCTGCAAAGCATCGAAGTGTTACCCAGCGGCGTTGCCGTGTGGTTCAACCGCGAGCCGCAGCTCCACGGTGAACACATCGATGGCGCGGTGGCGTTGCTGTTCAACGCCCAGGGTCAGCCGCAGAAGGGCGAACTGAAGCTCAACGGCAAAGACGTGCGCTGGAGGGTGCAACGAAGCGATAAGGGATTGTTGCTGAACCTGCTGGCTGCCCGTCCTCTGCACGGCGACTGGCGCGGTGCAACCCAGGACGGGCGCTGGAGACTGGAGGTCAGTCTCCGAGAGGAATAAAAGAGGGGAATCCCCGGCCTGCCTGTACCAAGGTCCCCAAAACTGGTGATGTATAACCTATTGCAGCCTGCGTGCCAGTTTTGAGAAAAGTCTGTAGGAATATTCGTAATGTCCCGCAGGCGTCGGGTTTAGGGCCTTGGAGACCGTGCCTTTTCAATGCCTGTATGGAGCTGAGGTTCGAATCGGCTTTCGGAGTTGGACGTTTGATGAGCGTTTTTGCACGCTATTCGCGCATTTACCCGTGTCAAGTGACCAAAGTGATGCACGCCCTAAATCAGCCGCAAATCTATAGCGCACTCACCGGCCTCTTCCCGGCTGAAGCCGGTCCCACTAAAAGCATCAGCGCATCTGCCGGCCTTTTATCAGAACGGCGCATCACCCAGGATCGTCGCACGGTGCATCACACGGCGCTGCGGGCGGTAATCGTCCACCGCGTAATGCTGGGTCACGCGGTTGTCCCACATGGCCACGTCGTTTGCCTGCCAGCGCCAGCGCAGGGTGAACTCCGGGCGCGTCCCATGGGCGAACAGCAACTTCAGAATCGCCTCGCTTTCAGCAGCTTCCAGTTCATTGATCCGGGTGGTGAAACCGTCGTTCACGAACAACGCTTTGCGACCGCTGACCGGGTGCGTGCGAATGACCGGGTGCGACAGCGGCGGGTTCTTACGGCGCGTCTCCTCCCAGCGCGCGAGGTCTTCAGCCGTGTTGCCAAAACGCTCCAGCGGAAATGACCGGGTGAAGTCATGGGTCGCGGTCAAGCCGTCGAGCAAGGTCTGCATCGGCCCGGACAGCGCTTCGAACGCGGCGATGCCGCTCGCCCACAACGTATCTCCACCGTAAGCCGGGACCTGCTTGGCGCTGAGCACCGCACCCAGCGCAGGCGTCGGCAGAAAGGTGACATCGGTGTGCCAGATGGCGTTGTCGCGCACGTCGGTGACCGCGGTGTCGAGAACCAGCACTTCAGGCTGTTCCGGCACGTTCGGGTAGATCGGATGAATGTGCAGGTCACCAAAGTTGGCGGCGAAGCGTGCTTGCTGCTGCGGCGTGATCGGCTGGTCGCGGAAGAACAGCACCTGATGATCAAGCAGCGCCTGTTCGATAGCGTTGCGTTGTTCGCCGGTCAGGTCGCGGCTGAGGTCAACGCTGCTGATCTGTGCGCCCAGTGCCGGGCTGAGCGGGTGGATGTCGATGCTCATGATGGTCTCGAGTGTGCTCGTGTGTTCGGCGCCGAGGTGTCGGCGTAGTCAGTCATAAGGTTGTCGATTCAGTGGTTCTGGCCATGCCAGGGCACGAGCTTGCGTTGCAGCGCGCGCAGGCTCATTTCCAGCGCGAAAGCGATCAGCGCGATGACCAGAATCCCCAGCACTACCACGTCGGTCACCAGAAATTGCGCGGCTGACTGGACCATGAAACCCAGGCCACTGGTGGCGGCGATCAGCTCGGCAGCCACCAGCGTCGACCACCCCACGCCGAGGCCGATGCGCACGCCGGTGAGGATGTCGGGCAGGGCGCTGGGCAGAATGACGTAGCGAATGAGTTGCCAGCGGGTGGCACCCAGGGATTGAGCCGCGCGCAGTTTTGCGCTGTCGACCGTGCGCACACCGGTGGCGGTGGCAATGGCGATCGGCGCGAAGATCGCCAGATAAATCAGCAGGACTTTGGAGAATTCGCCAATGCCGCACCAGATCACGATCAACGGCAGGTAGGCCAGCGGCGGCACCGGACGATAGAACTCGATCAGCGGGTCGAAAATGCCTCGCGCGATTCGGTTGTGACCAATGGCGATGCCGATGGGGATGGCCGTCAGCACGGCGAAGAAAAGCGCCAGGCCGATGCGCTGCAAACTCGCGCCCAAGTGCTGCCAGAGCGTGGAGTCCATATAGCCCTTGGTCATCAGCAACCAGGCTTTTTCCAGCACAGCGGCGGGCGGCGGCAGAAACAGCGGTTCGACCCACTCAAGGGCTGTGATCACCCACCAGCCGCCCAGCAGGACGGCGAGGGTAAGGGCGCTGATGGTGCGCGTGCTCAGATAAAAAGAAGAGGGCTGATGGCGTGCGGTGTTTGCCGGCGCGCGGGTGAGCGCCGGCTCCGGCGATTGATAAAGACTCATGCCCGTTGCTCCCGAACGCTCTGCCGCTGGGAAAATACCCGTGCCAACACGTGCTCGCGGGTTTCGATGAAGCGAGGGTCGGACTTGATGGCGCGGGCCGATTCACCTGCGCTGTAACGCTGACCGAAGTCGAGCTTCAGGTGCTCGACGATGTGACCGGGGTTGGGCGCAAGCAGAATCAGATCGGTCGACAGGAACACCGCTTCCTCAATGTCGTGGGTGATAAGGAAGACCGGCTTGGCGCTGCGTTGCCAGACCTGCAGCAGCAGCTCTTGCATCTGTTCACGGGTAAAGGCGTCCAGCGCGCCGAAAGGCTCGTCCATCAGCAGCACACGTGGGTCGGCCGCCAATGCGCGGGCGAGGCCCACACGTTGTTTCTGCCCGCCTGACAATTCCCAGATACGCCGCTTCTCGAAGCCGGCGAGATCGACCAGCGCCAGCATATCGCGCGCTTTGGCCTCGCGTTTTTCACGGGCGATGCCCGCCAGCTCCAGCCCGAATGCGACGTTGGCCAGTACATCCTGCCAAGGCAGCAGAGCGTCATCCTGAAACACGACGCCACGCTCGGCGCTCGGCCCGCTCACCGGCACGCCATCGAGGGTAATGCGGCCTGCGCTGGGCGCGACGAACCCGGCAATCAGGTTCAGCAACGAAGTCTTGCCGCTGCCGGATGGGCCCAGGGCAGCCAGCAGTTGCTGCGGACCGAGGGTCAGGGAAATATCCGACAGCACCGGCGAGGCCGCACCGGGATACTGTGCGCTGATGCGCTCCAGTTGTAACAGGGCCATGGCATGGACTCCGCTTCTGATAGATGTGCATGAACGGCCATGGCTGTCGAAGCCGGCGCGGTACCCGGATGACGCTTGCGCTTACGGGGTGACGAACTTCGCGCTCACATAAGGGCTGTAATCGGCCAGCACGGCGTCGACCTTGCCCTGTTCCTTGAGAAACGCGGCGGTCTTGGTGATCGCGTCGGTGGTTGGCGCGCCCAGCTCACTGACCTGATCGGCCGCCAGTGGGTAGACGTTGCTCTGCAACAGGCCGGGGATGTCGCCCGGTTTGGCGCCGGACAGCTTCACCAGTTTGTCGACGTTGCTCGCGTTGGCCAGCCAGGCCGCTGGATCCTTGCGGTAGGCGGCGTAGGCGTCCAGGGTGGTTTTGGCGAAGGCTTTGACGACCTCAGGATGCTTGTCGGCGAAGTCTTTGCGCACGATCCACGCATCAAAGGTCGGCGCGCCGAGTTCCGCCAGCTCGCCCGACGTGATGAGCACCTTGCCTGTCTCCTTGGCGACGCCGAGTGCCGGGTCCCAGACGTAAGTGGCGTCGATGTCACCGCGTTTCCACGCCGCCGCAATGGCCGGTGGGGCGAGGTTGAGAATGGTCACTTTTGCCGGGTCGATCTTCCAGTACTTAAGGGCGGCGAGCAGGCTGTAGTGGCCGGTCGATACGAACGGCACGGCGATCTTCTTGCCGATCAACTCCTGTGGGCTGTTGATGCCGGAGCCATTACGCGCAACCAGCGCCTCGGCAGCGCCGATCTGGGTGGCAATCAGGAACGTCTCCACGGGTACTTTTCGCGTGGCCGCCGCGGTGAGAGGGCTGGAGCCGAGATAGCCGATCTGTACGTCACCCGACGCGATCGCGGTGATCACGTCCGCCCCGTTATCGAATTTACGCCATGAAATCTTTGAGCCCGTCGCCTTTTCATAGGCGCCATCGGCCTGGGCGACCTTTGCCGGGTCCACGGTGGTCTGGTAGGCGACCGTAAAGTCGGCGGCCTGAACGAACAGCGCCGAGCCGGCGAGCGATAAGGCCGCGAGGACGCGTAGGGGCTTGAGCAATTTCATGGTGACGCTCCGTGGCAAGGCACACCGCCTTCGAATGGCGCAGAGCGTAAATGATCTAAGAAACTCGAAATAAATAACCTTTTGGAATGGGCTTAGCGTTTATTTCCATACGGGTAGGTGTCTTCCCCCGCATGGAGTCCTTGAGAAAGCGCCTGCTGCGATGGGAGGTCATCGAATCGTCACAATTTGTAAATACGATCGCGACGCCTGTTTAAGGATGTGCTGCGGGGATGTGTGGTCGTCTTGTGAGCAGATTTAGACGGCTGATCAGCGCAATGGGTGAATGAGGGGGCTGAATGACGCGCTTTATCCATTTTTCTGCGGCGTCAGCGGAAAAGTGACGGACAGCAGGGTGACAACTGCAATGTTTGCGTCTACTGCACATGAAATCTCATTGTTTTCAGTGAGTTAGGAAGGCAGTTCTCACCCAGTTTCGCAGGCGGACCGTGACTTGCCGGTCAAGTTCCGGTTGTACGACAGCACTAAACCTATCGATCTGACGAACGGCACTGAAATATGTTTTGGGAATTAGGGATTCGGGCCGATACACTCCGCAACGGACGGCTGAAACGGCTTGTGACATATAACTGCTTGGCATAAAAGCAGGTCTAACAAGTCTTTTTGGGTTTAAAGGATTTACCTTACCTTGCAGCCAGCTGTAACGCGGTCTAGTCAATTAGTCTTGGGGCCATTGACTCGCCGAGTCAGGTCCGGCGCTAATCGCGCATCCTCGGCTTTGAGCCTTACGCTCGGGCCCGGGAACTACAAAAATTAGATTCATGAGGAGCGATACACAATGAAGAAGTCCACCCTGGCCTTGGCCGTATACGCAGGTGTCTTGGCTACTCAGGCTGGTGCAGCTGGTTTCCTGGATGACAGCAAAGCGACACTCAGTTCCCGTACCCTTTATTTCGAACAAGATCCGCGTGAGAACCCGGCTACCGGTAAAGCGCAGGATCAGCGTCAGACCGCCCAGGGTTTCCTGTTCAACTTCATCTCGGGCTACACACCGGGCACTGTTGGTTTCGGTCTTGACGTTCAAGGCATGTACGGCATCAACCTGGGTGGCGGTATCGATAACCGCAACCCTAACGGCAGCACGGCGAACACTGTTTCTCCGACTTCTTCCGACGGTACGCCGGTGGCTGACTGGGCTCGCGCTGGCGCCAACGCCAAGGTCAAACTGTCCAAGACCGAGCTGAAAGTGGGTAACGCTCTGCAGCCTAACCTGCCGATTCTGGTCTCGAACGACGGTCGTCTGCTGCCGCAGACCTTCCAGGGTGGCATCGTTACTTCCAAGGAACTCGACGGTCTGACACTGACTGCCGGTAAGCTGACTCAGGCAGCAGGTCGTGCATCCAGCAACTACGCTGACATGTCCCTGGCCGGTGGCTACAAAGGTTCGAACAACTTCCAGTTCGCTGGCGGCGACTACAAAGTCACCAAAGACCTGACTGTTCAGTACTACTACGCGAACCTGGAAGACTACTACAAGCAGCACTTCCTGGGCCTGGTGCACATTCTGCCGATCGCGGAAGACCAATCGTTCAAGACTGACCTGCGTTACTTCCACAGCACTTCTGATGGCAAAAACGCCCACCAGGAAGTCAACAGCGGTTACCGCTTCGCCAACGGCTACAGCAAAGATGGTCAGGGCGAAGTTGATAACGACACCTGGACTGCAATGTTCACCTATACCCTGGGTGGCAACGCATTCCTGTTGGGTTACCAGTCCGTGAGCGATGACGGCGGCATGCCGATCATGAGCAACGGCAACGTCACCCGTAATAACCTCTCCAACGGTCGTAACGAAGGTGAAGGCGGTAACAGCGTTTACCTGTTCACCGACAGCATGATCACCAACTTCACCCGTGCCGGTGAGCAGACCAAGTTCGGTCAATACTCGTACGACTTCGCACGCCTGGGCGTTCCTGGTCTGAAAGCTGCCATTGCTTATCTGTATGGCGATCAGATTCGTCTGCAGAACGCATCGCTGGGTCGTGGCTCCGAGTGGGAACGTGACATGCGCGTCGACTACGTGTTCCAGGACGGTCCTATGAAAGGCTTTGGTGTGACTCTGCGTCGCGCCAACCTGCGTTCTGACTCCGACCTCTACGCCAGCCAGCAAGACACCGACCAGACTCGTCTGATCTTCAACTACACCTACGCCTTCAAATAAGCGTGATGTGTTGAAAAGAGCCCCGCTTCGGCGGGGCTTTTTTATGCCCGAAATAATGTTATCCAGCACCAATCGTTCCTTTTGTTTTCAGATGCTGGGATGCACAGTGATTGATAACTCATTATCCAAGGAGCACGACTCAATGGGCCTTAAACTCGGCGACATCGCACCCGACTTCGAACAGAACTCCAGCGAAGGACCGATCAGGTTTCACGAATGGCTGGACGGCAAATGGGCGGTACTGTTTTCGCACCCCGCCGACTTCACGCCTGTCTGCACCACCGAGCTTGGCTTCACCGCAAAACTCAAAGACGAATTCGACAAGCGCAACGTCAAGGCGATTGCCCTGTCCGTTGACTCGGCCGAATCCCACACCAAGTGGATCGGTGACATCAACACCACACAGAACACCCTTGTGAATTTCCCGATACTGGCGGACGAAGATCGCAAGGTTTCCGAGCTTTACGACCTGATTCACCCGAATGCCAGCGAAACCCTGACCGTACGCTCGCTGTTCGTGATCGACCCGAACAAGAAGGTCCGCCTGACCATCACCTACCCGGCCAGCACCGGGCGCAACTTCCACGAGATCCTGCGTGTAATTGATTCGCTGCAGCTGACCGACAACTACAAAGTCGCCACGCCGGCAAACTGGAAGGACGGTGAAGACGTCGTGATCGTGCCGTCGATCAAGGACGAAGCGGAGATCAAGGAGCGCTTCCCCAAAGGCTACACAGCCGTTACGCCGTACCTGCGCCTGACGCCACAGCCGAATCGCTGATACACCCGCTTTGAGCACTACATGAGGGCCGATTTATCGGCCCTTTTTTTATGCTGTGAACGCCATCCACGAAGGAATTCCCACCTATGTGGGAGTGAGCTTGCTCACGAAGGGGCCGGGGCATGCAGCCACCTTCTCTGGAGAATGAAAGTCAGTCTTCGCGAGCAAGCTCGCTCCCACGGGATCGCGTATTACCGAAGAACTTAGCAATCTATATATTCCTTTTGGTGCTAACCAAATGAATAAATATGATTTTAGAGAATAAACATCCCCTGTTATGGTCTCTCCGTTCTGGCGAGATTGCCGGCCATGAATCCCTTTCTGCCTTACTGGTCCGCCATCGGACGAGCAGGTGCCACCTCTTAGCTACACACCAAAGGAGCGTGCCATGGGCACCGTTATTTTGCGTCGAGGCCTGGTCGCTCTGTTTGCTGCGGCGGTTTCCTTCGGCGTCGTTACTCAGGCCCAAGCCGATACCTTGCGCATCGGTTACCAGAAATACGGCACGCTGGTGCTGCTCAAGGCCAAAGGCTCGCTCGAGAAAAAACTCGCCGATCAAGGCGTGCAAGTCCAGTGGACCGAATTTCCCGGTGGCCCGCAGTTGCTTGAAGGCCTGAACGTGGGCTCGATCGACTTCGGTGTGACGGGCGAAACCCCGCCCGTGTTTGCCCAAGCCGCTGGCGCTGATCTGCTGTATGTCGCCTCCGAACCGCCGGCGCCGACCAGCGAAGCGATTCTGGTGCCCAAGGATTCGCCGATCTCTTCGGTCAAAGACCTCAAGGGCAAGAAAGTCGTTCTCAATAAGGGCTCGAACGTGCATTACCTGCTGGTGCGCGCGCTGGAAGAAGCCGGCTTGAAGTACACCGATATCCAGACCGTTTTCCTGCCGCCCGCCGATGCCCGTGCCGCTTTCGAGCGTGGCAGCGTCGATGCCTGGGTGATCTGGGATCCATACCAGGCCGCCGCCGAACAGCAACTGCAGGCACGAACCCTGCGCGACGGCAAAGGCATCGTCGACAACAACCAGTTCTACCTGGCGACCAAACCCTATGCGCAGCAGCACCCCAAGGTGATCCAGACCCTGGTGGAAGAAGTGCGCGCTGTCGGCGAATGGTCCAAGGCCAACCCGGAAGAGGTCACCAAGCAGGTCGCGCCGTTGCTCGGCCTGCCAGAAGACATCACCCGCCTGTCGGTGAAGCGTCAGGGCTATGGGGCGTTGTTCATCACGCCTGAAACCGTCGCTGCGCAACAGAAAATCGCCGACACCTTCTACCAGCTCAAGCTGATCCCTAAACCATTGCGCATTGCTGATGTGATCTGGACGCCACCCGCTGCTGTCGCGAAAGCCCAGTAAGCCCGGCATTGGAAGGAGACAACTCCATGAGCGTGGAAAGAATCACCCACAGACTGGCGCCCTGGTTGCTACCGGTCCTGCTGTTGGCGATATGGCAACTGGCGGTCAGCGCGGGCTGGCTGTCAACCCGCATTCTGCCGGCGCCTAGCGCTGTGATTGAGGCCGGCGTTACGTTGGTACGCAGCGGAGAAATCTGGACCCATCTGGCGATCAGTGGCTGGCGTGCCGGTATCGGCTTTGCCATCGGCGGCGGGATTGGTTTGGCGCTCGGCTTCATCACAGGGCTGTCGAAATGGGGCGAGCGCCTGCTCGACAGCTCTGTGCAGATGATCCGCAACGTGCCGCATCTGGCGCTGATTCCGCTGGTCATCCTGTGGTTCGGCATCGATGAGACCGCGAAGATATTTTTGGTCGCGCTGGGCACGCTGTTCCCGATTTACCTGAACACGTATCACGGCATTCGCAACATCGACCCGGCGCTGGTGGAGATGTCCCGCAGCTACGGTTTGAGCGGCTTCGGGCTGTTCCGCCACGTGATTCTGCCGGGCGCGATGCCTTCGATTCTGGTCGGTGTGCGGTTTGCCCTGGGCTTCATGTGGCTGACCCTGATCGTCGCGGAAACGATTTCCGCCAGCTCCGGCATTGGCTATCTGGCGATGAACGCCCGGGAGTTTCTGCAGACCGACGTCGTAGTGCTGGCAATCGTGCTTTATGCCGTCCTCGGCAAACTGGCAGACCTCGCGGCGCGTGGTCTGGAACGGGTTTGCCTGCGTTGGCACCCGGCGTATCAAGTGGCTAAAGGTGGCGCGCAATGAGCAATCTCCAACAACCGGCAAACCTGTTGCGCGGGATTCCCTTGCAGGTCCGCAAGCTCAAGAAGACCTTCGGCTCGCGGGAGGTATTGAAAGACATCGATCTGCACATCCCGGCCGGGCAGTTCGTCGCCGTCGTGGGCCGAAGCGGTTGCGGCAAGAGCACCTTGCTGCGCCTGCTGGCGGGCCTCGATCAGCCATCGAGCGGCCAATTGCTGGCCGGTAACGTCTCGCTGTCGGATGCGCGGGAAGACACGCGACTGATGTTCCAAGAGGCGCGCTTGCTGCCCTGGAAAAAGATCATCGACAACGTCGGCCTTGGCCTCACCGGCGACTGGCGCGGCAAAGCACTGGAAGCGCTGGAGGCAGTGGGTTTGGCGGAGCGCGCCAATGAATGGCCGTCGGCGTTATCGGGTGGGCAAAAACAACGTGTGGCGCTGGCCCGCGCGCTGATTCACCAGCCGCGCTTGTTGCTGCTCGACGAGCCCCTTGGTGCGCTGGATGCCCTGACCCGAATCGAGATGCAGCAGCTGATCGAAAACCTGTGGAAGAAACACGGCTTCACCGTATTGCTGGTCACCCACGACGTCAGCGAAGCGGTGGCCATTGCCGACCGGGTCTTGCTGATCGAAGAAGGCCGCATCGGTCTTGATTTACAGGTTGATCTGGCCCGTCCAAGGGCGCGTGGCTCTTACCGACTGGCCGCGCTGGAAACCGAAGTGCTCAACCGCGTGTTGTCGCTGCCCGGCAACCCGCCCGACCCCGAACCGACTTCACCGCTGCCCACGCAATTGCGTTGGGCCAACTAACTCCAGAGGCAATCACGCCCCCGGAACTGATCTCACAAAGGAAGCCTTACCATGACTATCAAAGCCATCAACGTGCGTAACCAGTTCAAAGGCACCATCAAGGAAATCGTCACCGGCGACGTGCTGTCCGAGATCGACGTGCAAACCGCTTCGGGCGTCGTCACTTCCGTCATCACCACCCGCTCCGTGAAAGAGCTGGAACTGGTGGTCGGCAGCGAAGTGATCGCCTTCGTGAAGTCCACCGAGGTGTCGATCGCCAAGCTGTGATCGGTGCTGAATCGCAAGCGCGCTCCTACGCAGCGCTCAATGGATGCACGTTATTGCTCTATTGAGCGCTTCGGCAAATACGGCGGCAGGTACAAACCCAGATACGCATCAAACACCCGCAATCCTTCCTCGGCCATGCGCGGGGTAATCGCGTTGTGCAGTTGCACCGAGCGCGCGTACACCCGATCTGCAAGTTCCAGCGCCAGGGCAAACACTTCGACATCATCGGGCAGCGTCGGCAGTTGAAAATGCCGGGCGAACAGCTCATGCATGAGGTTGCCCAGTTCAATGTCGTGCTGGCGATCCGCCTGGGTGACTTCGGTCAGACCGTGCTGGGCGAGGATCAACTGCCGCGCGGCGGCGTCGTCGCTGTAGATCGCGAGCATGCGCGATTCCACCACGTGCGACAGGTCACGCCACTGATTCAACCGATCATGATCGATGGGCTGCTGCAGGCTTTCGCGAAAGGCCTCGTGGACATCGGCCGTCAGCGCTTCGAGCAGCGCGGGAACGCTGGCGAAGAAGTGATACACGGAAGAAGGCGGTATTTCGGCGCGCTCGGCGACGCTGTAGATGGAGAGGCTCGCCACGCCGTCCGAGGCCAGCAGCGCACGTGCGGCATCGAGGATCGAGTCGATCCGCGCCTGACTGCGTGCACGAGGTTTGCGGGGCGGGGCAAGGCGGGTCATCAGTGCTCTCTCGGTCGGGGCCGACGGCATTCTACAGTGGCAGCCGGGAGATTGCCTTCCCGGCTGAAGCCGGTCCCACAGGGTGTCCGCGCAGCTCATGAATGAAAAACGCCACCGATTCTCTCGAAAAGGTGGCGTTTTCTTAACCCGTGCAGCCATCAAACCGTGTGCAGATACCAGTTGTACTCGAGGTCAGAGATGGAGTGCTCGAACTCCTCCAGCTCACTTTCCTTGCACGCAACGAAGATATCGATGTACTTCGGATCGATGTACTTGGCCATGACTTCGCTGTCGTCCAGCTCGCGCAGTGCATCACGCAGGTTGTTCGGCAGGCTTTGCTCGTTCTGCTCGTAGGAGTTGCCTTCCACGGGCGGGCCGGGCTCGATCTGGTTGGTCAGGCCGTGGTGAATGCCTGCCAGCACCGATGCCATCAGCAGATACGGGTTGGCATCCGCACCGGCAACCCGGTGTTCAATACGGACCGAATCGGCGGTACCAGTCGGTACGCGCACGGCCACGGTCCGGTTATCCAGGCCCCAGCACGGCGAGTTCGGAACGTAGAACTGAGCACCAAACCGGCGGTACGAATTGACGTTCGGGCAAAGGAACGCCATCTGCGCGGGTAGGGTCTCGAGCACACCGCCGATCGCATGACGCAATGCGGCGTTCTGCTCGGGATCCTCACTGGTGAAGATGTTTTTGCCATCACGATCAAGGATCGAAATGTGCACGTGCAAACCGTTGCCTGCCTGGCCTGGGTAAGGCTTGGCCATGAAGGTGGTGTCCATCTCATGGTCGTAGGCGATGTTCTTGATCAGGCGCTTGAGCAGCACCGCGTAATCACAGGCTTTCAGCGCGTCGGCGGTGTGGTGCAGGTTCACTTCGAACTGCGCCGGAGCACTTTCCTTGACGATCGCGTCGGCAGGGATGCCTTGCTCTTTCGCACCTTCCAGAATGTCCTGGAGGCAGTCGACGTACTCGTCCAGATCGTCGATCAGGTAAACCTGTGTCGAGTGCGGACGTTTGCCGGAAATAGGCGAGCGCGGCGGTTGCGGGCGGCCGTTCACGTTTTCCTGATCGATCAGGTAGAACTCAAGCTCGAATGCAGCGCAGATGGTCAGGCCCATCTCGTCGAACTTGCTGACAACCTGGCGCAGCACTTCGCGCGGATCGGCAAAGAAGGGCGTGCCTTCCAGCTCGTGCATGGTCATCAGAAGTTGTGCGGTAGGACGCTTCTGCCAGGGCTCATTGCAGAGAGTGTCGGGGATTGGATAGCAGATTCGGTCAGCGTCACCGATGTCCAGACCCAGACCGGTGCTTTCCACCGTCGAGCCGTTGATATCCAGTGCGAATAGGGAAGCTGGGAGGTTGATGCCTTTCTCGTAAACCTTATGAAGGCTGGTGCGTTCGATGCGCTTGCCGCGCACCACTCCATTCATATCTGCAATCAGAAGGTCAACGTATAGAACCTCAGGATGTTCCTTAAGGAACGCGTTCGCTTCGTTGAGCTGAACGGCACGCGGGGGTACCGACATGATGCAACACCTTTGTTGTTGAAAATATCAATCATCGAGCATTACGGGTTTCAGTCAATCCGAAAGGCCAGACGAAGTCAAGGGAGCCCTGATTTGCCCTAAAAGGGCGCCAAAAAGCCATTTTCGCCGCACTTTAGGGCAAATGTGAGGCACCTAACGTGATGCAAACTGCGGGTTTGAGCAGGGCGTGTTTTATTTTTTACGGGCGTGTTGTGGAAAAAAATGAACAACGCTAAGCTCGATTGCAACCCATAACAGCAATAATACCGGGGGTCCCATGCTTCGCCTTCCGCTGATCGGCCTTACCGCCTGCACTCAGCCATTCGGGCACCGGCTTTTCACTTCACACGCTTTCAGTGTAGCGGTCCAGCCAGCGCGGCGGGCGCTGCGCATGTCTCTGCGTGGCACCTCGACACCTTACTCTTTATCCACGCCCCCATTCCACCGGGCGCGTCTTTTGCTTCGGCTGACTGACCCGGCCCAGGCTGTCTGCGGCATCCGCGACCGCGCGTTTTGCACAAGCACGACTATCTTTGAGTCTTCCAGGCATTTGGCGATGCCTGAATTCAACATGCGACACCCTGACGCCAGCGCTTCAAAGAACGCCTGACCGCCATGACGGCGACCAGGAATTAAAACCCTGAGGTATTTATGAGTACCAACCTCGACCAGCTCACCGATTGGTTGAAAGAACACAGGATTACCGAAGTCGAGTGCATGATCGCCGACCTCACCGGTATCACACGGGGCAAGATTTCACCGACCAACAAGTTCATTGCCGAGAAGGGCATGCGCTTGCCGGAAAGTGTATTGCTCCAGACCGTGACGGGCGATTACGTCGAAGACGACATCTACTACGAATTGCTGGACCCCGCAGACATCGACATGTTTTGCCGTCCTGACCAGAGCGCGGTGTTTCTGGTGCCCTGGGCCATCGAGCCGACTGCGCAGGTGATTCACGACACCTACGACAAGCAAGGCAACCCCATCGAGCTGTCCCCGCGCAACGTCCTCAAGAAAGTGCTCAAACTCTATGCCGACCAAGGCTGGCAGCCGATCGTGGCGCCGGAGATGGAGTTCTATCTGACCAAGCGCAGCGACGACCCCGACTACCCGCTGCAGCCACCGGTGGGTCGCTCGGGTCGTCCGGAAACCGGTCGTCAGTCTTTCTCGATCGAGGCCGCCAACGAATTCGACCCCCTGTTCGAAGACGTCTACGACTGGTGTGAACTGCAGAACCTCGACCTGGACACGCTGATTCACGAAGACGGCACGGCGCAGATGGAGATCAACTTCCGTCACGGCGACGCCCTGTCTCTGGCGGACCAGATTCTGGTGTTCAAACGCACCATGCGCGAAGCCGCCCTCAAGCACGATGTGGCCGCGACCTTCATGGCCAAGCCCATGACCGGCGAGCCCGGCAGCGCCATGCACTTGCACCAGAGCATCATCGACATCGAGACCGGCAAAAACATCTTCTCCAATGAAGACGGCACGATGAGTCAGCTGTTCCTGCAGCACATCGGTGGCCTGCAGAAGCTGATCCCCGAGCTGTTGCCGCTGTTCGCGCCCAATGTGAACTCGTTCCGCCGCTTCCTGCCGGACACCTCTGCGCCGGTAAACGTGGAGTGGGGCGAAGAAAACCGCACCGTTGGCCTGCGTGTGCCCGATGCCGGCCCGCAGAACCGTCGCGTGGAAAACCGTCTGCCCGGCGCCGATGCCAATCCGTATCTGGCCATCGCCGCCAGCCTGTTGTGCGGTTTCATCGGCATGGTCGAGGGCCTCAACCCCAGCGCTCCCGTGGTCGGTCGTGGTTACGAACGCCGCAACCTGCGCTTGCCGTTGACCATCGAAGACGCGCTGGAGCGCATGGAAAACAGCAAGACGGTCGAGAAGTACCTCGGCAAGAAATTCATCACCGGCTATGTCGCGGTCAAGCGCGCCGAGCACGAGAACTTCAAGCGTGTGATCAGTTCGTGGGAGCGGGAATTCCTGCTCTTTGCCGTCTGACGTCCCGGGGCGTCGCCGGACTCCCAGTGAGTCGACGGCGCTCCACACGCGATACCACAATGGAGTGATTCATGAGTTCCAACAACCCGCAAACCCGCGAATGGCAAGCCCTCAGCAGTGATCATCACCTGGCGCCGTTCAGCGATTTCAAGCAGTTGAAAGAGAAAGGCCCGCGCATCATCACCAACGCCAAGGGCGTTTACCTCTGGGACAGCGAAGGCAACAAGATCCTCGACGGCATGGCCGGGCTCTGGTGTGTTGCTATCGGGTACGGTCGCGAAGAACTGGCGGATGCTGCCAGCAAGCAGATGCGCGAACTGCCCTATTACAACCTGTTCTTCCAGACCGCTCACCCGCCGGCACTGCAACTGGCCAAGGCCATTTCCGACATTGCCCCCGAGGGCATGAACCACGTGTTCTTCACCGGTTCAGGCTCCGAAGGCAACGACACGGTGCTGCGTCTGGTGCGTCACTACTGGGCGATCAAGGGGCAGCCGAGCAAGAAAGTCATCATCAGCCGCGTCAACGGTTACCACGGCTCGACCGTCGCCGGCGCGAGCCTGGGCGGCATGACCTACATGCACGAGCAGGGCGATTTGCCGATTCCGGGCATCGTGCACATTCCGCAGCCTTACTGGTTCGGTGAAGGCGGCGACATGACCCCCGACGAGTTCGGCGTCTGGGCGGCCGAACAGCTGGAGAAGAAGATTCTCGAACTGGGCGTGGACAATGTCGGCGCATTTATCGCCGAGCCGATTCAGGGCGCCGGCGGAGTCATCGTTCCGCCCGACACCTACTGGCCGAAGATCAAAGAGATCCTGGCCAAATACGACATCCTCTTTGTGGCCGACGAAGTCATCTGTGGCTTTGGCCGCACCGGCGAATGGTTCGGCAGCGACTTCTACGACCTCAAGCCTGACCTCATGACCATTGCCAAGGGCCTGACCTCCGGCTACATCCCCATGGGTGGCGTCATCGTGCGCGACGAAGTGGTCAAGGTGCTGAACGAGGGCGGCGACTTCAACCACGGTTTCACCTACTCCGGTCACCCGGTGGCGGCAGCAGTGGGGCTGGAGAACATTCGCATTCTGAGTGAAGAAAAGATCGTCGAACGGGTGAAGTCTCAAACGGCACCCTATTTGCAAAAGCGTCTGCGCGAGCTGAGCGATCACCCGCTGGTGGGTGAGGTGCGGGGCGTCGGCATGCTGGGCGCTATCGAACTGGTGAAGGATAAGGCGACTCGGGAGCGCTATGTCGGCAAAGGAGCAGGCATGATTTGCCGCACTTTTTGCTTCAACAATGGCCTGATCATGCGGGCCGTGGGCGACACCATGATCATCTCGCCGCCGCTGGTGATTACCTCCGCCGAGATCGACGAGCTGATTGAAAAGGCGCGCAAGTGCCTGGACCTGACGCTTGAGTCATTGCAGGGCTGAATTTTTATCGGGAAATTGCCAGACTGTCCGCCGTCTAGACGCCGCTTACATAAAAAACACTGGAGCCGTACGAATGAAGAAATTTGGCAAAACCCTCCTGGCCTTGTCCCTCATGGGCGCAGTGGCCGCCGCTGCACACGCCGATGACAAAGTCCTGCACGTCTATAACTGGTCCGATTACATCGCACCCAACACCATCGCCGATTTCGAGAAAGAGTCGGGCATCAAAGTGGTGTACGACGTGTTCGACAGCAACGAGACCCTGGAAGCCAAGTTGCTGGCCGGTAAGTCGGGTTACGACATCGTCGTACCGTCGAACAACTTCCTGGCCAAGCAGATCAAGGCCGGCGTCTACCAGGAGCTGGACAAGTCCAAGCTGCCAAATTACAAAAACCTCGACCCTGCCTTGTTGAAAGCTGTGTCGATCAGCGACCCGGACAACAAGCACGCATTCCCGTACATGTGGGGCTCGATCGGCATCGGCTATAACGCTGAAAAGGTCAAAGCCGCCCTGGGCGCTGATGCACCGGTCAACTCGTGGGACCTGCTGTTCAAGCCGGAAAACGCTGCCAAGCTGAAAGGCTGCGGGATCAGCTTCCTGGACTCGCCAACCGAAATGCTGCCAGTGGCGCTGCATTACCTGGGCCTGCCGACCGACAGTCAGAAGAAGGAAGACCTGCAGAAGGCCGAGGATCTGTTCAAGAAGATTCGTCCTTCGATCACCTACTTCCACTCGTCCAAGTACATCTCGGACCTGGCCAACGGCAACATCTGCGTCGCCGTGGGTTACTCGGGTGACATCTACCAGGCCAAGGCGCGCGCTGAAGAAGCGGGCGGCAAGGTCAAAGTCAGCTACAACATTCCGAAAGAAGGTGCAGGCAGCTTCTACGACATGGTCGCCATCCCGAAAGATGCCGAAAACGTCGAAGGCGCCTACAAGTTCATGAACTTCATCCTGCAACCGAAGGTAATGGCTGAAATCACCAACTCCGTTCACTTCCCGAACGGCAACAAGGCGGCCACCGAGTTCGTCGACAAGGACATCACGTCTGACCCGGGCGTATACCCGCCAGCGGACGTTCTGGCCAAGTTGTACGCGATCGCCGACTTGCCGGCGGCGACTCAACGCCTGATGACCCGCAGCTGGACCAACATCAAATCGGGTAAATAAGCCTGACCGGGTGCGCCGTCCTGTACGGCGCACCCGTGGGAGCGAGCTTGCTCGCAAATGCTGACTGCTTCAAATGAATGCAGGGCTGACACACCGCAATCGCGAGCAAGCTCACTCCTACAGGTTTTGCGTCAGCCGTCCTGACACCCGCGTCACAAAAAGTTTTTTTGCGAGAAGGGTTTATCGAAGGTAAGTTGCGCGCCGGATGTGTCACAGGCAGTCGTCACTGTCATCGGTACGGGCAACAGGCCCACCTACTAAAAAAGGACTGCACACGTGTCTATTTCTTTATTTTCAAAAGGCTTGCTACTCGGGGCCGGGCTTACGCTCGCTGCCGGTGCCTACGCGGATTCCACCGTTCGCATTTATAACTGGTCCGATTACATCGGCACCACAACGCTGGAGGACTTCACGTCCAGCACCGGGATCAAGACCAAGTACGACGTCTTCGACTCCAACGAAACCCTGGAAGGCAAGCTGCTGGCGGGCCACACCGGGTATGACGTGGTTGTGCCGTCCAATCACTTCCTCGGCAAACAGATCAAGGCCGGGGCGTTTCAGAAGCTCGACAAATCGCAGCTGCCCAATTACGCCAACCTCGACCCGGAACTGCTCAAGCGCCTGGAGAAGAACGACCCGGGCAACCAGTACGCCGTGCCGTACCTGTGGGGCACCAACGGCATCGGCTACAACGTCGACAAGATCAAGGAAGTGCTGGGCGTCGACACCATCGATTCCTGGGCCACGCTGTTCGAGCCCGAGAACATCAAGAAGCTGCAGAAATGTGGCGTCGCGTTCCTCGACTCGGCTGACGAGATGCTGCCCGCAGTCCTCAACTACATGGGGATGAATCCGAACAGCACCGACGAGAAAGACTACAAGGCGGCCGAAGCCAAGCTGCTCAAGGTCCGCCCGTACGTGACCTATTTCAACTCGTCCAAGTACATTACTGACCTGGCCAACGGCGACATCTGCATCGCGGCCGGTTTCTCCGGTGACGTCTTCCAGGCCAAGGCCCGTGCCGCAGAAGCCGGTAAGGGCGTCAAGATTGCCTACTCGATCCCGAAAGAGGGCGGCAACCTGTGGTTCGACATGCTCGCCATTCCTTCGGATGCGCCGGACGTGAAGGCCGCTCATGCGTTTATCAACTACATCCTCAAACCCGACGTGATCGCCAAGGTCAGTGACCAGGTGGGTTACGCCAACCCGAACCCGGCTTCGGGCGCTTTGATGGATCAGGACATTCGCAACGACGAGGCGGTTTATCCTTCGAAGGACATACAGGCGCGCCTGTACGTCAACTCCGAGCTGCCGCCCAAGATCCAGCGCATCATGACGCGCAGCTGGACGAAGATCAAAACCGGTAAATAAAGACCTTGGCGCCCGACCCCATTGGCCGGGCGCAAAAACAGTTGGGAGTTTCACCCATGGCAGTTGCCTCCGGCGCCTACAAGAAATCCCTTGAGGGTGGTCAGCAACCGAAACAGGTGCTGGTCAAAATCGATCGGGTCACGAAGAAGTTCGATGAGACGATTGCTGTGGACGACGTGTCTCTGCAGATCAACAAGGGTGAAATTTTCGCCCTGCTCGGCGGCTCCGGCTCGGGGAAATCGACCCTGCTGCGCATGCTTGCCGGCTTCGAACGCCCGACCGAAGGGCGCATTTACCTCGACGGCGTCGACATCACCGACATGCCGCCGTACGAACGTCCGATCAACATGATGTTCCAGTCCTACGCGTTGTTTCCGCACATGACTGTGGCACAGAACATCGCTTTCGGTCTGCAGCAGGACAAACTGCCCAAGGCCGAGATCGAAGCGCGGGTCGCCGAGATGCTCAAACTGGTGCAGATGACCCAGTACGCCAAGCGCAAGCCGCATCAGTTGTCCGGCGGTCAGCGTCAGCGTGTGGCACTGGCGCGTTCGCTGGCGAAGAAGCCGAAACTGCTGCTGCTCGACGAGCCCATGGGCGCGCTGGACAAAAAACTGCGTTCGCAGATGCAGCTGGAATTGGTGGAAATCATCGAGCGCGTCGGCGTGACCTGCGTGATGGTGACCCACGACCAGGAAGAGGCCATGACCATGGCCGAGCGCATCGCGATCATGCACCTGGGCTGGATCGCGCAGATCGGCAGCCCAATCGATATCTACGAAACGCCGACCAGCCGCCTGGTGTGCGAGTTCATCGGTAACGTCAACCTGTTCGACGGTGAAGTCATCGAAGACATGGAAGGCCACGCCCTGATCAGCAGCCCTGAGCTGGAGCGCAAGATCTATGTCGGCCACGGCGTCACCACGTCAGTGGAAGACAAGCGCATTACCTACGCGCTGCGCCCTGAAAAGCTGCTGGTGACTACCGAACAGCCGTCGTTCGAGCACAACTGGTCCCGGGGCAAGGTACACGACATCGCCTATCTGGGCGGTCACTCGGTGTTCTATGTGAAGCTGCCGTCGGGCAAGCTGGTGCAGTCGTTTGTCGCCAACGCCGAGCGCCAGGGCACACGGCCGACCTGGGACGACGAAGTCTTCGTCTGGTGGGAAGACGACAGCGGCGTGGTGTTGCGCTCATGAAAATCCGAAAGATAAAACGGGCTTTCAATCGAATAAAACCCACCGGGCGCCAGGCCGTTATCGGCGTGCCGTTCCTTTGGCTGTTTCTGTTTTTCGCGCTGCCGTTTCTGATCGTTATCAAGATCAGCTTCGCTGAAGCCGATGTGGCGATTCCGCCGTACACCGAGATCTTCACCTTCGTCGAGCAGAAGCTCGACATCGTGCTCAACTTCGCCAACTACGCGCTGCTGACCAGTGACGACCTGTACATCTCGGCGTATCTCGGCTCGTTGAAGATGGCGTTCATCAGCACGGTGTTGTGTTTGTTGATCGGCTATCCGATGGCGTACGGCATCTCCATCGCCCGCAAAGAAATACAGACGGTGTTGCTGCTGTTGATCATGATGCCGACCTGGACCGCGATCCTGATCCGCGTCTACGCATGGATGGGCATCCTCAGCAACAACGGCCTGCTCAACGCTTTCCTGATGTGGCTGGGCGTGATCAGCGAGCCGTTGCAGATCCTGAACACCAATCTCGCGGTGTACATCGGCGTCGTGTATTCGTATCTGCCGTTCATGATCCTGCCGCTGTACGCAAATCTGGTGAAGCACGATCAAAGTCTGCTGGAAGCCGCATCGGACCTGGGTTCGAGCACCTTCAACAGCTTCTGGAAAATCACCGTACCGCTGTCCAAGAACGGCATCATCGCTGGCTGCATGTTGGTGTTCATTCCGGTGGTGGGCGAGTTCGTCATCCCCGAACTGCTGGGCGGCCCCGAGACGCTGATGATCGGTAAAGTGCTGTGGCAGGAATTCTTCAACAACCGTGACTGGCCGGTAGCGTCGTCGCTGGCGGTGGTGATGCTGTTGATCCTCATCGTCCCGATCATTCTGTTCAACCGCAGTCAGGCCAAAGAGCTGGAGGGCAAGGCATGAGAGGCTTCCGATTCTCGAACCTGATGTTGGTGCTGGGCCTGATCTTCATCTACGCGCCCATGGTCATTCTGGTGATCTACTCGTTCAACGCCTCCAAGCTGGTAACGGTCTGGGGTGGCTGGTCGGTGAAGTGGTATGTCGGGCTGCTCGACAACACGCAATTGATGAGCGCGGTCATGCGCTCGCTGGAAATCGCCCTCTACACGTCAATCGCTGCCGTGGCGCTGGGCACCATGGCGGCGTTCGTGCTGACGCGCATCACCCGATTCAAGGGCAAGACGTTCTTTGGCGGCCTGGTCACCGCGCCACTGGTGATGCCGGAAGTGATTACCGGTCTGTCGCTGTTGCTGCTGTTCGTGGCGATGGCGCAGTTGCTCGGCTGGCCCGAGGAGCGTGGCATCGTCACCATCTGGATCGCTCACACGACGTTCTGTGCGGCGTATGTAGCGGTGGTGGTGTCGGCGCGTCTGCGTGAGCTGGACATGTCCATCGAAGAAGCGGCAATGGACCTGGGTGCACGGCCATGGAAGGTGTTCTTTTTGATCACCATTCCGATGATCGCGCCATCGCTGGCAGCCGGGGCGATGATGTCCTTCGCGCTGTCGCTGGACGACCTGGTGCTGGCGAGCTTCGTCTCCGGCCCGGGCTCGACAACCCTGCCGATGGAAGTGTTCTCGGCAGTGCGCCTGGGCGTGAAGCCTGAGATCAACGCGATCGCTAGCTTGATTCTGCTGGCGGTGTCGATTGCGACCTTCCTGGTCTGGTTCTTCAGCCGCCGCGCGGAAAACAACCGCAAACGCGCGATCCAGCAAGCCATCGAAGAAGCCGCAGCAGACGGCTGGAAACAGCCGGACATACGCCGTGCGAAGGTGGTCGAGTCGGTTTGATAGTAGGACCGGCTTCAGCCGGGAAGAGGCCGGTGTGTTCGCTATAGATTTGCAGCGTAACGCCCAATGCCTTCCCGGCTAAAGCCGGTCCCACAAGCTGGCGTTCCAGCCGGCCTCGCTGGATGCACGCGATGCTGTTAGTGGGACCGGCTTCAGCCGGGAAGAGGCCGGTGAGTGCGCTATAGATTTGCAGCGTAATGCCCAACGCCTTCCCGGCTAAAGCCGGTCCCACAAGTAGGCGTTCCAGCCGGTCTCACCGGATGCACGCGATGCTGTTAGTAGGACCGGCTTTAGCCGGGAAGAGGCCGGTGAGTGCGCTATAGATTTGCGGCGTAACGCCCAACGCCTTCCCGGTTAAAGCCGGTCCTACAAGTTGGCGTTCCAGCCGGTCTCGCTGGATGCACGCGATGCTGTTAGTGGGACCGGCTTCAGCCGGGAACAGGCCGGTGAGTGCGCTATAGATTTGCAGCGTAACGCCCAACGCCTTCCCGGCTAAAGCCGGTCCCACAAGTTGGCGTTCCAGCCGGTCTCGCTGGATGCACGCGATGCTGTTAGTGGGGCTCCAGTCGGGTCTACAGGTCTCATGGGTTATCGCCCTGGCACCAGCTTCAATACTTCCTTGCTGTTGCCCGCCACATCCCCTTCACTGAACCGCTCCGGCACGTACTCGCCGTTGACGTAGCGTTGCGCCTGATCGGCGTAGTGCTGGTCGAACAGCACGCCGCTCTGGCCCACCGGGTTAATGCCCAGAGCATGGGCCGGGTCGGCGAAGTCGATGAGGCGGCGCGTCGATGGCCCGTACGTCACCGGCCACGGCGCGGGGCCCAGGCTCGCTGACAGGTTGTTCGGCACCTCATGGGTACCGGGCGCCGCGAACGGCCCGACATTGAACAGCATGTCCAGCGGCGGCTGTTTGCCCAGCGGATGTTCGTGGGTCAGCGTGTGCGCCTTGCCCCACGTCCATTCATCCGGGTTCTGCCCGTACAGCGATTTCAAATGCGAGACCGCGGCATGCCAGGCGACCTTCACCGTGTTGTCGCGGCTCTCGGGCTCTCGAGAGTGGCGATTGTTCCACCACGGCGAATTCGCGTCGGCCGCCAGTCGCGGCAGCGCCAGGTCAATGAGGCGGGTCGACAGCAGCGTGGTGAACAGCCCGTCGCTCAGCTCGTCATGGAAAGCCTCATCGGTCAGGTTGAACAGGAACTGATTGAACAGCGTCGCCCCCACCGAATCCACTGAGTAGTCACCGTTCCACGCCGCCATGCGCTCCAGCAAGTCGTGCTCCTCCGGCTCGCTCACCACCCGGCGCAGCACCGGAATCAACGGCGTGAGCATCTGTGCGGCGTAATCCGTCCGGGTGCCGAGCTGCAGCGCTTTGCTGTTCTCCAGATTCCATTTCACCTTGTCGTTGCTCAGTTGGTTATTCAGCTGACGACCGCGTTCGGGGAGATTGTAATAGCCCGGAATCTCCATCCCCGTAGGCGACACCGGCTGGAAGTTCGCCGAGACGATATAACCCCGTGTCGGGTTCTCTTCCTGCGGGTTTGCGCTGAAAGGGTAGAAGCCATTCTTGTCAGCCTGCTCGGAGGCGCCGTCGAGAATGAACGTCGGATTCACCCCCGCAGGCCGCTTCGGCAGTTGCGCCGCAGCCCACCAGCCGATATCGCCCCTGGCATTGGCGTAAACGATGTTCAGGCCCGGCGACTGGATCTTCTCGGCGGCGCTGCGCATCTTGTCCAGCGTGTCGGCGCGGTTGGCTTCATAGAAGCCCTGGAGGATCGGGTTGTCCGACTCGAGAAACGACCACCACATCGCAATCGGCGTATCGCTCGGCTGTTGCGCCCCATTGCCACCCATCGCGTCGTTGACGATCGGGCCGTGGGGTGACTGCCGCAGGGTCAGGATGACGGGAGATTCGCCCTTGACCTCGATCTGTTCGGTGCGGGAGGTCATGTCCACCCAGGCGCCGTGATACCAGACTTGATCGGGATTGTCGGGGTTGGTTTTCTCGGCGATCAGGTCCAGATCATCGTTCTGGAACATGGTCAGGCTCCAGCCGAAGTCCAGGTTGTGGCCGAGCAGGGCGAAGGGGTTGAGCGCCTGAAAATGCCCGTATAGCTCAAAGCCCGGCGCCGTAAGCTGCGCTTCGTACCAGACTGCCGGTACCGAGAAACGAATGTGCGGATCACCCGCCAGCAGCGGTTTGCCACTCTGGGTGCGGCTGCCGGAGACCGCCCAGGCATTGCTACCCTCGAACTGCGGCAGGCCGGCTCTCTCCAGTGCCTGCTGGCTGAGCAGCGCCAGGTCATTGAGGCCTTCCCAGTCGTTGCCGGTCAGCGCAGGCGTTTGATTGCCCCCGGAAGACTGCCCAAGCGCGCCTTTGGGCTGCCAGTCCAGATTGAAGATTTTCAAGTATTCCGGGCCCAGTTGATCCCGCACATAGGTCATCAACGGCTCGGTGCGAAAAGCGGCCGCGAAGCTGTACGCCAGATACCCGCCGACGCTGAGGGTGTCTTGCGCCGTGAACGGCCGCTCGCGAATGCCCAGCACGTCGAACTCGATCGGTTTGGGATGCGTCGCCTGGTATTGATTGATGCCGTCCAGATACGCCTGCAGCGCCTTCCACGCCGGCGTGTTTTTATCCTGGCGCGCGACGTAGGCATCGGCGTGTTCGCGGATGCGCAGGCTGCGGAACAGCTTGTCGGTGTTGACCAGCTTGGGGCCAAGGACTTCAGCGAGCTCCCCGCGCGCCAGCCTGCGCAGGATTTCCATCTGGAACAGGCGGTCCTGAGCGTGGACGTAGCCCAGCGCGCGGTACAGATCGTCCTGATTGTCGGCGCGAATATGCGGCACGCCCCGCTCGTCGTAACGCACGGTGACCGGGGCCTGCAGCCCGGTGAGGCTCATCTCGCCATCGCGGACCGGCTGCTTGCCGTGGATGTACCACGCGCCTGCGCCCCCGATGAGCACCAACACTGCGACGACGACGTAAAGGCTGCGTTTCATCCGGGGGCTCAAATGAGAATCGGGAAGGTTTTGCAGGCTACAGATTTGTCTCGCGACTGGGTAGACGGAGCGCCCATGGATTTAAGTGGCGCAACTTGCCACGCCGCTGCGGACAGATGACACTTCCGTGCGGCCGCTTCCTACACTCCCCCATCTGGAATTCCGATGTCCGACACGTTCGACCCCGACCATTTGCGTGCTGAGCTCTTGCCGCTGAGCACGTTGCAGGCGCCATCTGAAGAGGCCCAGGCTTATCAGCGTTTCTACGGTTTGAATGCGCTCGGGCCCAATGGCGCGACCAGTAGCCGGATCGGGCGCGTTGAAGTGGGCGGCTACGACATCGTCGCGCAGATGTGGATGCCTGATCAGCCGGTCGGGACGCTGGTGCTGATGCACGGCTTTTACGATCACGTCGGGCTGTACCGTCACGTCATCGACTGGGCGTTGGGGCTTGGGCTGGCGGTGATTGCCTGCGACTTGCCGGGCCATGGACTGTCCAGTGGGGCGCGGGCGAGCATTACCGACTTCGCGGAGTATCAGGCGGTGCTGGATCGGCTGTTTGTCGAAGCCGAGCGCCTCACGCTGCCCAAGCCGTGGCACTTGTGCGGGCAAAGCACTGGCGGCGCGATTGTCATCGACCACTTGCTTCATCATGGCGACGCCAGCCCGGCGCAGGGTCAGATCATCCTGCTGGCGCCGCTGGTGAGACCGCGTGGCTGGGCCTTGTCGAAACTCAGCTATTACCTGCTGCGCGGCTTCGTCAAAGCCATCGACCGGCGCTTCAGCGAAAACTCAAACGCCCCGACCTTTCTGCCCTTTCTGCTCGCGGACCCGTTGCAGCCGCGACGCTTGCCAACGGTGTGGGTGGGCGCGCTGGCGAAATGGATCGAGCGCATCGAACGCGCGCCGCGCAGCCGCCGCAGCCCGCTGATCGTGCAGGGCGAGTCAGACATGACAGTGGACTGGAAACACAATCTGCCGGTGCTCAAGGACAAGTTCGCCGAGCCGCAGATCTTCATGTTGCCCGAAGCGCGTCACCATCTGGTCAACGAGTCACCGGAGCTGCGCGCGCGGTTTTTTGAGTTTCTGACCCAGCGGATGGGGTAGGGCTCCAAGGCCGGCTTGCCGGCTGACAGAACGAATGCAGGACCGGCTTTAGCCGGGAAGGCCTGAGTCGTCACACCGGAGGATGGAGGGTGTGCCAACAGTCACCTTCCCGGCTGAAGCCGGTCCTACCAACGTCATTTGACCGTCTGCCCGACCGCCAATCCCGCGCGAACGGCTGCCAGCGCCGCCTTGTAATAGGCCTTGCCTTCGTTGGACTCGGCAAAGGTCGCGAACTCGTCCAGCTCGCCGTCCGACAGGTCGCGGTACACATAAAGCAGCGTGTTGTTCACGTCCTTGCCGATCTGCCCCATGAGCCGCTGACGCTGACTGTCGAGCATCGCCTGGGTCGTTCCGCCACCCATCAGGCCTGGAATCATCGAACTCAGACTGTCGGCAGCGACGCCAGCAATCGCCATGCTGACCTCGGCGCCGGCTTCCTTGGCGGGAAGGGCGTTGGCCAGGTGGCCGATGATCAGCAGACGATTGTCATCCGCCTGAATGTGCGGCAGGCCTTGGGCGTTTTTGGCCAGTTGGTCCGGGCGCGTGGCGGTGAGCTCGGCATTGACGATCTTGCGGCCAAGGGGCGACTGGAAAAACTGCAGCGCCGGGTTCGGGTCCTGCAGCGTCTGGCGCAGCATTTGCTCCCCGCGCTGGTCCATCGCCTGCGGCGCGAAACGCTGATTGCTGTTGCTCACCAGAGCGTCGAACACGGCCGGTGGAAGGCTGTTGCGGTAACGCTGCTGGGCGGCTTTGAGGGCATCGACAAAATGAGCGCGTTGTTCCGGCCAGCCGGCGAGCGTGTACAGCTGATCGTGGCCGTCTGCCCAGGCGGGCAAAGTGCAGAACATCAACAGCAGGAAAAACAGACGGCGCATTAGAGACTCCTGTCGGCAGGCCGCCATTCTCGGTGGGGCAGCGGGGATTTGTCGAGTTAACACTTGCCAGACTCCGCTAAAAACCTCAGGTTCGATCAGCGGTAGGGCAAAACCGCCGGGCGTATTCAAACCCGTAAAAATATTCCTCATTCGCCGGACTGCAGGCCCTGTCGGATTAATCGGCGTATGGATACTATGCGCGCCATGCGCATATCCCCTGATCACCCGCTGCTGTTGCGAATCGTCGACGACTTGGCCGAGCGTGGCTGGTCGCAGCAGAACATCTTCCTGCCCGACACCCTGACCCGCGAGCTGGCGCTTGAATGCCGCACGCGTGCCGTTCAGGGCGAGCTCGCGCCTGCCGCAGTGGGGCGCGGGCCGGCGCAGGAGGTTCGCGAGGGGATTCGTGGCGATCACATTCAGTGGCTGGAAGCGGGGCAGGCCGAGCCGTGCGATCGCTATCTGGACCTGATGGAGAGCCTGCGTCAGGCGCTGAACCGAGGCCTGTTTCTCGGCCTTGAGGACTACGAAAGTCACTTCGCGCTCTATCCGCCGGGGGCCTTCTATCTCAAGCACGTGGACCGTTTTCGCGATGACGACAAACGCATGGTCTCGGCGGTTGTTTATCTCAACGACGGCTGGTTGCCGGAGCACGGCGGCCAGTTGCGGATGTACCTCAAGGACGGCGTCGAGTATGACGTGCAGCCCACCGGCGGCTGTCTGGTGGTGTTCCTCTCGGGCGACATGCCCCACGAAGTCATGCCGTCCACCCGTGAGCGGCTGTCGCTGACCGGTTGGTTCAGGCGGCGCGGGAACGAGCCGTTCGAGTTGTAACTGGCTTGCTGTCCGTCTGCATCCGCCCAACATGAAATCTTCTACATCCCGCCACTCAGCGAAATACTTCGCGTCCAACCGCAGCTAAGGTAAAGGTCGTTCCTGAGCGGTTGGCTGTCGGGATGAAGAGGCTTCAAGCCCCGAGCCCGCCAGCCGCACATCGATAAAACGGAGAAATCATGAAGACGTTATTCGCGAGAACTGCCCTGACCGGACTGCTGTTGGCGGCGAGCTTGCTGGCCCAGGCCGCCGACATGCCGCGTACTGCCTCCCCAGCGGGCGCAGAGGTTTACATCATCTCGCCGAAGGACGGCGCGACCGTCAACGGCGCATTCAAGGTGCAATTCGGTCTCAAGGGCATGGGCGTCGCCCCGGCCGGTGTGGACGTCCCGGACACCGGTCATCACCACCTGCTGATCGACGTCAAGGATCAGCCCGACATGACCGCGCCGCTGCCGACCACCGACAACATCCGCCACTTCGGCAAAGGCCAGACCGAAACCGAGCTGAACCTCACGCCGGGTCAGCACACCCTGCAACTGCTGGTCGGCGACAAGAACCACGTTCCGCTGAATCCACCGGTCGAGTCGCAGAAGATCACCATCACGGTGAAATGACACGTTGCAGAAGGGCGTCTTGCGCACAGCCGGCGTGTTGCCTGATTCGCGCACAAAAAAAGGAGACCCGAAGGTCTCCTTTTTATCACCCTGAAACCAACGTCCTAGAACAGAACGCGGCTACGGATGGTGCCGTTGATGTGCTGCAGTTTCTCTTGCGCCAGATCGGAGTACTCGGCGTCAACGTCGATGACCACGTAACCGACTTTCTCGTTGGTCTGCAGGAACTGACCGGAGATGTTGATACCGTTTTCAGCGAAGACCTTGTTGATCTCCATCAGTACGCCCGGGATGTTCTGGTGGATGTGCAGCAGGCGGTGCTTGCCCGGGTGAGCCGGCAGGGCCACTTCCGGGAAGTTGACGGAAGAAACCGACGTACCGTTGTCGCTGTACTTGACCAGTTTCTCTGCCACTTCCAGACCGATGTTGGCCTGGGCCTCAGCGGTCGAGCCGCCGATGTGCGGGGTCAGGATCACGTTGTCCAGGCCGCGCAGCGGGCTTTCGAACACGTCGTCGTTGGAGCGGGGCTCGACCGGGAACACGTCGATGGCCGCGCCGATCAGGTGCTGATCCTTGATCGCTTCAGCCAGGGCGTCGAGCTCGACCACCGTGCCGCGCGCTGCGTTGATCAGGATGGCGCCCTTCTTCATCGTGCGAATTTCTTTCTCGCCGATCATCCACTGGGTTTCGTTGGTTTCCGGAACGTGCAGGGTGACGATGTCGGACATGCCCAGCAGCTCGTTCAGGCTGGATACCTGAGTGGCGTTGCCCAGCGGCAGCTTGGTCAGGGTGTCGTAGAAGTACACCTGCATGCCCAGGCCTTCAGCCAGGACCGACAGCTGAGTGCCGATCGAGCCGTAGCCGATGATGCCGAGCTTTTTGCCACGAATCTCGAACGAATTGGCCGCGCTCTTGATCCAGCCACCGCGATGGCAGGAAGCGTTCTTCTCCGGGATACCGCGCAGCAACAGGATGGCCTCGGCCAGCACCAGCTCCGCCACCGAACGGGTGTTGGAGTAGGGGGCGTTGAACACAGCGATGCCGCGTTCGCGGGCTGCGTTCAGATCAACCTGGTTGGTACCGATGCAGAAGCAGCCGACCGCGACCAGTTTCTTGGCGCTGTCGAACAGTTCTTCAGTCAGTTGGGTGCGGGAACGAATACCGATGAAATGAGCGTCGGCAATCTTTTCCTTCAGTTCGGCTTCCGGCAGAGACTTGGTGTGGTACTCAATGCTGGTGTAACCGGCGGCCTTGAGGACGTCGACCGCGGACTGGTGGACGCCTTCGAGAAGAAGGAACTTGATCTTGCTCTTGTCGAGGGAAGTCTTGCTCATCTGCGTAAACCTGTGTCCCGGAGAGAAATGGCAGTAAGTGAAGCGCGCGCCAATCGGCCGAAAGCTCGATTGGCGGGGGGCGTATGCTAGCATATGCACCCCGCGAAACACCCCATTCCTGGACGTGAGCCGTTCTCAGGATGACCATGAATTGTTCGAGAGTTCTGTTGATGACCCATCCTGCGCTGATAGATGAGCTGAAGACCCTGGTTGAGCCCGGCAAGGTCCTGACCGACGCCGATTCCCTCGAAACCTACGGCAAGGACTGGACCAAACATTTCGCCCCGGCGCCCACCGCCATCGTCTTTCCGAAGACCACCGAACAGGTGCAGGCGATCGTCCGCTGGGCCAACGAACGCAAGGTTGCGCTGGTGCCGTCGGGTGGTCGCACCGGGTTGTCCGCCGCCGCCGTTGCCGCCAACGGTGAGGTGGTCGTCAATTTCGATTACATGAATCAGGTGCTCGAACTCAACCTGACAGACCGCACTGCCATCTGCCAGCCAGGCGTGGTCACCAAGCAGCTGCAGAATCTCGCCGAAGAAAACGGCTTGTATTACCCGGTGGACTTCGCGTCTTCAGGCTCCAGTAATATCGGCGGCAACATCGGCACCAACGCCGGCGGGATCAAAGTGATTCGTTACGGCATGACCCGCAACTGGGTCGCGGGCCTCAAAGTCGTCACCGGCAAGGGCGACCTTCTCGAACTGAACAAAGACCTCATCAAAAACGCCACCGGCTATGACATGCGCCAACTATTCATTGGCGCTGAAGGCACGCTCGGGTTCGTGGTCGAGGCGACCATGCGTCTGGACCGCGCGCCGAAAAACCTCACCGCGATGGTCCTCGGGACCACCGATTTCAACGCCATCATGCCGGTGCTGCACGCGTTCCAGAGCAAGCTGGACCTGACCGCATTCGAGTTCTTCTCGGACAAGGCGCTGGCCAAGGTCATGGCCCGCGGTGACGTGCCGTCCCCGTTCGAAACCGAGTGCCCGTTCTACGCACTGCTGGAATTCGAAGCGACCACCGAAGAAGTGGCCAACCACGCGCTGGAAACCTTCGAGCACTGTGTTGAGCAGGGCTGGGTGCTGGATGGCGTGATGAGCCAGAGCGAACAGCAACTGCAGAATCTGTGGAAACTGCGCGAATACATTTCTGAAACCATCTCCCACTTCACGCCGTACAAGAACGACATCTCGGTCACCGTTTCGAAGGTCCCGGCGTTTCTTGCTGAAGTGGACGCGATCGTTGGCCAGCATTACCCGGATTTCGAAATCGTATGGTTCGGCCATATCGGCGACGGCAATCTGCACCTGAACATCCTCAAACCGGAAAACCTGAGCAAGGACGAGTTCTTTGCCAAGTGCGCAACGGTGAACAAGTGGGTGTTCGAGATCGTCCAGAAGTACAACGGCTCGATCTCCGCAGAACACGGCGTCGGTATGACCAAGCGTGACTACCTGCACTACAGCCGTTCGCCGGTGGAAATCGAATACATGAAGGCCGTCAAAGCGGTGTTCGACCCGAACGGCATCATGAACCCCGGCAAAATCTTCGCGGTGTAAGCGGTTCCCCCATTACAACAAGCTTCTCAGGAGCGCTCATGAGCTATCAGCACAAGTACGTCGACGGCACCAAGGTTCACTTTCCGCTCGGTAAAGTCGTTTGCATCGGCCGCAATTACGCCGAGCACGCCAAGGAACTGGACAACCCGGTACCGACCGAGCCATTGCTGTTCATCAAACCGGGCAGCTGCGTGGTCGGTATTGAGGGGGGCTTCAGCATTCCTCAGGACCGGGGTTCGGTGCACTACGAAGCCGAGATTGTCGTGCTGATCGGCAAGCCGCTGAGCAAGAACCCGAGCCGCGAAGAAGTCCTCGACGCAATCTCCGGCTTCGCCCCGGGCCTGGACCTGACGCTGCGTGACGTGCAGTCGAAGCTGAAAGAGAAGGGCCTGCCCTGGGAAATCGCCAAGTCGTTCGACGGCGCGGCGGTCATTGCGCCGTTCGTATCCGCTGACGCCTACCCCGATCTGACCGACATCGCCATCCGCCTGACCATCAACGGCGAAGTCCGCCAGGACGGCAACAGCAGCCACATGCTCAACCCGATCGTGCCGATGATCCAGCACATGGCCTCGCAGTTCTCGCTGCAGGCCGGCGACCTGATCATGACCGGCACGCCCGCAGGCGTAGGACCGTTCACTGTTGGCGATGAGATCGTGCTGGAGCTGACTGGCCAGAGCCGTTTCGAAAGCGACGTTCGCGGATGACACAGCGTAAAAGCCGTGCGCGTTTCCGCTGGTGGTGGTTGCTCGTTGCAGCGCTGGTGATTTTGGCCGGTCTGTCTTATGCCTGGCACTGGGACGATCGCGGCCTGTTGTGGCTGCGCGAGCGCAACGTCACGCAGGCCGAGCGCGCAGCGGGCATCTGGCTGCCGGATTACAAGGTCGACATCGACGCCAAGCCGCTGGCCGGCATGGAAGAAGACGAGGCCTCGGACCTGTCCTACGACCCGGCGACCAAAACCCTGTATTCGGTGATGGGTAAAAACCCTTTCCTTTCCGAGATCACGCTGACCGGCGACGTCATTCGCAAAATCCCGCTTGTAGGCTGGGGCAACCCTGAGGGTGTAGCCGTTCTGGGCGACGGCCTGATTGCCATCGTCGATGAGCGTCAGCACCTGATGACCATCGTCCACGTCACGCCTGAAACCAAAACCCTCAACATCGCCGACTTCCCCAAGTACGACCTGGGTCCGTCGAAGGATCAGAACAAAGCCTTCGAAGGCATCGCCTGGGACCCTCGGGATCAGCAGTTCCTGTTTGGCGAAGAGCGTCCGCCGGCGTTGTACAGCTGGAAGGCCGACGGCAGCAGCGAAGTGAAGGGCGAGAAGCGCAAGCTGATCAACGACAACCTGATCGTGCGCAATCTGTCGTCCCTGTACGCGGACCAGAGGACCGGGCATTTGCTGGTGCTGTCCGCCGAGTCGCACATGCTGCTGGAACTGGACGGCAAGGGGAATCAGGTCAGCTTCATGACGCTGCTGCATGGTTTCAACGGGCTGAGCCAGACCATCCCGCGCGCCGAAGGGGTGGCGATGGACGAGAACGGCACCATTTACATGGTCAGCGAGCCCAACCTGTTTTACACCTTCAAGCGGCAGTGACGCCGGGCCGGTTTCGACTTGATGGTCTGCCCACTTTCGCTTGAGCTCTGAAAAGGTGGAACGAGATGTCACATCGCTTTCAGTTTGGCTTCAGAATACGGTGATATTAAAGCCGCCCCACTGAAGTCGAGCCCCCTGCATGCGTCGTGTGTCCCCGTTCCAGAGCGTCCTGCTCACGTTACTTGTCCTGTTGATACTGACCGCGTCCTTTTTCGTGGCGCGCGAATACCGGGTCATCGAGCGGCTCTGGTTCAACTGGTACGTGTTCTGGCAATCCAGCGACGCGCAAGCGCTGGGCCTCGACGCCTATGAGGTCGAGATTGAGGCGCGGGCCATCGACGGCCTGACGGCTAACGTCTCGGCCCTCAGCTTCGATCCGCAACGCAAGACCCTCTTTACCGTGACCAACAAAAATCCCGAGCTGGTCGAGCTGAGCCTGGAAGGGCGGATTCTCAGACGAATTCCCCTTACCGGGTTCGGAGACGCTGAAGCGGTCGAATACATCAGCCCCGGGATTTACGTCATCAGTGACGAGCACAGTCAGCGGCTGATCAAGGTCCACGTGGATGACGACACGACATTCCTCGATGCCGCCGATGCCGAGCAGTTGACCCTGGGCATGGATGCCGGCGGCAATAACGGCTTCGAAGGCCTGGCCTACGATAATCAGGGCCGCCGTTTGTTCGTCGCCAAAGAGCGGCGGCCGGTGCAGATCATCGAAGTGCGCGGCTTTCCTGACGCCGGAACCCATTCCCCGAACATCCTGGAAGTGACGTCCAGCAAGCAGCGGGATGCCGGCCTGTTCGTCCGTGACCTTTCCAGTCTGCAGTTCGATGAGCGCAGCGGGCACTTGCTGGCGCTGTCGGATGAGTCGCGGCAGATTCTCGAGCTGGACACTGAGGGCAAGCCCGTCGCTAACGTGTCACTGACCAAGGGCAGCATGGGCCTGAGCAAAAGCGTGCCCCAGGCTGAAGGCATCGCCATGGGGGACGACGGCACGTTGTACGTTGTCAGTGAGCCGAACCTGTTTTATGTGTTCAAGAAACGCTAACCCGGCGCTGGATGTGGCGAGGTTGGGAGAGCTGCGCATCACGGGTGGGCGTGACCGAGATCCCCAGCCCACCGCTGTCCAGCAAAATCAGCCTTGCCCCGCAACAATCAGCGCTTGAGGGTTTTCACGCCTTCTTGGGTCCCCAGCAGCAGCAGATCCGCCGGGCGCGCGGCGAACAGGCCGTTGGTGACGACGCCGACGATGTTGTTGATCTGCGCTTCCGCTTCCACCGGGTTGGTGATGTTCATGTTGTGCACATCGAGGATGATGTTGCCGTTGTCCGTCAGCACGCCCTCGCGGTAGACCGGATCGCCGCCCAGCTTCACCAGTTCTCGGGCCACGTGGCTGCGGGCCATCGGGATCACTTCCACCGGCAGGGGAAACGCACCCAACACCGGCACCAGCTTGCTGGCGTCGGCGATGCAGATGAAGGTTTTGGCCACGGCGGCGACGATCTTCTCCCGGGTCAGGGCTGCGCCGCCGCCTTTGATCAGGTTCAGGTGCTCGTCGCTTTCATCGGCGCCGTCGACGTAAAACTCCAGGTCGCTGACCGTGTTCAGCTCATACACCGGAATGCCGTGGCCCTTGAGGCGTGCGGCCGTTGCGTCGGAGCTCGCCACCGCGCCGTCGAACGCGCCTTTGTGCAGGGCCAGTGCGTCGATGAAGCAATTGGCGGTAGAGCCGGTGCCCACGCCCACGACGCTTTTGTCGTCGAGCTTCGGAAGGATGAAATCGACGGCGGCCTGGGCAACGGCCTGTTTGAGTTGATCCTGGGTCATGCGAGGTGGGCTCCGGTTACAGGGAATAGCGATAGGTCCGAGGGCCGGCAGTATAACGACATGCCGTGGCCAAAGCCTGAGTCTTGATATGGTCGTGCGCCGGGACGAGGGGTAGACTTCCGGGTCTTGCCCCTTCGCCAGCGATTCTTCCCCGATGCTCGAGCACTACGTCAAAAAGATCCTTAACTCCCGCGTGTACGACGTTGCCGTGGAAACCCCGCTGCACGCCGCCCGCCAGCTCTCCCAACGTCTGGGCAACAACGTGCTGCTCAAGCGCGAAGACTTGCAGCCGGTGTACTCCTTCAAGATTCGCGGCGCGTACAACAAGCTGGCGCAGCTGAGCCCGGAAGAACTGGCGCGGGGCGTGGTGACGGCGTCGGCGGGCAACCATGCCCAAGGCCTGGCGCTGGCGGCGAAGACCTTGGGCGTGTCGGCCACCATCGTGATGCCGAAGACCACCCCCGAGATCAAGGTCGAAGGCGTGCGCTCCCGGGGTGGAAAGGTCGTACTGCACGGCGACTCGTTTCCCGAAGCGCTGGCGTATTCGCTGAAGCTGGTCGAGGAACACGGCTACGTCTACGTCCACCCCTACGACGACCCTGACACCATTGCCGGGCAAGGCACCGTGGCGATGGAAATCCTGCGCCAGCATCAGGGCCCGCTGGACGCGATCTTTGTCCCGGTGGGCGGCGGCGGGCTGATCGCCGGCATTGCGGCCTACGTCAAATACCTGCGCCCGGAAATCAAGGTGATCGGCGTTGAGCCGGATGACTCGAACTGCCTGCAACAGGCCATGGCCTACGGCGAGCGGGTGGTGCTGCAGCAGGTCGGGCTGTTTGCCGATGGCGTGGCGGTGGCGCAGATCGGGCAGTACACCTTCGACATCTGCAAGGATTACGTCGACGAAGTCATCACCGTCAGCACCGATGAAATCTGTGCGGCGATCAAGGACATCTACGACGACACCCGATCGATCACCGAGCCCGCCGGCGCGCTGGGCGTGGCCGGGATCAAGAAGTACGCCGAACAGTACGAAGTCGCCGGGCAGACCTTCGTTGCCATCGACTCCGGCGCCAACGTCAACTTCGACCGCCTGCGCCACGTCGCCGAGCGCGCCGAACTGGGCGAAGGCCGCGAGGCGATCATTGCCGTGACCATCCCGGAACAGGCGGGCAGCTTCAAGGCCTTCTGCGAGGCCATCGGCAAGCGGCAGATCACCGAATTCAACTACCGCTACCACACCGACCGCGAGGCGCACATCTTCGTCGGCGTGCAGACCCACCCCGACACGGATCCCCGCAAAGCCCTGATCGCGAGCCTGACGGAACAGGGTTTTCCGGTGCTGGACCTGACCGACAACGAACTGGCCAAGCTGCATTTACGGCACATGGTCGGCGGGCATTCGGAGCGGGTCAGCGATGAAGTGGTACTGCGCTTTGAATTCCCGGAGCGGCCGGGTGCGCTGTTCAACTTCCTGAACAAGCTCGGCGGGAAATGGAATATTTCGATGTTCCACTACCGCAACCACGGTGCGGCGGATGGCCGAGTGGTGGCGGGATTAGTGGTGCCGGAAGATGAGCGACATCTGGTGCCCCAGGCGCTGGCGGAGATTGGTTATCCGTATTGGGACGAGACCAAGAACCCGGCGTACAAGCTGTTTCTGGGATAACGGCAGCGGCATGCAACCGGCTGCTAATCTTCAAGCACCGCCAGACACAGGGACACGAACACAATGGAACACTTCGCTGCACTGAAAATTCTGCATGTCGTCAGCACGGTGCTGCTGTTCATCTGCGCGCTGGGGCTGATCGTGTGGATCGTGCGTGGCCGTCGGGCCGGCGATGCGACGGTGCAGAACCGCGCCATGCAACGGCCGTGGGCATTTGTCTGGGTGCTGATGGGCGTGTGCCTGTTAACCCTGCCGGTCAGCGGCTGGTGGCTGGTCCACTACGCCGGTTGGCCGCTCGGACAGACCTGGCTGCTGGCGGCGAGCGTGCTGTATCTCTTCGGCGCCTTGAGCTGGGCCTGGCTGGCGGTGCGGGTGAACCGCCTGCGCCGGCCGGTGATCGTGGGCAATTCCCGCTTCACCCTGGCCCTGGCCATCTTCAGTGTCGTTTGCTTCGTGGCGATCGCCGGTCTGATGGGCGCCAAACCGGTTTAACCCCCGGTCATCAAAGCTGGCGGCACCGAAGCTCAACCTGCCGACAAAGAACAGTGGGAGCGAGCTTGCTCGCGAAGGCTTTTCAACCGCGCAGTGAAATCACCGGCCAGCCGCGACGGGTGGCTTCGGCGCGCAGCTTTTCATCAGGATCGACTGCGACCGGATTGGCCACCTGCTCCAGCAGTGGCAAATCGTTCATCGAATCGCTGTAGAACCAGCTGTCGTCCAGGTTGAAGCCGTTTTCTTCGATCCAGCGATTCAGACGGGTGACTTTGCCTTCGCGGAAGCACGGCACGTCAGTGGTGCGCCCGGTGTAGCGACCGTCGACGACCTCGCACTCGGTTGCCAGCAACGTGTCGATACCCAGCCGGGCCACGATTGGCGCGGTCACGAAACGGTTGGTCGCCGTGATCACCACCAGCTTGTCGCCCGCGTCGCGGTGTTTGGCGATGAGGGCCATGGCCTTCAGCAGGATCAGGGGTTCGATGCAGTCGCGCATAAATTCCCGGTGCCATTCGTCGAGCTGCGCCATGTCAGTGCGCCCGAGGATTTCCAGGCTGAAATTCAGGTAGTCGGTCAGGTTTAGCGTGCCGGCCAGATAGTCCTGATAGAAAGCGTCGTTGCGTGCCTTGTACGCAGCACCGTCCAGGATGCCTCGCTCGCACAGGTAATCGCCCCAGGCGTGGTCGCTGTCGCCGCCGAGGAGGGTGTTGTCGAGGTCGAAGAGGGCCAGACGCATGGGCTTTACTCGCTGAAATATCAGAAAAAAGAGCACAAGAATACGAGGTTTGCCCGAGAGATCGCATCTATTAATGCAGTTGTCACGATAAGCTGTCGCAGCCTCGTTGCTGCCTTCACGATCTTTGTGGAACAATGCGGCGACATGCGTTTGCGAGGTTGTGGCCGTGATCGACCCCGATGGTTTTCGCCCTAATGTCGGGATAATTCTGACAAATGATGCTGGCCAGGTCTTATGGGCTCGGCGCATCAATCAAGACGCCTGGCAGTTTCCACAGGGGGGTATCAACCCTCAGGAGACCCCGGAAGACGCGCTTTACCGTGAATTGAATGAAGAAGTCGGGTTGGAACGGCATGATGTTGAAATTCTTGCCTGCACCCGGGGTTGGTTGCGCTATCGTCTGCCGCAACGTTTGGTCCGTACCCACAGCCAGCCGCTGTGCATCGGCCAGAAGCAAAAATGGTTTCTCCTGCGCCTGATCTCCAACGAGCAGCGGGTGCGGATGGATTTGACCGGCAAACCGGAGTTCGATGGCTGGCGTTGGGTCAGTTATTGGTACCCGCTGGGCCAGGTGGTGACATTCAAGCGCGAGGTATATCGCCGCGCACTCAAAGAGCTTGCCCCGCGCCTGTTGGCGCGCGACTGACACGGAGTTCGACCCCGAGCCATGCTCAATACGCTGCGCAAGATCGTCCAGGAAGTTAACTCCGCCAAGGATCTCAAGGCGGCGTTGGGCATTATTGTATTGCGCGTAAAAGAGGCCATGAGCAGCCAGGTCTGCTCGGTCTATCTGCTCGATCCTGAAGCGAACCGCTTCGTGCTGATGGCCACCGAAGGCCTGAACAAGCGCTCGATCGGCAAGGTGAGCATGGCCCCGAACGAGGGCCTCGTGGGTCTGGTGGGTACGCGTGAAGAACCGCTCAACCTTGAAAACGCCGCCGATCACCCTCGTTATCGCTACTTTGCCGAAACCGGCGAAGAACGCTACGCCTCGTTTCTCGGTGCGCCGATCATCCACCACCGCAGGGTAGTGGGCGTCCTGGTCATCCAGCAAAAGGAGCGACGTCAGTTCGACGAGGGCGAAGAAGCCTTCCTTGTGACGATGAGCGCGCAGCTCGCCGGCGTTATCGCCCACGCAGAAGCCACCGGCTCCATTCGCGGGCTCGGTCGGCAGGGCAAGGGCATTCAGGAAGCCCGATTCGTCGGCGTGCCAGGTTCGCCGGGAGCCGCCGTCGGTACCGCGCTGGTCATGCTGCCGCCGGCCGACCTTGAAGTCGTGCCGGACAAAACCGTCACTGACATCACCGCCGAACTCAAACTGTTCCAGACCGCCCTTGAAGGCGTGCGCAATGACATGCGCACCCTTTCGGCGAAGTTGGCCACACAGTTGCGCCCAGAGGAGCGCGCGTTGTTCGATGTGTACCTGATGATGCTCGACGATGCGTCGCTGGGCAGCGAAGTCACCAACGTCATCAAGACCGGCCAGTGGGCCCAGGGCGCGTTGCGTTCGGTGGTCAACGAGCACGTCAAACGCTTCGAGCTGATGGACGACGCCTACCTGCGTGAGCGTGCATCGGACGTCAAAGACCTCGGTCGCCGCCTGCTCGCCTACCTTCAGGAAGCGCGCCAGCAAACACTGGTCTACCCCGACAACACCATCCTGGTCAGCGAAGAGCTGTCGCCCGCCATGCTCGGCGAGGTGCCGGAAGGCAAGTTGGTAGGCCTGATTTCGGTACTCGGCTCGGGTAACTCCCACGTCGCCATTCTGGCCCGGGCCATGGGGATCCCCACGGTCATGGGCGTTGTGGACCTGCCGTACTCGAAAGTCGACGGCATCCAGTTGATCGTCGACGGCTACCACGGCGAAGTCTTCACCAATCCGTCCGAGATCCTGATCAAACAGTATTCCGTCGTCGTCGAAGAGGAGCGCCAGCTCTCTCAAGGCCTCGACGCGCTGCGTGAATTGCCCTGCGTAACCCTCGACGGCCATCGCATGCCGCTGTGGGTCAACACCGGTCTGCTGGCAGACGTTGCTCGCGCGCAACAGCGAGGCGCGGAAGGCGTCGGCCTGTACCGCACCGAAGTCCCGTTCATGATTCAGCAGCGGTTCCCGAGCGAAAAGGAACAGCTCGCCATCTACCGTGAGCAATTGGCGGCGTTTCACCCGTTACCGGTGACGATGCGAACGCTGGACATCGGCGGCGACAAGTCGCTGTCGTACTTCCCGATCAAGGAAGACAACCCGTTCCTCGGCTGGCGCGGCATTCGCGTAACGCTGGACCACCCGGAAATCTTCCTGGTGCAGACCCGCGCCATGCTCAAGGCCAGCGAGGGCTTGAACAACCTGCGGATTCTGCTGCCGATGATCTCCGGCACCCACGAGACCGAAGAAGCGCTGCACCTGATCCACCGGGCATGGGGTGAGGTGCGCGATGAAGGCACCGACGTGCCGATGCCGCCAGTGGGCGTGATGATTGAAGTGCCAGCAGCGGTCTACCAGACCCGCGAGCTGGCGCGTCAGGTGGATTTCCTGTCTGTCGGCTCCAACGACCTGACCCAGTATTTGCTGGCGGTCGACCGCAACAACCCGCGGGTGGCGGATTTGTACGACTACCTGCACCCGGCGGTGCTCCAGGCGTTGCAAAGCGTGGTGCGCGATGCCCACGCCGAAGGCAAGCCGGTGAGCATCTGCGGCGAAATGGCCGGTGATCCTGCGGCGGCGGTGCTGCTGATGGCGATGGGTTTCGACAGCCTGTCGATGAACGCCACCAACTTGCCGAAAGTGAAGTGGATGCTGCGTCAGATCAACCTGAGCATGGCCAAGGACCTGTTGGCCCAACTGATGAAGAACGATAACCCGCAAGTCATCAGCAGCTCGCTGCAGCTGGCGCTGAGGAATCTGGGCCTGTCGCGGATGATCAATCCGGGGTCTGTGAAGGGGCACTAAGGGCTGGCGCTGCGCTGCTCTTAGTGGGACCGGCTTCAGCCGGGAAGAGGCCGGTTTGAATAACCCAGATGTTGGGTGTTACACAGAACGCTTTCCCGGCTGAAGCCGGTCCTACAAGGGTAAGCCCGCCGCACCAGCCGGCGCGCAGCAAATTTATTGTAGGACCGGCTTTAGCCGGGAAGAGGTGGAGTCAAATCTGCAGGTCCACCTCACCCAATCTCCCGCCATACGGCCCAAAGCTACGCTCGATCAGCCGCCGGCTGCCATCCGCATTCACCCGCAACACCGTGCTCGCCCGCGTGCCGTAATTGGGGCTGGCGATGAACACGCTCGATAGCAATTTCTCCGTCGCAAGCCCAACGCCGGTGCTTGGCAGTTCAGCGTCCGGCGCAGGCGCGTGATCGCTGAGAAAGCCAAATAACGCGTCGGGGTCAGGATTGTTCAGCTGTTCGGACAGCGCGGCTTTGGCTTTCACCAGCTTAGGCCACGGCGTGTCGAGCCCGGCGTTGGACACACCGTAAACGCCTGCTTCCAAGCAGCGGGGTGTCGAATCGTTGCCGTTGAGGAAGTGCAACTGCTGACGATCACCCACCAGCAGATTGAACCCGCCGTATTCCGTTGATCTCGCTGCGATCTCACTCAGGTACTCATCTATGGACACATCGCTGGTCAAAAAACGAGCAACCAATTCGCCCCGCGAACGACGGCCAGGCGGCTTGCCCGGCTCGCGGATGTTGGTAAGCGCTGCGAATCGTCCGCCAGCGTTGATACCCAGCCACGTTCCACCCGCTTCTAGATCGCGCCCGGCATACACCTGCGGCGCGTCTTCCCACTGGGCCAGCGGCAGAGTAGGACGGGCGTAGAACTCGTCACGATTGGCCGCCAGAATCAGCGGCTGAGCGTGCGTCGGCCGCCAGGCGAAGACGATAAGACACATGGATGACTCCTTTTTGCGCCACTTTACCCACCCCGCACGCCGACATCCATCGCACGCTGCTAGAGCGGATCGGCGCGGTCCGGTAACATGCCGCACTGTTTTTGAGAGATGTCCGTGCTAGTGAGAGCGGCATCGTCGGCGTGCGAGGCTTTCATCGCGGTCGCTCTTACACCAGATTTCATCATTATTGGGTGGCACGACCTGCTGCCGCCGCCGCATAGTTCTGCTTCGTCGCTCAATGAGCGCTTCTATTTCAAGGAGTCGCAATGCTGCCTTACCCGCAGATTGACCCGGTAGCCGTGGCCATCGGTCCGCTGCAAATCCATTGGTACGGCCTGATGTATCTGGTCGGTATCGGCAGTGCCTGGTACCTGGCATCCCGTCGCTTGAATCGCTTTGACCCGACGTGGACCAAAGAAAAGCTCTCGGACATGATTTTCTGGGTCGCCATGGGCGTCATCGTCGGTGGACGGCTGGGCTACGTACTGTTCTACGATCTGCCCAACTACATCGCCAACCCGTTGCTGATCTTTGAAGTGTGGAAGGGCGGTATGGCGTTCCACGGCGGCTTCATCGGCGTGATGATCGCGACGTACTGGTTCGGCAAGCGCAACGGCAAGTCGTTCTTTCAGCTCATGGACTTCATCGCGCCCATGGTGCCGATTGGTCTGGGTGCCGGGCGCATTGGCAACTTCATCAACGCCGAACTGTGGGGCAAGCCGACTGATCTGCCCTGGGCCATGGTGTTCCCCACCGACCCTGCGCAGCTGCCGCGCCACCCATCACAGCTCTACCAGTTCGCGCTGGAAGGCGTGGCACTGTTCGTCATTCTCTATTTCTTCTCCCGCAAGCCGCGTCCGACCATGGCTGTTTCCGGGATGTTCGCGCTGTTCTACGGCATCTTCCGCTTCGTGGTGGAGTTCGTCCGCGTGCCGGATGCCCAGCTCGGTTATCTGGCCTGGGGCTGGGTCACCATGGGGCAGATCCTCAGCCTGCCGATGATCATCGGCGGCCTGGTGCTGATCTGGCTTGCTTACCACCGCGCGCCCGCTGCCAACAACGCTGCGGTGTGACGCGCCGGGTACATCTGCTGAACGCCGGACCTTGTGGGTTCGGCGGATTCACCGAAACAGAGGGCCTCTGGTCATGAAGCAATACCTTGAACTGCTGCAGGACGTCATCAACAACGGCACCCGCAAGGGCGACCGCACCGGGACCGGCACCACGGCCGTGTTCGGTCGGCAGATTCGCCACAACCTGGCCGATGGCTTCCCGCTGCTGACCACCAAAAAGCTGCACTTCAAAAGCATCGCCAACGAGCTGATCTGGATGCTCAGCGGGAACACCAACACCAAATGGCTCAACGAAAACGGCGTGACCATCTGGGACGAGTGGGCCACTGAAGACGGCGATCTGGGCCCGGTGTACGGCGCGCAGTGGACTGGCTGGCCGACCAAGGACGGCGGCAAGATCAACCAGATCGACTACATGGTCGACTGCCTGAAGAACAACCCGAACAGCCGCCGCATTCTGTTTCACGGCTGGAATACCGAATACCTGCCAGACGAGAAGCTGTCGCCGCAGGAGAACGTCAAGGCCGGGCGCCAAGCGCTTGCGGTGTGCCATTTGCTGTACCAGGCCTTCGTGGCCGACGGCAAGCTGTCGATGCAGTTGTACATCCGCAGTTCCGACGTCTTCCTCGGCCTGCCGTACAACATCGCCGCGCTGGCGCTGCTGACCCATATGCTGGCTCAGCAATGCGACCTGATCCCCCACGAGATCATCGTCAGCCTGGGCGACACTCACGCTTACTCCAACCACGAGGAGCAGATCGCGACGCAGCTCACCCGCACCCCGCGACAGCTGCCGCAGCTGAGCATCAAGCGTCGCCCTGAAAGCATCTATGACTATCGATTCGAAGATTTCGAGATCGTGGGTTATAACGCGGATCCGAGCATCAAGGCGCCAGTGGCTGTTTAAGCGCTGATCCGAAGCCATTCGCTAGACCTGCAGGAGCGCGCTTGCCCGCGATTGCGATTTGCCTGCGCCTCGACATTGCCTGACACACTGCGTTCGCGGGCAAGCGCGCTCCTACGCCCATCCTGACAGTGGGACCGGCTTTAGCCGGGAAGGCGTCGTATGCCACACCGCGAAAGTGACGGTGTGCAGACTGGCCTCTTCCCGGCTAAAGCCGGTCCTACTAAAGCATTCGCGTGCATTCAATAGGACTGGCTGGAACGCCGACTTGTAGGACCGGCTTTAGCCGGGAATGCGTCAGGTGCCTCACCGCAAAAGTGATGGTGCTCAGACGGGCCTCTTCCCGGCTAAAGCCGGTCCTACTAAATCATTCGCGTGCATTCAATGGTCTGGTTGGCGCCCTGACTTGTGGGACCGCGTATCCATCGTAGGACCGGCTTTAGCCGGGAAGGCGTCGTATGCCATACCACAAGCCGTTCAATGCCCGTGGCTGCGCCCTACGTGAGAGTGTTCGACATCGGCAGCCACGACACTCCCGCTGATTTCCAGTCGATCCAGAATCCCGCAGTGATCCGGCGCGCCTTCGCTGCAGCGTTGGCGCAGGTCGACCAGTTGCTCCTGCAACGCTTGCAGGCTCGCGACGCGGGCGTTCACGTGCTGGATGTGTTCGTCGATCAGCGCGTTGACGTTCTCGCACTGGTCTCGCGGACTGTCGCGCAACGCCAGCAGGCTGCGGATCTCGTCGAGCGTCATGTCCAGGCTGCGGCAGTTGCGGATGAAGGTCAGGCGCTCGACGTGCTCTTGGGTGTACAGCCGATAGTTGCCCTCGCTGCGTGCAGGCTCACTGAGCAGTCCTTCGCGCTCGTAATAGCGGATGGTTTCCACCGGGCAGTCCGTCATTTTCGCCAGTTCGCCGATTTTAAATGAAGGATTCATGCGCAAGACCTCAATAGGACGCTTGACCCTATAGTGGCTACAGGGTGTTCACTTGGCAACACGCACATTTAGAGACTCAATCCATGAGTGACTCTGTACACAAATCTTCCTCGCACAAACCCGCTCACGACGCGCCCCAACATGCCGAGCACGAGCACGAGCACGCTGCCCATGATCATTCCGGCCATGACCACGCCGATCACGATCACGCCGGTCATGACCACGGCCATGCCAAACTCACGCCCGTGCACAAACACGACCACGCTGCCCACGCGTGCTGCTCCCATGACAGCGCACCGTCCGTCGTGACCATCGATGGCGCATCAGACGCTGAAGGTCAGCTCAGCAGCTTCCGCATCGAAGCCATGGACTGCCCCACCGAGCAGACGCTTATCCAGAACAAGCTCGGCAAGATGAAGGGTATTCAGAAGCTTGAATTCAATCTGATGAACCGGGTGCTGGGCGTGTGGCATGAGCTGCCGTCCACCGATCCCATCCGCGAAGCCATTGGCGCGCTGGGCATGCAGGCGGACTTGATCGAGGAGGGCGCCGACAAGGAAACCGCGTCGCTGCCGCCCGCCAACAAACCGTGGTGGCCGCTGGCGTTGTCGGGTGTCGCTGCGTTGACGGCGGAAGTCATCCATTTCACCAACGCCGCACCCACCTGGGTGGTCGCCATCGTCGCGCTGATCGCCATTTTCAGCGGCGGCTTGACCACGTACAAAAAGGGCTGGATCGCCCTGAAAAACTTCAACCTGAATATAAACGCGCTGATGAGCATTGCCGTTACCGGTGCAGTGCTGATCGGGCAATGGCCGGAAGCGGCGATGGTGATGTTTCTGTTCACCGTCGCCGAGCTGATTGAAGCCAAGTCGCTGGACCGTGCCCGCAACGCAATCGGCGGCCTGATGCAGCTGACGCCGGAAACCGCCACCGTGCAGCAGAACGGCGAGTGGCTTGAGCTTGAGGTCAAGGATATTGCGTTGGGCAGCGTCGTCCGGGTCAAACCGGGCGAGCGCATCGGGCTGGACGGTGAAGTGGTTGCCGGCCAGTCGAGTATCGATCAGGCGCCGATCACCGGTGAAAGCCTGCCGGTCGAGAAAACCGTGGGCGACAAGGTCTTTGCCGGCACGATCAATCAGGCCGGTTCGCTGGAATACAAAGTGACCGCCGCCGCCAACAACTCGACGCTGGCGCGGATCATCCACGCCGTCGAGGCGGCCCAGGGTGCGCGTGCGCCGACTCAGCGTTTCGTTGACAGCTTTTCCAAAATCTACACGCCCGCCGTGTTCGCGCTGGCGCTGGCGATTGCGATCATCCCGCCGCTGTTCATGGGGGCGGTGTGGTTTGACTGGATCTACCGCGCGCTCGTGTTGCTGGTGGTGGCGTGCCCGTGTGCGCTGGTGATTTCCACGCCAGTGACGATCGTCAGTGGTCTGGCGGCAGCGGCGCGCAAAGGCATTCTGATCAAGGGCGGCGTGTACCTGGAGATGGGGCACAAGCTCGATTATCTGGCCCTCGACAAGACCGGCACCATCACCCACGGCAAGCCGGTGCAGACCGATTACGTGTTGCTCGATGCGTCATTGGGCGAACAGGCGCTGGCGATCTCGGCGAGTCTGGCGGGCCGCTCGGATCACCCCGTTTCTCAAGCCATTGCCAAGGCGGCGCAGGAAGGCGCTCGGTTGCCGGTTGAAGCGTTCGAGGCGCTCGCAGGGCTTGGCGTGAAGGGCGAAGTGCAAGGGCGTTTGTACCATTTGGGCAACCACCGTCTGGTGCATGACGCCGGGTATTGCTCGCCGGAGCTGGAAGCGCAACTTGAAGCGCTGGAAAGCCAGGGAAAAACCGTGGTGCTGCTGTTCGATGCCTCCGGCCCGTTGGCGTTGTTTGCGGTGGCCGACACGGTCAAGGACAGCAGCCGCGAGGCCATTGAGCAGCTGCATGCGCTGGGCGTGAAGACGATGATGCTGACGGGTGACAACCCGCACACGGCCAAGGCCATCGCCGCTCAGGTGGGCATCGATCAGGCCCAGGGCAATCTGATGCCGACCGACAAGCTGCAAGCCATCGAAGCCCTGTATGCGCAGAACCATCGCGTGGGCATGGTCGGCGACGGCATCAACGATGCGCCGGCGCTGGCCCGGGCGGAGATCGGTTTCGCCATGGCGGCGGCTGGCACGGACACCGCCATCGAAACCGCCGACGTGGCGCTGATGGATGATGATCTGCGCAAGATCCCGACCTTCATTCGCCTGTCGCGGGACACGGCGGCGGTGCTCAAGCAGAACATCGCGCTGGCGTTGGTGATCAAGCTGATCTTTCTGGCGGTGACCTTCGCCGGCATGGCGACCATGTGGATGGCGGTGTTCGCCGACATGGGCGTGAGTCTGTTGGTGGTGGCCAACGGGTTGCGGTTGTTGAAGAAGTAACGCTGATGACCAGGAATTGATGGCGCTCAGACTTGCCTCTTCCCGGCTGAAGCCGGTCCTACTAACGCCACGCGTACATTGATGATGGTGCCCATGCTCTGCGTGGGCACCATCATCCGGTTACTTCCCGTACTTCTCCCGTCCCCAGGCGATCATTTCTTCCAGCAAGCCTTTCAACACCGCCTGCGTTGGCTCGGCCAGATCGGGGCGGTAGTGGAAGGGCACGAACTCGTCCATGTAGGTGCTCTGCGCCAGTTCCAGTTGCACCGCGTGGATATGGTTGGCCGGATCGCCGTAGTGGCGGGTGATATGGCCGCCCTTGAAGCGCCCATTCAGCACATGGCTGTAAAGCTTCGCGGCAGCGCATGCGGTGTCCAGACGCTGGGCCAGCGCTTCATCACAGCTCGCGCCGTTGAACGTGCCCAGGTTGAAGTCGGGCAGTCGACCATCGAACAAGTGCGGGATGTGCCCACGAATGGAATGCGCATCGAACAGCAGTGCGTAGCCGAACTCGGCGCGCAGGCGTTCGAGCTCGCTGCGCAGCGTGTCGTGATACGGCGTCCAGATATTCTCCAGATAGCTCGCGCGTTCCTCCTTACTCGGCGCCAAACCCTCCCTGAACAGCGGATCCCCCTCGAACAGCGTCGAGGGGAACAACCCGGTGGTCGCGCCGGCGTACAGCGGCGTGTCGTCGGACGGGCGATTGAGGTCGATGACGAAGCGCGAATATTCCGCCGACAGCACGCTGGCCCCCAGATCAGACGCAAAGTCGTACAGGCGCGGAATATGCCAGTCGGTGTCCGGCAGGCTCACGGCCTCGTCCACCAGACCGTCACGCACAACGGGCGTCAGGTGCAGCCCCGGGTGCGGCATGCTGATCAGCAGCGGTACGCGACCGCGAGTGAAACTCAGAACCTTGTCCACAGTATTCCCCTGATTAGAGAGTGCGTTCCACGCCATGACGCACGACGCGTTTGTCCAGATCGCCGCCCAGCCAGTAGGCGAGGTCGGCAGGCCGTTCGATGTGCCAGGCGACGAAATCCGCCTTCTTGCCCACCTCCAGCGAACCATGGGTCCCCGCCATGCCCAGCGCTTGAGCGGCGTGGATGGTTGCGCCGGCCAGGGCTTCTTCCGGGGTCATGCGGAACAGCGTGCAGGCCATGTTGAGCATCAGCCGCAGCGACAGGCCCGGCGACGTGCCCGGATTGAGGTCGGTGGAAATGGCGATCTTCACCCCGTGTTTGCGCAGGGCATCCATTGGCGGCAACTGAGTTTCGCGCAGGAAGTAGAACGCCCCCGGCAGCAAGACGGCGACCGTGCCTGAGGCTGCCATCGCAATGGCGTCTTCTTCGGTCATGAATTCCAGATGGTCAGCCGACAGCGCCTGATAACGCGCCGCCAGACTCGAGCCATGCAGCGAGGACAACTGCTCGGCATGCAGCTTGACCGGCAGGCCCAATTGGCCCGCGGTGATGAACACCTGTTCGACCTGTGCCGGCGAGAAGGCGAGGTATTCGCAGAACGCATCGACGGCATCCACCAGATTTTCCGCCGCCAGCGCCGGCAGCATCTCGCTGCAGATGTGGGCGATGTAGTCATCGGCGCGGTCTTTGTATTCGGGGGGCAGGGCATGGGCGGCGAGGCAGGTGCTGCGCACGGTGACCGGCAGGTTTTCGCCCAGTTGGCGAATGACCCGCAGGATTTTGCGTTCGCTGGCGAGGTCCAGGCCGTAGCCGGATTTCATCTCGATCGTGGTCACGCCATCCCTGAGCAGATGAAGCAGACGACGTTCGGCGCTGGCGTAGAGTTCTTCTTCACTGGCGGCCCGGGTAGCGCGCACGGTGCTGGCGATGCCGCCACCCGCTGCGGCGATCTCGGCGTAGCTCACGCCCTGCAAACGCTGCTCGAATTCACCGCTGCGGTTACCGCCGAACACCGTGTGGGTATGGCAATCGATCAGGCCGGGCGTCACCCACGCGCCGTTCAGGTCGACGCGCTTGACGTCGCCCGGGTCCGGCAGGTCTCGGAGAGGACCGATCCAGACGAGCTGCGCTGCATCGGTCACGATGGCGGCGTCCTCGATGATCGAGTACGTGCCGTTCGCCATGGTTGCTGCGTGACAGTGGTGCCAGAGCGTTTTCATCGATGCCTCCAAGAGTTCGGCAATTCATCAGCTGTTTGGGGTGGCCTTTATCAGGTCCTGCTTCGGCTTGACCCATACCCAGTACGCAACCACCAGCAACCCGATCCACACCGCCCCCACCGCCAGCGCGGCCTGGCTGTCCGGGAAATAACCCAGCACGCCAAACACAAACACCATGAACAAGGTGGCAACAATCGGCGCGACGGGCCAGAACGGCACCGGGAATTTCAGCTGGGCGACTTCCTCTTCGCTCATCGAGCGGCGCATGGCGATCTGCGTGACCAGAATCATTAGCCACACCCAGACCGTCGCGAAGGTCGCAATCGAGGCGATCAGCAGGAACACGTTTTCCGGAATCAGGTAATTCAGCACAACGCCGCAGAGCAGCGCGACGCCCATCACCAGCACCGTCATCCACGGCACGCCCTGAGCAGACAGCTGAGCAAAACCCTTGGGCGCCTGACCCTGTATGGCCAAACCGTACATCATGCGTCCGGCACCGAAAATGTCGCTGTTGATCGCCGAAACGGCTGCGGTGATCACCACGATGTTGAGGACGGTGGCCGCGGATGAAATCCCCAGGTGATCGAAGATCTGGACGAACGGGCTGCCCTGGCTGCCGATCTGCTGCCACGGGTACAGCGACATCAGGACGAACAGCGTGAGCACGTAAAACAGCAGAATCCGCAGCGGCACCGCGTTGATTGCCCGGGGGATCACGCGCTCCGGGTTGCGTGCTTCACCGGCGGTGATGCCGATGATTTCGATGCCGCCGAAGGCAAACATCACCACCGCCAGCGAGGCCACGAGGCCGCCGATGCCGTTGGGCATGAAGCCGCCGTAGGCCCACAGATTGCTCACGCTGCTGACGCCGCCGCCCGACACCGAACCGATGCCGAACAGCATGATGCCGAAGCCCGCGAGGATCATCGCGATGATCGCGCCGACCTTGAGCAGCGACAGCCAAAACTCCGTTTCACCGAACACCTTGACGCTGCACAGGTTCAGCGCGCCGATCAGAAAGACGATGCCGAGCACCCAGATCCAGCGGGGCACCTCGGGAAACCAGAAGCCCATGTAGATGCCGAACGCGGTGACATCGGCCAGACAGACGATGACCATCTCGAACGCGTAGGTCCAGCCAAGGACAAACCCGGCGAGGGGGCCCAGGTACGTGGTGGCGTACTCGCCGAACGAGCCGGACACCGGGTTGCGCACGGCCATCTCGCCGAGGGCGCGCATGACCATGTAAACGGCAGCGCCGGCGATGATGTACACCAGCAGCACGGCGGGGCCAGCCAGCTTGATCGCCGACGCGGAACCGTAGAACAACCCGGTGCCAATGGCCGAGCCCAGCGCCATGAAGCGTATGTGACGCGCGCTGAGCCCGCGTTTAAGATCTGTAGCGTTTTGCGATGTCATTTCACACGTTCCTAGTCTTACTTTTTGCTGCGAAATGAGCGGCTCTTGTGGGAGTGAGCTTGCTCGCGATTGCGGTGTGTCAGACGGCAAATGCGTTTCTGACTTATTGCATCGCGAGCAAGCTCATTCCTACAGGGGTAATCCCCCACTCATTTCAACGACAGGCCATCCTGGCCTGTCCCGATCAAAAACTCGGCAGCAGGTCAGCAGAAACCAGGTCGCTCAGGCAGTTGGAAGCCAGCAGCTCGATGGCGGCCTCGATATCAGGGGCGAAGAAGCGGTCTTTCTCGTAGAACGGGACTTTGCCGCGCAGCGTGGTGCGGGCGATTTCCAGTTTTTCAGAGGTCTTCAGACCGTTGCGCAAGTCCAGACCCTGACACGCAGCCAGCCATTCTACAGCCAGCACGCCGCGAGTGTTCTCCGCCATTTCCCATAACCGCTTGCCGGCGGCAGGCGCCATCGACACGTGGTCTTCCTGGTTGGCAGACGTGGGCAGGCTGTCGACGCTGTGCGGGTGGGACAGTGCCTTGTTTTCACTCGCCAGCGCTGCAGCCGTGACCTGGGCAATCATGAAACCTGAGTTCACGCCGCCGTTGGCCACCAGGAACGGCGGCAGCTGCGACATGTGCTTGTCCATCATCAGCGAGATGCGGCGTTCGCTCAGTGAGCCGATTTCAGCGATGGCCAGGGCGATGTTGTCGGCAGCCATGGCAACCGGTTCGGCGTGGAAGTTACCGCCGGAAATGACTTCACCTTCGGCTGCGAATACCAGCGGGTTGTCCGACACTGCGTTGGATTCGATCGCCAGCACTTCGGCGGCCTGACGCAGTTGGGTCAGGCAAGCGCCCATGACTTGGGGCTGGCAGCGCAGGGAGTAGGGGTCCTGAACCTTGTCGCAGTCCCGGTGGGAGTCGGAGACCTGACTGCCTTCGCCGAGCAGCTCGCGATAGGCCGCAGCCGAATCGATCTGGCCGCGCTGACCGCGAGCCGCATGAATGCGTGCGTCGAACGGCGCGCGGGAGCCGAGCACGGCTTCAACGGTCAGTGCGCCGCAGCTCAGGGCACCGGCGAACAGGTCTTCGGCTTCGAACAGGCCGCGCAGCGCGTACGCCGTCGACACTTGGGTACCGTTGAGCAGCGCCAGGCCTTCTTTGGCCGCGAGGGTCAGCGGCGTGAGCCCGGCAATCGCCAGAGCTTCCACGGCGTTCAGCCATTCGCCCTTGTGGCGCGCCTTGCCTTCGCCCAGCAGCACCAGCGACATGTGCGCCAATGGCGCGAGGTCGCCGGACGCGCCCACCGAACCCTTGAGCGGGATGTGCGGGTAAACCTCGGCGTTGATCAGGGCGATCAGCGCGTCGATGACCTGACGGCGAATCCCGGAAAAGCCGCGGCTCAGGCTGTTGACCTTGAGCACCATGATCAGGCGCACCAGCTCATCGCTGATCGGCCCGCCAACCCCCGCAGCGTGGGACAGCACCAGCGAACGCTGCAGGTTCTCGAGGTCAGCGCTGGCGATGCGCGTCGAGGCCAGCAGACCGAAACCGGTGTTAATGCCGTACGCGGTGCGATTTTCGGCGAGGATCTGGTCGACGCAGGCCACGCTGTCTTCGATCTGCCGATCGGCGCTGGCGTCGAGGGTCAGCGTGACGGGTCGCTGGTAAATCGCGCGCAGCTGGGCGAGGCTCAACTGGCCAGGGATCAGATTCAGCGGGGTCGCCTGTTGGGTGTCGGTCACGATGCTGCTACTCCTGAATGGGTATCGGTCGTCTGCGCTGAACCGGCTCCTGCCTGTCCCGCGCGGGGGGCGCTTGCGCTGCGACCGTTGTTGTCGGTGTCGGGACTAGCGCCTGCCGCGTAGTCGCGGCAGCGCTGGAATACGGTTTCCAATGACTCTTCGTTCTTCAGCAGCGTCACGCTGCTGGCAATGTCCGGGGCCAGCCAGCGGTCTTCGTCGTAGGCCGGCACGCGTTCGCGCAGCAAACGCCAAGCCGCCTCGGTGCCGACGCCAAAGCGCGGGCCCTTGAAAAACTCGAACGCCTGGGCGGCCAGCAAATACTCGATGGCGAGGATCTGCGTCACGTTCTCCAGCACCTTGTGCAGCTTCAAGGCGGCGCTGGTGCCCATGCTCAGATGATCCTCCTGCAGGCCGGACGTCACGTAGTTATCGATGACCGCCGGTTGTGCCAGCTGGCGGTTTTCCGCGCACAGCGAGGCGGCGACGTATTGGGTGATCATCATCCCGGAATTGACCCCCGGCTGGCTGACCAGAAACGCCGGAAGCCCGCTGACTGTCGGGTTGATCAGCCGGTCCAGCCGCCGCTCGGCAATCGAGCCCAGTTCGGCCATGGCAATCGCCAACAGATCAGCGGCCATCGCCACGGACTGGCCGTGGGGGTTGGCCTGGGAGACCACGCGATACGCGTCGGGCCTGCCCAGCAGCAGCGGGTTGTCGGTGGCAGAGTTGAGCTCGATCTCGATCTGCCGGGTCGCATGGGCCAACTGGTCGCGCGTAGCGCCGTGGACCTGGGGGATAGAGCGGATGCTCAAGGCGTCCTGGGTGCGGATGCCCTGACTGTTGGCAAGCACTTCGCTGCCGGCGAGCAGACCGCGCAGGTTTTTGCCCACCTGTTGCATGCCGGGGTGCGGCTTGAGGGCGATGATGGTTTCGTCGAAGGCGTCGAGTTGCCCACGCAGGCCTTCGAAGGTCATGGCGCTGATGACATCGGCCCACTGCATCAGGCGATTCACGTCGGCAATCGCCAGGCAACTGAGGCCGGTCATGCACGGCGTGCCGTTGACCAGACACAGACCGTCTTTCGCACCCAGTTCCACCGGCGACAGGCCTTCTTCGCTGAGCGCCTGCAACGCCGACATCACTTGCCCGCGATAACTGACCTGACCCACGCCGAGCAGGGCAACGCCGATGTGCGCCATGTGGGTGAGATACCCCACCGACCCCTGGGACGGCACTTGCGGGGTGATGCGTCGATTGAGCAAGGCGAGCAAGGCCTCGACCACTTGGCGGTGAATCCCGGACTTGCCCTGGCTGTAATTGATGATCGCGGCGCAGGTGATCGCGCGGGTCTGCTCGTCGGGCAACGCCGGGCCGACGCCGCAGGCATGGCTGAGCAAGGTGTTGCGCGACAGCCGGCCGAGTTGCTCTCCCGCCAGCGACACATTGCACAGCGCGCCGAGGCCGGTGTTCACGCCATAGGCGCGCTCGCCGCTGGCAACGATGCGCTGCACGATCGCCTGGGCATTGTCGATCCGCGCCCACGCGCCTTCGGACAACGACAGCGTTGCGCCATGGCGGGCAACGGCGGTCACGTCCCGCCAACTGAGCGGGCCTTCGCCAATGATGATCTGTTCTGCTCGCGACATGACCGCAGCGTCCTTAGAGAGTCGCCACGCGCCGTTGCACGAAACGATCAACGTAATCGTCTGCAGGCGAGTAGAGGATTTCTTTCGGTGTCCCGACCTGGATCAGCTGACCGTCCTTGAGAATCGCAATGCGGTTGCCGATGCGCACGGCTTCGTCGAGGTCGTGGGTGATGAAAACGATGGTTTTCTTCAGGTTCGATTGCAGCTCCAGTAACTGATCCTGCATCTCGGCGCGGATCAGCGGATCGAGTGCGCTGAACGCTTCGTCCATCAGGATAATGTCGGTGTCAGCCGCCAGCGCCCGTGCCAGGCCGACGCGCTGACGCATGCCGCCGGAGAGCTGATGGGGGTACTTTTTCTCGTAGCCCTTCAGGCCCACCGTGGTGATCCAGTGCTGCGCGCGCTCGGCGCATTGCGTTTTGCTCTCGCCACGAATGGTCAGGCCGTAGGCGACGTTGTCGATCACGGTCTTGTGCGGCAGCAGGCCGAAGCTCTGGAACACCATGCTGATCTTGTGCCGACGGAAGTTTCGCAACGCTTCCATGTCGTAGGTCAGGATGTTCTCGCCGTCGACCAAAATCTCGCCGCTGGTGGGATCGATCAGGCGGTTGAAGTGGCGCACCAGGGTCGATTTGCCGGAGCCCGACAGGCCCATGATCACAAAGATCTCGCCGCTGGAGATAGACAGCGACAGGTCGTTCACGCCGACCACGCAGCCGGTCTGCGCCAGCACCTGATCCTTGCTCTGGTTGTTCTGAACCATCGCCAGGGCATCCTTGGCGCGGTTGCCGAAGATCTTGTACACGTTCTTGACGACGATTTTGCCGCCCGTATTCTCTGGAACGCCCGTGCTCAGTGGATTGCCCGAGCTCGCTGGATTGATAGTCTCGACGCTCATTTGTTCGCCTCATGCCGTGGACGGCCGTAGGCCTGCGTAATACGGTCGATCACGACCGCCAGAATGACGATGGCCAGGCCCGCTTCCAGGCCGCGTCCGACGTTGAGGGTCTGAATGCCGACCAGCACGTCTTCGCCCAGCCCGCGAGCACCGATCATCGAGGCGATCACCACCATCGACAGCGCCATCATCGTGGTTTGGTTGATCCCGGCCATGATGCTTGGCAGGGCCAGCGGCAGTTGCACGCCGAACAGTTGCTGCCAGCGGTTGGCGCCGAAGGCGTTGATCGCTTCCATGACCTCGCCATCGACCTGACGAATGCCCAGATCGGTCAGGCGAATCAGCGGCGGCGCGGCGTAGATGACCGTGGCGAAGATCGCCGGGACCTTGCCCAGACCGAACAGCATCAGCACCGGAATCAGGTACACGAAGCTGGGCATGGTCTGCATGATGTCCAGCAGCGGCATCAGTATCGAGCGCAGGCGATTGCTGCGCGCCGACAGAATGCCGAGCGGTATGCCGATAATCACCGAGATCAGCGTGGCGACCAGCATCAGCGCCAGGGTCTGCATCAGCTTGTCCCACAGGCCAACGGCACCGACCAGAAACAGCAGGCCGACGATGACCACGGTGGTGGTGATCTTGCGGGTCGCGTGCCAGGCGATCAGGCCGACGATGGCCAGCAGCAGCCACCACGGCGCAACGCGCAGCAGGCCTTCGAGCTTGACGATGGCCCACAGCAGCGTGTCGGAGATGTGCCGGAACACGTCGCCGTAGTTGGTGACCAGCTTGTCGACCCAGTCATTGACCCAGTCGGCGATGGAGAACGTGAAGCTTTCGGGGAACATATCGTTATCTCGATGTTTAGAGTGGCGGCCTGGTTCATGTAGGAGCGTGGCTTGTCCCGCGATCTGTCGCGAAGCGGCAGCAAAATCAAACGCTGCGGTGTGTCTGACATACCGCGTTCGGCTTATCTACGACCGGTTCCCGGCCGCTCGCGGGACAAGCCACGCTCCTACAGACAGCGGTGCCTGTCAGAGAGAGGCATCCACCTTCTTCGCCGCATCCTCGCTCACCCACTGATGCCAGACTTCCGGGTGCTCCTTGAGGAAGATTTTCGCCAGCTTCGGCGACTCGATGCGCTCTTTGGTCATGCGCGCCAGATTCTGGTTGAGCAGGTCGATCGGGATGTTGACCTTCTCCATCACCGACACCAGTTCAGGCGCCTGTTCGTGGAACGCCTTGGACAGGCCGACCTTGATCTCGATGGTCTTGTTCACGCCGGCTTTCTCGTCCAGACGCACCATGTCCACCTGGCCCATCAGCGGGGTCGGCGACCAGTAGTACGCCAAGATCGGCTCGCCACGCTTGTAGCTGGACAGAATCGCCGCATCCAGCGCCGGGCCGGTGCCTGGGCGGAAGTTGGTGTATTTGCTTTCCAGGCCATAGCTCTTCAGCATTTCGCTGTTTTCCAGCTCGCAGGTCCAGCCGGCCGGGCAGTTATAGAAACGGCCTTTTTCCGGCTCTTCGGCGTCCTTGAACAGGGCTGCGTATTTGCCCAGATCGGCGATGGACTTGAGGTCCGGTGCCTTGGCTTCCAGCTTGCGCTTGGCGTCGCCTTCGATCACGTAGCGCGGCACGTACCAGCCTTCCACCGCACCCTTGACCGGCGAACCGACGCCGACCACTTTGCCGGCGGCTTCAGCCTTGTTCCAGACTTCGCTGCGGCCGACCCACTCTTCGGCAAACACTTGAATATCGTTGGTGCTCAGGGCGTTTTCCATGGTGATGGAGTTGCCCGGCAGGCTGTCCACTTCGCATCCATAACCCTTGTTCAGCACCACTTGCAGCACATCGGTCAGCAGCATTGCGCTTTCCCAGTTCAGGCCGGCGAATTTCACCGGCTTGCCGGACTCGCACCATCCCGCCGCCTGACTGGCGCCACTGGCGAGTACGCCCGCGGTAAGCAACGTGGATAGCAGGGCCTTTTTCGTGTTCATTGAGTGACGCTCCGGTCTTGTAGTGGATGACGGCAGTAACGAAAACAGACGGCTTCCAGCCGGGGGAGAGGCACTTGTCGGCCTCGTCCCGCTTCTCTCTCCAGCATGCCTCCTGCAACAGACGTGCAGGACGAACGGTCAGTTCACCGCCACGTGCGCAGGGGCAGCGGCGCGACTTGCCTGAGGTGCCCCCGAATCCGTCGGCAGGATCAAGCGATCGGCCACGTTGCCCGGCCACCTCTTCGCCGCCCCGTAGTACAGCACAGCCGGCACGATGAGGCCGATGATCCACGAGATGTCGGTGTCATCGAGGCTCGCCACCAGTGGCCCGGTGTAGAAATGCGTGGAGATGAACGGCATCTGAATCAGCACGCCCAGCACGTAAATCCCGATGCCCATCCCGTTCCAGCGACCGTAGCGACCGTTCGGGTCCGAGAGCGCCGGAATGTCGTAGCGCTCTTTGGTGATGCAATAGAAATCCACCAGATTGATCGCGCTCCACGGCGTGAAGAATGCCAGCAGAAACAGGATGAAGGCCGAGAAGTCCTTGAGGAACGAGTCCTTGCCCAGCAGCGCCAGGGCCGTCGCGATCCCGACCATGGCGAAGATGTACGTCAGCCGCAGCGCGCTGGAGATGTGCCGATTGCCACGGAAGCCGCTGACGATGGTGGCGATGGACATGAAGCTGCCGTAGGCGTTGAGCGTAGTGATGGTCACCTTGCCGAACGCGATGCTGAAATACAGCGCTGCCGCGACCGCGCCGGTCCCGCCGAGGCCGACGATGAACGAGACCTCGTGATGGGCGAAGTTTTTACCGGCCAGCGCCGCCGCGAACACGCCGAACACCATCGACGCCTGCGCGCCGATCACCGACCCCAGACCTACCGCCCAGAATGTTTTGCCGGCTGAGGTGCTACGCGGCAGATAGCGCGAGTAGTCCGCGACGTAAGGGCCAAAGGCGATCTGCCAGGACGCCGACAGGGAAATCGCCAGCAGGAAGCTGCTCAGCGAGAAGTGCTTATTGCCCAACAGCGCGCCGACGTCGTTGCCCGCCAGCAGTGCGGCGAACAGGTAGACGAACGCGATCACGCCAATGAGGCTGGCGACCCGGCCGATCAGGTGGATGACCCGGTAGCCCAGAATGGTCAGTACCACGATGGCCGCCGCGAAGATCACCACGCCCTGCCAGTCCGGCACGTTGATCAGTTGTGCCACCGCCTGGCCCGCGAGCAGCGAGCCGCTGGCGGAAAAACCGATGTACATCAGGCACACCAGCACCAGCGGAATCACCGCGCCATAAACGCCGAACTGCACCCGACTGGAAATCATCTGCGGCAGACCGAGCTTCGGGCCTTGTGCTGCATGGAGTGCCATCACGCCACCGCCGATGAGTTGCCCGATGAACAGCCCGATCAGCGACCAGAACACATCGCCGCCCAGCACCACGGCCAGCGCCCCGGTGACAATCGCTGTGATTTGCAGGTTGGCGCCCAGCCAGAGGGTGAACTGACTGAACAGACGGCCGTGTCGTTCGGCATCAGGGATGTAATCGATCGAACGCCGCTCGATCACGGAAGCAGGTGCAGCACGATCATCTGGAACAGCCATCTCAAACATCCCCGAAACAGTTCTGGAAGCGCTAGTCGTCAGGCACATTTCTACGCGGATCTGTGGGGGCGAGCTTGCTCGCGAAGGGGCCGGTACATCCGCAGCATCACCTGCGTCTGACATTCAGCATTCGCGAGCAAGCTCGCTCCCACAGGGTTCAGCGCGATGGCCACTGAAGTATCAGATCATCGGCAGGTTCAGGCCCTGCTCTTTGGCGCAGTCGATCGCAATCTGATACCCGGCATCGGCATGACGCATCACGCCGGTGGCCGGGTCGTTGTGCAGGACGCGGGCGATACGTTCGGCAGCTTCATCGGTGCCGTCGCAGACGATGACCATGCCCGAGTGCTGCGAGAAGCCCATGCCGACGCCGCCGCCGTGGTGCAGCGAGACCCAGGTCGCGCCGCTCGCGGTATTGAGCAGCGCGTTGAGCAGCGGCCAGTCGGACACGGCGTCGGAGCCGTCCTGCATCGATTCGGTCTCGCGGTTCGGGCTGGCGACGGAGCCAGAGTCCAGGTGATCACGGCCGATCACCACCGGCGCCGACAGCTCGCCGCTGCGGACCATTTCGTTGAAGGCCAGGCCCAGCTTGGCGCGCTGACCCAGGCCGACCCAGCAGATACGTGCCGGCAGACCCTGGAAGCTGATGCGCTCACGGGCCATGTTCAGCCAGTTGTGCAGGTGCGCATCGTCCGGGATCAGCTCTTTGACTTTGGCGTCGGTTTTGTAGATGTCTTCAGGATTGCCCGACAGCGCGGCCCAGCGGAACGGACCGACGCCACGGCAGAACAGCGGACGAATGTAAGCGGGCACGAAACCGGGGAAATCGAACGCGTTGGTCACGCCAACTTCCTTGGCCATCTGACGGATGTTGTTGCCGTAATCGAACGTCGGCACGCCCATTTTCTGGAACGCCAGCATGGCTTCGACGTGCTCGGCCATGGATTGCTTGGCGGCCTTGACCACGGCGGCAGGCTCGGTGGCGGCGCGCTCGCGGTACTGCTCCCATGTCCAGCCTTTGGGCAGGTAGCCGTTGAGCGGGTCGTGGGCACTGGTCTGGTCGGTGACCATGTCCGGGCGCACGCCACGGCGGACCATTTCCGGGAGGATCTCGGCGGCGTTGCCGCACAGGGCGATCGAGATCGCCTTGCCTTCGGCGGTGTACTTGGCGATGCGGGCAAGGGCGTCGTCGAGGTCCGTGGCTTGCTCGTCGACGTAACGGGTTTTCAGGCGGAAATCGATGCGGCTCTGCTGGCATTCGATGTTCAGCGAGCAGGCGCCCGCCATCCCTGCCGCGAGTGGCTGCGCGCCGCCCATGCCGCCCAGGCCTGCGGTCAGTACCCAACGGCCCTTCAGGTTGCCGTCGTAATGCTGGCGACCGGCTTCGACGAAGGTTTCGTAGGTGCCTTGGACGATGCCTTGGCTACCGATGTAGATCCAGCTGCCGGCGGTCATCTGGCCGTACATCGCCAGGCCTTTAGCATCCAGTTCGTTGAAGTGCTCCCAGCTCGCCCAGTGCGGCACCAGGTTGGAGTTGGCGATCAGCACGCGGGGCGCGTTGCTGTGGGTCTTGAACACGCCGACCGGTTTGCCGGACTGCACCAGCAGGGTTTCGTCGTCGTTCAGGTTCGTCAGGCTCTCGACGATCTTGTCGTAGCACTCCCAGTTGCGCGCTGCTCGACCGATACCGCCGTAGACCACCAGTTCGTTCGGGTTCTCGGCGACTTCCGGGTCGAGGTTGTTCATCAACATCCGCAACGGCGCCTCGGTCATCCAGCTCTTGGCGGTCAGTTGCGTGCCACGGGCTGCGCGGATTTCCACATCGCGGCGTTTGGTCCATTGCTGAGCAGGGGTGTTGTGGTCAGTAGTCACTTAACAGTCCTCGATGATCGATCCGGCCTGGACGCGGGAGTCCGTGACGAACGTGGGAATAAGGTTCTGCATGAGTGCTGCCGTTGTAATCCGAACCGGCTGGGAACAGCTTTTATCGACTCATGCTTACTTGTACATACAAGCATATGCAACCAAGAGGCCAACGTTGCTTTTGCAGGTGCAGAAACCCCTTCGGCCCGCATTGCTGCGCGCTTGCCAAGGTTTCAGCCGTGCGAAGGCTTACGGATTCAAGGAAGGTGAAAAGAAGGGAATTGTTACTTTTCGGTGCGAACGCCCCAGCTCAGTGCATGACTGGGGTAACAGAAGAGTTATTTACGGAGCCACTGACCTGTGGGAGCGAGCTTGCTCGCGAAGCGGTTGATACATCCGCAAAATCTCCTGCTGATGTACTGCCATCTTCGTGAGCAAGCTCACTCCCACAGGGCCAGTGTCTGCAGCGCGATACCGTTGTGTCTGGACTCAATCAGTGCTGGGCCAGCTTGCTGCGCAACAGCCACACCCCGGCCAGCGCCGACGCGATCGAGCCCAGCAACACGCCCACTTTCACTTCATCGATCAGATGCGCTGCGCCCGGGAAGGCCAGGTTGCCGATGAACAGACTCATGGTGAACCCGATGCCGCAGAGCAGGGCCACGCCATACAGCTGGGGCCAGTTGCTGCCTTCCGGCAGCGTCGCCAGCCCGGACCGGATCGCCAGCACCGCGGCGAGGAACACGCCGATCTGCTTGCCGACAAACAGCCCCAGCGCCACACCCAGCGGCACCGGGTCGACCAGATTGCCGAGAGTAATGCCCGACAGGGACACGCCCGCATTGGCAAATCCAAAAATCGGCACCACCGCGAACGCCACCCAGTAGTGCATTTTCTCTTCAAGAAACAGCAGCGGCGAGCGGGCTTCTTCCTTGCGCGTGCCCAGCGGAATGCACAGCGCCAGGGCTACACCCGCCAACGTTGCATGCACGCCTGACTGCAGCACAAAGAACCACAACAACAGGCCGAGCAGCAGGTATGGCAGCAATCGCTGCACGCCCATGCGGTTCATGATCACCAACACGGCCAGCGTCGCGAAGGAGGCGCCCAGCATCGGCATGTTCAGGCCGGTGCTGTAGAACAGCGCGATGATGGTGACGGCGCCCAGGTCATCGAGAATCGCCAGCGCGGCCAGAAACACCTTCAGCGAGGTCGGCACCCGCTTGCCCAGCAACGACAGCACGCCAAGGGCGAAGGCGATGTCAGTGGCTGCCGGGATCGCCCAGCCGCTCATGGTTTCGGCGTTGCCCATGTTGACGCCGATGTAGATCAGCGCCGGCACCAGCATGCCGCCCGCTGCCGCGAAACCGGGCAGCGCACGCTGACCCCAACTGGCGAGACCGCCGGCCAATACTTCGCGTTTGATTTCCAGGCCGACCATCAGAAAGAAGATCGCCATCAGCCCGTCGTTGATCCACAGCTCGATCGACAACCCGCCCCAGACACTGTGCAGTGCGGCGAAATACGAGGGGGCGAGGGGGGAGTTGGCGACGATGATCGCGGCGAGGGCGGCGCCCATCAGCACAAGGCCGCCTGCCGACTCCGATGCAAGGAAACTGGCAAGAATGGCGAGGGCTCGTGGGCTTTCTTTATTGTCGTTGAGCATCGTCATGGTCGTCCTTGTGCTGGCGAAAAAAACGCAATCTAACACAGGGACGGCTGGACTCAGACGCGCGACAGCTCGATCACGCACACGCGGCTGGGGCGCGGGGCGTAGAGCACCGCTTCCACGAGCGCGCCCGGGGCGTTCTCCAATTGTAAGCAGTCATGTTTTTCGAGCATTTGCGGGGGGTGCTCGCCGATATTGGCGGTCATCTGCTCGGCGGTGCTGAACACCACGAACACGTCAGCGGAACTGAAAAACCGCTGGGGCTGCATCACGTCGATCCACTGCAGGCGCGCGCGGTAACGGGCTGGCGAATAGATCAGGTTGAAGTCGCGGATCGGGCCGTCGAGCAGCGTGCACGACACCGCGCTGTCGCCGCTGAACGCGAACGGATCGGACGGCAGCAGTGGCTCGCTGTCCTTTCCATCGATAGTCAGCGTCATGCCTGCACCTTGCAGCACGGTGATGATGCGCTGATAACCGAAGAACACCGAAAAGCCGCCCGACTCGGCAATGTCGGCAATCGACAGCCGCCAGCCGAAACCTTCCAGGCCTTCGCCGGCATCGCGGGTGATTTCCTCGGTGCTGCCGCCGCCGTTTTTCCAGGGCATTCGCGGGTAGTCCGCAGCGCGCAGAACAGTCAGTTGAGTCATTTGCTGAAGCGTCCTTCCAGGCGGTGGCGTGAGCCGGGATGAATCAGGCGGGCAGCAGTCACCGGCTGGCGCCCGGACCAGGTGCGCCGACGCACCAGCAGGCACGGTTCGCCCTTCTCGATCTGCAGCAATTTACACTCGTCAGGCTCGGCGAGAATCGCCTCGACCACGTGCTCGCCTTCGGTCAGCGGCGCGACCTGGGAGAGGTAGGCGTAGGGCGTTTGTTGGGTGAAGTCCTGCTGCAGGTAGTCCGGCGCGACGAGGGCGTTGACGAAACGGTCTTCGATTTGCACGGGAATATCGTTTTCGAAATGCACGATCAGCGAGTGAAACACGCGCTGGCCTTCACGCATGTCGAGCGCCAGCGCGCGTTCGGAACCGGCGGCTTCTTCGGTGAGAATGATGACCTGGCAGGTGTGGACATGTCCGCGAGCGGCGATCTCATCGGCAATGTTATGCACTTCGAACAGCGCGGATTGAGTCTTGGGCTCGGCGACGAACGTACCGACGCCTTGCATGCGCACCAACATCCCTTCGGCGGTCATCTCGCGCAGGGCGCGATTGATCGTCATGCGGCTGAAGCCCAGTTGCGTCACCAGTTCGCTCTCGGACGGCACGCGGTGGTGCGGCGGCCAGGTGCCGTTCTGAATCTGCTGGGTGATCATGTGCTTCACCCTGGCGTACAGCGGCGCCGGACTGTCACCCATCTGGGAAGCCAGCGGCAAATTGGCAGGCGGAGTCGGCACAGAGAAATCCTTGTTATGGCGTTATTCAGGCGAGAGAGGTTACAGCGTCCACGCTAACCATTAACACGTGTGCCGACAAGCGCGGCGCAGTTTACCGGCCATGTAAACGTCTGTATATGTATAGACAATTTCACGCAAGGGGTGCCGAGTCATGTCCGTTTTCTTTGCCGAACGCGCGTTGTTGCCCACCGGCTGGGCCAGCAACGTACGTTTCGAGGTCGGTGCCGATGGCCTGCTGAGCCAGGTGCAGACCGACGCCGAACGTGGTGACGCCGAGTGGCTCAACGGGCCGGTCGTGCCGGGCATGCCCAACCTGCACTCCCACGCTTTTCAACGCGCCATGGCCGGTCTGGCAGAAGTGGCCGGCAATCCCAATGACAGTTTCTGGACCTGGCGCGACCTGATGTATCGCCTCGTCGGGCAGATCAGTCCCCGGCAGCTCGGCGTGATCGCGCGGCAGCTGTACATCGAGATGCTCAAGGGCGGTTTTACCTCGGTCGCGGAGTTTCACTACGTCCATCAGGACACCAGCGGCAAGCCCTACGCCGACCCCGCCGAGCTGGCGCTGCAGGTCAGTCAGGCGGCGAGTTCGGTCGGCATCGGTATGACCTTGCTGCCGGTGCTCTACAGCCACTCGGGGTTTGGCGGCCTGACGCCGAACGAGGGGCAGCGCCGGTTCATCAACAGCACCGACAGCTACCTGGATTTGCAGTCCCGCCTGAAGCCCGTCATCGCCGCGCAACCCGCCCAGGCGCTGGGGCTGTGCTTTCATTCGCTGCGCGCCGTGACGCCGCAGCAGATCAGCGACGTAACCGCCGCCAGCGACCGCCATTGCCCGATCCATATCCATATCGCCGAGCAGCAAAAGGAAGTCGACGATTGCCTGAGCTGGAGCGGTCGCCGGCCATTGCAATGGCTGTACGAAAACGTCGAGGTCGATGGGCGCTGGTGCCTGGTTCATGCGACCCATGCCCAGCCGGACGAAGTGGCGTTGATGGCGAAAAGTCGTGCGATCGCGGGGCTGTGCCTGACCACCGAGGCAAATCTGGGCGACGGGATATTCCCGGCGGTGGATTACATCGCACAAGGCGGGCGTTGGGGCATTGGTTCCGACAGTCATGTGTCGCTGAGCGTGGTCGAAGAGTTGCGCTGGCTGGAATACGGTCAGCGTCTGCGCGATCAGCGTCGTAATCGTCTGTACCGGCCGGATCAGCCGATGGTCGGACGTACGCTGTACGACGCGGCGCTGGTGGGCGGTGCGCAGGCGATGGGGCAACCGGTGGGCGCGTTGGAAGTGGGCAAGCGTGCGGACTGGCTGGTGCTCGACGGCAACGATCCTTATCTGGCAACCGCCTCCGGTGATGGCATTCTCAATCGCTGGTTGTTCGCCGGAAGTGATCGTCAGATCAGGGATGTGATGGTCAATGGCCGCTGGGTGATCCGCGACGGCCATCATGCCGATGAAGGGCAGAGCAGCCGTGCGTTCGCTCAGGTGTTGCGGGAGTTGCTGGGCTGAGTCAGTCCGCAGCCGCGCCTACTTTCGAATCCGCTACCCGCCAGATCAGCTTGGTGGTGTCGTAACCCTGTTGCTGCGCTTTCATCAGCAGGTCGTTGCGCACCCCATCCGGCACGTGAGGCGTGCGCGACAGCAGCCACAGGAACTTGCGGCTCGGGCTGCCCACCAGCGCCACTGTGTAGTCGGGGCTCACGTACAGCACCCAGTAATCGCCCTTCGCCACGCCCGGGAAGAGGTTCGAGAACCAGTTATCGAATACGACCCACAGCTTGTCGGTCTTGCCCTGAATCTGCGGTGAAGCGGTCCCGGTTGCCTGCTCCCACTTGCCCTCGAGGGTGCGGCAACGGTTGGTGACGGCAATGTTCCCGTCAGCCTTCAGCGTGTAGTGCGCTTCGGACTGCGCGCAGTTGCGCTGAAAGAACATCGGCAGCCGCGCCACCTCGTACCAGGTGCCTTGATAGCGCTTGAGATCGACATGATCAACCGTCTTAGGCGCCATGGATTCGCTTTCAGGCTTGACCGCACAGCCAGCCAGCCAAACTGCCGCTATCGCCACGGCGCCGAGCTTCAGTGCCTGACGAATATTCATTCAAGCCCCTGCGCTGAGAACAGTACGACCTTGTCGGCGGCGTACTGGACGCTGATGAACGTCTTCGCATCGCCCCACGTGCAGCTGGACATGCCCAGCGCGCCGGAGCATTCCGTCGGGCTGCCGAGCAACTGCTCGACCTGCGCCTTCGACATGCCAGCGGAGATTTTCGAGTAGTTTTCCTGGGTGACCTTGCTGCAGGCCGCCAGCAGAACGCAGAACGACAACACCGCGAGAGTGCGCAAAGACATGAGATGAAACTCCTGAATCCAATGGGGGAGGCAGCGACGCAGCGCCCGGCGATAGCCGCACAGCGCCGACGTGATGCCGCAAGTTTAGAAGAGAAAAGGCGAGGACTGGTTCCGAGGGGCATAGATTTATCCATCGGGCGTGCCCCCCACCAGACAAACAGCCTCACGGTATGAACCAAATTCAGACTAAAATCAGTTTTTTGGCAGGGGAGTCGGACAGATGAAATTTTCATCGCAAGTCAAACCGATCAGTTATTTGAAAAGTCACACTGCAGAAATCGTAAAAAACATCTCAGAAAGCAGGGAGCCTATGCTGATCACCCAAAATGGTGAGGCAAAGCTTGTGGTGATGGACGTCAAGTCCTACGAAGAGCAAATGGAAACTTTCGCACTGCTGAAAATATTGGCGTTAGGAAGCAGGGAAATCGAGAAGGGCGAGTATGAAAGCGTTGAAGATGTTTTTGATGAGCTAGAAAGGATTGGCAAGGAATGAGTTTGAAGGTCGTCATTCTCAACTCCGCAAAGCAGGATTTGAAAGAGCTCCGCAGTTATGTATTGGCCAGATTCTCTGACTCAGTATGGTCAGATACCTCGATGCAGCTAAAGAACGCGATGCAGCTGCTGGCCGTTGCCCCATACGCAGGGGCCGTCCCTGAAGAAATCGAGATGCTGAACCTGAATGAATATCGCCAGGTTGTGTCCGGTAAAAACCGCATTATTTATGAGATCAGGCAGGAGCTTGTATTTATTCACGCAATAATTGATGTGCGCCGAGATATGGTCTCGCAGCTGACGAAGCGCCTGCTACACATCAGTCATTAACGTTTTATCGCGGTTCTTTGGTCATGGCTGTTGCGAGATCTGGAATTCAGACTGCGAAATGACATAAATCCGCCAACAAGGGTGATGGCCGCCAAAGGCGGCCATTCAGAACCTTATTCCTTGTGATACGCCGTTGCGCGTTCCACTTCTTCTTTCGAACCCAGGAACACAGCAACACGCTGGTGCAGGCCTTCGGGCTGAATGTCGAGGATGCGCTGATGGCCGTCGGTCGACGCGCCGCCGGCTTGTTCAACCAGGAACGACATCGGGTTGGCTTCGTACATCAGGCGCAGCTTGCCCGGCTTGGAAGGCTCGCGGGAATCGCGCGGGTACATGAACAGACCGCCACGGGTCAGGATGCGGTGGACGTCGCCCACCATCGCCGCGACCCAACGCATGTTGTAGTTCTTTTTCAGCGGGCCGTCTTCGCCCGCCAGCAGCTCTTCGACGTAGCGCTTGACCGGGGCTTCCCAGTGACGCTGATTGGACATGTTGACCGCGAATTCCTGAGTGGACTCCGGGATCTTGATGTCTTCGTGGCTGAGGACAAAGCTGCCCATCTCACGGTCCAGGGTGAAGCCTTTGACGCCGTCACCCAGGGTCAGCACCAGCATGGTCTGCGGGCCATAGATGGCGTAACCGGCGGCGACTTGCTGAGTGCCAGGCTGCAGAAACGCCTTCTCGTTCAGCGCTTCGTTCTGGCTCAGGTACTCGTTCGGGCAACGCAGCACCGAGAAGATCGTGCCGACCGGCGCGTTGATGTCGATGTTGGACGAGCCGTCCAGTGGGTCGAACACCAGCAGGTAGGCGCCTTTCGGGTATTTGCCGGGGATCTGGTAGGCGTTGTCCATTTCTTCGGACGCCATGCCCGCCAGGTGACCACCCCATTCGTTGGCTTCGAGCAGAATCTCGTTGGACATCACGTCCAGTTTCTTCTGCACTTCACCCTGCACGTTCTCAGTGCCCATGCTGCCAAGCACGCCGCCCAGGGCGCCTTTGGATACCGCGTGGCTGATCTCCTTGCACGCACGCGCCACGACTTCAATCAGAAAGCGCAGATCGGCAGGGGTGTTGTTGGTGCGGGTCTGCTCGATCAGATAACGACTCAAGGTAACGCGGGACATGGAGAGCTCCGAAATGGGGGATAAAAACGCGCACAGTCTAGCGTGAGCGGAAATTTAATACTGCCTGTCAGACCGGGTAGGTAGTGATTCAGTTCACGGGCTACATCCTGGTGGGACCGGCTTTAGCCGGGAAGAGGCCAGTGTGAACACCAAAAATCTTGCAGCGTGACGACCGACGCCTTCCCGGCTGAAGCCGGTCCCACAAGGGATCGCCGTACCCAGTCGCATCGGTTGTACGTTAAGCGTAACGCGATCAGGGTGACGAATTGGCGGGCATCGTCTGCAATTTTTTCGATGCCGGGGCGATTCAGCGTCATCACCCCTACACTTATAATTTGGCGCGTTGTTTTGCGCGTTACTTGCTACGCGACCCGCGCAGTGTGCCAAGCGCCATCCATGCCAGAAAAATCACCCCGAGTATCAGCACGGCCCACAGACCGATGCGCTTCATGTCGGGACCACTGGCCTCCACGGGCGCTGCCGGAGCAACCGGCGCCACAGGTGTCGCGGCCATGGACGCGCTGCCCAGTGCTGCCAGCTTCTCCGGGCTGACACCGGGAATCAGCGTCGCCAGTGGCAACGCCGCACTTTTCACCGTGGCGTTGCCGACGGCCAAGCTGTAAGGCGGCGCGCCGCGACCGAGGAAGACCAGTTGCGTGGCGCGCACGGCAAAGCTCAGCGTCGGCGCGTCATTGCCCAGGCCGCCGCCGCGGTCATCGACCTCAAGTTTAAGCTGCTGCACGACATTGCCGGGCAGCTCCATTTCGTCCTGCACAACGTCCTGACCGTTCTGGCTGAGCCGATAAAGCAGGCCGTTGTCGATCAACTCCCACGCTGCGTTGCTGTCACGACGCCCATAGAGCGTGGCAGGCGCGAGGCTGTTGGGTTGCGCGATGTCGATCCGCATGCGTTCCAGCGGCAGGGCCACCGGCAGTTGCCACACATACACGCCAGGTTTTTCGACGCGGCCATTGATGGCCGGCGACCAGCTCAACGGCAGCACGCCGGGCTGCGTGCTGATCAGTTGCACGGCGTTCAGCGTCGGCGCGGACAGGGGCGATTTCCACAGCAGACGCAGATAGCGGGCGCTGCGCCCCGGCAGACTGACGACGCGCTGCTCAACCAACTCTTCAGCAAATGACAGCCTCGCGACCTGACCCTCGCCCCAGCGCTGCCAGTGCTGGAGGTCGTCGCTGGCCTCGATGCTGAACCGCTGAAAGCCGTCGCGCTCGCTGCTCCAGTCCAGGATCAATTGATCCAGCGGCGCGTTGATCGCGCTGGTGTCGAGCAACCAGCCGCGCAGGATCTCTTCGCCCGCCTCGATCTCACCCTGGGGCTGCACCTCCACCAGCGTGCCGTTCGGCGTTCGCTCGACGCGGATTTTCGGCTCGGCGTCTTTCGCGGCATCACTGTTGTACAGCGGGAACCACTTCACCGAGACCGGGCTTGCGTCGGCTGCACGCTGGGGCGGGCTTTGGGTGATTGCGTAGGGCTGGGCCTGGCCGTCTGCGTTGAAAACGCGCACATCGTTGAGAGTGCTCTGGCGCGCGTTCAACTGCACGCCGAGGGGCAATTCCAGCCGATACCAGGGCCCTTCGCCGCTGACGGTCAGCGGCGCGTGGGTGGTGAAATCATCCGGCAGATCCTCCGCCTGGCTGAGCGGGGCCGCGCACAGCAGCGAGCCCAGCAACGGGGCAAGCAGGGCGGCCTTGATGACGAACTGACGACTCAACTGAACACTCCTTACGCGCTTTATTTCGATGCCCGGTCCGCCGCGTCGGCGTCGGTCAGACCCTCGCTTCGAGCTGGATGCCGGGGCGGCAGGGGGGCGAAATATCCCACCACCAGCAACAGAACGCCAACGCCGATAAAGGAAATGATCCGCTCCAGACCGCCACGATTGCTCAGCTCGACGAAGAACAGTTTGGCCACGACGACCCCGATCAGTGCGGCGCCGGCAATCCACAGGTCCCGACGCGCGCGCAGATGGCCGCCGATCATCAGCGCCAGCGCGGTCAGCGTCCAGACGATGGAAAGCCCGGCCTGCACACGCATCGATTCAAACAGCGCGTCGGGGTGCCAGGCCACGCCGGCCCAGTGATGGGCCGTGCGCAGCACCATGGCGGTGATCAGTGCGAACAGCGATGCGCCGGCAATGACCAGCGCCGCTTTCTGAGCACGCCCCTCGCTGACGCCCAATTGCGGAAGTTGCTGGCGGGTCCAGCTGACGATGCCGGTCAGCGTGATCAACAGACCCAGTTCCAGCGGGTTCAGCAATGGAAGATAGGGCAGGGGGGCGGCAGCGCCTTCGCTGAACCCGTTCGCCAGCCAGAACCAGGCGAGCATCAATGCAGCCAGCGGCGCCGCAGCCCAGACGCGGTACTCACGCGGATACGCACTGACAGGCCAGAGCCACGTGCGGGAAGCCGTCATCGCCAGCAAGTACAGGCTCGGCAGCAACGCCCAGCCCAGCCAGCGCCAGGCGTTATACGCCTCCGACAACACCAGCAGTCCGTAACGAAGTTGCAGCGAGAAAACGCTGATGATCAGCCAGCAGCCGATCACATGGGCCCCGATACGCAGGCGCGGGAGCAGCAGTTTGTCGAGCTTCTTCAAGGACCACAGGTGAACCGCAATCACCGCGAGCCAGCCCAGCCAGCCCCAATCGGCGGCAGGGTTGTAATAGGCGTTGAAGCTCATCAGCACGAGCAACACAGCGCTCATCGGCGTCAGCAGCGTCGTCAGCTGTGCGATCCCCGTCCAGTTCAGGCGCAGGGCTGCCATGGTCCACAGCCCAACGCTAACGCCGCCCAGCACCAGCAACGTCGAGAACACGTTCGGGCCTGCTACGTAGTCAGTCATGATGAACAGCGCTACGGACCACCAAAGCGTTCCCCACATCAGCAACGCAGGTTGCAATACACGCTTGCTTAGCGACAGACGCAAAGTCCCGATGCGCTCCACGGAGAACGCGCTGACCAGACCAGCGAGTGCGATGATCAAGGGGGTCCAGAAATCCCCCTGATTGAACGTCGGCACATACCAGCGCCCGACCACGCCCAGAAACGCGATTCCCGCGCCCAGTTGCAGCAGCAGGCCGAAACCCCGTGCCAGCAAGCGGTTCTGACGCATGCCGAGCCAGAACACCGCCGCGCCTTCGACCGCCCAGGCGACCGTCGTCCATTGCGCGCTGAGGCCGAGGGGAATCGCCAGCGTTCCGAAGACAACGCCCAGCGACAGGCACGTTTCGACCAGCAGCAACGCCCGACCCGGTGCGCGCCCGGCCAGGAACCGAGCGATGCCCATGTACAGCAAGCCCAGCGCCAGTGCGCTCAACGCAGCGCCGAATTCGATGTGTTGAACGAGCGCGTACTGCAGGCCGAAGCCGACGATGGGTGTGCCGAACAACAGGCTGCCGTCGACGTAGTGGGTCTGACGCGAGGACCCGCGCAGGGTGGCTTCCCGGCTGTCGTTGTCGGGCCCGGCGGCGTGTTCTTGCAGCGTGCGCCGGGCGAACAGCAGGCCGATGGCCAGGTACATCAGGAAGAACAGGATCAGGAAGGGTTCCGTGCTCCAGAACAGCTCGGGCGTGTACGCGTCCATGCCCCAGGCGAAGCCGATGCCGAACGTGCCGATGAAGCCAATCAGGTTCAGCGGGCGCCAGGCCTTGAACCACCCGATGGCGACAATGCCGGCGTTGAGCAGGGCGAAATAACTGAACAGCGCGACGTGACTGCCGTCGCCGGAGGATGTCAGCAGCGGCGCGGCAAATCCGCCCAGGGCGGCGACGCAGGCGAGGGCCAGGGAGTTTTGCGTGACGGCGAGAATGGCCGAAAACACGGTGACCGCAACCAGCAGGCTGAATGCCATGCCCGGCGCCAGCAGGGTGTGAACTTTCATCGCGGCGAACACGGTTAGGTACAGCACCGCGACGCCCGTCCCCTGCAGCATCAGCGCAAACGATTCATTGCGATTTCGCAGCCCCCAACCCAACCCCAGCAGCGCCAAGGCTGCCCCCGCGACACCGGCATAACGGGCTTCGATCGGGACGACCATGCCTTCGGTGGCGTAGCGCAGCAGAAACGCCAGGCCGAGAAACAGCAATACGACGCCGACCCGCAGCACGGTGTTGCCACCGAGCAGCCAGTTTTTTGCGCGCATGAAGGCGCTGTCGAACAGGCTTTGCTCGGCAGGGGCGGGCTGGGTTGAAGCGGGCAGGGAGGCGGATGCAGCAGCGGGCGCGTAGCTCGGGGTTGTGGGTGATGGCGCCGGTGCAGGTCGACTCCATTCCAAATCGCCAACGTCCGAGGCGGCCGGCTCGAGGTCCGGTAGATCCCACAGCAGCTCCGGGCCATCGTCTGCGATGGGCTGAACATTCAACGGCGCGGACACGGGTGCATCCGGCAACTGGGCGGCGGCGGAATCCAGCTGGCTGAGGCGTTGTTGTACGGCGTCGAGGTCCTGCCGGGTCTTGGCAAGTTCGGCTTTCTGCACGGCGGTTTCCCGCGTCAATGCACTCAGCCGGAAGCTCAAGCCCGCCGCCAGGCCAATGACCGCCCCGACCGCGCCGCCCAACAGCGACCCATCAAGAAGCGCTCCGACCACCATACCGGCCAGCAGAAGAATCCATTGCACGCGACGACATCCCTTTTCAGCCGATCAACGGCGATGGCGAAAAGTATATCGGGCATCAGGAAAGGGGAAACATTTTGTGTTGGGGAGGGGAGCCAAGTAAAAAAGGACTGCGGTGGAAGTGCGGAGGAAGGGGGATTGGTGGAAGGGGACTGATTTATTTACAACGCTTCACCGTAAATTAATCTGTCCCCGGCCAGGCATTTCTGGTGAATGAAAGTAAGTCTTCGCGAGCAAGCTCCCACAGGAGTTGTACTTGCTGCGAGAGCGAGCGGTCACATCAAGGTGATCGTCTCGGCTGAGACAATCACCTCAAGCGCCCTTAATCCAGCGCGTTCCAGATTTCGGTCGCGTACTCGCGGATGGTCCGGTCCGAAGAGAACCAGCCCATGCGCGCAGTGTTGAGCACCGCCGAACGCCACCATTCTTTCGAATCGTGCCAGCGCGCTTCGACCTTGGCCTGGGCGTGCCAGTACGACTCGAAGTCAGCGCACACGAAGAAGCGGTCGTAGTTGATCAACTGATCGATCAGCCCGGCGTAGCGATACGGATCATCCGGCGAGAACACCCCGCCCCGGATCGCTTGCAGCACGTCATTCAAACGCCCGGACGCTGCGATGTCCTGATGCGCGTTGAACTCACCGGCATGCTTGCGCGCTTCAACTTCCTGCGAGGTCATGCCGAAGATGAACATGTGCTCCAGACCGACCTGCTCGCTCATCTCCACGTTGGCGCCGTCGAGGGTACCGATGGTCAGTGCGCCGTTGAGGCCGAACTTCATGTTGCTGGTGCCGGACGCTTCCAGGCCCGCCGTGGAAATCTGCTCCGACAAATCCGCCGCCGGAATGATGCTTTCCGCCAGGCTGACGTTGTAGTTGGGCATGAACACCACTTTCAAACGGCCCCGCAACGTCGGGTCATTGTTGACCGTGCGCGCGATGTCGTTGGTCAGCTTGATGATCAGCTTGGCCGAGTGATAACTGGCCGCCGCCTTGCCGCCGAAGATCTTCACGCGCGGCACCCAATCGGTGCTCGGGTCGGCACGCATGGCCTGATACAGCGCCACGGTGTGGAACAGGTTAAGCAACTGACGCTTGTACTCGTGGATGCGCTTGACCTGTACGTCAAACATCGCCTCAGGGTTAATCACGATGCCCAGGCGGTCCTGAATGATCGTGGCCAGAGCCTGTTTGCTTTGCAGGCGTTGAGCGGCAAATTCCTGCTGGAATCGTGGGTCTTCAGCCAGCGGCTCCAGTTTCAGCAGCGCGGTCTCGTGGTTGTCGAGTACCTGCTCGCCGAGCTCCTTGACCAGCATGGAAGTGAGTTGCGGGTTGGACTGGAACAGCCAGCGGCGGAAGGTGATGCCGTTGGTTTTGTTGTTGATGCGGTCCGGGTGCAGCTTGTGCAGATGAGCGAAAACGGTCTTGCGCATCAGCTGCGTGTGCAGCGCCGACACACCGTTCACACTGTGTGAGCCAAGGAACGCCAGGTTACCCATGCGCACGCGACGGCCGTTGTCTTCTTCGATCAGCGAGACGGCGCGCAACAGGTCGAACAGGCCAGGATCGTCTTTGAAGTCCAGGCGGACCTTGTCGATGTGCTGGGCGTTGATCATGTAAATGATCTGCATGTGGCGCGGCAGCATGCGTTCCATCAGGCCGACGGACCAGGTTTCCAGCGCTTCAGGCAGCAGCGTGTGGTTGGTGTACGCCAGGGTGCCGACGGTGATGCGCCAGGCTTCATCCCATTCCACGTCGTGCAGGTCGATCAGGACGCGCATCAGCTCCGCCACGGCGATCGACGGGTGGGTGTCGTTCATCTGGATGGCAACGTGTTCCGGCAGGCTGCCGATGCTGTAGCCCATGTTCTTGTGGCGGCGCAGCAAATCCTGCAGCGACGCCGAGACGAAGAAGAATTCCTGACGCAGGCGCAGTTCCTGGCCCGCTTCGGTGCTGTCGTTTGGATACAGCACACGGGAAATACTTTCGGCCCGCACCACTTCCGCCACCGCACCGACGTGGTCGCCGGCGTTGAAGCGTTCCAGATGCAGGTCTTCCACGGCGCGCGCACGCCACAGGCGCAGCGTGTTCACCGCTTTGCCGCGCCAGCCCACGACCGGCGTGTCGTAAGCAATCGCGCGAACGGTTTCGCCTGCGGTCCAGACCTGACGGGTTTCGCCCGAGGCGTCCAGCACAGGTGCGCCGGCTGCATCAAGCAGAGGCTGCACGCTGCCGCCAAAGCCGATCTGGTAAATCACTTCAGGACGTTCGAATTCCCACGGGTTACCAAAGTCCAGCCAGTTCTCGGTCTGCTCCTGCTGCCAGCCATCGACGATGGCCTGACGGAAGAGGCCGTGCTCGTAACGAATGCCGTAGCCATGGCCCGCAATGCCGAGGGTCGACATGCTTTCCATGAAGCAGGCGGCCAGACGACCGAGGCCGCCGTTGCCCAGTGCAGCGTCAGGCTCCAGCGAGCGAATCTGCTCCAGGTCGACGTTCAGGCCTTTCAACGCTTCGCGCGCGGTTTCGAGGATGCCCAGGTTACTCAGGCTGTCGAACATCAGACGGCCGATAAGGAACTCGAGGGAGAGGTAATAGACGCGCTTTTTTTCCTGCCGATAGACGTAGCGCGTGTGGTTCATCCAGCGCTCGGCCATTTTGTCGCGAGTCGCCAGCGCGATGGCCATGAACCAGTCATGGTCGAAGGCATGGTCGGGGTCTTTACCGACGGCATACTCGAGTTTGTTCAGCACAGCTTCTCGGAAGGCTGCCACTTCAGCGTCACGAACGTTGGGTTCCGGAGACATCGGGTACGACCTCAAGTTGGTTTGACGATTAAATGGGTGGGTTGACTGTAGGGCGTGTCATTGGTTATTTCCTCCCGGTCGGACGGAAAATACGCGGTTGCACAACCCTCGGTTCGACTCGAACAAGCTACCCCGGTTCGCCGTCATTGCACATCGAAGGCAATTCTCTGGCGCATTCCCCCGTATCTGGAGACGCCTTGCATTGATCGTTCCACTCTGGCGTTGATCTTGCTCATGTTTTGCTGTCAGCGGGCATGTGCCTGTGACACAGGGGATAACAGTTGGCCGGAATCAGGCAGGCATGTTCATTCGCCGATTCAGGTTTATGATGCCCAACGGCAGATAGACCGCAGCCCCTGAACTGGACTTTTGGAGCACCTATGCAGACTTTGTACCCGCAGATCAAACCTTACGCCCGGCACGATCTGGCGGTGGAAGAGCCGCATGTACTGTATGTCGATGAAAGCGGCTCGCCGGACGGCCTGCCCGTCATATTCATTCACGGGGGGCCGGGTTCGGGATGCGATGCACAGAGCCGCCGTTATTTCGATCCTAATCTCTATCGCATCATCACCTTCGATCAGCGCGGCTGCGGTCGTTCAACGCCTCATGCCAGCCTGGAAAACAACACCACCTGGCACCTGGTCGATGACCTCGAACGCATCCGCACCCACCTGGGCATCGACAAATGGGTGGTGTTCGGTGGCTCGTGGGGTTCGACGCTCTCCCTGGCCTACGCGCAGAAACACCCGGATCGGGTCCATGCTTTGATTTTGCGCGGCATCTTTTTGAGCCGGCCCCAGGACATCAAGTGGTTCTACCAGGAAGGCGCGAGCCGGCTGTTCCCGGATTACTGGCAGGACTACATGGCGCCGATCCCGCCGGACGAGCGCCACGACGTGCTCGGCGCATTCCACAAACGCCTCACCGGCAATGATCAGATCGCCCAGATGCACGCCGCCAAGGCGTGGTCCACATGGGAAGGGCGCACCGCTACATTGCGTCCGAACCCGCAGGTGGTCGACCGCTTCACCGAACCCCATCGCGCCTTGTCCATTGCGCGCATCGAATGCCATTACTTCACCAATGGTGCGTTCCTCGAAGAAAACCAGCTGATTCGCGACATGCCGAAAATCGCCCATCTGCCGGGCATCATCGTCCATGGCCGCTACGACATGATCTGCACGCTGGACAACGCCTGGGAGCTGCACCAGGCGTGGCCGAACAGTGAACTGCAGGTCATCCGCGAAGCCGGTCACTCGGCGTCCGAGCCGGGCATCACCGATGCGCTGGTGCGGGCGGCGTCAGAAGTGGCGCGCCGTTTGCTGGATCTGCCGCCGGAAGAGGCATAAATGAAGGCCTTGCTTCAGCGCGTTTCCCAGGCGCGCGTCGACGTTGCCGGCCAGACCATTGGTGCGATTGATCAAGGTTTAATGGTCCTGATTGGCATCGAGCCTCAAGACACGCCGGCCAGCGCCGACAAGATGTTGCACAAGCTGCTTAACTATCGGGTATTCAGTGACGCCGACGGGAAGATGAATCTTTCGTTAATCGACGTTAATGGCGGCTTACTGCTGGTCTCTCAGTTCACACTGGCGGCAGATACCAAGAGCGGGATGCGGCCGAGCTTTTCAAAAGCTGCACCCCCGGCCCTCGGCGCCGAGCTGTTTGGCTATTTGGTGACGAAGGCCAAAAGCTCCCACGAGACGGTGGAAACGGGCCAGTTTGGTGCAGATATGCAGGTGCACCTGATCAATGATGGCCCTGTGACATTTTTGCTTGAAACCTGAGCGCCCCGGTCTTTTTGATGGCCCCGGATTTACTGGCTTCAAACGCAATAAATAGTTTGCGTCCCCTGATGCGTTGTAACGCGAGCTACTGGATAATCGCGCGCTACAAGGACGGGCCAAAGCCCGTTAAATCGGTAAAACGCAGACTGGTCCGGCACCGCTTGGGGAATCATTGGCCCCTTTTGGAGTCGGAACAGTGCTCGCCAACCCGGCATTTGATAGCTGGCCGTTGGTTTCTTCATCTGTTTTCGGCGAGGGTTGCTCGTGATTGTTAGTCCATGTAATGCACCAAAGAACCCGGGCGGGCGCTTGCGCAGCGCGCTGCTGGCAGGGTCGGCTTTGTTTTGTCTGTTCGGCGCCAGTCAGCTCTGGGCGTTCGATCTAGACGACGTGGCGACAAAGGCCAAAGATCTGGCCGGACAGAAATTCACCGCGCCGAAGAGCAATCTTCCGGCCGAATTCCGCGACATGAAGTTCGCGGACTATCAAAAGATCCGCTTCCTGCAAGACAAAGCCGAATGGGCGAATGACAAGACCCCGTTCAAGGTGTCGTTCTACCACCAGGGCATGCACTTCGACACCCCGGTCAAAATCAACGAAGTCACCGCCAACTCCGTCAACGAGATCAAGTACGACCCGACTCGTTTCGATTTCGGTGACGTGAAGTTCGATCCCAAGTCGACCGAGAACCTGGGCTACGCCGGTTTCCGCGTCACCTACCCGATCAACAAAGACGACAAGCAAGACGAAATCATGACCATGCTGGGCGCGAGCTACTTCCGCGTCATCGGTAAAGGTCAGGTTTACGGTTTGTCTGCGCGCGGGATGGCGATCGACACGGCGATGCCATCAGGTGAGGAATTCCCTCGCTTCACCGAATTCTGGATCGAGAAGCCAAGCCCGGATGACAACCATCTGGTCATCTTCGCCTTGCTCGACTCCCCTCGCGCCACCGGCGCTTACAAGCTGACCCTGCGTCCGGGCACCAACACACTGGTTGATGTCCAGTCGCGCATGTACTTGCGTGACAAGGTCGGCAAATTGGGCGTTGCGCCGCTGACCAGCATGTACCTGTTCGGCGCCAATCAGCCGTCGAAAGTCCTGAATTACCGTCGCGAGCTGCACGACTCCAGCGGTCTGTCGATCCAGGCAGCCAATGGCGAGTGGATCTGGCGCCCGCTGAACAACCCTAAACACCTCTCGGTCAGCAGCTTCTCCGTAGAGAACCCGCGCGGCTTCGGTCTGCTGCAACGTGGCCGCAACTTCAGCCATTACGAAGATCTGGATGACCGCTACGACAAACGTCCAAGCGCCTGGATCGAGCCGAAGGGCGATTGGGGCAAGGGCACCGTTGACCTGGTCGAGATCCCTACTGCTGACGAAACCAACGACAACATCGTTGCGTTCTGGAAGCCGGAAACCCAGCCAGAGCCGGGTCAGTCGATTGACTTCAACTACCGTCTGCACTGGACCATGGATGAGGATGCCATTCACTCGCCAGATCTGGGCTGGGTCAAGCAGACCCTGCGCTCGACGGGTGACGTGAAGCAGTCGAACCTGATTCGTCAACCGGACGGCAGCGTTGCTTATCTGGTGGATTTCGTTGGCCCGACCCTCGCCAAGCTGGGCGAAGATCCGTCGATCCGCAGTCAGGTCATCACCGATGACAATACCGATCTGGTCGAGAACAACCTGCGCTACAACCCGGTGACCAAAGGCTGGCGTCTGACGCTTCGCCTGAAGGTCAAGGATCCGGGCAAGGCGGTTGAGATGCGTGCTTACCTGCTGCGCGAAACCCCTGCCGAGCCGGGCAAGGAGCCAGCGGTCATCACTGCCGATAAGTCGGACAAGAAGCCGGCCGCCAAGGCTGATGCCAAGGCTGCTGTTGCTGCGGCGCCAGTGGTTGCTGCACCGAAGGACGAGAAAGCTGAACTCGTTAAGACCGATGCCTTGAAGGCCGGCGATGCGAAAGACGCGAAAGACATGAAGGACGCTAAAGGCCCTAAAGCCGACAGCAAAGATGCCGCCAAGTCGGCCGAAGCTACCAAGGTAGCCGAAGCCAAGTCGGATGAGGCGTCCAAGCCTGAAGCCGCACTGGGCGACGCTGCCAAGGCCAACAAAGGCATGAAAGAGACCCCGCAGCCAGCGGTAGAGGCTGCATCCACCCAACAGGGGCCGGCCATGATTCAACAAATCCTGACCGAAACCTGGAGCTACCAGTTGCCAGCCGATGAGTAATTCACACGCGGTGCCAGAGCCTTTGAATGAGTCTCTCAGCGAGTACCTGGCGCATCTGCCGATGACCGACGCGCAGCGGGCAGAACTTGCCAGCTGCACCTCGTTCGCTGAGCTGCACGAACGCCTTTCGGCGCAAACCGTCGCTGATCCTGCCGAGGCCTCCCAGGCCTCGGTGGGTCGTCGCCTGACCCTGACGACCGCTGATGAGCTGCACGAAGCCGAGATGCTGAGTGTCGACGCCAGTGGCCGCGTTGTCCTGAAAGCCACGCCGCCGATTCGTCGGACCAAAGTCGTGCCGGAGCCGTGGCGGACCAACATCCTGCACCGCGGCTGGCGTCGACTGACCGGCAAGAGCAATCCTCCTCCGCCCAAGGACGATCTGCCACGCGATCTGCCGAAGGCGCGCTGGCGTACCGTCGGTTCAATCCGTCGCTACATTCTGTTGATCCTCATGCTGGGCCAGACCATCGTCGCCGGCTTCTACATGAAGGGCATCCTGCCGTATCAGGGCTGGTCACTGGTTTCATTCGACGAAATCAGTCATCAAACCCTGTGGCAGACCGCTGTTCAGGTCATGCCGTATGCGCTGCAGACCAGCATCCTTCTGTTGTTCGGGATTCTGTTCTGCTGGGTGTCGGCCGGTTTCTGGACCGCGCTGATGGGCTTCCTCGAACTGCTCACTGGCCACGACAAGTACCGTATTTCCGGTGCAAGCGCGGGCAATGAGCCGATTGAAGCGGGCGCGCGCACTGCGCTTGTGATGCCGATCTGCAACGAAGACGTGCCTCGCGTATTCGCCGGTCTGCGGGCGACGTTCGAGTCGGTCAAAGCTACAGGCGATCTGGACCGCTTTGACTTCTTCATTCTCAGCGACTCCAACGAAACCGACATCTGTGTGGCCGAGCAACAAGCCTGGCTCGACGTGTGCCGTGAAACCGGTGGTTTCGGCAAGATCTTCTATCGTCGTCGCCGCCGTCGCGTTAAGCGCAAGAGCGGTAACCTCGATGACTTCTGCCGTCGCTGGGGCGGTGAATACCGCTACATGGTCGTGCTTGACGCTGACTCGGTCATGAGCGGCGAATGCCTTACCAGCCTCGTGCGTTTGATGGAAGCGACGCCGGACGCCGGTATCATCCAGACCGCGCCGCGTGCCTCGGGCATGGACACGCTGTATGCACGCATGCAGCAGTTCGCGACCCGGGTGTACGGCCCGTTGTTCACCGCCGGCCTGCACTTCTGGCAGTTGGGTGAATCCCACTACTGGGGTCATAACGCGATCATCCGAATGAAACCGTTCATCGAGCACTGCGCCCTCGCGCCGCTGCCGGGGAAAGGTGCTTTTGCCGGCGCTATTCTATCCCACGACTTCGTCGAAGCCGCGCTCATGCGCCGTGCCGGCTGGGGCGTGTGGATTGCCTACGACCTGCCGGGCAGTTACGAAGAGCTGCCGCCGAACCTGCTGGATGAGCTCAAGCGTGACCGTCGCTGGTGCCACGGTAACCTGATGAACTTCCGCCTGTTCCTGGTGAAAGGCATGCACCCGGTGCACCGTGCGGTGTTCCTGACCGGCGTGATGTCCTATCTGTCGGCTCCGTTATGGTTCTTCTTCCTGGTGCTGTCGACCGCGCTGCTGGCGGTGAACACGCTGATGGAACCGACGTACTTCATGGAACCGCGCCAGCTGTATCCGTTGTGGCCACAGTGGCACCCGGAAAAAGCCGTTGCGTTGTTCTCCACGACCGTCGTGCTGTTGTTCCTGCCGAAACTGCTCAGTGTGATCCTGATCTGGGCCAAGGGCGCAACCGGGTTTGGTGGCCGCATCAAGGTCACCCTGTCGATGCTGCTGGAAATGCTGTTTTCCATGCTGCTGGCGCCGGTGCGCATGATCTTCCACACCCGCTTCGTACTGGCCGCGTTCCTGGGCTGGGCTGCGACGTGGAACTCGCCGCAGCGTGATGATGACTCGACGCCGTGGAGCGAAGCGGTCAAGCGTCACGGGCCGCAGACGCTGCTGGGCTTCTGCTGGGCGCTGCTGGTGGCCTGGCTGAACCCGAGCTTCCTGTGGTGGCTGGTGCCGATCGTGGGTTCGTTGATGCTGTCGATCCCGGTGTCTGTGATTTCCAGCCGCACGAACCTGGGCTTGAAGGCGCGCGACACCAAGCTGTTCCTGATTCCGGAAGAGCACACGCCACCGCAAGAGCTGATATCCACTGATCAGTACACCCACGAGAACCGTTGGCATGCGCTGAACGACGGCTTTGTTCGCGCCGTGGTCGATCCACAGCAGAACGCCTTGGCCTGCGCGCTGGCGACTTCTCGCCATCGCGAGGCCGAGCCGATCGAGTGGATGCGTGTCGAGCGTGTGCGTCACGCGATCAAGGGTGGCCCTGAGCTGCTGAACAACCACGAACGCCTGCAATTGCTGAGCGATCCGGTTGCGCTGGCTCGGTTGCACGAACTGGTCTGGAGCGAAGGCAATTCCGCTTGGCTCAATGCCTGGCGCGCGTCGGTGGAAGCCGATCCCCATGCGCCGCTGCTGCCTTTGCAGCCAGCGACCCATGTGAATGACGCGACCCTCGTCAACGCCTGATTCATACGCTGAACAAAACGCCGCCGAAGAGTGATCTTCGGCGGCGTTTTTGTTTGGGCCGGGCCCTTGTGTAGTAGGACCGGCTTTAGCCGGGAAGAGGCCAGCGCGCGTGCTATTAGTTCTGCGGTGTGAATGCACACGCCTTCCCGGCTAAAGCCGGTCCTACAACTGGACGTCGCAGCCGGTTTCGCCTTAACTCACCCGAAACTTCCCGACCATCTCCTGCAGCTGCACACCCAGCCGCGCCAGTTCGATGCTCGACGCGGCCGTCTCCTCGCTGGACGCTGCGGTTTGCTCGGACACATCCCGAACGTTCAGCACACTGCGGTTGATCTGCTCCGCCACGCTGCTCTGTTCCTCGCCCGCCGCGGCGATCTGCTGGTTCATCGTCTGAATCGTCGACACCGTCCGTGTGATGTGTCCCAGCGCGCTGCCGGCCTGGCGACTCAACTCCACGCTGCTGTCGGTGAGGGTTCGGCTGGCATCGAGGGTCATCACCACTTGCTGGGTGCCGCTTTGCAGCGCCGCGATAAGCACTTCGATTTCCTCGGTGGATTCCTGGGTGCGCTGGGCCAGTCCGCGAACCTCATCGGCAACGACCGCAAAACCGCGTCCCGCTTCGCCTGCCCGGGCGGCTTCGATTGCGGCGTTCAAGGCCAGCAGATTGGTCTGCTGCGACACTGACTTGATGACGTCGAGGACACCGCCGATCTTGTCGCTCTCCAGCTTCAGCTTGCCCATGGCTTCGGTGGAATTATTCACCTCCAGCGCCAGGCGCTCGATCTGCGCGATGGCGTCGTTGACCACCTTGTCGCCGTCCCGCGCCTGCTGATCAGCGTGCCGCGCCGCCTCGCTGGCTTCTTCGGCATTGCGGGCCACTTCCATCACGGTTGAGGTCATCTCGTTCATCGCCGTCGCAACGCAGTCCGTTTCGTCTTTCTGACTGTTGACGCCCACGCTGGTCTGCGCCGTGACAGCGGACAGTTGCTCGGCCGCGCTGGCGATCTGGGTCACGCCGTCGCTGATGCCACTGATGAGCTTGCGCAGGCTCAGGGTCATCTCCTGCATGCTGCGCTGAAGCATGCCCATCTCGTCGCGGCGGCCGAGCTCCAGGTCCTGACTGAGATCACCGTTGGCGATGCGCGCCGCCGCACTCAAGGTCAGCCGTAGCGGCGCGATGATCTGCTGGGTGATCAGCCACGCCGCGAGCAGGCCAAGGAGCATTGCCAACCCGGCCACGCCACTGAGCGTCTGCCGCGACTGAGTGGCTTCGGCATCACGCCGCTGGCCTTGCAGCGCAGTGATCTCGCCGGTCGAGGTGAGCAGGCTCTCGCTCAGCGCCTCCATGGACTCCTGGGCCGCTTCAACCTTGACCTGCAGGTCTTTGAACTGGCCCATGTGCTCGCGGTACTTGAGCAGCGTCTTACGCGCCGTGAGCAATTCACTGACGTTGCCATCGGCTTGATCGCTGGCGATCTGCTCGACCTCCTTCAGCGCTTCGTCGATGGCGGTAATGGCGGCAATTTCATAGGACTCTTTACCGCTGAACACATACGCCTGGACTTCATAACGGGCATTTTGCACCTGCCCGCGCAATTGCTGGATGTTGGTGAACTCCCCGAGGCGCTCGCTGCTGTCCTGCTCTTGGCTGACGGCTTTCAAGACCTCGCTTTCCACCTGGCCGATGGACTTGATCGCCTCGTCCGAGAGAACCGCCAGCTGCGCACGCGAGTCGGCTCGCGCACTCAACAGCGTGGTCAGATCGGCAAAGGTGGCTTCGAGCGCCCTGACCGTGTCGCTTTGGCTGTTGAGCAGCTTGAGAATGTCGGCGGGAGGAGTATCGTCGCGCAGCACCACCAGATGCGCTTCGATTTCATTGATGCGGGCAACGACGCGCGAGGCGCTGTCAGCAGTGTTTTCGACCCGAAAGACGATGCGCTCGGCGCGCAGGTCCTTGGTCATCGCGTTGAGCTGAGCGATGGAGGTCAGTGACTCCGAGCGCTCGATCATCGTGTCGAGCCCATGCCACCCGGTCAGGGTAATGGCCAGGGTCAGAAGCAGAACCAGGCCAAAGCCCAGCGAGAGTTTGAGTTTGACGCTGGTGTTGGCCAGCGCCCGGTTGATGCGTTGCAACATGATGCGTCTCCTGCGGATGGGCGATAAACGCGCATCGGCAGGGGAGGCGGAGGCGTGACCTGATCAGGTCGTAGGAGATTTCCGAGGGGCGGGAAGGGGTGACGCGTGTCACAGATTCCGCCCCTATTGGAGGCTTTGCCGGCAGGCCGGTGGCTGATGCGGGTGCGAGCCGGGCAAGCGGATCAGATCCGGAAGCGACTCACCAGCCCTTGCAGATGGCTGCCCAGTCGCGCCAGCTCGACGCTCGACGCGGCGGTTTCCTCGCTGGCGGCGGAGGTCTGTTCCGACACGTCGCGCACGTTGAGCACGCTGCGGTTGATCTCTTCGGCCGTAGCGCTTTGCTCCTCGGCCGCGGCGGCGATCTGCTGGTTCATGGATTGAATCGCAGACACGGTCCGGGTGATGTTTTCCAGTGAGGTGCCGGCGCGGCGGGTCAGTTCGACGCTGCTGACCGTCAGTTCGCGGCTGTTGTCCATGATCGTCGCGACTTGCCGGGTGCCGTTCTGCAAGCCGGAAATCAGCTCTTCGATCTCTTCCGTGGATTTCTGCGTGCGTTGCGCGAGGCTGCGCACTTCGTCTGCGACCACAGCGAATCCGCGACCGGCCTCACCCGCCCGGGCGGCCTCGATGGCCGCGTTCAGGGCAAGGAGGTTGGTTTGTTGCGCAACGGACTTGATCACGTCGAGGACGCTGCCGATCTTGTCGCTCTCGCGCTTGAGTTCGGCCATCGCCTCGGTGGAGTGACCGACTTCGGTCGCGAGAAGCTCGATCTGCGCGATGGCCTCGTTGACGACCTTGTCGCCCTCACGCGCCTGGAGGTCAGCGGCTACGGCGGCCTCGGACGCTTCTTCGGCGTTACGCGCCACTTCCTGCACCGTGGCGGTCATCTCGTGCATCGCCGTCGCTACCTGATCGGTCTCGACCTTCTGGCTGTTGACCCCGGCACTGGTCTGCTCAGTGACCGCCGACAGCTCTTCGGCCGCGCTGGCGATCTGGGTCACGCCTTCGCCGATGCCGCCGATCAATTGGCGCAGCTCCACCGTCATGCGCTGGATGCTGCCCTGCAACTGGCCAAGCTCGTCGCGCCGGTCGACGCTCAAGTTGTGGGTCAGATCACCGGACGCCACGCGCTCGACCGCAACAAGCGTCTGCCCCAGCGGCACCGTGATTTGGCGGGTGATGACCCAGGCGGCGAAAACACCGAGGATCAGGGCCACTATCGTGGCAATGCCAAGGGTCGATTGGGCCTGGCGGGTGTCTGCCTCGCGTTTGGCGTTTTGCGAAATGTTCAGTTGTTCGCTGGCGTCCAGCAGCTGTTGCCCCAGCTCGGTCATCTTGGCGAGGGCCTGAACGCTGACCAGTTGCGCTTCACGGTATTGGCCGACAGCGTCGCGATAGCCTTTGAGCGCCAGGTTGGCCTTTTGCAGCTGCGGGATGTACTGGGAGGAAACGTCGCCGGCCAGCGTGTTGACCCCGACGATGGCTTCATCGATGGCGGCGGTGGCGTTCTTTTCGAAATCCGGTTTGCCACTGAAGGTGTAACCGCGCACCTGGAAGCGTGCCTGCTGGATCTGTTTGCTGACATCCACCGCGCTGTTGAATTGCAGGATGTTGTCGTGCTGCAGCAACGCCTGTTCGATCTGGTTGACGGTATCGACAGCGGCGTCGGCGGACGCGCCCAAGTTGGTTCGGCTGGCTTCGCGGGTCTGGATCGCTTTGGTCATGTCGCCAAAGGCACGGCGGTATTCGCTGGCGGCCTGAGCCTGAGCGTCCATCAGTTTGAGATCGCCGATGCCTTTGACCATGCTCTGGCCGGTTTTCAGGTCAGCGTCGAGCTTGTCCAGCGCGGTCATGACCGCCGTCGCGGCTTCAGCGGTGTATTGAGCCTCATACACCATGCCTGCCGTGCGCAGATCCATCGTCCGCTCACTGATCTGCGAGATCATCCCCAGCTTGTCGCCACGCTCGATCACCGCCTTCACGCTGGACCAGCCCGTCGCCGTGATAAGTAGCGTCAGCAACAGCACAAGGCCGAAACCGACACCCAGTTTGAGACGGACGCTCATATTTCCAAGGCGTTGGGTAAACCAGCGAGACATGATAATTCCTGCGAATTTTTTTATAGACGCTTGTGCATCGGCTGTCGCGCGGCAAACTGAAGTGCTTGATGAGGACGGGAGGTAGCTCGGGGGGGGCAAGGACATTGCCCGCCGTTCTGACACCGCGCGGCGGAGCAGCAGACATGGGCCGTGTGTGGGACTGAGCGTGCTCAGGACGAGGCCGGGACAGTCAGTAACGTTCTCGGGTGACTGAAACTGAGCCTTCGCGAGCAAGCTCGCTCCCACAGGTTCTATGTCTGTGGGGGAATCGGTGTCGCCATGTTCTAGAACAATCGGGCGAGTAGCGCGGTCACGGCGGTTTCAACGCGCAGGATCCGCGCACCCAACTGGACTGGATTCAGCCCCGAGGCCTGCAGCAAATCAACTTCGTATGGAATCCAGCCGCCTTCGGGGCCGATGGCCAGGGTGACGGGCTGCTCGACCGCGCGTGGGCAGGCGGGGAAATCACCCGGATGGCCGACCAATCCCAGCGTCCCTTCAACCACAGCGGGAAGGCGGTCCTCAACGAACGGCTTGAAGCGCTTCTCGATGACGATCTCAGGCAGCACGCTGTCCCGGGCCTGCTCCAGTCCGAGAATCAACTGCTCGCGAATGGCAGCCGGCTCCAGAAAGGGCGTCTGCCAGAAGCTTTTTTCGACGCGGTAACTGTTGACCAGGATGACTCGGGGGACACCCATCGTCGCCACGGTCTGAAACACCCGACGCAGCATTTTCGGGCGCGGCAGGGCGAGGATCAGCGTCAGGGGGAGTTTGGCCGGCGGGGCGTGCTCGAAGCTCACCGAAAGCTCGGCTTCACGAGTTTCCAGACGCAGCAATTGCGCACTGCCCAGCAAGCCGTTCACTCGACCGACCCGCAGGCTGTCGCCGACTTCGCTGCGATGCACTTCCTGCATGTGCTTGAGGCGCCGATCACGCAGCACGACCCGATCCGCCGCGATGAAGTCGGCGTCCTCAAGCAACAGCAGGTTCACGGCTGGGTCGCTGGCGGTTGGCTCTGTTCGTCTTCGGCTTTCTCGTCGTCTTCATGATCGCCGCGCTTGGTGATCATCGAACTGCACAGCACGCCGATTTCAAACAGCAGCCACATTGGCACAGCCAGAAGGGTCTGGGAAAAGATGTCCGGCGGGGTGAGGATCATGCCGACCACGAAGCAGCCAATCACCACGTACGGGCGAATCTTCTTCAGGTATTTGACGTCGACGATGCCGATCCACACCAGCAGCACAACCGCCACCGGAATCTCGAACGCGACCCCGAATGCCAGGAACAGCGTCATGACGAAGTCCAGGTAACTGGCGATGTCCGTCATCATCGACACGCCTTCCGGCGTGACGCTGGCGAAGAAGTGGAAGATCAGCGGGAAGACCAGGAAGTAGGCAAACGCCATCCCGGCGTAGAACAGGATGATGCTGGAGATCAGCAGCGGCACTGCCACGCGCTTTTCGTGCTTGTACAAACCTGGCGCAATGAAGCCCCAGATCTGATACAGGATCACCGGCATCGCCAGAAACAGCGCCACCATCATCGTCAGCTTAAACGGCGTGATGAACGGCGAGGCCACATCGGTCGCGATCATCGTGGCGCCGTCAGGCAGAAACTTGCGCAGCGGGGCCGAAACGAAGGTGTAGATCTTCTGGGTGAAGTAGAACAGCGCGCCGAAGATCACGAAGATCGCCAGCACGCAGCGCAGCAGGCGAGAGCGCAGTTCTGTCAGGTGCGAGACCAGCGGCATTTGCTGGTCGTTTTCCGGGATTTCGCTCATGGGGCTCGTGGTGGCAGTGACGAATCGTTGGCAGAAGGCGCACTTTGCACCGCGGTCGCAGGGGTGATGACCGGCGCAGGTGCGGGTGCAGAATCCGGCCCGACAGGCGAAGGTGCAGGCGCAGCAGGCTCGACATGAACGGGCGGCGGCGTAACCGACGCGCTTTCCGCCGGAGCGGCCGGGCCAATGTCGGCGCTCTGGGCCGGTGAGGCCGCACCCATGACCGGCGCTGTAGAGGCCGGAGCCGGTGGAATCGGCGTCTCGGCAGCGGGTTCAGCCGGTGCCGGTGTCGCGGGGGCTACAGGCGCTGCAGGCGGTTGCTGTGGCTGCATGATCTTGCGAGCTTCCTCTTCCAGCGAAAGGATATGCTCGTTGTGCAGCTGACGCCGAATCTCGTCAGCGCCGATTTCGCGCTCAACTTCCTGTTTGATCGCATTGAAGCTGCGTTTCAGGCGGCCGATCCAGAGCCCGGCCGTCCGTGCTGCGCCCGGCAGACGCTCGGGCCCCAGGACCAGCAGGGCAACGAGGCCGACCAGCAGCAGTTCAGAAAAGCTGATACCAAACATGCGTCACGACCTAGTCTTTGCGGAGGGGGTCTTCGACTCGTTGCGCCTGAGCGTCGATGGTGTGCGGCTGGTGCAGCGGCTGAGTCGGAGGGACAGGCTGCGCGGTTGGCTGTGGCTGAACCGGCGGCTGCACGGTTGGCTCTTCCGGATGTTTGTCGTCGTCATTCATGGCCTTGCGAAAGCCCTTGATCGACTCACCCACGTCAGTCCCCAGATTCTTGAGTTTCTTGGTGCCGAAGACCAGCACGACAACCACAAGAATGACGATCCAGTGTTTCCAGTCAAAAATGCCCATAACGCGTTCCTCACAAGAAATTTCGGGCCGCAGCCCCTGTGTTTATTCCGCCGAGCGAGATGCTTTCTCGGCGTGGCCGGACAGGCCGAAACGGCGGTCCAGCTCATCGAGCACGGCTTGCGGGTGTTGGCCCAACTGGGCAAGCATCACCATGCTGTGGAACCACAAGTCGGCGGTTTCGTAGACGACATCACTGCAGTCACCGCTGATGGCAGCGTCCTTGGCAGCGATTATGGTTTCGACCGACTCTTCGCCGACCTTCTCCAGAATCTTGTTCAGTCCCTTGTGATACAGGCTGGCGACGTATGACGAGTCGGCAGCCGCGCCCTTGCGTGATTCGAGCACCTCGGCAAGGCGTGACAAGGTATCAGTCATGTTCAGTGTCCTGCTTGGTAAATGGCTTCCGGATCTTTGAGTACCGGGTCCACGGTCTTCCAGCCAGCATCATCGTAGACGCGGTAGAAGCAGCTCTCGCGGCCGGTATGGCAAGCGATGCCGCCAATTTGCTCGACCATCAGGATAATGACGTCGGCATCACAGTCCAGACGCAGCTCATGAAGCTTCTGCACGTGGCCCGACTCTTCGCCCTTTCGCCACAACTTGCCACGCGAACGTGACCAATAGATAGCGCGCTGTTCGCTGGCAGTCAGGCTCAAGGCTTCACGGTTCATCCACGCCATCATCAGCACGCGACCGGTCTTGTGGTCCTGTGCGATGGCGGGCACCAGGCCGTCCTTGTCCCACTTAATCTCGTCCAGCCAGTCTTTCATCATCGGCTCCGGCCGTTCCAGGGGAGGGTTAGTGTGCCAGCGGCTTGCGCCGATGGCTATCGGCGAACAACCAGATAGACGCCTGCCGCCAGCATCAGCAAGGCAGGCCAGGCACTCAGGGTGTTCAGCGCTGCGCCGGTCTGGGTATGGGTGATTGCCAGCAGCACGCCGCCGGCCAGCAGGCCCGCGCCGAGCAGCCGAAGGGCCCAATGATCGCCATCGCGCCGGTAGGGCGGGGGCGGATCGTGGCGATGGGGCTGCGACAGGCGCTCGAGCAAATCCCGGGTCATGTTGGCCAGATGCGGAATCTGTTCAACCTGGGACTGCAGGTTGCCCAGCAGGGTTTTCGGGCTGACGCGCTCGCGCATCCAGCGTTCGAGGAACGGCTGCGCAGTCGCCCAGAGATCCAGCTCCGGGTACAGCTGACGGCCGAGGCCTTCGATATTGAGGAGCGTCTTTTGCAGCAGCACCAGTTGCGGCTGCACTTCCATGTTGAAGCGGCGAGCGGTCTGGAACAGGCGCATCAGTACCTGGCCAAAGGAAATGTCTTTCAGGGGCTTCTCGAATATCGGTTCGCACACCGTACGGATGGCCGCTTCGAATTCATTCAGCTTGGTCTCGGCCGGCACCCAGCCCGAGTCAATGTGCAGCTGAGCCACACGGCGGTAGTCGCGCTTGAAGAAGGCAAACAGGTTGCGCGCCAGGTAGTCCTGATCCTCAGGGGTCAGACTGCCCACAATTCCGCAGTCGATGGCGATGTACTGGGGATCCCACGGCGTGACCGTGCTGACGAAAATATTGCCGGGGTGCATGTCGGCGTGGAAAAAGCTGTCACGAAAAACCTGGGTGAAGAACAGCTCGACGCCGCGCTCCGCCAGCTTCTTCATGTCGGTGCGCTGATCGGCGAGGGTCGCCAGATCGGTCACTTGCACGCCGTAAATGCGCTCCATGACCAACACCTTCGGCCGGCACCAGTCCCAGTAGACCTGCGGCACGTAGAGCATGGGCGAGCCCTCGAAGTTGCGGCGCAGCTGGCTGGAGTTGGCCGCCTCGCGCAGCAGGTCGAGCTCGTCGTAGATGGTTTTTTCGTAATCGGCGACCACGTCCACCGGGTGCAGCAGGCGGGCGTCTGCGGAAACACGCTCGGCAATCTTTGCCAGAATGAACAGCCACGCAAGATCGGAACCGATGATCGGCTTCAAGCCTGGCCGTACGACCTTTACCACCACCTCCTCGCCAGTCTTCAGGCGCGCGGCGTGGACTTGAGCGACAGAAGCAGAGGCGAGCGGGGCCACATCGAAACGGCTGAACACTTCGCTGATCTTCGCGCCCAGCTGCGACTCGATCAGCGCCACGGCTTTGGCCGAGTCGAACGGCGGCACGCGGTCCTGCAGCATCATCAGCTCGTCGGCCACGTCTTCAGGCAGCAGATCCCGCCGGGTGGACAGCAACTGCCCGAACTTGATGAAAATCGGCCCCAGGTCCTGCAACGCCAGTCGCAGACGGGCACCACGGCTCAGTTCGTTCTTGCGCCGCGACAACCAGCGCCATGGCAGCACGAAGCGCACAGCCAGCAGCCACCACGGCAAGGGCAGGGCGAACAACAGGTCATCGAGGCGGTAACGGATTACGACACGCTGGATGCGAAACAGGCGGCGGACGGCAAGCAGGCTCATGCGTTATCGCTGGATGTGAGGGAGTGGGCCAGACGCTCGAAGCGGGCTTCGAGGCGTTCCAGGTCTTGTTTGGTCTGATCCAGTTCGGCGAAGCGGGCTTCGGCCTCGCGTTTGCCGACCAGCGTGCGGGATTCTTCGGCCAGGTATTCGGCCAGGTTGTGGCTGAGGCTGGCCGCGCTGTCGCGGGTCCAGCGCGCGCTGTTGCGCAGGTGCCCGCCGATCAGGGGCGCCGCGACAGGGCCGAGCCAGCGTTGCAGCTCGTACTCCCAATCGAGGTCCAGGTCCTGCAGCACGCCCACCAGCTCAAGCAGCACGGCGCTTTCGCCCTCCAGCTCGACTTCCGGGCTGTGCAGCACGGCATTTTTGTCTTTGCTCATCGCCAGGCGCATCAGGCTCGCAGCGGGCGCGCGCAGGGTCACATCAGCACCGCCTTCCCAGTTCGCCGCCAGCATCAGGCCGTCGTCGCCGGGCAGCACGTGCAGATGAAACGTCGGGCTGGTGCACTCGATCGCGATGACCTTGCCGCTCAGCCGGTCAAGGCGCGGCAAGGCGGTGCTGTCCATGCGCAGCACGCGGTTGATGCCGTGTTCGGCACTGGCGAGCAAGCCGTTGATCAGCATCAGGGTTTGATGCCCCGGTGCAGCGCCACGATGCCGGAGGTCATGTTGTGGTAGGTCACTCGGTCGAAACCGGCCTGGACCATCATTGACTTCAGGGTTTCCTGATCAGGGTGCATGCGGATCGACTCTGCCAGATAGCGGTAGCTTTCCGAATCGTTGGTGATCAGCTTGCCGGCCAGCGGCATGAAAGCGAACGAGTAGGCGTCGTAGATCTTGGACATGACTTTGCTGGTGGGCTTGGAGAATTCCAGCACCAGCAAACGACCACCCGGCTTGAGCACCCGCAGCATGGAGCTGATGGCGTCTTCCTTGTGCGTCACGTTGCGCAGGCCGAAGGCGATGGTCACGCAGTCGAAGTGGTTGTCAGGGAACGGCAGCTTTTCAGCGTCGGCCTGGACGAACTTGATGTTGCCGGCCACTCCGCGATCCAGCAGGCGGTCACGACCGACCTTGAGCATCGATGCATTGATGTCAGCCAGTACGACCTCACCGGTCGGGCCGACAAGATGGGAGAACTTCTTCGCCAGATCACCGGTGCCGCCTGCGATGTCGAGCACGCGGTTGCCGCTGCGAACGCCGGACAGTTCGATGGTGAAGCGCTTCCAGAGGCGATGCATGCCGCCGGACAGTACGTCGTTCATCAGGTCATATTTGGCCGCGACGGAGTGAAATACCTCGGCGACTTTCTCGGCCTTCTGGCTTTCCGGTACGTTTTTGTAACCGAAGTGGGTGATGGGTTCGGCATCGCTGCCTTTGCGCGGATCATTCATATCGCTGTCACCGGAATAAAGTGGCGCCATTCTAATCGTCGGGGCTGGCTTTGTCTTGACAAGGCGCACGGCCAACAGTTTCTTCGCTTCGGGCCGCTGGTATAGTGCGTCGACGATTTAAGCCGAAGCAGGAGCCCGTCAGTGGCCAGAATTACCGTGGAACGCCAGCACACGCTGGGAAAGGAAAAGGCCCGCGACAAGGCTGAGATCATGCTGCAGAAACTGTCCGACAAGTACGGCATCGAGCACGAGTGGACAGGCGACACCGTGGCCCTGGAAGGCAAGGGCGCCAAGGGCACTGTCGCGGTCGAAGATGAATGGGTGCGGGTGAACATCGATCTCAACTTCTTCCTCTCCGCCATGAGCGGTTCGATTCAGTCGGAAGTTGAACGGCAGCTGGACAAGGTGCTGACCGCCTGACGTCTGGAGCGACGGCTAGAGCATCAGCTTGATGACTTGCTCGGAAGGGTCGCGGGATTTGCCGGCGGCCTTGAGCTCGGCCAGGTACTCCTCCCACAGTTGCGCCTGGCGTTGCGCCAGTTGCTCCAGGTATTCCCAAGTAAACAAACCGCTGTCATGACCGTCGTCAAAGGTCAGCTTCAGCGCGTACTGGCCGGCGGGTTCCACTTTGGTAAGCCCGACGCCCAGCTTGCCGAACTGCAAAATCGGGTTCCCATGGCCCTGCACCTCCGCCGAAGGCGAGTGCACACGCAGAAATTCCGCCGGCAGGCGGTATTCCTCGTCCGGCCCGTATTTCAGGCTGAGGACTTTCGACGCTTTGTGCAGCTGGACAGCGGTGGGAATGCGGGTCATAGAGGTAATCTCAGCTACAAGCTACAAAGCTACAAGCTACAAGCTACAAGCTACAAGCTCCAAGCGAAGCAGATTCGTGCAGCCAGTGAAATCTGCTTGCCGCTTGAAGCTAACCGCTTGCAGCTGCTTTAAAGGATATAACGCGACAGATCTTCGTCTTCCGCCAGCTCACCCAAGTGGCTGTTCACGTACTCAGCGTCGATCTGAATCGTCCCGCCATCCTGCGCACCCGCCAGATCACCGGCACTGAAAGAAACCTCTTCCAGCAACCGCTCAAGCAGCGTATGCAAGCGACGCGCACCGATGTTCTCGGTCTTCTCGTTGACCTGCCAGGCGATCTCGGCCAGACGCTTGATGCCATCCGGCAGGAACGCAATGTTCAGGCCTTCGGTCTTCAACAGCTCGCGGTATTGCTCGGTCAGCGAGGCATGGGGTTCGGTCAGGATGCGTTCGAAATCCTGCGGGCTCAGCGCTTTGAGCTCGACGCGAATCGGCAGACGACCCTGCAGTTCAGGCACCAGATCGCTCGGCTTGCTCAGGTGGAACGCGCCGGACGCGATGAACAGGATGTGATCGGTCTTGACCATGCCCAGCTTGGTGTTGACGGTGCAGCCTTCGATCAGCGGCAGCAGGTCGCGCTGAACGCCTTCGCGTGAAACATCGGCGCCGCCGACATTGCCGCGTTTGGCCACTTTGTCGATCTCGTCGATGAACACAATGCCGTGCTGCTCGACCGCTTCCAGCGCTTGCACTTTCAGCTCTTCGTCGTTGACCAGACGGCCCGCTTCTTCATCGCGAACCATCTTCATCGCGTCTTTGACTTTCAGCTTGCGGCTTTTCTTCTTGCCCTTGCCCATGTTGGCAAACAGGCTCTGCAGCTGGTTGGTCATCTCTTCCATGCCCGGCGGCGCGGAAATATCGACGCCGCCCATTTCCGCGACCTCGATCTCGATTTCCTTGTCGTCCAGCTGACCTTCGCGCAGGCGCTTGCGAAACAACTGACGGGTGTTGGAATCACTGCCCGATGTCGCGTCTTCGTTGAAGCCCGCGCGCGCCGGTGGCAGCAGGGCGTCGAGAATGCGCTCTTCGGCGGCGTCTTCAGCGCGGTGGCGGACCTTGGTGATCTCCTGTTCACGCAGCAGCTTCATCGCCGCGTCAGCCAGATCACGGATGATCGACTCGACATCGCGACCCACGTAGCCGACTTCGGTGAACTTGGTCGCTTCGACTTTGATGAAAGGCGCGTTGGCGAGCTTGGCCAGACGACGGGCGATCTCGGTTTTACCGACGCCGGTCGGGCCGATCATCAGAATGTTCTTGGGGGTGACTTCGACGCGCAGCTCTTCAGGCAGCTGCATCCGGCGCCAGCGGTTACGCAGGGCGATGGCGACGGCGCGCTTGGCATCGTCCTGGCCGATGATATGGCGATTGAGTTCGTGGACGATTTCACGGGGAGTCATGGACATGGTTTTCAACGGTCCTCGGCAGAGTGCAAGTCGGGCAGGCCGCGATGAATGGCGGCCATTACCTCAGGCTTACTCGGCGAGGTCCTGCTCCTCAATGGTGATGTTGTGGTTAGTGAAGACGCAGATGTCGCCGGCAATGTGCAAGGCGGTTTCGGCGATTTCACGGGCAGAGAGTTCGGTCTTCAGCAGCAGCGCGCGGGCTGCGGCCTGGGCAAAGGCACCGCCGGAACCCATGGCGATCAGGCCATCTTCGGGCTCAACCACGTCGCCGTTACCGGTAATGATCAGCGAGGCGTCTTTGTTGGCAACGGCCAGCATGGCTTCAAGGCGGCTGAGCGAGCGGTCGGTACGCCATTCTTTCGCCAGCTCTACGGCGGCGCGAATGAGGTGACCCTGGTGCTTTTCCAGTTGGGCTTCGAAGCGCTCGAACAGGGTGAAGGCGTCAGCGGTGGCGCCTGCGAAACCGGCGATGACCTGGCCGTGGTAAAGGCGCCGGACTTTCTTGGCGTTGCCTTTCATGACGGTATTGCCCAGGGAAACCTGGCCGTCACCGGCCATGACGACTTTGCCTTGGCGGCGCACTGAAACGATGGTGGTCAAGGGGAGAGTCTCCACGCTGCGGGGCGAAAATGCCCTGATGGAAACTCATATGGGGGTGGGGGCGGGTATTTCAACCGTTGAGTGGGTTGAGGGATGAATGGCGGTGCGTCAGGTTGCTTCAAGTTTGTGTAGGAGTGAGCTTGCTCGCGATTGCGGTGAATCAGGCACCCATTATGTTGGATGTGCCAATGTCATCGCGAGCAAGCTCACTCCTACAACTGATCGTGCCCGCGTGGAGCGGGACCGATCGTTGGTCCTGCGGTGGGCGACAGTGCCCTAGCGAGCCTGGCGCTGTTGCAGGAGCAGGTTGCTGAAGCCGCCGCCCGCCAGTTGCTTCTGCGCGATGGTCAGCTGTTCGCGGTTGCTGAACGGGCCGACCAGCACGCGGTACCAGGTTTCATCCTTCACCGTGCCCGACTCCACGGTCGAGGTTTGCCCCAGCAGAATAATCTGCGCGCGCACTTTTTCGGCGTCGGCCTGTTTGCGGAACGAGCCCGCTTGCAGGAAGAACGTCGTCACGGCCGCCGGCTTGGCCACCGGAGGCGCTGGCGGTGGCGTCAGACCGCTGAGTGCCGCCTGGGCACGAGCCGTGTCGATCTTCGCGGCCACTTCAGGCGTAACCGGCGTGCTTGGCGCAACGACCGGTGGCGTCTTCTCTGGCACCGCTTCATTCGGCACGATGACTTCCGACTCAGGCAACAGCGTGTAGAAGTCGTACTTCGGCTTCACGGGCGCGGTCGGGCTGGGCGGCGTCTTGTTCGCTTCGGCGATCTTCGCGGCCTTGGCTTCAGCCTTGACGCGCTTGATATCGTCGCCACTGCCGGGTTCGAGCTTCATCAGAAAAACAACGAAAGCGCCGACGGTCAGGCCGATCGCCATCCACACCCAACCCGGAATCGGCGTCTTCGCGGGTGCCTGATACCGGCTGGCGCCGCGCTTGGGAGCAGGTTTCTTTTTAACGGCCAACTTACATACGCTCCAGAGTGTCCAGACCCAGCAACTGCAGGCCTTGCTTGAGGGTGCGACCGGTCAGGGCGGCGAGGCGCAGACGGCTTTGCTGTTGTTCAGGGCTTTCTGCCGCCAGGATCGGGCAGTTCTCGTAGAAACTGGAGAACAGACCGGCGAGGTCGTACACATAGGCGCAGAGCACATGGGGCGTGCCCTTGTCGGCGACGGTGTTGACGGTCTCGCCGAACTGCGCCAGACGCGCGGCCAGGTCTTGCTCCTGAGGTGCGTCCAGGATGATTTGGCCCTGGCTCGCGTCGAAGGTTTCGCCCTTTTCTTCGAGCTTGCGGAATACGCCGGCCACACGGGTGTAGGCGTACAGCAGGTAAGGCGCGGTGTTGCCTTCGAAGCTGAGCATCTGGTCGAAGTTGAAGCTGTAGTCGCTGGCGCGATGCTTGGATAGGTCGGCGTATTTCACCGCGCTGATGCCCACGGCCTTGGCGATCGAGCGCAACTCGTCTTCGGCGACGTCCGGGTTTTTCTCTTTCACCAGCGTGTAGGCGCGTTCTTCGGCTTCGTCGAGCAGGTCGACCAGCTTGACCGTGCCGCCGTCGCGGGTCTTGAACGGACGGCCATCGGCGCCATTCATGGTGCCGAAGCCCATGTGCTCCATCTGCATGCCGTTGGTGACGAAGCCTGCGCGGCGCGCCACTTCGAAGACCTGCTGGAAGTGCAGGGCCTGACGCTGATCGACGAAATACAGCGCGCGATCGGCTTTCAGCACGTTGCTGCGGTAGCGAATGGCGGCGAGGTCGGTGGTGGCATACAGATAACCGCCACCGGCCTTTTGCACGATCACCGGCAGCGGCGTGCCTTCAGCGGTTTTGAATTCTTCAAGAAACACACATTGCGCGCCGTTGCTCTCAACCAGCAGGCCGGCTTTCTTCAGGTCAGCGACCACATTGGCGAGGTCGTCGTTGTAGGCGCTTTCGCCCATGACGTCCTTCGGCGTGAGCTTGACGTTCAGGCGTTCGTACACTTCCTGACAGTGAGACAGGGAGATGTCCTTGAAGCGCGTCCACAGGCTCAGGCACTCGGCGTCGCCCGCTTGCAGCTTGACCACCAGCCCACGTGCGCGCTCGGCGAACTCTTCGGACTCGTCGAAACGGCCCTTGGCGGCGCGGTAGAAGTTTTCGAGGTCAGCCAGCTCGTCGCTGGTCGCCGGGGTTTCCTGCAAATAGGCCAGCAGCATGCCGAACTGGGTGCCCCAGTCGCCCACGTGGTTCTGACGGATCACGGTGTCGCCAAGGAACTCAAGAACGCTGGCCACGCCGTCGCCAATGATGGTCGAGCGCAAGTGGCCGACGTGCATCTCTTTGGCCAGGTTCGGCGCGGACAGGTCGACCACAACGCGTTGAGCAGGGCCGTTCTTGCGCACGGACAGGGTCGCGTCGGCCAGCGCTTCGTCGAGGCGCGAAGCCAGGGCCTGGGTGTTCTGGAAAAAATTGAGGAAGCCGGGGCCGGCGATGTCGACCTGGGTGATCTGCTCGTCGGCGGGCAGCGCGGCGACGATTTTCTCGGCCAGATCGCGAGGTTTCAAGCCGGCAGGCTTGGCCAGCATCATGGCGATATTGCTGGCGAAGTCGCCGTTTTTCTTGTCCTTGGCGTTCTCCACCTGAATCGCCGGCGTCAGCCCTTCCGGCAAGACGCCATCGGTGACGAGTTGGCTCAGAGCCTGTTGAATCAGCTGGCGGATGGTGTCTTTCATGGTGCTCTCTTTCGACCGCAAGCGCGGCCGCGCCTGGATGCGCGGGTGGAAAAACTGGGCATTATCCGTGGCCGGAGCCGCCTTGCCAACCGCGCTGGATGCGCGGTCAATCGATGCGAATCAATAAAGGTCCACCGGGTCCACGTCCAGCGACCATCTGACCTGGCGCCCGCTCGGCATGTTTTCCAGCGTCAGCAGCCAGGTCGCGAGCAGCTTGTGCAGTGGCGCGCGGGCGTTGGCCTGGACCAGCAACTGAGCGCGATAGCGTCCGGCGCGTCGTTCCATCGGCGCCGGGACCGGACCCAGCAGCTCGATGCCGCCCAGCGCCATGTCCTTCAATAACCGCTCGGCTTCGGTGCAGGCTTCGTCAAGAAACCCTTCGGCCTGACCCGGCTTGTGCGCTTCCGCGCGCAACAGCGCCAGGTGTGAAAACGGCGGCAGCCCGGCGGCGCGACGTTCGCTCAGCGCCTGCTCGGCAAAGGCGAAATAACCCTGCTCGGTGAGTTGAATCAATAAAGGATGGTCGGCCAGGTGGGTCTGGATGATCACCTTGCCCGGCTCTTCGGCGCGCCCCGCCCTGCCTGCGACCTGCACAATCAATTGCGCCATGCGCTCGCTGGCGCGGAAGTCACCGGAGAACAGCCCGCCATCGGCGTCGAGAATCGACACCAGCGTCACACGCGGGAAGTGATGCCCTTTGGCGAGCATCTGGGTGCCCACCAGAATGCACGGCTGGCCTTTCTGGATGGTCGCAAACAGCTGATTCATTGCGTCCTTGCGCGAAGTGCTGTCGCGATCGACGCGCAACACCGGGTAGTCGGGGAACAGAATCGCCAGCCGCTCCTCGGCACGTTCGGTCCCTGCACCCACGGGGCGCAGATCAACCTTGCCGCATGCCGGGCAATTGCGTGGCACCCGCTCGACATGGCCGCAGTGGTGACACCGCAGCTCGCCCGAGCGCTGGTGAACGGTCATGCGCGCGTCGCAACGGGGGCATTCCGACAACCAGCCACAGTCGTGACACAGCAGAGTAGGGGCAAACCCGCGGCGATTGAGGAACACCAGCACTTGCTGGCCCGCCGCCAGGGTCTGGGCGATGGCTTGCTGCATGGGGCCCGAGATGCCGCTGTCGAGGGGACGACTTTTCACATCCAGCCGCAGGAAGCGAGGTTGCTGCGCACCGCCTGCGCGCTGATTCAGGCGCAGGAGCGCGTACCGACCGGTGTGGGCGTTGTGCAGGCTTTCGAGCGAAGGCGTCGCCGAGCCGAGCACGATCGGGATGTCCTCCTGATGCGCCCTCACCAGCGCCAGGTCCCGGGCGTGATAGCGCAGGCCTTCCTGCTGTTTATAGGAGCCGTCGTGCTCCTCGTCGATGATGATCAGCCCGGGGTTTTTCATGGGGGTGAACAGCGCCGAGCGGGTGCCGATGATGATGTCGGCTTCGCCATCGCGTGCTGCCAGCCAGGCGTCCAGCCGATCGCGATCGTTGACCGCCGAATGCAGCAGCGCGATGCGCGCGTTGAAACGCTGCTCGAAGCGCGCGAGGGTCTGCGGGCCAAGGTTGATCTCCGGAATCAGCACCAGCGCCTGCTTGCCCGCTTCCAGCGTCTCGCGGATGAGCTGCAGATAAACCTCGGTCTTGCCACTGCCGGTGACCCCCGCCAGCAGTGAGGCGTGAAAGCTGCCGAACCCCGACCGAATGGCTTCATAGGCGGCCCGTTGCTCGGTGTTGAGCGGCAATTCCGGCTGCGCCAGCCAGTGCTCGTGCCGCTCGACGGGGCCATGACCGCGCACCTCGACGGTCACCAATCCTTTGGCGAGCAGCAAGTTCAGGCTGTCCCGGTTGAGCATCAGCTTGCTCAGCAACTGATGAGCCACGCCGTGGGGATGCTGGGCCAGGGTGCGCAGCGCTTCCTTTTGTTTCGGCGCCCGGGCGATGCGCGGGTCATCGACGCTGGCGTCCGGGGCTGCGTGCCAGAACCGCTCCTGCCGCGCTTCCGCAGGTTCCCCTTGGCGCAGCAACACCGGCAACGCCCAGCTGAACGTGTCGCCCAGGCTGTGCTGGTAATACTGGGCCGTCCACAGGCACAGCTTGAATAATGCAGGCGGCAGCGGCGCTTCGGCATCCAGCACGGCAATGGCCGGCTTGAGCTTGTCGGCCGGCACGTCGCTGTGATCGACGACTTCCACCAGCACGCCGATCATTTCCCGACGGCCGAACGGCACGCGCAGGCGCATCCCTGGCTGCAAGGTACTGCGCGCCACACCTGCGGGGGCAAGGTAGTCGAACAGGCGACGCAGCGGCGAGGGCAGGGCGAGGCGCAAGATGGCGTCGGGCACGCGGGGGATATCCTGTTACGGAGTATGACGAAGGGCGCGATCTTAGCAGACGACCGGCGTGAACGTTCCCTTGCGTGATTGGCGTTGTCTGTTAATATGCGCGGCCTAATTCCGTGCGGTATTCAACAATAGTGTTGGGTGGCGGCACGATAGCCTGAGGAAATACCCATGAAAGCTGATATCCATCCAGTTTACGAAGCCATTGACGCAACCTGCAGCTGCGGCAATGTCATCAAAACCCGTTCCACACTGGCCAAGCCTCTGAGCCTGGACGTGTGCAACGAGTGCCACCCGTTCTACACCGGCAAGCAAAAAACTCTGGACGTCGGCGGTCGTGTCGACAAGTTCAAGTCGCGCTTCGGTGCGTTCGGTCCTACCAAAGCTCCTGCTGCTGCAGAGTAAGGTTGGCCGTTCTGGAGTCGCCGATGCGTTTCTCCAGGCTGCTTAAAAAGGCGTCCCTCGCGGGCGCCTTTTTTATGTCTGCGATTTGGCTTTCGGAGGCCCAGGCCTTGTGCCCTGCGCCGCCGTCTCTGCCTGTGGTTCAGGTGCAGCAAGTGGTCGATGGCGACACGGTGCGCCTGAGCGATGGTCGCAGCGTTCGCATGATTGGCCTGAATACGCCAGAAACCGGCAAAAAGGGCCAGTCCGCCCAGCCGTTTGCCGAAGCGGCCAAGCGTCGTTTGCAGGCATTGGTGGATGCCAGTGACGGGCAGGTCAGGCTACGTGTCGGTGAAGAGCCGACCGATCACTACGGACGCACCCTCGCCAACGTCTATGGCCGCGATGGCGCCAATCTCGAGGCGCAACTGCTGGCGGAAGGCCTAGGCTATCTCGTCGCAGTCTCCCCTAACGTTGCACTGGTGAGCTGCCAGCAGGCCGCAGAGACGTCAGCACGCCAGGCCGGACGGGGCCTGTGGCGCAACTCGCCGGTTCAGCCGGTCGAGCAGATCAGCACGGGCGGGTTTGCGCTGGTCACTGGGCGCGTGACCAGCGTGCAGCGCAATGGCGGCGGCCTGTGGATCGAATTCGGCGATGCGCTGGTGCTGCGCATTGCGCCCAGGCTGCTCGGCCAGTTCGACACTGCCGCGCTGCAGCGGTTGAAAGGTCAGCGAATCGAGGCGCGTGGCTGGGTGGTCGATCGTTCGCGCAGGGGCGGGCTTAAATCAGGTCAGCCTCGCTGGATGATGCCGATCACTCATCCCGCAATGTTGGATACAGTCAATAAATAAATTGTAGACAGTTCTGGTCAGGATTGTCGTCGCTGGAGGCCTTGTGTTCTGCGTCTCTACTCTGAAAGTCGTAGATGCGGCCTCTTGACACAGGTGACCCGCCAGTCTTGTTAGGACTTTATGACTTGCGTATGCTCGGCGGTCCGTCTGTCCAACAGCAAAAAAGCGGAATGCCCCCATGTCAGATTTGAAAACTGCCGCTCTCGAATACCACGCTCATCCCCGTCCCGGGAAACTCAGCGTCGAGCTCACCAAAGCCACTGCAACCGCTCGCGATCTGTCGCTGGCTTACAGCCCGGGTGTGGCTGAGCCGGTCCGCGAAATCGGTCGCGATCCGGAACTTGCCTACAAGTACACCGGCAAAGGCAACCTGGTAGCGGTGATCTCTGATGGCACCGCGATTCTGGGTCTGGGTAACCTCGGGCCTCTCGCCTCCAAGCCGGTCATGGAAGGCAAGGGTGTGCTGTTCAAGCGCTTTGCCGGTATCGACGTGTTCGATATCGAAGTCGACTCGGAAAGCCCGCAGGCCTTCATCGACACCGTGCGACGCATCTCCATCACCTTCGGCGGCATCAACCTGGAAGACATCAAGGCACCTGAGTGCTTCGAAATCGAAAAGGCGCTGATCGAGCAATGCGACATTCCGGTTTTCCACGATGACCAGCACGGCACCGCGATCGTTACCGCGGCCGGCATGATCAACGCGCTGGAAATCGCTGGCAAAACTCTGGAAACGGCGAAGATCGTCTGCCTGGGCGCTGGCGCTGCGGCCATCTCCTGCATGAAGTTGCTGGTGAGCATGGGCGCGAAGATCGAAAACATTTTCATGATCGACCGTAGCGGCGTGGTTCACGACGGACGTACCGATCTGAACCAGTACAAGGCCCAGTTCGCTCACACCACCGACAAGCGCACGCTGGCCGATGCACTGGAAGGCGCTGACGTGTTCGTCGGTCTGTCCGGTCCGAACCTGCTGAGCGCTGAAGGCCTGAAATCGATGGCGGCCAATCCGATCGTGTTCGCCTGCTCGAACCCGGATCCGGAAATCTCGCCGGAACTGGCTCACGCCACCCGCAACGACGTGATCATGGCGACCGGCCGTTCGGACTACCCGAACCAGGTCAACAACGTGCTGGGCTTCCCGTTCATCTTCCGTGGCGCACTGGACGTTCGCGCCAAGCGCATCAACGAAGAGATGAAGATCGCAGCGGCCAACGCCCTGCGCGAACTGGCCAAGCTGCCGGTGCCTCAGGAAGTCTGCGACGCCTACGGCGGCATCGCCCTGGAATTCGGTCGTGAGTACATCATCCCGAAACCAATGGACGCACGCCTGTTGGGCTTGATCTCTGATGCAGTTGCCAAGGCAGCCATCGAGAGCGGTGTCGCGACCCTGCCGTATCCAAAGCACTACCCGCTGAAGAGCGTGGATGAAGTGTTCAACGGCTGATAGCAGCGCCCATAAAAAACCCAGCCAAGTGCTGGGTTTTTTTATGGGCGTTCGTTTTGCCGTCCGGCGGGGCACAACACCCTTGTTCAGGATACGAAATCCTTGTGGGAGTGAGCTTGCTCACGAATACGGTTGCTTCAGCCGCTGAAGAGGTAGCGGATGTTCCAGCCTTTTCGCGAGCAAGCTCGCTCCCACATGGATGGTGTTGATGCCTGAGGATCAATCTCCTACTGATCTACGCCCCACTAGAAAAGATCGATCGGCGCCGATTCGTCCGCTGGCAGCGGGCTGCCTGGGGGTGGGCTGCCGCCGAGTTCGTTCACACTAGGCGGCGTGTCTTCGCTCTTGAACAGCTCGAAGAACGCACCCGGCGTGCTCGGCGTCGCAGAGCGGCCACTGACCGGATCGATGCGCAGGCTAAGGATGCCGTCCGGTTCTGCCTGAACGTGTGGTGGCTTGTCCTTCAGCGCGGCGCTCATGTACTTCATCCAGATCGGCAGCGCGACCGTGCCGCCGAACTCATGACGACCGAGGCTTTCAGGCTGATCGAAACCGGTCCAGACCGTGGTCACGTAGTCAGCGTTGTATCCCGTGAACCACGCATCTTTCGATTCGTTGGTGGTACCGGTTTTGCCTGCGATGTCCGGACGGTTCATGGCCAGGGCGCGGCGACCGGTGCCGCGCTTGATCACGTCCTGCAGCATGCTGTTAAGGATGTAAACCGTACGACCGTCAACAATCCGCTCCGCGACCACCGGGGCCGGCGCTGCGCCCGAAGTATCCAGTGCGTTCGGCACAACGTTGGCAGTCAGCGGTGGCGTGTCTGGCGCTGCATAGGTCGATGCGCTGCTGATGGCCGCTTCGCTGACCGCTTTCGGATTCGGGTCATTGGCGGGCACCGTCGGCGGGTTGGCGACGAACAGGGTTTTGCCTTCACGGTCCTCAATCTTCTGGATGAGGTACGGGCTGATCTTGTAGCCGCCGTTGGCAAACGCACTCCAGCCGCCGACGATTTCCATCGGCGTCAGGGTGGCTGTGCCCAGGGCCAGGGACAGGTTGGGCGGCAAGTCCTGTTTGTTGAAGCCAAAGCGCGTGATGTAGTTGATGGCCGTGTTCACGCCCAGGCTTTGCAGCAGGCGGATCGACACGAGGTTACGCGACTTGTACAACGCCTCGCGCAGCCGAATCGGACCGAGGAAGGTGCCCGTGTCGTTCTTCGGGCGCCAGACCTTGTCGATGGTTTCGTCAACGAACACGATCGGCGCGTCGTTGACCAGGCTGGCGGCGGTGTAGCCGTTATCCAGCGCTGCCGAGTACAGGAACGGTTTGAAGCTGGAGCCCGGCTGACGCTTGGCCTGCATTGCCCGGTTGTAGTTGCTCTGCTCGAACGCGAAACCGCCGACCAGCGCGCGAATCGCGCCGTTCTGCGGATCCAGCGAAACCAGCGCGCTCTGCGCCACCGGAAGCTGGCTGAACTTGAGCGAGTTGTCCGGCTGACGCTGCAAACGCACCAGATCGCCGACATGGGCCACATCGCCAGGCTGCTTGGGATTGGCACCGACGCTGTTGGTGTTCAGGAACGCCTTGGCCCACTTCATGCTGTCCCAGGCGACGGTTTCTTCGTTCTCGTCGCTGCGGGTCAGTACGCGAATGCCGGTCTTGTCGACTTGGGTGACGATGGCCGGCTCCAGACCGCTGATCGGACGCTGTTTGCTCAGTTCCTGCACCCAGCCCTCGCGGGTCAGGCCGGGGAATCGGCTCTCAGGCCCGCGATAGCCATGGCGCTGGTCGTATTCGATCAGGCCGTCCTGCACCGCCTTGTTGGCGTCTTCCTGCAAGCCGCTCGGCACGGTAGTGGTGACCCGGAAGCCTTCTGTGTAGGCTGCGCTGCCATAACGACCCACCATTTCGGCGCGCGCCATTTCAGCGATATACGGCGCATTCACTTCAGGGCTCTGAACGTGGTAGCTGGCGTTGATCGGCTCGACAAGGGCGGTCTGGTAGGTGTTCTGGTCGATTTTCCCCAGCTTGAACATGCGGCCCAGAATCCAGTCGCGGCGCTCTTTGGCGCGCACCGGGTTGGCCAGTGGGTTGAATCGTGACGGCGCCTTGGGCAGGCCGGCAATCATTGCCATCTGCGCAACGCTCAGGTCGCGGATGGATTTGCCGTAGTAAACCTGCGCTGCGGCCTCGATGCCGTAAGCCCGGTTACCCAGATAGATCTTGTTGACGTACAGCTCGAGAATCTCGTCCTTGGTAAGTTGGCGCTCGATTTGCAAGGCCAAGAGAATCTCGGTGGTTTTGCGCGAAAAACTGCGCTCGCTGGTCAGGAAATAGTTTTTCGCGACCTGCATGGTGATGGTCGAGCCGCCGGACTGAATGTGACCGCTCTTGACCAGCTGGCTGGCCGCGCGCATCAGGCTGCTCGGGTCCACGCCGTAGTGGTTCTCGAAGTTATCGTCTTCGGCAGACAGCAAGGCGTTAATGAAATTGGGGGGAATGTCGGCGAAACGGATAGGAGAGCGGCGCATTTCGCCGAACTCTGCAATCAGCTTGCCGTCGCTGCTGAACACTCGCAGCGGGATCTGCAGCTGGATATTGCGCAGCGCATCGACCGAGGGCAGGTTCGGGGCCAGGTAGAGGAAGGCGCCGCTCAGGCCGAGCACCAGCCCGCAGACGACCGCGACGATGGACCACCAGACAAACTTCAGCAGGCGTATCAAGGCTTTTGGATTTCCAGAAAAAAGAATGAGTTAGACGCAGGCATTTACAAATGAACACGCCTTGAAGCTTCGCTACACGAAAAAAACGCTGGGCATTATAAGCATTTTTCGTCGTCGAGCGTTATTTGCGCTACTGTCAAGTCAGCCGACAGTGGCACTGGACTAGAAATCATCCGTAAGTGACGGAAACGCATAGGGAATCGGTTGTGTTCGAACTCTTCAGTAAGAAGGCCAACACCCTTCTAGGGATCGATATTAGCTCCACCTCGGTCAAGCTCCTGGAGCTAAGTCGGTCCGGCAACCGTTACAAGGTCGAGTCTTATGCGGTTGAACCGCTGCCGGCCAACGCAGTGGTCGAAAAGAACATCGCGGAGCTCGAAGGTGTCGGCAGTGCTTTGACGCGTCTGCTGGTAAAAGCCAAGAGTAACGTCAAAATCGCGGCGGTTGCCGTTGCAGGTTCGGCTGTTATCACCAAGACCATCGAGATGGACGCAGGCCTTTCCGACGACGAGATGGAAAACCAGCTCAAGATCGAGGCCGACCAGTACATTCCCTATCCGCTGGAAGAAGTCGCCATTGATTTCGAAGTCCAAGGCTACTCGACGCGTAATCCCGAACGCGTCGAAGTATTGCTGGCCGCTTGCCGCAAGGAAAACGTAGAAGTGCGCGAAGCCGCGCTGGCACTGGCCGGGCTGACCGCTCGCGTCGTCGACGTTGAAGCCTATGCCCTGGAGCGCTCGTTCGGTCTGCTGTCTGCCCAGTTGGGTCAGGACCACGAGCAGTTAACCGTCGCCGTCATCGACATCGGCGCGACCATGACCACCCTCAGCGTGCTGCACAACGGCCGCATCATTTATACCCGCGAACAATTATTTGGCGGTCGCCAGCTCACCGAAGAAATCCAGCGCCGTTATGGTTTGTCCGTCAGCGAGGCCGGGCTTGCGAAAAAGCAGGGCGGGCTCCCCGACGACTACGTCATGGAAGTTCTGCAGCCGTTCAAAGACGCCGTGGTGCAGCAGGTGTCCCGTTCGCTGCAGTTTTTCTTCGCGGCCGGGCAGTACAACCGCGTCGACTACATCATGCTGGCCGGCGGCACCGCCTCTATTTCCGGTCTTGATCGGCTGATCCAGGAGCGCCTGGGCACGCCAACGCTGGTGGCAAACCCCTTTGCCGACATGGCGCTGAGTGTCAAGGTTAACGCCGGCGCGCTCGCCAGCGATGCGCCTGCACTGATGATCGCGTGCGGTCTGGCCCTGAGGAGCTTCGACTGATGGCACGGATCAACTTACTCCCCTGGCGTGAGCAGCAGCGCGAGGAGCGCAAGAAGCGCTTCATTCTGGCGCTGGCCGGTGTGCTGGTGCTGGGCATCGGCGCCATTCTTTTGGCTGATCAATATTTGAGCAGTGCCATCGCCCATCAGAACGCCCGCAATCAATTTGTCAGGACCGAAATCGTCCAGCTCGACGCGCGCATCAAAGAGATCAGTGAGCTCAAGGCGCGTCGCAAACAATTGCTGGAGCGGATGAAGATCATTCAGGACCTGCAGGGCAACCGGCCGATCATCGGGCGCATCTTCGATCAGATGGCTCGTACCCTCCCCGATGGCGTCTATTTCAACGACGTGAAGATGACCGGCCAGATGATCAGCATTTCCGGCGCTGCCGAATCCAATAACCGGGTGTCGGACCTGCTGCGGAATCTGGATGCCTCTGACTGGCTGGAGTCGCCGAGTCTGACCGAGGTCAAGGCGAACACTGCGGCGGGTGGCGTGGATCAGACCAACACCTTTCAGTTGACGGTGCGCCAGACGCAGCCAGCCGTTGAGGGGGTCAAGCCATGAGCATGAATGATTGGCTCGATAGCCTCAAAAAGATCGACCTTAACGACCTGGACATCAATAACCTGGGTTCATGGCCTGCTGCGGTCAAGACCATTGCCGGCGCGCTGTTGCTGGCGCTGGTGCTGGCCGGTGGGTACTTCTTCTATATCCAGGACATGCAGACTCAGCTCGATCAGGCCCGTGGCGAAGAGACGGCGCTGAAAGAGCAGTTCGCGACCAAGGCCTACCAGGCTGCCAACCTCGCGGCCTACAAGAGCCAGATGGTGGAGATGGAAAACACCTTCGGCGCCTTGCTGCGGCAGTTGCCGAGCGACACTGAAGTCCCCGGCCTGCTTGAAGACATCACCCGCACCGGTCTGGGCAGCGGCCTGGAATTCGAGGAGATCAAGCTGCTCCCTGAAGAGGCTCAGCAGTTTTATATTGAATTGCCGATCCAGATTACCGTGACAGGCAGTTATCACGACCTCGCGACCTTCGCCAGTGGCGTCGCCAGCCTGCCACGAATCGTGACGCTGCATGACTTCGAGATCAAACCGCTGGACGCCAAGACCCCCGGAAAGCTGCGCATGAGCATCCTTGCCAAGACCTACCGGTATAACGACAAAGGTCTTCAGAACGTTGACACGAAAGGGCCAGCGAAATGAGCGCGATGCGTTGGTTGTGCGTCGGCGTCACGCTGATGGGGCTGGCGGGTTGCGACAGCTCGAACGAATTTGACGATCTCAAGCAGTTCATGGCCGAGGTGCGCGCACGGCCGGTGGGCACCATCGAGCCGATGCCCAAGTTCCGGCCGTATGAGGCCTTTACCTATGCGGCGGCGAGTTTGCGCAGTCCGTTTCAGCCGCCGATCAAGATCGATCTGGTTAACCGTCCGAAGGGCTCGCACCTGGTGCAGCCTGATCCGACGCGGGTGAAGCAGTTCCTCGAAGGCTTCAACATCGACTCCTTCGAAATGGTCGGCACGTTGAGCAATGAAACCGGCACGTTCGCGCTGCTTCGCGGAGCGGGGGGCGTGCATCGGGTGAAAGTGGGCGATTACCTGGGGCGTAACGATGGCCGGATCACGGCGATCACCGACTCGGCGTTGCAAGTGATGGAAATCGTTCCGGATGGAGAGGGCGCGTGGCTTGAGCGACCGCTCAGTATTTCCCTCAAGGAACGCTCATGAAGACGGCAAGCAAGCGAAGCACCTTCGGATCTGCACAGTGGTGGAATGTGAACATGAACAGGATTCTTTCGATTATCGGCCTGTCGCTAGGGATGGCGATGCTTTCACCGGTTGTCCAGGCGGCTAACCTCAAGACGCTGGATGTCGCCGCATTGCCGGGGGATCGAGTCGAACTGAAACTGTCCTTCGACGGTCCGGTGGCGGCGCCGCGCGGCTACACCACCGAGCAGCCGGCACGAATCGCGCTGGACCTGCCTGGGGTGACCAGCCAACTGGCGATCAAAAGCCGTGACCTGGGTTCAGGCAACGCCCACAGCGTTGTGGTCGTCGAAGCCAAGGACCGCACGCGGGTGATCATCAACCTCACCACGCTCGCGCCCTATAGCTCGCGTGTCGACGGTAACAACCTGTTCGTCGTCGTGGGCCAGGGCGCTGCTGCGGCCCAGGGCTCGCAGCCAAGTACTGCCATGGGCGCGGCGCGAGTGAGTGTGCCGGCCGCGCAATCGGCAAAACCTGTTGCCCGCTCGTACGCGCCAGGCCCACGGTCGGTGAAAAACGTCGACTTCCAGCGCGGCGAGTTGGGTGAAGGCAACGTCATCATCGAGCTGAGCGACACCGGCATTGCCCCGGACATTCAGGAGCAGGGCGGCAAGATCCGCGTCGACTTCGCCAAAACCCAGTTGCCTGAACCCCTGCGCGTACGTCTGGACGTCAAGGATTTCGCGACCCCGGTGCAGTTCGTCAATTCCAGCGCCACGGGTGACAAGGCCAGTATTTCCATCGAGCCGTCCGGCGCGTTCGACTACTCCGCCTACCAGACCGATAACAAGCTGACCATCAGCGTGCGTCCCCTGACCAACGAAGATCAGGAGCGCCGCAATTCGGAAAAACTGGTCTACACCGGCGAGAAGCTGTCGCTGAATTTCCAGGACATAGACGTGCGTTCGGTGCTGCAACTGATCGCTGATTTCACCAACCTCAATCTGGTGGCCAGCGACACCGTTCAGGGCGGCATCACCCTTCGCCTGCAAAACGTACCGTGGGATCAGGCGCTGGATCTGGTGCTCAAGACCAAGGGCCTGGACAAGCGCAAGATCGGCAACGTATTGCTGGTCGGTCCGGCCGACGAGATCGCCGCGCGGGAGCGTCAAGAGCTGGAGTCCCTGAAGCAGATTTCCGAGTTGGCCCCACTGCGTCGCGAGTTGCTGCAGGTTAACTACGCCAAGGCGGCCGACATCGCCAAGCTGTTCCAGTCGGTCACCAGCGCTGAATCGAAGACCGATGAGCGCGGTTCGATTACGGTCGATGAGCGCACCAACAACATCATTGCCTACCAGACCCAGGACCGTCTGGACGAGCTGCGCCGCATCGTTTCGCAACTGGACATTCCGGTGCGCCAAGTGATGATCGAGGCGCGCATCGTCGAGGCCAACGTCGATTACGACAAGTCTCTGGGCGTGCGCTGGGGTGGTTCGAGCAGCAAGGGCAATTTCACCACCGGCGGCAGTGGCACGGTGACAGGCGCCTCGGCGACCAATGGCCCTTACGTCGACATGGGCGTAACCGACGCCACTTCGTCGATCGGCCTGGGCTTCCTGACTAACAACACGATTCTCGATCTCGAACTGACGGCGATGGAGAAGAGCGGCAACGGCGAAGTGGTCTCGCAGCCCAAGGTCGTTACCTCGGACAAGGAAACCGCGAAAATCCTGAAAGGTACGGAAGTGCCGTATCAGGAGGCCAGTTCCAGCGGCGCGACGTCGGTGTCGTTCAAAGAGGCGTCGCTGTCCCTGGAAGTGACCCCGCAGATCACGCCTGACAACCGCATCATCATGGAGGTCAAGGTCACGAAAGATGAGCCTGACTACGTGAACACGGTGCTGGGTGTGCCACCGATCAAGAAAAACGAAGTCAACGCCAAGGTGCTGGTGGCCGATGGCGAGACCATCGTAATTGGTGGCGTGTTCTCGAATACGCAGAGTAAAGTCGTCGACAAGGTGCCATTTTTAGGCGATGTGCCGTATGTTGGCCGCCTTTTCCGGCGCGATGTGGTTTCGGAGTCAAAATCCGAGCTGTTGGTGTTTCTCACTCCGCGTATCATGAACAACCAGGCGATTGCTGTGAGTCGTTGATTCTGTGCGAAATTTAATTCTTGTGGGGCCGATGGGGGCTGGTAAAAGCACCATCGGCCGCCTGCTGGCCAAAGAGCTTCGACTGCCGTTCAAGGATTCCGACAAGGAAATCGAGCTGCGAACGGGCGCCAATATTCCCTGGATCTTCGACAAGGAAGGCGAGTCGGGTTTTCGTGATCGTGAACAGGCGATGATCGCCGAGCTCTCCGCACTGGACGGCGTAGTCGTGGCCACCGGCGGAGGCGCAGTCATGCGCGAAGAAAATCGCCGCGCCCTGCATGCCGGTGGTCGGGTGGTGTATTTGCACGCTTCCGTTGAGCAGCAGGTGGGCCGGACCTCGCGGGATCGCAATCGCCCATTGTTGCGCACGGCTGACCCGGCCCGGGTGCTGCGCGAACTGCTGGCCATCCGCGATCCGCTGTACCGCGAGATCGCCGATGTCATCATTGAAACCGATGAGCGGCCCCCACGAATGGTGGTTATCGACATCCTCGCTCTGCTGGCCGAGCTTCCTCCCCGTTAAAGCGCAGACGGAAATGCGCTATCCTCGGCGACCATAAAAAGTGGGGTCGCTACATGGCCTTGCGCCATAGCCGGTGTTGGCGTTTTTCAAGACGTGCACAGGCAACCAATTGTTAACAGCGTGGGGACACATGCAGACACTCAAGGTCGAGCTTGGCGAACGCAGCTACCCGATCCATATCGGCGAAGGCTTGCTGGATCAGCCCGAGTTGCTCAAGCCGTACATTGCCGGTAAACAGGTGGCGATCGTCTCCAACGCCACCGTTGCGCCGCTCTACATGGAACGCCTCACCCGATCCCTCGCCGGTTACAGCGTCTTGCCGATCGTGCTTCCCGACGGTGAAGCCTTCAAGAACTGGGAAACCCTGCAAACCATCTTCGACGCGTTGCTCACCGCACGCCACGACCGCCGCACCACGGTGATTGCGCTGGGCGGAGGCGTTATCGGTGACATGGCCGGCTTTGCGGCTGCCTGTTACCAGCGCGGCGTCGAATTCATTCAAGTGCCGACCACACTGCTCTCCCAGGTCGATTCTTCGGTCGGTGGCAAAACCGGCATCAATCACCCGCTGGGCAAAAACATGGTGGGTGCTTTCTATCAGCCCAATGCGGTGCTGATCGACACGTTGTCGCTGAACACCCTGCCTGAACGCGAACTGTCCGCCGGTCTTGCCGAGGTCATCAAATACGGTTTGATCTGTGACGAACCGTTCCTGACGTGGCTCGAAGAGAACATGGACAAGCTGCGCGGGCTGGATCAGGTCACCCTGACGAGGGCAATCGAGCGCTCGTGCGCCGCCAAGGCGGCTGTCGTTGGCGCCGATGAGCGCGAGTCCGGCGCGCGTGCCACGCTGAACCTCGGCCACACCTTCGGCCATGCCATCGAAACCCACATGGGTTACGGCGTGTGGCTGCACGGCGAGGCGGTGGCGGCAGGCACGGTGATGGCGCTGGAAATGTCGGCGCGTCTGGGCTGGATCAGCGAGCAGGAACGTGACCGCGGCATCCGTATTTTTCAGCGCGCCGGCTTGCCGGTGGTTCCGCCGCAAGACATGACGCCCGAGCACTTCCTCGAGCACATGGCGGTGGACAAAAAGGTCATTGACGGTCGTCTGCGTCTGGTGCTGTTGCGTCGCATCGGTGAAGCAGTGGTAACTGACGAATATCCACAAGAAGTACTACAGGCCACACTGGTCGCGGACTATCGCGCCTTGGTGGATCAGCTTAGAGGTTAATGAGAAATCCATGACTAGTTTGCACGCCGATGAGGCCTTCCTCGGTCATTACCAGTTGAGTCATGACCCCTTTGCAACGCGGGTTCCCGGCTTCAAGTTCTTCCCCGCACAGCGCAAGCCCGTGCTGGGCCAACTGCATCACCTCGCGCGCTACAGCCAGCTGCTGCTGGTCGTGACCGGGCCTCAGGGCAGCGGCAAAACGCTGTTGCGTCAGGCCCTGGTGGCGAGCACCAACAAGCAGTCGGTGCAGAGCGTTGTGGTGTCGGCGCGCGGCGCCGGTGATGCGACGGGCGTGTTGCGCCAGGTTGCTCAGGCGCTGAACGTTGCTCAAGCGGAAATGCGTCCGATCCTGGCGCAAGTCGTGCAGTTGGCGCTGACCGGCCAGGAAGTCTACATCCTGGTGGACGATGCCGAACAACTGGGCGAATCCGCACTCGAAGCGTTGTTGGGATTGGCAGCAGGCACCCCGGAAGGGCGTCCGCATGTCTTCCTGTTCGGCGAGGCTTCGATCATTGATCGCCTGGATCAGCTGTGCGCCGAGAGCGGTACCGAGGAAGAACGCTTCCACGTTATCGAGCTGGCGCCGTACACCGAAGAAGAAACCCGTGAGTATCTGGCTCAGCGTCTCGAAGGCGCAGGGCAGGGTGTTGAGTTGTTCAGCGCCGCGCAGATCACTGATATCCACGAGCAGTCCGGTGGATGGCCAGGCGCGATCAACCAGGTCGCGCGCGATTCGATGATCGAAGCCATGATTGCCAGCCGCTCTGCGGTCAAGCGTCCAAGTATGGGGTTCAAAATGCCTAAGAAACACGTGTTGGCTTTGGGTGGGGTTGTTGTCGCGGCCGTTCTCGCGGCGTGGCTGATTCCAGGCCGCAGCAACGCTCCTGCCACGGCGCCAGCCAACTCTCAGGCTCAACTGCCTCTGGGTCAGGGCCAGGCGCCTGCGCAACAATCGAACAACGGTGGCCCGGCCATCGAGTTCGCCGGTAATTCGCAACCGATGCCGCTGCCCATGAATGGCTCGCAGCCTGCGACCCGCGCGCCGCTGGCTGAAGCTGCGGGCTCGGGCGAGGGTGATGGCGAAGATGGCGGTCCTGCGGCTAATCAATCGCTGCAGCCGCCGACCGTGACCACCACTGCGCCACCGGTGGGCGCGACGGCAAGTCCTGCGCCGACCGTGGCGCAGCAGCCGGTCCCGGCAACGCGTCCGGCCCCGGCCGCCAAGCCGACGCCCGCTCCGGCCCCTGCCGCGAAACCTGCGCCGGCGCCGACCCAGGTGGCCACCGCCAAACCTGCCCCGGCACCGACGGCCAAGCCGGCAGCTGCAGCGTCTGGCGCGGCGGGCAGCGGCTGGTATGCGGGTCAGGCACCGACGCATTACGTGGTGCAGATCCTCGGCACCAGCTCCGAAGCCACCGCTCAGAGCTACGTGAAAGAGCAGGGCGCCGAGTACCGTTACTTCAAGAAAACCCTGCAGGGCAAGCCTCTGTTCGTGGTGACGTACGGCAGCTTCGCAGACCGCAATGCGGCACTGACCGCTATCAAGGCCTTGCCAGAGAAGGTTCAGGCTGGTAAACCTTGGCCTCGTACTGTCGGCAGTATCCAACAGGAACTCGCCGCCGCCCGCTGATGACGCAGGGACCTTATCCAGGTCCCTCGCTTGGCCCTCCCGATATCACGCATGAGCGTGCTGCCAACGAGCAGCGCGCCTTACGGTGTCTGCGTCTCAGACGCGCATTGATCTTCGGGCTCTCATTGGTCAGACTCGCAAAAAAGCTCTGGCTAGCACGAGAATCGATATAAAACCTTTCATGAATGCGACATAAATTTGCGACACTTCGTCGTCAAATTTGTGAGGACTTGTGTCGCTGTGTACAATGACCTCCCTTTTGCTCCCGCAAAGCCGGCATACGTTCGGCGTGGATGGTAAATGGTTGAATTGAAAAGAAATTTGCCTCGTTAAGGGGCAGCCTGGTGAGAATGTGTCTATGAAAGCAGGTCTGTACCATCCAGAAGAATTCAAGGATAACTGTGGTTTCGGCCTGATCGCCCATATGCAAGGCGAGCCCAGTCATCACCTGTTGCAGACGGCTATCGAAGCCCTGACCTGCATGACCCACCGTGGTGGTATCAACGCCGACGGCAAGACCGGTGACGGTTGCGGGCTGTTGATGCAAAAACCGGACACCTTCCTGCGTGCAGTGGCCACCGAGCATTTCGGCGTTGACCTGCCGCGTCAGTATTGCGCTGGCATGGTCTTCCTCAATCAGGACGACGCCAGGGCCGAAGCCGCCCGCGAAAACATGAACCGTGAAATCCTGGCGGCCGGCCTGACCCTGATCGGCTGGCGCCAGGTGCCGATCGACACCAGCGTGCTGGGTCGTCTGGCCCTTGAGCGTCTGCCGAAGATCGAGCAGGTGTTCATCGGCGGCGAAGGCCTGAGCGATCAGGAATTCGCGATCAAGCTGTTCTGCGCACGTCGTCGCTCCTCAGTGGCCAACGCCGCCGACACTGACCACTACATCTGCAGCTTTTCCCACAAGACCATCATCTACAAAGGCCTGATGATGCCGCGTGACCTCACGGCCTTCTTCCCGGACCTCAACGACGAACGCCTGCAAACCGCGATCTGCGTGTTCCACCAGCGCTTCTCGACCAATACCCTGCCGAAATGGCCGCTGGCACAGCCGTTCCGCTTCCTCGCCCACAACGGCGAGATCAACACCATCACCGGTAACCGCAACTGGGCCCAGGCCCGTCGCACCAAGTTCACCAACGACCTGATGGACCTCGACGAGCTGGGCCCGCTGGTCAACCGCGTGGGTTCCGACTCTTCGAGCATGGACAACATGCTCGAGCTGATGGTGACCGGTGGCATCGACCTGTTCCGTGGCGTGCGCATGCTCGTGCCGCCGGCGTGGCAGAACGTCGAGACCATGGACCCGGATCTGCGCGCGTTCTACGAATTCAACTCCATGCACATGGAACCGTGGGACGGCCCGGCCGGCATCGTCATGACCGAAGGGCGTCACGCCGTCTGTCTGCTCGACCGCAACGGCCTGCGCCCTGCGCGCTGGGTCACCACCAAGAACGGCTACATCACCCTCGCGTCGGAAATCGGCGTGTGGAACTACAAGCCGGAAGACGTTATCGCCAAGGGCCGTGTCGGTCCGGGCCAGATCTTCGCCGTGGACACCGAAACCGGGCAGATCCTCGATACCGATGCCATCGACAGCCGTCTGAAGTCGCGCCACCCGTACAAGCAGTGGCTGCGCAAAAACGCCCTGCGTATTCAGGCGACGCTGGAAGACCACGACCACGGTTCGGCGTTCTACAACCCGGATCAGCTCAAGCAGTACATGAAGATGTTCCAGGTCACGTTCGAAGAGCGTGATCAGATCCTGCGCCCACTGGGTGAGCAGGGTCAGGAAGCGGTCGGCTCCATGGGCGATGACACGCCGATGGCGGTCTTGTCGCGTCGTGTCCGCACGCCGTACGACTATTTCCGTCAGCAGTTCGCGCAGGTCACCAACCCGCCGATCGACCCGCTGCGCGAAGCCATCGTCATGTCGCTGGAAGTCTGCCTCGGTGCCGAGCGCAACATTTTCCAGGAATCGCCTGAGCACGCGTCTCGCGTGATCCTCAGCTCGCCGGTCATTTCCCCGGCCAAGTGGCGCTCGCTGATGACCCTGGATCGTCCGGGCTTTGATCGTCAGATCATCGACCTGAACTACGACGAAGCCATGGGCCTGGAAGCGGCCGTGCGCAACATCGCCGATCAGGCTGAAGAGGCCGTGCGTTCGGGCAAGACCCAGATCGTCTTGAGCGATCGCCATATCGCGCCGGGCAAACTGCCGATTCACGCGTCGCTGGCCACCGGTGCGGTGCATCACCGTTTGACCGAAAAAGGCCTGCGCTGCGACAGCAACATCCTGGTCGAGACCGCGACAGCACGCGATCCGCACCATTTCGCTGTGCTGATCGGCTTCGGCGCTTCGGCGGTCTATCCGTTCCTGGCGTACGAAGTGCTGGGCGACCTGATCCGTACCGGCGAAGTGCTGGGCGATCTGTACGAAGTCTTCAAGAACTACCGCAAAGGCATCACCAAAGGCCTGCTGAAGATCCTGTCGAAGATGGGCATCTCGACCGTCGCTTCGTACCGTGGCGCCCAGCTTTTCGAAGCCATTGGCCTGTCGGAAGAAGTCTGCGACCTGAGCTTCCGTGGCGTGCCGAGCCGCATCAAGGGCGCGCGTTTCGTCGATATCGAAGCCGAGCAGAAAGCTCTGGCCTTCGAAGCCTGGAGCGCGCGCAAGCCGATCCAGCAGGGCGGGCTGCTGAAGTTTGTCTACGGTGGCGAATACCACGCCTATAACCCTGATGTGGTGGCGACGCTGCAAGCCGCCGTTCAGCAGGGTGATTACGCTAAATTCAAGGAATACACAGCGCTGGTGGACAACCGTCCGGTGTCGATGATCCGTGACCTGCTCAAGGTCAGAGAGCTCGACACGCCGCTGGGCATCGATGAAATCGAACCGCTTGAAGCCATTTTGAAGCGCTTCGACTCGGCGGGTATCTCGCTGGGCGCGCTGTCGCCGGAAGCCCACGAAGCGCTGGCCGAGGCGATGAACCGTCTGGGCGCGCGCTCCAACTCCGGTGAGGGCGGCGAAGATCCGGCGCGCTACGGCACCATCCGCAGCTCCAAGATCAAACAGATCGCGACCGGCCGTTTTGGCGTAACGCCTGAGTACCTGGTCAACGCCGACGTGCTGCAGATCAAAGTCGCCCAGGGCGCCAAGCCGGGCGAGGGTGGTCAATTGCCGGGCGGCAAGGTCAACGGCCTGATCGCCAAGCTGCGTTACGCAGTGCCGGGCGTGACGCTGATTTCGCCGCCGCCGCACCATGACATCTACTCCATTGAAGACTTGTCGCAGCTGATCTTTGACCTCAAGCAGGTCAATCCGGCCGCGCTGGTCTCGGTCAAGCTGGTGGCTGAAGCAGGCGTGGGCACGATTGCGGCCGGTGTGGCCAAGGCCTACGCTGACCTGATCACCATTTCCGGCTATGACGGCGGCACCGGTGCGTCGCCGCTGTCGTCGATCAAATACGCGGGCTCGCCATGGGAAATCGGCCTGGCCGAGACTCACCAGACCCTGCGCGGCAACGACCTGCGCGGCAAGGTCCGGGTACAGACCGACGGCGGCCTGAAAACCGGCCTGGATGTGATCAAGGCAGCCATCCTCGGCGCCGAAAGCTTCGGCTTTGGTACGGCGCCAATGATCGCGCTGGGCTGCAAATACCTGCGCATCTGCCACCTGAACAACTGCGCCACCGGCGTCGCGACCCAGAACGACAAGCTGCGCAAGGACCACTACATCGGCACCGTCGACATGGTGATCAACTTCTTCACCTACGTGGCTGAAGAAACCCGCGAGTGGCTGGCGAAGCTGGGCGTTCGTTCGCTGGAAGAGCTGATCGGGCGTACCGACCTGCTGGACATCCTGCCGGGTGAAACCGCCAAGCAGCAGCATCTGGACCTGACGCCCCTGCTGGGCAGCGACCACATTCCGGCCGACAAACCGCAGTTCAGCCAGGTTGATCGCAACCCGCCGTTCGACAAAGGCCTGCTGGCCGAGAAGATGGTGGAACTGGCGATCTCTGCCATTCAGGCCAAGAGCGGCGGCGACTACGAACTGGATATCTGCAACTGCGACCGCTCCATCGGTGCGCGGATTTCCGGCGAAATCGCCAAGCTCCACGGCAACCAGGGCATGAACGACGCGCCGGTGACTTTCCGCTTCAAGGGCACGGCCGGTCAGAGCTTTGGCGTGTGGAACGCAGGCGGTCTGAACATGTACCTGGAAGGCGACGCCAACGACTACGTCGGCAAAGGCATGACCGCTGGCAAGCTGGTGATCGTGCCGCCGAAAGGCAGCCCGTTCAAGACCCAGGACAGCGCCATCATCGGTAACACCTGCCTGTACGGCGCTACCGGCGGCAAGCTGTTCGCGGCGGGCACGGCAGGTGAGCGTTTCGCGGTGCGTAACTCCGGCGCTCACACCGTTGTGGAAGGCACGGGCGATCACTGCTGCGAATACATGACCGGCGGTTTCGTCTGCGTGCTGGGCAAGACCGGCTACAACTTCGGCTCAGGCATGACCGGCGGCTTCGCCTACGTGCTCGACCAGGACAACACCTTCGTTGACCGGGTCAACCACGAACTGGTCGAGATCCAGCGCATCAGCGGCGAAGCGATGGAAGCCTATCGCAGCCATCTGGAGCGCGTGCTGGCCGAATACGTGACCGAAACCGACAGTGAGTGGGGCCGCAATCTCTGGGAAAACCTGGACGACTACCTGCGCCGCTTCTGGCTGGTGAAGCCGAAGGCCGCCAACTTGAAATCGCTGTTGTCCAGCACCCGCGCGAATCCGCAATAACAGCAGCTGCGAGCGGCAAGCTTCAAGCCGCCAGTTAACGGCAGCGCGCGAGTGCCTGCGAACATGATTTTCTTGCAGCTTCAAGCGTGGCGCTTGGGGCTGTAGTCAGGAGTTCTAACACCATGGCTGAACGTCTCAGTAACGACTTCCAGTTCATCGAAGTCGGGCGTAAAGATCCGAAGAAGAAACTGCTGCGTCAGCGCAAGAAAGAGTTCGTGGAGATCTACGAACCTTTCAAGCCTCAGCAGTCCGCCGATCAGGCGCACCGTTGCCTGGGTTGCGGCAACCCGTACTGTGAATGGAAATGCCCTGTGCATAACTTCATTCCCAACTGGCTGAAGCTGGTCTCCGAGGGCAACATCCTCGCGGCCGCCGAGCTGTCGCACCAGACCAACACCCTGCCGGAAGTTTGCGGCCGTGTGTGCCCGCAGGATCGTCTGTGCGAGGGCGCGTGCACCCTCAACGACGGCTTCGGCGCGGTGACCATTGGTTCGGTCGAGAAGTACATCACCGATACGGCCTTCGCCATGGGCTGGCGCCCGGACATGTCCCGCGTTGTGCCCAACGGCAAGCGCGTGGCAATCATTGGCGCAGGGCCTGCGGGTCTTGGTTGCGCTGACGTTCTGGTGCGTGGCGGCGTGAAGCCGGTGGTGTTCGACAAGAACCCGGAAATCGGCGGTCTGCTGACCTTCGGTATTCCCGAGTTCAAGCTCGAGAAGAGCGTGCTGAGCAATCGCCGCGAAGTGTTCACCGGCATGGGCATCGAGTTCCGCCTCAACACCGAGATCGGCAAGGACATCACCGTCGAGCAGTTGCTGGAAGAGTACGACGCGGTGTTCATGGGCATGGGCACGTACACGTACATGAAGGGTGGCTTCCCCGGTGAAGACTTGCCGGGCGTGCACGACGCGCTGGATTTCCTGATCGCCAACGTCAACCGCAACATGGGCTTTGAAAAGTCGCCGGAAGATTTCGTCGACATGAAGGGCAAGAAGGTCGTGGTACTCGGCGGCGGTGACACGGCGATGGACTGCAACCGCACGTCGATCCGCCAGGGCGCCAAGTCAGTGACCTGCGCCTATCGTCGCGACGAAGAAAACATGCCGGGCTCGCGCAAGGAAGTGAAGAACGCCAAGGAAGAGGGCGTAAGGTTCCTCTACAACCGTCAGCCCATCGCCATCGTGGGCGAGGATCGGGTCGAAGGCGTGAAAGTCGTCGAAACGCGCCTGGGCGAGCCGGATGCGCGAGGCCGTCGCAGCCCGGAGCCGATTCCGGGTTCCGAAGAGATCATCCCGGCGGATGCCGTGGTCATCGCCTTCGGCTTCCGGCCAAGCCCGGCATTGTGGTTCGATCCGCAGGGTATCCAGGTCGACAGCCAGGGCCGTGTCGTGGCGCCGGAGCAGGGCCAGTTCAAGCACCAGACCAGCAACCCGAAGATCTTCGCCGGCGGCGACATGGTGCGCGGGTCTGATCTGGTGGTGACGGCGATCTTTGAAGGCCGCAACGCGGCTGAAGGGATTCTGGATTATCTGGGCGTCTAGTTGACGCAAGCTGCAAGCGGTAAGCGGTAAGCGGTAAGCGCCAAGCCACAAGCTAATGGCAGACGCTGATCTGCTTTTACTTGAAGCTTGCCGCTTGAAGCTCGCCGCTGCATTGATGCGACAAATCGCCCCGATAAATAAAAGGCACGGCACCGACCGTGCCTTTTATGTTGGTGTCTGAGAAAATGCCCGCACTTTTTTTCCGGATGCCGACATGACTGCCCTGAAGAACGACCGTTTCCTTCGCGCCCTGCTCAAGCAGCCTGTTGACGTCACGCCTGTATGGATGATGCGCCAGGCCGGCCGCTACCTCCCGGAGTACCGCGCCAGTCGCGCCAAGGCCGGAGACTTCATGAGCTTGTGCATGAACCCGGCGTTTGCCTGCGAAGTCACCCTGCAGCCCCTTGAGCGCTATCCGCTCGACGCCGCCATTCTGTTCTCCGACATTCTCACCGTTCCCGATGCCATGGGCCTGGGCCTGTACTTCGAAACCGGCGAAGGTCCGCGCTTCCGCAAAACCGTCACCACCCTGGCTGACATCGAAGCGTTGCCGATCCCTGACGCGCAGAAAGACCTCGGCTACGTCATGGACGCGGTCAGCACAATTCGCCGCGAGCTCAACGGCCGTGTGCCGCTGATCGGGTTCGCCGGCAGCCCGTGGACCCTGGCGACGTATATGGTCGAAGGCGGCTCGTCCAAGGACTTCCGCAAATCCAAGGCCATGCTCTACGACAACCCCCACGCCATGCACTTGCTGCTCGACAAGCTCGCGCAGTCGGTGACGGCGTACCTGAACGGCCAGATTCTGGCAGGCGCCCAGGCGGTGCAGATCTTCGACAGCTGGGGCGGGAGCCTTTCGGCTGCGGCGTATCAGGAATTCTCACTGGCTTACATGCGCAAGATCGTCAACGGCCTGATCCGTGAGCACGACGGGCGCAAAGTGCCGGTCATCCTGTTCACCAAAGGCGGCGGCATGTGGCTGGAAAGCATCGCCGACGCGGGCGCCGATGCGCTGGGCCTGGACTGGACCTGCGACATCGGCGAAGCCCGCCGCCGCGTCGGCAGCAAGGTCGCGCTGCAAGGCAACATGGACCCGACCGTGCTTTACGCCAATCCTCAAGCCATCCGCCAGGAAGTCTCCAACATCCTCGCCAGCTACGGCAGCGGCACCGGCCACGTCTTCAACCTTGGCCACGGCATCACCCCCGAAGTCAACCCGGCCAATGCCGGCGCCTTCATCGAAGCGGTGCACGAAATGTCGGCGAAGTATCACCAGTAAGCGCTTTGCAGCTATGAAAACGCCCGGCACATGCCGGGCGTTTTTGTGTGGGGTTCAGGCTGCGGTTAGCTTAGATCGCGAACCGGTAGCGCGTGCAGTCAGTGAAAGCGCCTGTGAACGCAAATGTAGGACCGGCTTTAGCCGGGAAGACGTCAAGCGTCACACCGCAAAATTGACGGCGCGCATAAGGGCCTCTTCCCGGCTGAAGCCGGTCCCACTAAAACAGCGCGCGCATTGCCCAATATGACCTTGGCTCAAACCTGCACATTCACCGCCAGCGGTTTCACTTTAGCCAGTTTCAGCGCAACGGCGAGGGCGATCAGCAGGAGGGTGCCAATGAAGGCGCCGATGCCGTTCCAGCCGGCGTAGTGCCAGAATACGCCGCCGCCGGTGCCGGCAACGCTGGAGCCTACGTAGTAGCTGAACAAGTACAGCGACGACGCCTGGCCTTTGGCTTTGATGGCGCGGCGGCCGATCCAGCTGCTGGCGACGGAGTGGGCGCCGAAGAAGCCGAAGGTGAACATCAGCACGCCGACGATCACCACCAGCAGCGGGGTGAACAAGGTCAGCGCCACGCCGACGAGCATCAGCACGATCACGGCCCACAGCACGTTGCGCCGGCCCAGTTGGTCGGCCAGTGCGCCGATCTTCGCCGAGCTGTAGATGCCTGACAGATACACCACCGAAAACAGCCCGACTACGGCCTGGCTCAGGTTGTATGGGTCTGCCAGCAAGCGGTAGCCGATGTAGTTGAACAGCGTCACGAACGCGCCCATCAGCAGGAAGCCTTCCAGAAACAGCCACGGCAGCCCGGCATCACGGAACTGCAGGACGAAGCCTTCCAGCAGGCTGCGGCCATTGAGCGGTCGTGCGCGGAAATTGCGCGACGGTGGCAGGATTTTCCAGAACACACCGGCTGCGCCCAGCGCGATGATGCCCATGATCAACAGTGCCGTGTGCCAGCTGACGTAATCGCTCAACACCCCGGTGATCACCCGGCCACTCATGCCGCCGATGGCGTTGCCACCGATGTACAGACCCATCGCCAGGCCGATGTGCTGCGGGTGGATCTCTTCGCTGAGATAGGTCATGGCAACGGCGGCAAGGCCGCTCAGCGACAAACCCACGAACGCCCGTGTAATGAGCACGCCCTCCCAGGTCGGCATCAGTGCGCTGGCGATGGTGAAGAGGGCGGCCGAAAACAGCGAGAACACCATCACCGATTTGCGCCCGAGGCGGTCGGAAACGGGGCCGGTGATGAGCAACCCGATCGCCAGCATCGCGGTGGACACCGAGAGAATCATGCTGCTCTGGGCGGCGTTGATGGAGAAGTCCCGCGACAGCACCGGCATCATCGGCTGCACGCAGTACAGCAGCGCAAACGTCGCGAAACCGCCAGAAAACAGCGCCAGCACCGTGCGAATGAAAGCGGGCGTGTCCTTCTCGATGTAGGAATCGCCCAACGGAATGGCCGCTGTGGCGAACTCGGCAGACGCGGCGGGGGATGCAGCAGTATTCACGGGTGACCTCAGGCGGGAGAGCGGGGAGCAGTGGCAAAAGAATATAGCCGCCTAACGATCGCTTCCAATATATTGTTCGACCTGTTTGATAGGTTTGACGACCTAATGGAATGATCGTGGAATTACGACACCTGCGTTACTTCATCGCTGTCGCTGAAGAGCTGCATTTTGGACGCGCTGCTCAGGCGCTCGGCATCTCGCAACCGCCGTTGAGCCAGCAGATTCAGGCCCTGGAGCAGGAACTCGGCGCGCGTCTGTTTGAGCGCACCAATCGCCGGGTGGAACTGAGCGAGGCGGGCCGGTTGTTCCTCGATGAAGCCCGTCTGGTGCTGGCGCAGGTCGAGAAGGCCTCGGACGTCGCTCGGCGCGCGCAGTTGGGCGAGCTGGGCGAGCTGAAGATCGGCTTTACGGCATCCGCGCCGTTCACCTCAAGCATCCCGCAGGCCATCTTCGCGTTTCGCCAGCGCTATCCCGCTGTGCACCTGGCGCTTCAGGAAATGAGCAGCCGGGAGGTTGCCGAGCGGCTCGAGAACGAGTCGATGCAAGTGGGCATCATGCGGCCCCTGCCGCTGCCGGATTCACTGGTCGCCGTGGAGCTGTTGCACGAGCCGTTGGTGGCAATCCTGCGCTCGGACCATCCACTGGCCGAGGGCTCGGAACGCGGCATTTATCTGCGGGAACTGGCCAGTGAGCCGTTTGTGTTCTTCCCGCGCAGTTACGGCAGCGGGCTCTACGCACAGTTGCTGGATCTGGCGCGGGAGGCGGGTTTCAGCCCGTTGTTCACCCAGGAGGCGGGCGAGGCGATGACCATCATTGGTCTGGTGGCAGCCGGACTGGGCGTGACGGTGCTGCCGGCGTCCTATCAACGCATGCGCATCGAGGGGGTGGTGTACCGGACGCTGCTTGATGCCCAGGCCACCTCAGCGGTGTGGCTGGTGCAGCGCAAGGATCAGAAATCGCCCATGGCCAAGGCGTTTGTCGAACTGGTGACGCGCAAGGCGGGCTGAAGCCGAGGCACGGTGTAGAAGCCGATGGCGTTATTGCAGATGGTCCAGAGTGCAGGGCAACGCCGTCATTTGCTCACCTTGCCCAAGAGTGGAGTGACCACGTATTTCAGTTCGCCGCTCTCCATGCTGATCCGGAACACACCCGCGGAGGCGTAATCGACAAACCAGCGATCGTCCAGGCTGCGACCATAGGGACGCAGCTGCACGCCAGGGTAGTCAAAGCGCACTTCCTCGAGGGACGTCAGGGCGAAAAGCACGGCGGCGAACAGCTCCCTTGCCTCGTGGTTGGGGGGCAGTTGGCTGTCTGCCTTCCAGCGCTCTTCGCGAAGCTGCTGACGCGCCACGGGAGTACCGAGGGTGTCCAGCAACGAGAAGCGCAGGCCGTGGCGCTCCTTCTGAATCGTCATCAGCCACTCTTCGCGCTGACTGGCTTGCTCACGCTGGACCTGCAGCTGCACGGGGAATTTGATGTGAGGTATTTGCGCAGGCAGCGGCGCATGGCTGGCGCAGCCACTGACTAACAGCACGCATAACAGCAACAAAGCGCGAATCATGAAGCTTTACCTTCCAGGTGTGCCGACAATTTGTATTCCCGGGCTTCGAGTCGCCGAAATGACACCGGCTATGGCGCGGCGCCATCACCGAGTGACGGGCATTATCTCGATGCCAGCGCACTGAGGCAAACGTTGAAACAAATAGTGAGTTTACTGAGGACTACTCTTAAGGGCAGAGCAGTGGCGTCTGACATTATTTTGTAGGTGCAATCAGACTTCTGATGTTCCAGGCTGGGTGCTTGCAGTCAGATTTTTCCGAGAGACTCGCCCTACTCATCGCGATTGCCTAGACTCGGGACCATTCATCGGGTCGCAGGCGATCCTTCACGGCTAGACAGCAACAGGGAGTCTTACATGCGGCGTGTGGTGTTCAATCAGAAGGGCGGCGTTGGCAAATCCAGCATCGCCTGCAATCTGGCGGCTGTCAGTGCTCATGAAGGTTATCGGACGCTGTTGATCGATCTTGATGCCCAGGCCAACTCGACGCAGTACCTGACCGGGCTGACTGGCGACGAGATTCCCATGGGCATCGCCGATTTCTTCAAGCAGACCTTGTCATCCGGGCCTGGGGCTAAAAAGAACCAGGTCGACATCTACGAGACGCCCTTCGACAACCTTCATGTGGTGACCGCTACGGCGGAGCTGGCTGATCTGCAGCCCAAGCTGGAAGCCAAGCACAAGATCAACAAGCTCCGCAAACTGCTGGATGAGCTGAGCGAAGATTACGAACGCATCTACCTGGACACGCCCCCGGCGCTGAATTTTTACGCGGTGTCGGCGTTGATCGCGGCGGATCGGGTGCTGATTCCGTTCGACTGCGACAGTTTCTCCCGTCAGGCGCTTTACGGGCTGCTGAAAGAAATCGAAGAGCTCAAGGAAGATCACAACGAGGATCTGGAGGTGGAGGGCATTATCGTCAACCAGTTCCAGGCGCGGGCGAGCCTGCCCCAGCAGATCCTTGATGAACTCATCGCGGAAGGGCTGCCGGTGCTGCCGGTCTACCTCACCAGCTCGATCAAGATGCGTGAATCCCACCAGGCCAACATGCCGCTGATCCATCTGGAACCGCGGCATAAGCTGACTCAGCAGTTTATTGAGCTGCATCATTTGCTGGAAACGGGTGCCGGGAATCGCTGACTGACGAGATGCGAAGCAAGATGAAGGCTCAGGTCAGCGGCGCGTGGCTTTCCCGACGGGCTCGGGTCATGTGCTTGGCTCGCTTGCGCGCCTTTTCGGCCATGTCCTTGGGAATGTCGATGGTCGCGTCCATGTCGGCCTGAAGCTGATCCTGGCTGGCGATCAGGCGATGGGTGCCTTCCGCGCAGCCGCAGCGCACCGTCTGTCCATGGGTCGCCACGGCGACGAGTTCGTCGATGAAGGTCGGATTGCCTTGGGCAATGAAGCCGATCTGTGCACACCCCTCGCACCAGACCGGATCGCCCATCCGCGCCAGGCGCCGCTCCTCCCATGTGTGCGAGCCTGAAGCGCTCAACACCACGCCGCCGGTTGTCGTTGAATCGCCCTCTCTGACCACGTATGTCATTGCTAACCACTCCAGGGTGCCGATAGGAATGGCGAAGCCTAGACGCAGAATTCGACGGACTCGGGGCAAAGAAGCGCTTTCAGAACATCCCTACAGCGCTGGCTGTCACGCACTTCGATCGCCGAGGAAACGCCTTTCATATTCCCTGACTGGTCAGCCAGGCCATCAGCTGTTGCAACGGCATCGCGCCGCTCTGCCGGGCAACTTCACGACCGTCCTTAAACAGGATCAAACTCGGGATCGAGCGAATACCCAGCTGCGCGGAAAGCTGCTGATTGGCTTCACTGTCCAGCTTCGCCAGGCGAACCCTACCGCTTAGCTGAGTTGCCGCTTGCTCAAACGTCGGCGCGAAGGATTTGCACGGCCCGCACCACTCGGCCCAGACGTCCACCAGCAACGGCAGATCGCCCTTTATCTGACTGGCGTAATCGCCCTGCGTCAGGTTGAACGGCTTGCTCAGCAAAACCGGCTGCTTGCAACGCCCGCATTTAGGCTGGTCGGACACCCGCGCGGCAGGGATGCGATTGAGCCCGTTGCAATGCGGGCAGGGGATCAGCAGGGAATCGGACATGGCAGAGGCCTGAGTAGGGTTGATGACTACTAGGTGGAGCCGGCGGGGTGAGTTATCAAGCTTTACGGTTTCACCGTTATCGCCGGGTCGTCGTAAATGGCTGGCTTCGTTGGCTACCTCAAATCCGAGGTGTGAGCTGGCTCACCTCTTCATCGCTCGCTGGGTACCCCTCGCTCACAAAATCTCAAACCTGAAGAAGCAACAAGCTCCCCTTTCATCCTTGGTCCCAGCCCCTGACTGCGCGCGTTAAGCCGAATCCCCAAGCGCTAATTATCCGAAAGCATCCCCCGTTCGCCCAACTGTTCGCCCTCCCTGCCCGTCGTTAGTGTCGACGCGAGGGGCTGACTGACGAATATGCGCGTCGGCCCCTGTCATCTCATAGCCAGGGAGTCGCCCATGATCAGCCAGATCCAGGCCGCCGTTGCAGCGGTTGTCGCGAACAAAACACAAGCCCTCGGCACTGTCGCGACCAGCGATCCAAAAGCTGTCGACAAGGCCGCACCGGCGACTGCCGACAAAGCGACGTTTTCGACACTGGCGGCTCAGTTGAACGAGAGCGCAGCGCGAGCCGAGAAGAGAGACGCAGGGATGACCCATGCCGAATTGGGGCAATACGGGCGTAATCGCATCAATGAGTTTTTGATCGAAGGCCGCGCGGCCAACAGCGGCACCCGGGCGATGGAAGTGCCCAAGACGAACGACCCTGAGTTGCTGGACCGTGCGCGCGAGGCCAGTGCGTTCGTGACCCGGACGCTGGCGGGCGACAAGAACGCCAAGAGCCTGTTCGAGAATCTCTCCCGCGAACAACTGAACCTGATTGCCTTTGACGACAGCGCAAGCTTCACGCTCAACGAACGGCGTGCGGCCTGGCAGGGCGTGCAGAAGATGGACGAGGACTGGCGCAAGGTTGCGATAAACGGGGGAGTGATCGAGCAAGCCCGGACGGGCCAGGCATCCCGGTTCTATAACGACGCTCTGAGCTACCTCAAGTCGCTGCCCGCGATTGAAAGGGCGGTGAGTTATCCCAAGGGAGCGCAAGCCATTCTGGAGGCGCGAATCAAGAGTGACCCGACGCTGCCCAGCCTGCCGGGCGCTTTTGGACGTCAGGCGGCGGACCGCAAATTGATCCTCTATGACATTCTGGCCGGCATCGTCGACACCAGCAAAGACAAGAAAGCCGACCCAAACAACATCGCCTACACGAAGAAGTTCGCGCCTCGTAGTTCACCTGAGCCAGCTACGGCGGCGCACGGGCTTGAAAAGCCAGCGGCTGCGAATGCCGGTACGCAAGTTGAGCAAGTGAGTACCACGACCAGGAATGAGAAGGCAGCAGGATAAAAAATGCTCCGGCCATTGCAGTTGGTAATGGTCGGATGGGTCGCTAAGCTGGATATTGCACGCACAACGGTAGGGAAATGCACGTCATCACTGAAAAGCGAATCTGGGAGGCAAAAAAGAGATGGCCACAATCGGCAACGGCTCTGGACGCTTGGTACCGCTTAATCAAAGCATCCAGGCTGAACGATTTTAGTGCGATGAGAACGATGTTGCCCTCTACAGATAAAGTGGGAAGATTTCATGTTTTTGATATCGGCGGGAACAAGATCCGGCTGATTGCGTCGGTTAACTACTCAGCGCAGCGGCTGTACATAAAGCATGTGTTCGACCATCGTGAATACGACAAAGGTAAATGGAGGGATGAGCAATGAGCGCGCTCATTAAACAGGCTGCGGAGCACTGGCATCACTTGGCGCCATTGCTGACTCGGCCTGAAACGGAAGCTGAATATGACCTGCTTGTCAGCGGGCTCGACGAACTGTTGGAGATCATCGGAGAGGATGAGCAGCACCCTCTGAATCGTCTCGCCATATTGGTCAGCGAAATGATTGAAGCCTATGACCATGAGCATCGGCCCATGCCTATGGCCTCAGGCTCCGAGACGCTGCGTTACCTGATGCACGAGCACAACCTTGGCCAAGGCGACATGCCTGAAGTGGGGAATCAGTCCGTCATTTCCGAAATACTCTCAGGCGAGCGCCAGTTGAGCCTCAAGCAGATCCGCAAGATTTCGGAACGTTTCGGCGTGCCGGCAGAGGTCTTTATCTGACCTCAACTCACCCCCACTCACGACGAGCAACTGATCTCCAGATGCTTCCCCCAATCCGGAGGACGCTGTGCATAACCCTCCATTCCAGGCTGCTCATCGAACGGTGTGCACAGCACCTGATGCAGGCGGCGGACTTCGCTGTCATCGCCTTGTTCGGCCGCTTCGATGGCGCGTTGGGCCAGGTAGTTACGCAGGATGTACAGCGGATTGACCGCGTGCATGCGCGTGCGGCGATCCTGTTGGCTGGACTCGGGTTCGCGGGCGATGCGGGCTTTGTAGGCGTCGGCCCAGGCGTCGAAGCCGAGCATGTCGACGAAGTCGTCGCGCAACGTGCCTGCCGCGACGTCGGCTGACTCCTCCCCCAATTGGCGGAAAAACAGGGTGTAGTCGACGCCGCTGTTCTGCATCAGTTGGAGTAAGCGCGCGATCAGCTCAGCGTCATCCTCTTCCGCCGTTGTGAGGCCCAGACGTCGGCGCATCAGGTCCAGGTAATGCGCCTGATACAGCGGCAGAAACAGGTCCAGCGCCCCGCGTAAATCCTCGACGCTGACGAAGGGCGTCAGCGCCTGCGCCAATGCGCTGAGGTTCCACTGGCCGATGGGGACCTGATTGCTGAAGGAGTAGCGCCCTTCGTGATCGGAATGGTTGCAGACGAAATGCTGGTCGAAGTCATCCAGAAACGCGAACGGGCCGAAGTCGAAGGTGATGCCGAGAATCGACATGTTGTCGGTGTTCATCACGCCATGACAGAAGCCATAGGCCTGCCATTTGGCAATCAGCTCGGCCTGACGCTCGACGATCACGCGAAACATCGCCAGGTGCGGTTCGGGCTGTTCCAGGCACTCGGGGTAGTGCAGGGACAGCACGTGATCGGCCAGTTGCTTCAGCTGTTCCGGCTGTTTGGTGTAGAAGAAGTACTCGAGGCTGCCGAAGCGCACGTGGCTTTGCGCCAATCGCAGCACCATCGCCGCACGCTCCTGGGTTTCGCGCCACACCGGGGTGCTGGAGCCGATCACACAGCCCGCGCGGCTGGTCGGGATGCCCAAGGCATGCAGAGCTTCTGAGGCCAGAAACTCGCGGATCGACGAGCGCAATACAGCACGACCATCGCCCATGCGCGAGTACGGTGTCTGTCCGGCGCCCTTCAGGTGCAGGTCCCAGTGTTCGCCGGCGTCGTTATATACCTCGCCGAGCAGCAAACCGCGGCCATCACCCAGGCGCGGGTTGTACGAACCGAATTGATGACCCGAATAAACCATCGCCCGCGGATCAGCCTCGGCCCACAGTTTGTGACCGCTGAAAATTTCAGCAAACAGAGGTTGTTCTGCCTGAGCGAGGTCCAGATCGAGCAACGCGAGGGCCGCTTCGCTGGCAACCACCAGCCGCGGGTCGGCGATGGGCTCGGGCAGCACGGTGGTGGAAAACGCATCACCCAGACGGGCAAAACGATTATCGAAGGTCAGCTCGTCGAGGGCTTTCAAGGGATGCCTCCAGCAGAATGTCCGACCATTCTGCTGGGTTTTCCATGGTCAGTCGAGCCTGACTTCGGGCGGCTCCGGAGCATCTTTTGGCGCTGGAGGCACAACAGTGGTCGGCGTGATGGTTTTCTGCTCGGGCTCGACCGGCACCATCTTGTACTCCTGTCCCTGCATATTCTTGAGGTAAACCTCCATCTGCCGGAACGAGATATTGATGTGCTGCTTCTTGAATTCCTTGTTGATGAACCGGTTGATCTCGTCGAGCACTGGATTGCGGTCGCCCAAGTCACGCACATGCATGCGCAGCTCGTGGTCGAGGGTGCTTTCACCGAAATTGAGGAAGTAAACGATCGGTTCGGGCTCTTTCAAGACCCGCGGATTATCACGGGCGGCCTTGAGCAGCAGGCTGCGCACCAGGTCCAGATCCGAGCCGTAATCCACGCCCAGCTTCAGCGTCACGCGGGTGATCGTGTCGGTCAGCGACCAGTTGATCAGTTGTCCGGTGATGAACGTCTTGTTCGGGACAATGATGTCCTTGCGGTCGAAGTCAGTAATGGTGGTCGCGCGGATGCGGATCTTGCTCACCGTACCCGACAGGGCGCCAATGGTGATCGTGTCGCCGATCCGCACCGGGCGTTCGAACAGGATCATGATCCCGGAGATGAAGTTGGCGAAGATCTCCTGCATGCCGAAACCCAGGCCCAGTGACAGCGCCGCCACCAGCCATTGCAGCTTGTCCCAGCTCACGCCGAGGGCCGACAGCGTGGAGACAAACCCCACGCCGACGATGGTGTACGACAGCAATGTGGTGGTCGCGTACGAACTGCCCTGCTTGAGGTTGAGCTTCGACAGCACCAACACTTCCAGTAGGCCCGGCAAGTTGCCGGCGAGCACGAAGGTAATGCCGATGATCACCAGCGCGCCGATCAAGTCGCCCAGGCTGATCGGCACCATGCTGATGTTGGCGCCGGTACCGCTGGTGTATTCGTACAGCGTGATGTTATCGAGGTACGAGAACACCGAAATCAGGTCGGCCCAGACGAAGTAGAGCGCGCCGATGAAGCCTGCGATGAGTGCCAGACGAATCAGTCGCAGCGACTGCTGGTTGACCTGCTCGATGTCCAGCGTCGGCTCTTCGATCAGTGTTTCGCCTTCTCCGGCTTCTTTCGCGGCCTGACGCTTGCTCAGCGCACGCTGATACGCCAGACGGCGCGCGGCGACGCTCAGCCCGCGCACGAAGGCGGCTTCGATGACCAGCCACAGCATCAGCAGGTACAGCGTGTCGATCAGGCGATCACTGAGCTTCAGCGCGGTGTAGTAATAGCCAAAGCACACGGCGACGAACAGCGCGACGGGCAGGGCGGTAAAGGCCAGCCCCACTGCGCGGCGAAACAGTGAAGCGCTGTGGTGGGTCGGGCTGGTGAGCAGCAGGCGCGCGAGCAGCCAAGTCATCAGGGCGTAGCACGTCAGCACCACGGCGATGCCGATCACGTCGTCGGCCAGCGCTGAAGGTTCGTGCTCGGCCACCGCGACCACTGTCACCAGCGCCAGCACCACAAGCCCCAGACGACGGATCCAGCCGCGCAGGAATTCCACTTGCGGTTTTTCCCAGCGGAAGTGCAATTGCGCCACGCCGCCCGGCGCGAGAATCCGGTAGGCGGTGTAGAACACCAGCCAGGCCAGCGCCACTTGCAGCAGTGCCGAACCCAGATTGATGTTCTGCCCGCGGGCGTCGATCTGCAGCGCGAATGCACACACCGCCAGGGTCAGCGACAACGGCATCGCCAGCAGCACGTTGATGAAAATGGCCAGCGGCGTCTGCCACTGCCGGTCCCGTTTGAAGTGGCCGATGTCGGCGTGCAGTCGATTGAGCTTGTCGTACAGCGCCTTGCGTTTCCACATCAGCGCGCCGATCACCAGAAACAGCGGCAGGAAGATCAGCGGACGCTGGGTCAGTCCGTCGTAGAGCTCGCTGACGCTGGACGTCCAGGGCAGGGTGGTCACCTGTTTGACGAGTCGCGGCTGAATACGCTCGAACCACTCCAGGTCCAGCGGCTTGTTGCTCGGAATCCAGAACATCTGCTCATCAAGGGTGGCTCGCAGGCTGTTGGCCGTGCTGACCAGCTGTTTCTGATTGAGCTGCAGGGTGATGGATTCGTTGAGCAGCGCACTGAGCTCGCGGTTCAGCCGCTCGAGCAGGTCGCTGCGCGTGGTCGCCAGATCAAGCAGCGTCTTGCGCAGCGCAGGCGTGACGTCTTCCGGCTTCTGCGTCGCCAGCAGCGTGTCGACGTAAGCGCTTGGGCTGCTCATCTGCTCGCGCTGCTGATTGACCTCGAATTGGTACAGGCGAATGTCGGCGATTTCGTCAGCCAGGCCGCTGTCGAGCTTGAGCTTGGGCAGCGACTGCTTCTGTTTGTAGAGGATTTTCGACAGCAGCAGGCTGCCGCTCAACACGTTGATCTGCTCGTCCAGCGCCTGATCGGTTTGCGTGATGGCATCCAGCTGGGTCTTGGTTTTCAGGTTCTGCTGGGTCAGCTCGTTGAGGCGGTCTGTGCCGCGCAGCAGGTAGTCCGAGAGCTTGAGGTTGGCGGCGCTTTCGGTCGCCAGCAGGCTGCTGCCGCCTGCTTTCTGCGCTTCGAGGGACAACTGCGCCACGGTTTCCTGGGACTGGGCGCGACGCTTCTCGTTGATCAGCGTTTGCAGGTCCTGGATTTCCTGATCCTGGCGATTGACCTTTTCCGTGAGCAAATCGCGCTGGCTGCCGCCGAGGTCCTGCAACTGGCTGTTGCCGGCGAGCTCCTGACGACGCAGGGCAATCAATGCATTCAACGAGGCCTGTTCAGCGTTCAAGGCGTTGCGCTGGTCGGCGTTGATGGTCTTGCCACCGTCCTTGCCGGACTTGAGGATGCTGTTAATGGCCTGAATGCGCGTCTGGCTGCTGCTGATCTCGGCCTGGGCGCGCTCTGGTCTGGTTTGCGCAGTGATGGTCAGGCTGTTGGCATCATTGAGGGCTTTCTGCAGATCAGCCTGCTGGGCGCTGCGCTGACTCAGTACTTGCTCAAGCTGCGGCACGTCCAGATTGGCGTAACGCTGCGCGACCGGTATGACTTTGCTGGCTTTGAGCTTGGTCAGCTCGCGCTGGTTCTCGGTGGTCTGTCGGGGTGCATCGGCAAGCTGCTTTTTAAGGTCTTCCAGCTTCTGCTGGTTGTCCTTCTGGCTGGACAGAAACGTCAGCGTCTGTTCCAACACCTGCTGCAGCGCTTTCTGGTCGTCAGCGGTCAGCTTGCGGTCGGCGATCTTGTCCAGACTGCGCTGGACGGCCTCGCTGGACAGGGGGGGCGTATCGGCGGCATGCGCCGGTACGGACGACAGGCAAAGCCCAAGCAGGGCCGAGGCAAAAAGGTTTCGCAGCGTGAACATAGACACCGGGTCGAGCGAGCAGAAATGGGGGGCAGTTTAAAGGAACAGCCCGGGGCCCGGGCGGCTTCCTTCGGGGAATCTGACGCCCACTTTGAGGATCTTGTTCCCGTCCATAACCGCAACCGTCCAAATAGTTCCATTCCATTCGATCTGGTCGCCCACGATCGGCGCGCCGCGATTCTTCTGAATGATGAACTGACTCAGCGGCATCCCCGGATCCAGCCCGTCAAGTTTCAGGCCGTAGAGTGCCGCGACAGCCCCCAGCTCAGCGTCTCCTTCGAGAACGAAGTCGCCGAAGAAACGCAGATCCAGACCCCGCTGCGGCGCCTGACTGAACAGCTTGCCGAGGGCAGGAAGGTCGTGTTCGTGGCCGATGACGCACAGCAGATCGCCGACTTCCAGCACCGTACTACCCGACGGGTGGAGCAGTTGCTGACCACGGAACAGCGCTGCGATCCGCGTGCCTTCGGGCATTTTCAGCTCACGCAACGCGGCGCCGATGCACCACTTTTCGGCGCCAAGGCGATACACGAACAGCTCCCACTCGCTGGTGACATGCACCTCCAGAGCCGCGCGGGAAATCGGCGCCGGATCAGGCGGCACCGTCACTTTCAGCCATTTCGCCACCCACGGCAGGCTCGTGCCCTGAACCAGCAGCGACACCAGCACGATGAAGAACGCGAGGTTGAAGTACAGCTGCGCATGGGGCAGGCCGGCCATCAGCGGGAACACCGCCAGAATGATCGGTACCGCGCCGCGCAAGCCTACCCAGGCGATAAAGGCTTTTTCGCGACCGTGGAACACCCGGAAGGGCAGAAGCCCCGCCAGCACCGACAGCGGCCGCGCCACCAGAATCATCCACAGCGCCAGGCCCAGCGCCGGCAGCGCAATCGGCAGCAAGTCGTGGGGCGTGACCAGCAGACCCAGCACCAGGAACATGCCGATCTGCGCCAGCCAGGCCATGCCGTCGAGCATGTGCAGAATGCCGTGGCGGCTGCGAATCGGCTTGTTGCCCAGTACCAGACCGCACAGGTAAACCGCGAGGAAGCCGCTGCCGTGGATGGCGTTGGTCAGTGCGAAGACGACGAGACCACCGGCGACCACCAGGATTGGGTACAGGCCGTTGGCCAGATTAATCCGGTTGACCAGCTGCAGCATGATCCAGCCGCCGCCCAGCCCGATGATGCCGCCGATGCCGAATTCCTGAATCAGGTGGCCCAGCAGGCTCCAGTGCAGGCCGGTCTGTCCGCTGGACAACATGTCGATCAACGTGACCGTGAGGAACACCGCCATCGGGTCGTTGCTGCCGGATTCGATTTCAAGGCTGGCGGTCACCCGCTCGTTGAGGCCTTTGCCGCCCAGCAGCGAGAACACGGCGGCGGCGTCTGTGGAACCGACGATGGCGCCGATCAACAGGCCCTGGATGATGTTCAGGTCAAACAGCCAGGCGGCAACCATGCCGGTCAGCCCCGTGGTGATCAGCACCCCGACCGTCGCCAGCGACAAGGCGGGCCAAAGTGCAACCCGGAAGCTCGCCACCCGCGTGCGCAAGCCGCCATCGAGCAGGATGACCGCCAGCGCCAGGTTGCCGACCAGATAGGCCGTTGGGTAATTATCGAAGATGATGCCGCCGCCATCGACGCCCGCCACCATGCCGACGGCGAGGATGATCACCAGAATGGGAATGCCGAGGCGGGAGGACAGCGAGCTGACCAGAATACTTGCACCCACCAGCAACGCGCCGATCAGGAACAGGCTGTTGATGGTCGTGGCATCCAAGGGCGGTACTCCAGAAACGAATTCGAACAAACGAGGGCGCGAACTGACCATGCAGTCCGCGTGCCAAGGGATTTAACCTGTTGAATTGCATGGCTGTCAAAGCGTAATTCCAGATGGGTGGACTAATGTTGCCGCAGGGCCCGTCCTGCTACTCGCATGCCGCTGTGCATACACGTTTCCCAGATGACGGCGGTAATACCTATTTATGCCAGTCACTGGCGTGGACTCTGGTCACCTTCTGTTTCTATCCAGAAGAAGTGATCACCATGAACGTACAAGCCCACCCATTACCCGAATCGGATGAGCGTCAGCTCAAAAAAATGGCGAGCCGTTATGTCGCCGATTACCCCGATCTCAACGCGCTGGCGAGGTCCGCTGCGCAGAACATCCTTTTCAGGCACACCGGTAAGCATCTGGATCCTGATCAGGTGTATTGGCATCGTTTCTCAACCGCCAGCAGCAGTTCACGGTCTTTTACCGGATGGCAGCATGCCGGTAAGGCGGTGAAGTCGATGACCATGACCGAGTTGGTGATTCGCCGTTTCGACGTTAGCGAGCAGCAAGCCCCGGACGAGCTGGCGGTGTATGGAGGTTTCTACACCGACGGCCCCGAACATGGCGTTTTCAACGAACAGAATGAAGTGCGCATGCTTCCGGCAGAGGTGCTCAACGATTTCTGGGCCCTCGATTTCAGTGCGGGCTACCGGCGCCAGATGGACCGGTTCTGGGCTCAGCACAGCGACAACTTCTGTGTGCTTGCCAAGGTGCGCTACCTGGCGTCTGCGGGAGAAAGCCTGAGCAGAGGTCTGTTGTCGGTGACGGATTTCGACAGGCTGCGCAGCGTCCTGACTGCCGGGGGTGACTCTGTGACGCTTGAGCAGCTGCGTGAGCCCGCGCCTGCGACGTCAGCGGTATCGGTGTTCCATCTGGAACTGGGCGCGTTCAAGGCTCGGGACATTTTGCGTGTTGTCGATGAGGGTGGCCGTCAGATCCTCTATGTCTGCGGTGCGCAAACCCCTTTCTACTGCTTCGATACCCATCAACAGGTGTACGAATGGTTGAAGGCGCAGTTCCTTTCCCTTGGCACTCGAGAGGCTATTTGCGCTCGCTTTCTGCATTCGGCGAGCGATTGGGACACGCACCGCGGTGCGTTTCAGCGCGATGTGACTCAGCTGCTGATGAGCGACCACGATAACGCGGGGGTCGATCGACTCGTCAATCGCGGGGCGGCACCGATTCCGGGTGATCCGTTCGCCTATCTTCGTGATGTCGCCCGTCACGACATGACCGCTGACGCCACCACCCTGTTGACCGATAACAGCGATCTTCGCAAGCAGATCTGGCTGGGGTATCTGAACGCCTTTCTCTCCGTGTTCGGCAATCTGGCGCCGCTGGGTTGGCCGCTGGCATTGGCTGTGGTGGGCGCGAGCCTGATCAGCACCGGATTGAGCATCGATCAGGCGGTCAACGCTAAAAACGCCGAACAACGCAGGCGGGGTATCTTGGGCGCCATCGCCAGCGCTATTTATCTGTTCGTGAACCTGCCGCTGCTGTCGCGCCTGGGAGCTGATGTCAGGGAACCCATGAGGCCCCGAAGCCCAACGGGGCTGAGCGCAGGTGCCGATGCCATGCCGACTCCCGTGGCCACCGATCCTTTGTCCGGCATGAGCAACAACGTTGTCCTTGAATCGCTGACGCCGGTCTCGGAGCAAGGGCTCCATGAAGGGACATATCGGCTGGGCAATGGCGAGACATGGGCGTTCATCGACGGGCAGGCGCATCGTTTGAGCCTCGATGAAAGCCTGGGCAGCTGGGTCATCGTCGATCCCCAGAACCCGTTTGCGTTCAGTGGCAGATGCCCGGTTCGGTTCGATGGGCAAGGCCGGTGGGAACGGCTTCCCATCCCGGGCCTTGCTGGCGGTGCACCCATGGACGCCGGCGCCCTGGCGGTCACTTCGCCGCCTGCGACGCCCTTTTCCAGCGTGCAATCGGCATTCTGGGATCGCTTCATGCAGCTCAACCTGTTTGATGAGCAGCTGTATTCCGAGGCCGCTCTGGCCCGGCAAAAGGCCGTGGTGGAAGTGTTCTGCATGGAGCCACAGGAAATAGTCTCGACCGACTCCGAGGGTGAAGACGTGCATTTTGATCAGTGGGGCGCCAGGCATCGCGTGTTCAAGACCGCAGACGGTGAATACGTCGGCTCTTCCATCAAGCACTACACCCACGAAGACGATGCGTATAACCAGTTTTTGCGAACCGGCGTGGCGATCTATTCCGATCAAGTCGCGCTGGTACAAAAGCTCGTCGAGGACGTCAGCACGCTGGGGTACAACAACGACGTCGCACTGTATCGCGGCGGCAGTGGGGCGCGTGGGACGTCGGGGGCCTTTTTTCGCACCGGCGAGGTGACCGTGGGCGATGTGCTGGTCAATACCGACATCACCTCGTTCAGCGAAAATCCCTATCAGGCGCGCACTTTTGCCAGCAGTCAGGCAGGCGCCCATGCCAGTGCCACGAATACCCCGGTCCGTTTCGACGACACCAGCGTGGTGTTTGTGCTGCCGGAAAAACAGTACTTGAGCGCGGCACCCATCGCGCCGTTCTCCGCGAGTCCGGACGAGGCTGAGGCTATCTTTTTGCCCGGGCACTATTTTCAGATCGACAGCATCGAGCAAGTGATCGGGACGTTTTACCGGTTCATGAAAGTACAGCTGCGCGAAGTCACCGGTCCGGTCCCGGGCCGAAAGTTGCTTGACATGCGAACCGCAGAGCCTTTCAGTCGCCAGGGTTACGCGACCCGACTGGGAAGCGCCGGGCGGGTGTTGGTCGATTGTTTTTTCCCGTCTCAACAACCCTGAACTGCCTGCTCATTTCGTAAGCAATAATTATCTATGGTGGCCCGGCGTGCCTGTCGGTGGACTCTAAGGGCTCACTCACTGACAGGATGTCGGGTTATGAAAGACAGAAAGGATACGACCGCTCTGCAGCGCAGAGCTGACGCGCCTGGGCGCAGCCGCGACAGCTCGCGACCTTCGGGCTGGGGTGGCCAGCGAGGCGAAGACTGGGGAGACAGTGGCTGGAATGAGCCACCCGTGCCGCGCGACCAAGACGGGTGGCCCGTCGAGCCTGCCCCCGGGAAAGAAGTCGACGCTCACGCCACGCTGCTGAGCGACTGGCTCGGTCAGCAGCACGTGCGGTACGAATCGCCCCATGACTACGCACGCACGCAGGCGCAAGCCTACCTGCTCCAGCACTTCCCGGAAGAAACTGACCCTGATGAATTGCTGATCACCACGCTGTACCTCAATGGTCAGGATGCTGCGCCCCAGCGAGCCAACATCGCTCACGCCTTCACGCTGACCGACGCGCTGATGCATAACTGGCAGCAGGCAGGTAACGGCGACTGGTTTGATCATCTGGGTCACGTGCAGTCATATCGCGAGGGAGGGTATCCCGCACGTGTCTCGCCCACGCCTCTGAACCTTCCGGATTGTTTCGCCTATGAGGCCGTTTATCGCAGAACCTCCCCGCAGCGATTTGATGCCTCCACCCACACGTCCATCGACCCCAAGGCGTTCAAGGCCTTCGTCTGGGATAACGCATTGCTCGATCACTACGAGAGGACGCTCGACACGTTCTGGGAACAGCATGGCGGTGACTACAACCTGCTTCTCAAGGCTGCCTTGCTCAAGTCAGCCTACATCCAGCATTCCGAAGGCTCGATGAGCCAGGAGGACAAAGCGCTGGTGCTCAAGTCCCTGGGCCTCGATCCGTCACAAGCCTGGGAGCAACTGACATTCGAATCATTCCGCGATGCACCTCTTTCCCATGCGTTCACGTTCCGCGAACTCATTCTGTATCGCTATGCAGCGACCGACATCATTGTGATCAGGGATGAACAGACAGGCCGGCTAGTGGTTTATATCCCCGGCAACTCGTCGCCTTTTCATGGCTTCAACGATCTCACAGCGCTACAGAACTGGATCGCGCTGCAGTGTAAAGACACCCGCAAACGGCAGGCCCTGGAGCGTCACTTCAAACTTGAAGACGACAGCGACGGTCTTTTTCTGAGCGGTCTCCATACTACGCTGGCCGGTCTTGCGGTCTTTCCGCACCTGCTGAACGGTGCGACAGGCAGTTGGCCCCCTTATCGGGAGATCGCGCTCGGTGCCGCACTTTCCCCTTGGCCGTTTTCCCACTTTCGCCAAAGCCTGCAGGATCGGCAGCGCTCTGATGCGGCGCTGAGTATTCGCACGCAAAGCGACTACCGCAAAGAGGTGCTCGCGCAGCGGTTGTCCACCGCCATCAGCGTCACGGGAGCCGTCGCAATGGTCGTGCCCGAGCTGTGGCTGCCATTGGCGGCGATGTCGGTCGCGCTTCTGGGGCTAGGGGCAGACGAGGTGATCGAGGGCAAGACCTATGAAGAACGAAAAAACGGTGTTGGCCGCCTTGTCTTCGGTGTTTTGAATGCGGTGCCGGCCATTGCCCAGGGCGCCGTGGAGATTATTGACGCGGCGGCTGCGGCGCAGCGTGCAGGCGAAGTCGTTCCGGGTGCGGCAGATGAAGTGGGGCAGGTGATCGACAGTCGGAGCGCCGAGCAGAAAGCGGCAGCGTCTGCACAACAGCAGGAGATCGATGAGGAGATTGCGCAGCAGGCGCACGAGCGAGCCAACGAAGATGCAAGCGCACGAGAGGCCCGACTGGCGCAGGAAGAGCACAGTCGCCTGCTGCGCAAAACCCAGCACGAAGCAGGTTATGACAGCGCGAAGGCGTTTGGTGTTGAGCCAGAGGGCCTTCGATCGTTGCCCCCACGTTTACGGGCGGAACTGACCAGGTTCGAGTACAGCGAGCCCCTTGATCTTTCGGGCAGCTGGACACGCGATGACGTCGGCGCCGTTTACAAGGCCGTCGATCCAGCGTCAGGCGAGACCGTTTATTTCGCCAGGATTCATTCGAAGATCTACCGGGTCGAGCGGGTCGACTCGGTCAAGCAGTACCGGATTTTCTCTCCCGAAGATGCGGCCATCAAAGGTCCTTATATCAAGCGCCTTAATGGATTCTATTCAGACCTGGACCTGAGGCCAGGACTGCGGGGAGGGGAAAGCTATGGCGATGCCGTCACAGCGGCTTCCACGAAAGACCAGGGCGTGACTGCGCCTGTCGAGCGCGTTCGGGCACAGCCCCGGGTTCAGATCGATGTGCCGATGGACGGCATTGAGCAGAGGACGCTGACTGACAGTTCCGGTCATCAGGTCCATCGGTTTTACGCCATGAATACGCCGGAAGGTACGGGCGTTTATTATGATGCTGACGTCGCGTGCTGGAGACATAAAGTCACTGAGGAGCTGCTTTGGCTGGATAACAACGGCAAGTGGAGCGTGGGGGACGAGCGTCGTTATCTGAGCGTCAAAGGCCGCCTTCGCGCCGGTGTGAATGACACGGTTTACACATTTCCGCGGCTGCCAGGCGTGTCTGCGAAGTCTTTGCCCATCGATCGTACGATTCATCAGATCTGGCTAGGCGATGGATTGCCCGGACCACACCTGATCGAAACGATCAAACAGAACATCAGGACCAGTCCGGATCTCAAGTTCGCACTTCATGTCGATATCGATTACTCCGCAACAGTGGACGGCTTGACCGCCGAGCAGCAGTTGCAGGCTGAATTTTCCAGCTTTCCCCAGATGACCATTTCGAGCCTCCAGGACGAGCAGTTCTTCGATGGCTTTTCCCTGTACGAGCAGGAAAGTGCCGAGCCGTACGCCTACTTCCGGCATGGCCAGAACCAGAACCTTGCGGCCGCTGCGGATGTGCTCAGGTACCGCCTGATCAGGGAGTACGGGGGCATCTACATGGATTGCGATGATGTCCTGGCCCAGTCGTTCAAGGGCCAGGCACTTGCCGCAGGCCCTTCCGATGTGCTGGTGGGCAGGTCAGTCAGCTCCGAAACGCTCATGCACGTCGGCCCTGCAAACAGTCACTTTGCCAGCCATCGGGATAATCCGGTGCTCAGAGCGATGGAGACAGCGTTGCACCAGAGATTCAAGCTGGGGGAAGAGGCGTTGAGGGCCCTCAAACATTCGTCCTCGGACGCCAAGAGGTATCTCGCCGAAGTGTCCCGTATCACGGGACCCGGTTTGTTCCTGGACGTCATTAAGTCGTCCCGGCCCGATTATGCGGGGCTGCTGACCGGAAACTATCGGGCGACCAGCAACATACTCTCCGTCGCGTATTCGGAACGTCTGGAGGAAGTGGAGCGGTTTTATCTGCCCTTCGCCAACCGACTGAAAATCGAGCCGGGTGGCGAAAACCTCCGGGGAGAGGCGGCGGGCCCCACTGAGGGCGTCTCGATCGTTGATCTGCCCGAGGTCCTGCCACCGACCCAGAGTGGTTTCCTGCAGCCGGATGCCCCCGCGATCAAGGTGGCGATTCCCATCGACGGCGTCAGCACGTCTGGCGGGCGTTATTCGATCATGATCGATGGCAGACAGCGCGGGGTCATTTACGATGACGACGCGAAAACCTGGAAGCTTCCGGGCACCGACTCAAGAGGGCTGAGGCTGGACCAGAATGGAGACTGGCAGTCGCGAAGCGTGCTGGATGAACCCCAGCCTATCAACCCGCACGCCAACGTCGAGGTGGTCGAACTGCCACGGCTGCCCACGATGCCCACTCACCTCAAGCCGATACCGAGAAAGATTCACTACATCTGGGTGGGCGATCAGCCGCTGGAGGAAGCCCGCATGGAAAACCTCATCAGAAACGCAAATCGCAGCCCGGATTTTCAGTCTGTTTTGCATGTGGATGTCGACAGTCAGGAAACGCTGAATCGCATTCGCGCAAGCGTGAAAAGTCGTGCGCCGTCGCTGGCGGTGTCGAACCTGCAGGATGAGAATTTCTTCGCCGCGTTCCTTCGCGGCAGGCATCAGGCGCTGTATCGCGAGGCACGAGGCGGTGCAGGTAAAAACTATGCTGCCGCCTCCGACATCCTCCGTTATCCCCTGATCGACGCCTACGGAGGCATCTACATGGACTCCGATGATGTGCTGACCGCTTCCATCAACGGTGTTCATCTTGAGGCGGCCCATGGCGACTTGCTGCTCGGCAAAGCGGTTGCTGTGCCCTCGCTGGATTTTCGCGGCTATGGCAATAGCCTGTTCGCCAGTCATGCGGGAAACCCTGTGCTTGCTCGTCTCAGCGAAGAGCTGGCCTTGCGAAACCAGGCGCAGCCCGGGTTTTTCGAGACGCCCCCTCCCACGGTTGATCGTTCCACGCCGGTCACCGAGTTGCTGACCTCGCAGGCGATGAAGGGGTACCGCAAAACCGTGTTCGAGCTGACGGGCCCGGCGCTGTTCAACGATGTGTTGCGAGAGCAGCGGCCGGACTACTATCACCTGGGCATCGATCCGCCCAGTCACCTGCCCGTTCGCTCCGCCGCGTTTCAGCGGCAGCTGGAAGCATTGCAGGATCACTTCTTCCCGTTCAAACGCAAAGCGCCTGTCGAAATCGGAAATGGACACGACTGGTAGCAGGTGAGCGCGGCACTCAGAACCACGCGTCGTGCATCGTCAGGCACGCATCATCCCGGCGCTCGAGGATCGCCAGTTCATGATGGCAGCCCGGTACTTCCCATGTCAGGAAGTACCGGGCGGCCTGCAACTTGCCCTTGTAGAAGTCGCTATCGGCTTCGTCGTTCTTCTCCAACCCTTCCTGGGCGCGAATCGCCTGCGCCAGCCAGCGCCAGCCAATCACTGCGTGCCCGAACGCCTTCATGTACAGCGCCGAGTTGGCCAGTGTCGCGTTGACCTTGCCCTGGCCCAGATCGGTGAGCAATCCAAGGGTGACCCCTTGCAGGCGGGTGACCAGTTGCTCCAAGGGTTGTCGCAATACCGTCAGCGATTCATGGGCCTGCGCGCGCTCGCAGGTATCAGCGATCAAACGAATCAGTTGCTTGAGCCCGGCGCCTCCGTTTTGCGCCAGTTTCCGGCCCAGCAGGTCAAGCGACTGAATGCCGTGGGTGCCTTCATGAATCGGGTTCAGGCGGTTGTCGCGGTAATACTGCTCCACCGGGTACTCCCGGGTGTAACCATGGCCGCCGAGAATCTGGATCGCCAGTTCGTTGGCCTTCAGGCAAAACTCCGAGGGCCAGGACTTGACGATGGGCGTCAGCAGGTCGAGCAGCTCGTGGGCGTGTTTGCGCACCTCCTCGCTCTCGCCCGTTTGCGTGTCGTCGAACAGGCGAGCGGCGTACAGACCCAGGTCAAACGAGCCTTCGACGTAGGCTTTTTGCGTCAACAGCATACGTTTCACGTCGGCGTGCTGAATGATCGACACCGGCGCGCCGTCCGGTGACTTGCTGTCAGGCAGTCGGCCCTGGGGGCGTTCGCGGGCGTATTCCAGTGAATACAGATAACCGGCATAACCCAGCATGACTGCGCCCATGCCGACGCCGATGCGCGCCTCGTTCATCATCTGAAACATGCAGCTGAGGCCTTGATGGGGCTTACCAACCAAGTAGCCGACGCAGTTGCCGTTGTCGCCGAAGTTCAGCGCGGTAGACGTGGTGCCGCGCCAGCCCATCTTGTGAAACAGGCCGGCCAAGAGGACGTCGTTGCGCTCACCGAGGCTGCCGTCGTCGTTAACCAGAAACTTGGGGACGATGAACAGGGAAATGCCTTTAACGCCCGCTGGTGCGTCGGGCAGTTTGGCGAGGACCAGGTGGACGATGTTTTCGGAGAGCGGGTGATCGCCGCCCGAGATAAAGATCTTGTTGCCGCGCAGGCGATAGCTGCCGTCTGCGGCGGGCTCGGCGCGGGTGCGGATGTCTGACAGCGACGAGCCCGCGTGGGGCTCGGTCAAAGCCATAGTGCCGGAGAAGCGACCCTCGATCATCGGTTGCAAAAAGCGACGCTTTTGCTCGTCGGTGCCGAAGTTTTCGATCAGATTTGCCGCGCCCATGGTCAGGAAGGGGTAGGACGCCGTCGCGGCATTGGCGGACTGGAAGTGGGCAAAGCAGGCCTGAGAAAGCAGGGTCGGCAGCTGCATGCCACCGGCTTCAAAGTCCCGGGCGGCATTGAGAAAACCAGCCTCGAGGAAAGCGTCCACGGCGGGTTTTACTTCCGGGATCAGCACCGCTGCGCCGTTCTCATAGCGCGGCTCGTTCTCGTCGTTTTTACGGTTGTGGGGCGCGAAGTATTTCTCCGCGACGTTGCGTGCCGTGCTGATCGCCGCATCGAAGGTTTCCCGACTGTGCTCTGCGAAACGCTCGCGTTGGGTCAGCGCCTCGGCGTCCAGCACTTCATACAGCTCGAAAGCCAGATTGCGGGAACTGAGCAGCGTCTCGGACATGGCGGCGTACCTTTCTCGGGAATGCCGTCGAGTCTAAGAGGGGTTATATGAAGTGAATAGCAAGATTGATTTGGGTGATGCTCGGGCAGAACGGTGAGTTAGGGGCAGTTCAACGTGGGACCGGCTCTAGCCCGGAAGATCTCCTTACCTACGCATGGCAAGGTTGTGAATGGGCGGAGCCCATTCAAAGGCCAAAGCCGGTCCTGCCGACCCCCCTGAAATAATCAGATCCAGGTTTTCCTAAAATCTGCTCAATAGACCACGTCTGAAATACATTGTGTGTCGAGAGACATTTCATGGTCTGGTCCTGCTCGAAGCATAACTTATTAGATTAATTGGCGATTAACCTTATAGCCAAGCATCTTATAGTGGCAGTCAATACTTTGTTTTTCATAAGTTTCAGCGATTTTGAAAATGGCTGGGTGTTTTTTTATATGTGCGAAAGAAATGCTGTCGGCTAAGCTAAATCAAGTACCAGTTTTTTGTCTGGTGCGGCAGAATTTTTATGATTCTTACAGGAGTATTAATTATGAGTGACGCAAGGAATGATCAAGTTCGAGCCGATCTAGCCCCCCCGAAGTTGGATTTTACTGACCCTTCCGGCGCCGCCATGGTGTTGGATTCCATCGAGTTGCTACCGTCTGAAGGTATCCGATTCCAGGCGCAGGGGCCCAAAGCCAATGCGAGTTCCGAGATTTTGACGCCGCCTCTGTCTTTCCCTCTTAAATGGACCATACCGAATCATGTGATAACGCAGAATGCAGGGCTTTTAGTCCAGCTTAGCTACTGGATAGGTGACCCTCTGTCTGGGCAGGGTTATGAGTCTCCGGGAGTGGGTATTGTTTTGGTGACTTTTCCGGTCTGAAAATGTTGCTCTGCGCGTGCATGGGTGACTGTCAAGGTGTAAATAAAAAAGAGTGCCTAGGCACTCTTTTTTATTGCCAATCAAACGATCAACCAATCGTCATTAAACTCGCGTTACCGCCCGCTGCTGCGGTATTCACGCTCAGCGCACGCTCGATCACCAGGCGCTCCAATGCAATGTTGGTTTCGCCTTTGGACAAGCCGTGAACGCCGACAATAGCGCCGCTGCGTTGAGCGACCTGTTCGCAGATGGCGCGCAACTGATCGGAATCACCGTGGTGCAATACCGCGTCAATGGCGACCTCGTCCTTGTGCCAGTCGGCGACCAGCTTGATGCGCGACTGAACGTCCTTCGGCAGACGGTTGCGCAGCGACTTGGCCGGCTCAACGTCCGGCACGATCGCCGTGCTGCCCACCGCCATCACGGCGGCCAGTTGCGCCAGCAGATCCGTCTCATCCTCGGCCAGGCACAACACGTGTTCACGGGGCAGGATGCTGTAACTATTGCGCTCGCCGGTGGGGCCCATGAGCGTGCGGGTCACGCCGCTTTGGGATTGCTCGGCGAACTGGCTGCACAGCGCTTCCAGGCCGCTGAGTTGCTGAGTGCCTGCCCAGGCGTTGAGCGCATTCAGCGGCTTGAGCATCGCCTCTTGCATGCGGGTGTCCGGCGCCTGCTGTGCATCGCGGGCGGCGAAGGATTTCTGCACGGCGTCGGCGGGGCGCGTCGACAGCAAACGGTACAGATACAGCGGTCCACCGGCTTTCGGACCGGTCCCCGACAGACCTTCGCCACCGAACGGCTGCACACCCACCACGGCGCCAACGATGTTGCGGTTGACGTACATGTTGCCGGCGTTGACGTTGTCGATCACCTTGGCGATGGTCTCGTCGATGCGCGTGTGCACGCCCAATGTCAGGCCGTACCCGGAGGCGTTGATCTGCGCGATCAGTTGATCCAGCTCACGGCGCTTGTAGCGCACGACGTGCAGTACCGGGCCAAAGATTTCCCGTTGCAACTCGTCGAAGCTGTCCAGCTCGATCAGCGTTGGCATCACGTAGGTGCCGCGCTTGATCTCGTCGCTGTCGGCAATGGCGACCTGATACACAGTGCGGCCTTTGTCGCGCATGGCCTGAATATGTTTCTCGATACCGGCCTTGGCTTCTTGATCGATCACCGGACCGATGTCCACCGACAGGCGTTCCGGGTTGCCGAGGCGGCTCTCAGCCATCGCACCTTTGAGCATCTCGATGACACGATCGGCGGAGTCTTCCTGCAGGCACAGCACGCGCAGCGCTGAGCAGCGTTGACCGGCGCTGTCGAACGCCGAGGACACCACGTCGATGACCACTTGCTCAGTCAGCGCCGAGGAATCGACGATCATCGCGTTCTGGCCACCGGTTTCAGCGATCAGCGGAATCGGCCGGCCCTGGGCATCGAGACGGCCGGCGACGTTGCGCTGCAGCAAGCGGGCAACTTCGGTAGAGCCGGTGAACATGACGCCCTTGACGCGATCATCGCCGACCAGTCGCGCGCCAACGGTTTCACCCCGGCCTGGCAGCAGTTGCACCACGCCTTCGGGAATACCGGCTTCGAGCAGAATGCGGACGGCCTGCGCGGCAATCAGCGGTGTCTGTTCAGCGGGTTTGGCGAGTACCGGATTGCCCGCCGCCAGGGCTGCGGCGACCTGACCGCTGAAAATCGCCAGCGGGAAGTTCCACGGGCTGATGCACACCACAGGCCCCAACGGGCGGTGAGCGTCGTTGCTGAAATCATTGCGCGCCTGCACCGCGTAGTAGCGCAGGAAATCCACGGCTTCGCGCACTTCGGCGATAGCGTTGGCGAAGGTCTTGCCGGCTTCGCGAGCCAGCAGGCCCATCAACGGCTGAATCTCGGCTTCCATCAGGTCGGCGGCGCGCTCAAGGATGGCGGCACGTTCGGCAGGCGGCGTCGCTTGCCAGATCGGGCCGGCGCTGAGGGCGCTGAGCAGGGCGTTATCGACGTCTTCCAGACTCGCTTCCTGCACGTGGCCAACCACGTCACGCAGATCGGACGGGTTCAGGACTGGCGCTTCAGTGCCGGCGCTGACCGGGCTGCCCAGCATAGGGCCGGCCTTCCAGTCGTTGTGCGCCGTGGCGAGCAGGGCCGAAGACAGCGACGCCAGACGGTGTTCGTTGGCCATGTCGATGCCGGCCGAGTTGGCGCGTTCGCTGCCGTACAGGTCGCGCGGCAACGGAATGCGCGGGTGCGGCAGGCCGAAACCACCTTCCTGAGTCGCCATACGCTCGATGCTGGACACTGGGTCGGCCACCAGTTCCTGTATCGATATGGACTGGTCGGCGATGCGGTTGACGAAGGAAGTGTTGGCGCCGTTTTCCAGCAGTCGACGCACCAGATACGCCAACAGCGTTTCGTGGGTGCCGACCGGTGCATACACCCGGCACGGCCGGTTCAGCTTGCCGTCGGCGACTTTGCCTACGACCTGCTCATACAAGGGCTCGCCCATGCCGTGCAGGCACTGGAACTCGTACTGACCGGGGTAATAGTTCTGACCGGCAATGTGGTAAATCGCCGACAACGTGTGGGCATTGTGGGTCGCGAACTGCGGGTAGATGACTTCCGGCACCGACAGCAGTTTGCGCGCGCAGGCGATGTAGGAAACGTCGGTGTAAACCTTGCGCGTGTAGACCGGGTAGCCTTCCAGGCCCTCGACCTGAGCGCGCTTGATTTCGCTGTCCCAGTACGCGCCTTTCACCAAACGGATCATCAGGCGATGACGGCTGCGGCGTGCCAGGTCGATGACGTAATCGATCACGTAAGGGCAGCGCTTCTGATAGGCCTGAATGACAAAACCGATGCCGTTCCAGCCGGTCAGTTGCGGTTCGAAGCACAGGCGCTCAAGCAGATCCAGCGACAGCTCCAGGCGGTCGGCTTCTTCGGCATCAATGTTCAGGCCGATGTCGTATTGCTTGGCCAGCAAGGTCAGCGAAAGCAGGCGCGGGTACAACTCGTCCATCACGCGCTCGTATTGCGCCCGGCTGTAACGCGGGTGCAGGGCGGACAATTTGATGGAGATGCCCGGCCCTTCATAGATGCCACGGCCGTGGGAAGCTTTGCCGATCGAGTGGATGGCCTGCTCGTAGGACGCCAGGTATTTCTGCGCGTCGTGCTCGGTCAGCGCTGCTTCGCCGAGCATGTCGTAGGAATAACGGAAACCTTTCGCCTCGAACTTGCTGGCGTTGGCCAGGGCTTCGGCGATGGTTTCGCCGGTGACGAACTGCTCGCCCATCAGGCGCATGGCCATGTCCACGCCCTTGCGAATCATCGGTTCGCCGGACTTGCCGATGATGCGGCTGAGCGAGGAGGTCAGGCCGGCCTCGTTGTGGGTGCTGACCAGTTTGCCGGTCAGCAGCAGGCCCCACGTGGCGGCGTTGACGAACAGCGACGGACTGTTGCCCAGATGCGGGTGCCAGTTGCCGGTGCTGATCTTGTCGCGGATCAACGCGTCGCGGGTGCCTTTGTCGGGGATGCGCAACAAGGCTTCAGCCAGACACATCAGTGCCACGCCCTCCTGGGATGACAGCGAGAATTCCTGCAGCAGGCCCTGGACGATGCCGGCGCGCCCGCCGGCGCTCTTCTGGTTACGCAGCTTTTCGGCAATCGACGCGGCGAGCTTGTGCGTTGCATCGGCCATCGGCGCAGGGAGGCGCGCCTGCTCGATGAGCATCGGCACCACTTCAGGCTCGGGGCGGCGGTAGGCCGAGGTGATCGCAGCGCGCAACACCGACTGGGGAAGAATGCTTTCGGCGAATTCAAGAAATGCCTGATGGCCATTTTCGGCGGGCAGGTCACCCTGATCGTCGGCGTCTTTGCCACCTTGTCCACTGAGTTCATTCAGCGTCGCACCGCCCTCGAGCTTCTCCAGATAATTGAAGATCGCCTGCTTGATCAGCCAGTGGGGCGTCCGGTCGATGGACTGCGCCGCCGCTTTCAATCGCTCACGGGTGGGGTCGTCGAGTTTGACACCGAGGGTGGTGGTGGCCATTTCTTATCCTCATGACAGCCACGGTCATGTGGCTTAGCTGCGGCAAGATTAGCTGTGCGACTGCAAGGGTGCAACCGGGTGCAACCGCTTTTTTCAAAGTGTTTCACGGGTGCCCCGTATTGAGCCGAACCGCCCTGATTCAGCTCCGTTGAGGTGCCCCGCAGGGCAGGGCTCTATTTGGCGGCTCCCCGTAAACACGGCATATGTGGCACTTTGATCTAATTTGTAAAAAAGCTCAGTGAAGTCTTTTTTCGGGTTGCACCTGCTCCGGGATGTCCTCTAGGATGCGCCGCTTTGGTGCATTCAAGCGGTGTGCAGCGGCGAACTTTTTGCCAGCCCGCAACATACGCGAGCAGCCTTGCTGCGAACCTGATGCCTCAGGAGAACGTCGCTCTGCTCGCGCCTATAAAAACAACGCCGGAACCTAACCGATGAGTGTCAGCAACCCTACCTTGATCACCTTCGTGATCTACATCGCCGCGATGGTCCTCATAGGACTCATGGCCTACCGCTCCACCAATAATCTCTCGGACTACATTCTCGGCGGGCGCAGCCTCGGCAGTGTGGTCACGGCGCTTTCAGCCGGTGCATCTGACATGAGCGGCTGGCTGCTCATGGGCTTGCCGGGCGCGATCTACATGTCCGGTCTGTCGGAAAGCTGGATCGCCATCGGGCTCATCATCGGGGCCTACCTGAACTGGCTGTTCGTCGCCGGTCGCCTGCGGGTACAGACCGAGCACAACGGCGATGCGCTGACCCTCCCGGATTACTTCTCCAGCCGCTTTGAAGACAACAGCGGCCTGCTGCGGGTGATTTCCGCCATCGTGATTCTGGTGTTCTTCACGATCTACTGCGCCTCCGGCATCGTCGCTGGCGCGCGGCTGTTCGAAAGCACGTTCGGGATGTCCTACGAAACCGCCTTGTGGGCCGGCGCTGCGGCGACGATCGCCTACACCTTCATCGGCGGCTTCCTGGCCGTCAGCTGGACAGACACCGTGCAAGCCACCCTGATGATCTTCGCGCTGATCCTTACGCCGATCATCGTGCTGCTGGCGACCGGTGGCGTCGACACCACGTTCATGGCCATCGAAGCGCAGGACCCGAGCAACTTCGACATGCTCAAGAACACCACTTTCATCGGCGTCATTTCGCTGATGGGCTGGGGCCTGGGCTACTTCGGTCAGCCGCACATCCTGGCGCGTTTCATGGCCGCTGACTCGGTCAGGTCGATTGCCAAGGCCCGCCGTATTTCCATGACCTGGATGATCCTCTGTCTGGGTGGCACCGTTGCCGTGGGTTTCTTCGGCATCGCGTACTTTTCGGCGCATCCGGAGGTGGCAGGGCCCGTGACTGAAAACCACGAGCGCGTCTTCATCGAGCTGGCCAAGATCCTGTTCAATCCGTGGATCGCCGGTGTGCTGCTGTCGGCGATTCTTGCGGCGGTCATGAGCACGCTGAGCTGTCAGTTGCTGGTCTGTTCAAGTGCGCTGACCGAAGACTTCTACAAAGCCTTTCTGCGCAAAAGCGCGTCCCAGACAGAGCTGGTGTGGGTAGGCCGGGCCATGGTGCTGCTGGTTGCGCTGATCGCGATCGCCTTGGCCGCAAATCCTGAAAACCGCGTGCTGGGTCTGGTCAGCTACGCCTGGGCAGGGTTCGGCGCGGCATTCGGGCCAGTGGTGCTGATCTCGGTGATCTGGAAAGGCATGACCCGCAACGGCGCGCTGGCGGGGATTCTCGTCGGCGCGATTACCGTCGTGGTGTGGAAGCACTTCGAGCTGCTGGGCCTGTACGAAATCATCCCCGGCTTCATCTTCGCCAGCATCGCGATCGTGCTGTTCAGCGTCGTCGGTAAAGGCCCGACGCCGGGCATGCTGACGCGCTTTGAAGCAGCAGAAAAAGAGTACAAGGCGGCGTAAAGGCCGCCTGCTCAAAGCCCGCGCGACGTCAACGCTCGGGCTCTTGAGCGACCGCACCCGATTTAGTTGTGGTCGGCGTCCAGGTTGAAGAACATGGTCTTGCCGCCTTCGCTGGTATAGCCAGTGTGATCCTGGGTATAGACCCCGGCCTTGAAGTAAAGCTGCTGTTTACTCCAGGTGGCGCTGATCCGGTCGTTCCAGCCCATCCCGTGGGCGGTCACGCTGAGCAACCCGGCTTTATTCAGGTGGATCACGTAATTGAACGTCTCGTTCAGGCTGACGTTTTCCGCCACCGTGATTACGCGCGCTTTTTTGTCGTCGGGGTGATAGCGGACCTTGGCGACGATGTTGCCCATGTGCGTCGCTTCCAGGTACTGATATTCGACCTTCAGCAGGGGCTGCGTGCTTTCGTAGACGTGGATCTGACCGATGACCACCCTGCCGGAGGACGGCACCTGAAGGACCTTGAGCTTGGCATTCAGGTAATTGTCGGCGTCCTGGTAGTACCAGTTGTGCAGCGTGCCGTTGGACCAGGTCTCGCGCAATTCGGTACGTGGGTAGATCGCATTGGCGGTCTTGCTTCCGGTGACCGGTGCCCAGAATGTGATGTTCGATGAGCCGGACTTGAAGTACTTGCCGTCGTAACCTTGAAGCAGTTGCTGTGTCTCGATAGTGGCGGGGGGCGAGCCCACTGGAATGCTCAGATTCCACGTTCCCAAATCAATCATGTCTAGTCGTCCGATATGTCTCATTGCCAGCAAAGTTGCGGGCGAAAGGGGGTTGGGGGCAGCTTTTTATACGGTTCCACGGCGCGTTTGTTAACGTGAATCTGTCGGATGGTTGACGTCAAAGTGCCGCTATTTGAGCCGCAGCGCAGAGTCCTCCTGACATTCAGCGCCGTTACCGTTAGTCGGTTGGATGGCACTTTTTGGATGGCGCTACTATGGCCGCCTTCTTTTTTCCCCAATCGAAGCTAGAGTAATGGCCTATCAGGCCCTCAGCGGGGACGTTCCCCGGGCAGTAAAGTGAATGATGAGTAGCAGCATGGAATGCGTGCAGTCCCTGCCACTAAGTGGCAAATCAGTATTGTTGGTTGTTGATGATTACCCGGAAAATCTGGTGACCATGTGCGCAGTCCTGCAGCGACAGGACCGGGAAATCATCACCGCTGCCTCAGGCATGGAAGCGTTGGGTATTTTGCTGGACCGAGATGTCGATCTGGTGCTGCTTGATGTGCAAATGCCGGACATGGATGGTTTCGAAGTCGCCCGCCTTATGCGTGGCAGTCTGCGAACGCGGTTGACGCCGATCATCTTTCTCACTGCCAACGAACAATCCCGCGACTCGGTGCACAAGGGCTACGCCAGCGGCGCAGTCGATTACCTGTTCAAGCCCTTCGATCCCAATATTCTCAGGCCCAAGGTTCAGGCGCTTCTTGAGCAGCAGCACAATCGGCGTGCCCTGCAGAAGCTGAGCCGCGAGCTTGAATCGGCGCGGGCATTCAACGCCTCGGTGCTGGCGAACGTGGCCGAAGGCATTCTTGTGGTGTCCGAAGACGGCGTTGTCAGTTTCGCCAATCCGGCGATCTGCCGCTTGCTGGGCATGACTGACGGCGAGCTGCGCGGCACCGCGTTGCGCGCCTATTTGCACGAGCCCAGCGTCGGGGAATGGGTCGACTCCGGCTTTTATCATCACTATCGCCGTGCCGACACCTACCGCGTCCACGACGCCGTGTTGCGAACACCCGAGGGGCGTCAGGTCCCGGTTTCGTTGTCCTGCGCGCCGCTGCCCGCCGAGCAGCGTGCCATGGTGCTCAGCGTGCTCGACATGTCAGTGGTGCGTGACCTCTACAGTCAGCTCGAGCACCAGGCCGTGACGGATTCGCTCACCGGTCTGCTGAACCGCCGTGGTTTCTATCAGACGGTCGAAGGGATGCTGCTGCGCAATGAGCATGCCGGCAAATACCTGGTTGTGCTGTACCTGGACCTCGACGGCTTCAAGGATGTGAACGACTCTCTGGGCCATGACGCCGGCGATCAGGTGTTGCAGTGGGTCGGCGCGCAGTTGAAAGACTGCCTGCGTCCTTACGACGTGCTTGCGCGGATGGGCGGCGACGAGTTCGTGGTGGTCATCGACGGGCTGGATTTCCCCGAACACGCTGCCAAGGTCGCCGAAAAGCTGATCGAGCGTGTGTCCGCGCGGCGTTTGGTGGACGGGGTCGAAGCCACGCTGGGAGCCAGTATCGGCATCGCGGTCTACCCGGACTGCGGCGCCAATCTGGATGGCCTGCTGCGTGCGGCGGACATTGCCATGTACGAAGCCAAGCGGGCAGGGCGTCAGCAATATCGTTTTTTCGATCAGTACATGAACGGTCGCGCGCGCTCGCGTCTGATGCTCGAAGAGAGCGTGCGCACGGCAATCGACGGCAAAGACTTTTCCATGGTCTACCAGCCGCAGGTCAATGTCGTCACCGGCAAGACCCGGGGCTTCGAGGCGCTGCTGCGCTGGCACCATCCGGACGCGGGCGACGTGCCGTCAGGCGTGTTCATCCCGCTGCTGGAAGAGACGCGGCTGATCAACAAGCTCGGCAGCTGGATTTTCGAGCAGGGTGCGGCGCAGCGCCAACGCTGGAGCGACGTATTCCCGGACGATCTGATCATGAGCGTCAGCGTGAGCCCGGCGCAATTCAGCCTGCCCAATCTTGCGGCCGAGCTGCAACGTGCGATGCAGATACATGGCCTGAAACCCCGGCAGCTGGAAATCGAGCTCACCGAGCCCTCGCTGGTCCATAACCTGGTGCACAGCCGCAAGCAGCTGCAGAACCTGCATGACATCGGCGTGCGCGTGTCGCTGGATGATTTCGGTGCAGGCGACAGCTCCCTTGCCCACCTGCGTAACCTCGATCTGGACACCCTGAAGCTCGATCGGCACTTCATTGGCGGCATGCTGGGATCGCCCCGAGACCTGGCCGTCGCGCGCAGCATCATTGACCTGTGTCGCATGCTCGATATCGAGGTGATTGCCGAGGGCGTCGAAACCTACGAGCAGTATGAGTGGCTGGTCGACAACGGCTGCCAGATCATTCAGGGCTTTCTCATCGCTCACCCGATGCCGCCCCTGGAGGCAGAGCGTTTCGTCGAGCCGGTCGACCTGCCGATCGCGTTACAGCTGCTCGGCCAGGACTGACGCGGTAGACTCGCGCTTTTCCTGCGACCCGGTTCGACCATGACTGTCACCACGCCCATGCCGCTCAAATACCTGCAGGCCTATCCCGAAGGCCTGCAGGATCAGGTTCGGCAACTGATCGCGCAGAACCGGCTGACGGATTATCTGCAGCAGCGTTACCCGGATCGTCACGAAATCCAGAGCGACAAGGCGCTGTATGCCTACGCCCTGTCGCTCAAACAGGAATACCTGCGCAACGCGCCAAACATCGACAAAGTGCTGTTCGACAACCGCCTCGACCTGACCCACCGAGCGCTGGGCCTGCATACCACGGTGTCGCGGGTGCAGGGCGGCAAGCTCAAGTCCAAAAAGGAAATCCGGGTGGCGGCGTTGTTCAAGGAGGCGGCGCCGCAATTTCTGAAGATGATCGTGGTCCACGAACTGGCGCATTTCAAAGAGTCGGACCACAACAAGGCGTTTTATCAATTGTGCGAACACATGCAGCCGGGCTATCACCAGTTGGAATTCGACCTGCGCATCTACCTGACCTGGCGAGACATGCAGACGGCCGTGCGCTGATCAACCGCTAACGCTTTTCAAGGAAGTTTTGATGGAAGTCAGCAAGACCAAGAGCAGTTTTTATCGCCGCCTGTATGTGGCGTATCTGATCGACAGCGGCATCGCCAGCAGCGTCCCGGCCCTGACCGACGTCACCGGCATGCCCCGTCGCACCGCCCAGGACACCATTGCGGCGCTGGCTGATCTGGATATTGTCTGCGAGTTCGAGCAACTTGATGGCGCCCGCAATCACGCCGGCGGTTACCGGGTTCGTGACTGGGGCGCGATTGACCGTCGCTGGATCGAAGGGAATCTGCAGACCATCAAGACGGTGCTGGGGTATCCGTGACGTCGTGTCAGGGGCGTTGATTCAAGAGCTTCCCGGCTAAAGCCGGTCCTACAACGGTCCTACAACTGGTCCTACAAGTCGTCCGAGTCCGGATGGATCCGGCCCGGCAAGAGCCATCGGGGTTCAGATGCCGGATCAGTCCAGATCGCGACGCATGCTGATGTGAGGAATGCCGTCCTCGACGTAGACCTCGCCCACCGGATTGAAACCGTAGCGGCTGTAGTAGCCCTGCAAATGCGCCTGGGCCGAGAGGAATATCGGCTGGTCCGGCCATTGGAGCTCAGCGTGCTTCAGCGCCTGAACCATCAGCTCATGGCCCATTCCCTTGTTGCGCATCGATGGTGCAGTTACCACCCGGCCGATGGTCACGTCACCGTTCTGCTGAATCGGGTCCAGCAGGCGCAGGTAAGCGACCAGCTGATCATCCTGCCAAGCCATCAGATGGCAGGTATCGCCCAGCAAATCCTGACCGTCGACGTCCAGATACCAGCATTTCTGCTCCACCACGAACACTTGCGCCCTCAGTTGCAGGATGGCGTACAGCTGCTCTTTTCCAAGGTCGGTATGGTGTTTGCAAATCCAGTTGATAGACATGACGCCGGCCTGCGAGAAGAAGTGGATGCCGGATACTAAACGCATATCGGCGCAAGCCCAAATTCGGGGCAAACCGGGCGAGACGGAGGGTGCGGTTAACGGTGTGTCATTTTGTTGAACTGCTGCACAAACATCACAGTGTTACCAGTTGTGCAAAGCTCAAAATGAGTCTTCACTGAAGGCCAGTTGCCACAAGGAAGCTGAGCATGATGCGTTTGCTGTGCGCCGCAGGGCTGTTGGGAATGATGCTGATAGCCCAAGGCGCGGTCGCGCAGACATTGCGTCTCGCCGGCGATGCGTGGGCGCCCTATGCCGACGTGTCATTGCTGCACGACGGGCTTTCCACTGACCTGATTCGCACGGCGCTGGGTCGCGCCGGTTACGACACCGAATACGAACAAGTCCCGTGGGCGCGGGCGATTCATGGGCTGAGCGAAGGGCGGTATGACATCGTCATCAACGCCTGGTACAGCGAAGACCGCACGCGCATTGGCGTGTTCTCCGCGCCTTACCTGATCAACCGCCTGCGTTTTCTGAAACGCAAAGACGCCTCCATTGAATTTCAGACCCTGTCCCAGCTGCACGGCTATTCGATTGCAGTGGTGCGCGGCTACGCCTATTCGCCGGAATTCGACGCCGATGCCAACCTGGAAAAGGTGCCGGTGGCGAGTTTCTCGATCGCCGTCAGGATGCTCGCTGCGGGCAGGGTCGACTTGACGGTGGAAGACGAGTACGCGGCGCGGTTTGCCCTCAAACGCGAGCCTGCAGACGTGCAGGCCGACGTCGATTTCCTGCCCAAATCACTCAGCGAAAACAGTCTGCATGTGCTGGTGAGCCTCAAGCGGGCGGATCACCAGCAGATCGTTATGGATTTCGACAAGGCGATCGCCGACATGAAAGCGGACGGCACGTACGACAAGCTCATCAAGCTGCACGGTCTGTGATGTCGGGTTCTTTGACCGGCTCTTTGATCAAGTGCGCCGCCAGCGTGCGCAGTGGGCCTAGCTGACGGCAGATCAGCGCCAGTTGGGTTTGCACCAGCCGTTGGCCTTCATCGATTTCTTCCGGCATCTGTTCCAGGCTCGTCGCCAGCGCTTCTTCGGCATCGCTTTGCACGGCAACCGGCTCACGCATCGCCAGGCTTTGGGCGATCTCATCGATGCTCGCGGCAAGGCTTGCTGCGGCGCCCTCGATCAGTTGCTCGCGCACTTCAGGCGGCAGCGGTGCGTCGCGGTGCGCGCCCAGCCCCGACAGGTAACTGAGCAGGGTGTGTGACAGCACCAGAAAGCGAAAACCGACGTCGGCCTCTTTGCGGAAATGCCCCGGCTCCATGAGCATGTTGGCCAGTGTGGTGGACAGCGCCGCGTCGGCGTTATGGGCGTTGCGGCGGGCCAGTCGATAGGCCAAATCGTCACTCTTGCCGTTCGCGTATTGCTGCATGATCTGGCGCAGGTAAATGCTGTTGCACGACAGCGTGTTGGCCAGCACCTTGTTGAGCCGGCGACCTTGCCAGTCCGGCAGGAACAGGAACACCGCCAGGCCGGCGATCAGGCTGCCCAGCAGCGTGTCCAGCAGGCGCGGCAGGAACACGCCGTAACCGTCGCCGACCTGATTGAAGCAGAACAGAATCATCACCGTGATCGCCGCCGTCGACAGCGTGTAGCGCGTGGTCCGGTTGACGAAGAACACCACGCCGGCCAGCACCGCGCACATCGATTGCAGAACTGGCGTGGTGATCAGGTCAAACAGAATCCAGCCCGCCGTCAGGCCAATGGCCGTGCCGATGATGCGCTGCCCGAGTTTGCGTCGCGTGGCGCCGTAGCTTGGCTGGCAGACGAACACCGTGGTGAGGATGATCCAGTACCCCTGGGACGGGTGAATCAGGTGAACCATGATGTAGCCGATGACCAGCGCCAACGGCAGGCGCAGGGCGTGACGGAACAGCAGCGAGGTCGGCGTCAGTTGCAGGCGCAGGCGCGTCCAGACGTCTTTGAGGTTGCGCGGCGAACGGTCCAGCAGGCTGCTGTCAGTAGCGTCGGCCAGGGCGTCGGGATTGCTCGCATCGCTGAGCAGCCGGTCGAGGGTGCCAAGGTTATTGGCCAGCGCCCGCAACGAACGCAGCAGCCCGCGCCACGCCGGATTGCTCTGAATCCGAAGGTGTTCGAGGGAGGCGCGCAGATCATTCAGCGCGTGGGCGAAGCTGTCGTCATAGATGAACGGCTGGCGCAGCTGGATCGACGCCGACAGGTCACGGCAGGCGCGGCCTTGCTGGCGCAGCAGGCGCTGGCAGCGAAACAATACGTCGCTATGAAAAAACGCTTCGGCCAGGGAGTTGTAGGGATAGTGCGACGAACTGGCCCGTTCGTGGATGTCCTGGGCCAGAAAGTACAGCTTCAGGTAGCGACTGACCTTCGAGCCCGGGCGACCGCTGCCGACGCGGTTAAGGATGATTTCCTTGGTCACGTTGAGCGCGCCGACGACCTTGCCGTTCTGCTTCGCAAGCTCAAGGCGCTTGGCTTCAATATCCAGGGTACGAATCGGCTCGAACAGCTCTGATTTGAGCTTCAGGTACAGGCCCAGCTCGCGAAACAGTCGGGCCAGCGCCTGCTGCACCGGCTGATTGGAAAACAGCATCTGCCACAGCACCGACAGCAGGCCGTACCACGCGGCGCCTGCCACCAGCAGCATGGGTTCGTGCCAGAAATCGGTGACTTCCCCGCCGCGCTGATCGACGCCGATCATGGTGTAGACCGAGAGAATCAGCGTCGCGTAGGCAATCGCGCCATAGCGCTCACCCAGCGCGCCGAGCATCGTCAGGCAGAACGCCGCGAAGGCAAACGCGCAGATGAACACCACGGGGTAGGGGAACAGCAGCTCCACGGACAGCGCCGCGATGCTGAAACACACCAGCGTCACGGCCAGCGCATTGAGGCGGCCTTGCCAGCTGTCATCGGTCTCCGACAGGGCGCTGGCGATAATCCCGAGGAACAGCGGGATCAACTGGGACATCTCGTTCTGGTACCAGCACAGCGCCATGCTGCCGGTCAGCGCGATGAAAACCCGCACGCTGTAGGAAAACTTGTCCAGCGCCCAGAGACGGCGGAATGTATTGCGCAACGATGTCGATGCCATGAACGCTGACGGCCTTGTTCGCGATTGATTTTGCTGAGGGATATGTACAGCGCCGGATGCGCGCTGTACATCCGGTTGGCAAAATTTATTCCGGCAGCGGATGCCAATGCTCCAAAACGCACCTTAACCCTGACTGTAACTCTGTCATGTGCGACGCGCACTTGTAGGAGCCATCGGAGGTAACGACGGTCGCGAAGGCGGATGGTCAGGCACTGAATGTGTATCGCCTGGCTCGGCCTCGTCGCGACCGTCGTAAACTCCGATTGCTCCTACAAAGATCGCGTGCGTCTGTGCCGGTGTGAGCTTGCCTGCAATGAATGCTCAGACGTACTGCGCCGCCGCATACGCTGACGCCCAGGCCCACTGGAAGTTGAAACCGCCCAGATGCCCACTGACATCCAGCACCTCGCCGACGAAGTAGAGGCCCGGCGATTTAAGGGATTCCATGGTCTTCGACGACACTTCACGGGTGTCGATGCCGCCCAGTGTCACTTCCGCCGTGCGATACCCTTCGGTGCCCGCCGGTACCACCTGCCAGCTCGCCAGTTTGGTGGCGATGTCGGCCAGTTCGGCGTGGGTGTACTGCTTCATCGGCTTGGACACGAACCACTGCTCTGCAATCAGGTTGGCCATTTTCTTGGTGAAAATCTCGCCGAGCAGCGTTTTCAGTTCACTGTTCGGGCGTTCGGCCTGTTGCTCGGTCAGCCAGCTGGGGGCGTCGTGGTCGGGCATCAGGTTGATTTCCACCGTGTCGCCCGGCTGCCAGAAAGACGAGATCTGCAGAATCGCCGGCCCACTCAGACCGCGGTGGGTGAACAGGATGTTTTCGCGAAAGCTGACGTCGTTACAGCTCACCAGGCAGTCGACCGACGTGCCGGTCAGCTCGGTGCACAGCTCTTTCAACTGATCGGTGATGGTGAACGGCACCAGGCCCGCCCGGGTAGGCAACAGCGTATGGCCGAATTGCTTGCCGACCTGATAACCGAAACCGGTCGCCCCCAGCGTTGGAATCGACAGGCCGCCCGTGGCAATCACCAGCGACTCGCAACGGAGTTCGCCCAGAGTGGTTTTCAGCAGATAACCGCTGTCGGCTTTCTCGATACTCTGCACCGAGGTGTCCATGTGCAGGCTCACGCCAGCGGTGTCGCATTCGGCGAGCAGCAGATTGAGGATGTCGCTGGACTTGTTGTCGCAGAACAGCTGGCCGAGTTTCTTCTCGTGGTACGGCACGCCGTGCTTGCCCACCAGTTCGATGAAATCCCACTGGGTATAGCGGGCCAGCGCCGATTTGCAGAAATGCGGGTTCTGCGAGAGGAAGTTGGCGGGCTCGGTGTACAGGTTGGTGAAGTTGCAGCGCCCGCCGCCCGACATGAGGATTTTCTTGCCTGGCTTGTTGGCGTGATCGATCAACATGACCTTGCGCCCGCGCCGGGCGGCCGTGAATGCACACATCAAACCTGCGGCGCCGGCGCCGATGATCACAACGTCAGTAACGGGCAAAGCGGTGTCCTCTAACAGCTATTGATCTATGTAAGTTGCGCTGACGCCTTCGCGAGCAAGCTCGCTCCCACAGGGAGTCATGATGTCGCTCACTTGTAGGTGAACTCCACCCCCGCTGGTTCGCGGGGCTCCGTGGGAGCGAGCTTGCTCGCGAATGGGCGTGATGCGGTATTGCGGGTGTTTACAAGATCCGAACGCGCAAGGATTTGCCCTTGATCTTGCCGTTGTTCAAACGCTCCAGTGCCTGCTTGGCCATGCTGCGTTCCACGGCGACGTAGGCCTGGAAATCAAAGATCGCGATCTTGCCCACCTGAGTGCCTGGAATGCCGGCCTCGCCGGTCAGCGCGCCAAGAATGTCGCCAGGGCGCAGTTTGTCTTTGCGGCCCGAGCCGATGCACAGCGTCGTCATCGGTGGCAGCAGCTTGCCGCCTTCCTTGCGCTCCAGTTGGTCGTACTGCTGCCAGTTGAGCGGCGCTTTCTGCAGCTCTTCAACGGCGCGGGCGCGCTGGCTTTCGCCGGGAGCAACGAGGCTGACGGCGATGCCGGTCTCACCCGCACGACCGGTACGGCCGACGCGGTGAATGTGGATTTCCGAATCCCGCGCCAGCTCGACGTTGAGCACCATGTCCAGACCATCGATGTCCAGACCGCGCGCGGCGACGTCAGTGGCCACCAGCACCGAGGTGCTGCGGTTGGCGAACATCGCCAGCACCTGATCGCGATCACGCTGTTCCAGATCGCCATGCAGACCGACAGCGGACATGCCTTTGGCGGTCAGGTGATCGACCACTTCCTGAACCTGCTGCTTGGTGAAGCAGAACGCCACGCAGGACTGCGGACGGAAATGATCGAGCACACGGACCACCGCTTCGAGGCGTTGCTCGGGGGAGATTTCGTAGAAGATCTGTTCGATCTGGCTGTCGGCGTGGAGCGCTTCGACCTTGACGGTCTGCGGGTCACGCATGAATTTCGAGGACAGCTGCTTGATGCCGACCGGATAGGTGGCCGAGAACAGCAGAGTCTGGCGACGCTTGGGCGTCTGCTCGATGATGTCGGCGATGGCGTCGTAGAAACCCATGTCGAGCATGCGGTCGGCTTCGTCCAGCACCAGCGTGTTCAGGCCGTCCAGTACCAGGGAACCCTTGCGCAGATGCTGCTGAATGCGACCCGGCGTGCCGACGATGATGTGCGCGCCGTGCTCCAGCGAGCCGATTTGCGGGCCGAACGACACGCCGCCGCAGAGGGTGAGGACTTTGATGTTGTCTTCGGAACGCGCCAGACGACGGATTTCCTTAGCCACCTGGTCGGCCAGCTCGCGGGTTGGGCAGAGCACCAACGCCTGGCAGCCGAAGTAGCGCGGATTGATCGGATTGAGCAGGCCGATGCCGAATGCAGCGGTCTTGCCGGAGCCCGTCTTGGCCTGCGCAATCAGGTCCATCCCCTTGACGATCACCGGCAGGCTCTGCGCCTGAATCGGCGTCATCTCGGCATAACCAAGGGACTCCAGGTTAGCCAGCATGGCGGCGGAAAGGGGCAGTGAGTTAAAAGCGGTGTTAGTCACGGGACGGGCCTGCAAAACAAAATGTCGCGCAGTGTATCAGGTCGCGGCCCCCGCCTTGGGGGCGCGCGCGATAAATGGTGAGTCAATCACGCCTCGATCTCGGGCTCCGGTTGCGGTTTGCGCGCCGGTGCTTCGGGGGCCATGCGGGGCGACAGCTGCAGGAAGATCGACGCTGCGAGCATCGCCAGCACGCCGACGCACAGGAAGGTCAGCTGAAACGCACCGAGGACATCGCTGACGTCGCCCGCGGCCACGTCGTCGCTGAACCCACCGAGCAACGCCGCCGCACAGGCGACGCCGAGACTCAGGGACAACTGCGCAACTACTGACAGCAGACTGTTGCCGCTGGCGGCACTGGCGTCATCGAGATCGATCAGCGTCACCGCGTTCATCGCCGAGAACTGCAGCGAGTTCACCCCGCCCAGAAACGCCAGATGAATCAGCAGCAGCCAGTACGGCGTGTCGGCAGTGACCAGCGCCATGCTCGCCAGCAGAATACCCAGCAGCAGCGTGTTACCGGTGAGCACGATGCGATAGCCCAGCCGTTCAATGGCTTTGGTTGCCAGCGGCTTGGCGAACATCGCCGCGAGGGCCAGGGGAATCATGCTCATACCGGCGTGAGAAGGCGAGTAACCCAGGGCGACTTGCAGCATCAGCGGCAGCAGGAACGGCAGGGCGCCGCTGCCCAGTCGGGCAAACAGATTGCCCATGATGCCCACCGCAAAACTGCGGGTTTTGAACAGCCGAGCAGAGAACAATGGCGCTTCCACGTGACTGGCGCGCAACCAGTACGCCGCCAGACACGCCATGCCGCCAAACAGCAGCATCACCACACGCAAGTGCGGGAGGTTCAGTTCGCCAAGCCCTTCCATGGCAATCGTGATCAGCACCATCGAGGCGCCAAACAGCCCAAACCCCGCCAGATCGAAGCGCGTGCGTCCGCCGCCCTGAAGATCGGGGATGAACTTGCGCACGGCGAAGCAGCCGAGAATCCCCACCGGCAGGTTGATCAGGAAGATCCAGTGCCAGCTCAGGTATTCCACCAGCCAGCCGCCGACTGTTGGGCCCATCAGCGGGCCAAGCAGGGCGGGCATGGTGATGAAGCTCAAGGTGCGCACCAGCTCGGTTCGGGGATAGGCGCGCAGCACGATGAGCCGGCCGACCGGCATCATCAACGCACCGCCAAGGCCCTGAATCACCCGTGCGCCCACCAGCATGCCGAGGGAGTTGGACACCGCGCACAGCAACGAGCCGAAGCTGAACAGCAGGATGGCGCTGAAGAAGATGCGCTTGATGCCGAAACGGTCGGAAATCCAGCCCGACGCTGGAATCAGCAGGGCGATGGTCAGCATGTAAGCGATGATCACCGACTGCATGCGCAGCGGGTTTTCCGCCAGCGAGCCGGCCATGGAAGGCAGCGCTGTGTTGAGGATCGTGCCGTCCAGGCTTTGCATGAAAAAGGCGATGGCAATGACCCATGGCATCCAGCGCAGGGTGCGGGCGTCCAGCTGCGGTGTTGAGGTCGGCATGTGGATCGAGGGTCCTTGTGGTTGCTCGTGCTTGATCGATTGTTGCTATCGCGGGCTGCCTGTCGCGCGGCAGGTCCCGCTTGTGGTCGCATTCCGTAGGAGCCGGCTTGCTGGCGAATGCATTAAATCAGACACCCTTGAGGTGACTGACCACCGCTTTCGCCAGCAAGCCGGCTCCCACAGGTAGACGTCGGCGTTACAGCGTCAGCGTCAACCCACTCAGCAGCGCGCCCGGCAGCAGATTCGAGGCGGTCTGGCGCTGACTGTAGGTGCTCGTCGACAGCAGGAGTTCCCTGTCTGTGGTCAGTTGTTCCAGTGCCGTCCCCAGCAGGCTGAAGAGACTGTCGTCGAAGCGCATGGTGTTGACCGGCGCCTTGATCTGCCCGTCTTCCACCCAGAACGTGGCGAAGCGCGTCATTCCGGTGATGCGCCCGGCGGTGCGATCCGAGAAATTCAGGTACCACAGGTTGCTGATGTACAGGCCCGTGCCCAATGCTTTCAACACCTCATCCAGCGCCAGCGAACCGCCGTCCATACTCAGCGCGCTCGGCGACTCGCCCCAGCCCGCGCCGTTGGCCACAAGGCCGTATTCGGCGGCGCTGCGCGAGTCGATCATGCGATCCCGGGCCACGCCTTCGGCCACCAGCGACAGGTCCATGCGCGGATAACCCTCGCCGGAAAACGCAGGGGACAACGAGCCGCTGACCTGCTCGTTCAGGCTCACCAACGGGCTCAACGTGGATTGGCCGTCGTACAGCCGCTGCAAGGGGCTGGTCTTGTCGGCCAGCGACTGCGCAGAGAATCCACCCCAGCACAGCATGCCCATCACTTCTTCCAGCGCGGCAGGCGCCAGATAGGCGCGGTATTGCCCGGGCGCGAGGACGTGGGCCGGGCGTCCAAGAAACGTCAATTGCTCACGGGCCAGGGCGAAGCGCCGTGCAAAGCCGTCGTCGGTCCAGGTGTGGCCGGCGTAGTTGGCTTTCACCGCCTGGCCGTTCTCGTGGAACAGGCTCCAGTCGACATTGAAGCTGTTGGCCTGATGCCAGCCCAGCGCACCGCTGGAACTGGCGAAGCCGCGGTAGATCGGCCCGGCCGCGTAGATGCCGACCAGATCCAGCCCCTCGCCCAGTTGCGCGATCTGCTCGACGACATGGGCGCTGTCCGGCAACGGCGTCTCCTGCACGTTGCTGCTCTGCCACGCCTCGTCGTTCAGTTGCAGATACGGGTCTTCCGGCAACAGCGTCAGGGTTTCCCGCAACTGAAGCAGGGCTTCGCTCAGGCGTTGCTGATCCACCTCGCCATCGCCTGACAGCGTGAGGTTAAGGTTGGCGTGGCGGCCTGCGGCGATCAGCTTGAACGTCACGCTGGCCTGCTGCACGTGACCGGCCTGACGCACTTTGGCGTGGTTGAAGCGGATGAAGTCCGACGCTTCGGCGTCGTAGCTCAAGGTATAGCGCTCGTCCGCGGTGACTGCGCCGTGCAGCCACTCGGCCAGGGCCTTGAATTGCGCTTGATGGGACATCATGCGTCACCTCCGAAAACATCAACGCTCGCGAACACGCAAGCGGGCGAGGCATGCCCCACACGGATCACTTGATTGGGCTCGCCTTTGCCACAGTTGGGTGTGCCAAGGACCTTGAAGGTGCTGGCGTCGCCGACCGCGCTGAGGTCGCGCCAGAACTGGGCGGAGATCGCGCGGTAGTTCGGGTTCTTCACCACGCCCTTGAGTTCGCCGTTCTCGATCAACTGACCCCACTCGCAGCCGAACTGGAATTTGTTGCGCGCATCGTCGATCGACCACGAGCGATTGGTGCTCATCAAAATGCCGTGCTCGGTGTCGCCAATGAGCTGCGCCATCGACTTGTCGCCCGGCTCGATGTTGAGGTTGGCCATGCGGTCGATGGGCGCGCGGTTCCAGCTCGACGCGCGGCTGTTGGCGACGCCTTCCATACCGCTGCGGTATTGCGACAGCGCGCCGCCCAGCGGCCTCACCAGTACGCCGTCCTTGATCAGGAATTGCTTGCTCGCCGGCGTGCCATCGTCATCAAAGCCGTAGCTCGCCAGTTGCTCGGGGATCTCCGGGTCGAAGGTCACGTTGAGCAGGCTTGAGCCATATTGCAGGCTGCCGAAGTCACTGGCTTTGACGAAGCTGGTCCCTGCGTAGTTGCGCTCATCGCCGAGGATGCGGTCCAGCTCCAGCGGGTGGCCGATGGATTCGTGGATTTGCAGGGTCATCTGGTCGGGCGTCAGCAGCAGGTCGCGCGGCCCGGTGGGCGTGTTCGGCGCCATGACCAGTTGCAGCGCCTGATCGGCGACGTTGACTGCGGCGCCAATGATCCCGCAGGACGCGATGACTTCCGCGCCACCCTGCTGGCCGAAGTTCTCGCGACCGAGGCTGCGGGTCTGGCTGTCTTGGCCGTCGTAAGCCGTGACGGTCAGGCCAGGGAAGACGAAGCGCTGGGCCTGGCGAATCTCGGCGCCGGCGTTGTTGAGGTAGATCTGCTCGACGTTCTCAAGCCCCAGGCTCACCTGCCAGTTGACCAAGCGTTCGTCCCTGGGCACCGACGCGGATTCGGCATTGAGCAGGGCGTAGCAATCACTGAGCGATGGAAACGCGTTCTGCAGGTGGGGCGAGAGGTAATCGGCACGGGCGGTGGCGACACCGTGGTCGTGCAGGTCGAGGAGGGAATGCGGGGCCAGTTGCCGCGCTTGAATTTCCGCCTGTTCCAGCGCCGATTGAAGCCCGCGCTGGGAAATGTCGTTGGTGGCCGCATAGGCTTCGACGCCATTGACGCGCACGGTGAGCATCGCGCCTTCGTCGATGCTCAATTGCGGCGGCTCGGCAACGTTCTTGCGCACCGACAAATGCTGGCTGGTCTGTTTGACGTAACGCAGGGAGAAAAACGGGGCGCTGCTCTGCAGAGCGGCGAACCGCTGCTTGAGCTGAGCGGAGAAGTCGAACATGCAGGAAGGCTCCTTGGCGATTCGGACAGGCAACGGCCCGAATCATAGCGCGGATGATCACTGCAGCGGGGGAGGGATGGATGACACGCACACGGCGCGTGCCCATTGTGGGACCGCCTTCAGCCGAGAAAGCGCCATGTGTCACACCGCAAAGATCGAGGGTGTAGCCACTGGCCTCTTCCCGGCTGAAGCCGGTCCCACTGACACAGCGCACGACCATTGTGGGACCGGCTTTAGCCGGGAATGCGCCATGTGTCACACCGCAAAATCGAGGGTGTATCCACCGGCCTCTTCCCGGCTGAAGCCGGTCCCACTGACACACTGCGCGCCGTTAGTGGGACTGACATATGCCCACGTCGCGCCTGTTACTGCGCCAACGGGCCCACTTTACGCATCGGCTTGCCACGCACGGGCGCGTCGCCGGCGACGTAGTAGTCGGCGGTGCTGCGCGGCAGCGGGGCGCGGCCACGGATCTTGTCGGCGATTTTCTCGGCCATCATGATCGTCGGTGCGTTGAGGTTGCCGGTGGTGATCAGCGGCATGATCGACGCATCCACCACGCGCAGCCCTTCCATCCCGTGCACGCGGCCCTCGCCATCGACGACGGCCATTTCATCGGTGCCCATCTTGCACGAGCAGGATGGGTGATACGCAGTCTCGGCATGCTCACGGATAAACGTGTCCAGCTGCTCGTCGCTCTGCACGTCGATGCCCGGGCTGATTTCGCGGCCACGGTATTGGTCCAGCGCTGGCTGCTGCATGATCTCGCGGGTCAGGCGAATGCCGTCGCGGAATTCCTGCCAGTCCTGCTCGGACGCCATGTAGTTGAAAAGAATGCTCGGGTATTCACGCGGGTTCTTCGATTTCAGCTGCACGCGACCACGGCTTGGCGAACGCATCGAGCCGACGTGCGCCTGGAAACCGTGCTCTTGCACGCCCTTGCTGCCGTTGTAGTTAATCGCGACCGGCAGGAAGTGGTACTGAATGTTCGGCCACTCGAATTCCTCGCGCGAACGAATGAAACCGCCCGCTTCGAACTGGTTGCTGGCGCCGATCCCTTTACCGAGGAACATCCACTCGGCACCGATGGCCGGCTGGTTCCACCACAGCAGCGACGGGTACAACGAGACCGGCTCTTTGCACGCGTACTGCAAATACATTTCCAGGTGGTCTTGCAGGTTTTCGCCAACGCCCGGCAGGTCGTGAACGACCGGAATGTCGAGCATCTTCAGCAGCGGCGCAGGGCCGACGCCGGAACGCTGCAGGATCTGCGGCGAAGCAATGGCGCCGCCACACAGCAGGACTTCCTTGCGAGCGCGGGCTTCGATGCGGGTGTCGCTGTCGCCCACCATGTAGGCCACGCCGACGGCGCGCTTGTTGTCGAACAGAATCCGGTCGGTCAGCGCGTGAGTGACGATGGTCAGGGTCGAGCGCTTCTTCGCTTCGTCCAGATAGCCACGGGCGGTGCTGGCGCGACGGCCGAACGGCGTGACGGTGCGGTCCATCGGGCCGAAACCTTCCTGCTGATAACCGTTCAAGTCGTCGGTGCGCGGATAACCGGCTTGCACGCCTGCCTCAACCATCGCCGCGAACAGCGGATTGTTGCCCGCTTTAGGCGTGGTCACGCTGACCGGGCCCTCGCCACCGTGGTAGTCGTTAGGGCCGATGTCGCGGGTTTCAGCCTTGCGGAAGTACGGCAGGCAATCGAGGTAAGACCAGTCTTCAAGGCCTGGGTTTTTCGCCCAGCCGTCGTAGTCCATGGCGTTGCCGCGGATGTAGCACATGCCGTTGATCAGCGACGAGCCACCCAGGCCCTTGCCGCGACCGCATTCCATACGGCGGTTGTTCATGTGCGGCTCTGGCTCGGTCTCGTAGGCCCAGTTGTAGCGACGGCCTTGCAGCGGGAACGCGAGCGCGGCCGGCATCTGCGTGCGGAAATCAGCGCGATAGTCCGGGCCGCCGGCTTCAAGCAACAGCACAGTAACGCCTGCGTCTTCGGTGAGACGCGCTGCCAGGGTGTTACCGGCCGAGCCTGCGCCGATGATGATGTAGTCGTATTCCAAGATGAATCTCCTTGGGAGTTGCAAGCGTCAAGCCTCAAGCTGCAAGAAAAAGCAGCGAGACGGCGCCTGCGAGATTGATGGGTTGAGCGGCAGACCAGGACTGCAGTTGCTTTGTCTTGAGGCTTGCCGCTTAAAACTGCTTCTAGAACACCGATGCGTAATCGCCCAGCTCAACCTGCACAGACTTGATGCGCGTGTACTGCGCCAGCGAGCTGATGCCGTTTTCGCGGCCCACGCCCGACTGCTTGTAACCACCGACCGGCATTTTCGCGTCGGATTCGCCCCAGGCGTTGATCCAGCAGATACCGGCTTCCAGTTGATGGATCACGCGGTGCGCGCGGTTCAGGTCTTTGGTCACGATGCCCGCAGCCAGACCCATTTCGGTGTCGTTGGCGCGGCGGATCACTTCTTCCTCAGTGTCGTAGCTGAGGATGCTCATGACCGGGCCGAAGATTTCCTCTTTAACGATGGTCATCTCATCGGTGCAGTCGGTGAACACGGTCGGCGCAACGAACGCGCCGTTGGCCAGCTCGCCTTCTGTCAGACGGTCGCCGCCAATCAGCAAGCGCGCGCCTTCTTCCTTGCCCTTGGTGATGTAGCCGAGCACGCTTTCCATGTGCGCGAAGCTCACCAGCGGGCCGAAGTTGATGGTCTCGTCCTGCGGGTTGCCGACGCGGATGCGTTTGACGCGCTCAAGGATTTTCGCTTCGAAGGCTGCCTTCAGGGCGCTTGGCACGAACACGCGAGTGCCGTTGGTGCAGACCTGACCGGAGCTGTAGAAGTTGGCCATCATCGCGATGTCAGCGGCGCGATCCAGATCGGCGTCGTCGAAAATGATCAGCGGGGACTTGCCGCCCAGCTCCATTGTCACTTCCTTGAGCGACGAGCTCGACGCGCTGGCCATGACTTTCTTGCCGGTCTGCACGCCGCCGGTGAAGGAGATCTTCTCGATGCGCGGGTGCTCGGTCAGCCAGCTGCCGACGTCGCTGCCGGCGCCCGTCAGCACGTTGAACACGCCGTCCGGCACGCCGGCTTCGGTGTAGATTTCGGCCAGTTTAAGTGTGGTCAGCGAGGTGACTTCGCTTGGCTTGAAGATCATTGCGTTGCCGGCTGCCAGCGCAGGGGCGGACTTCCACAGGGCAATCTGGATCGGGTAGTTCCACGCGCCGATGCCGACGGTGACGCCCAACGGCTCGCGGCGGGTGTAGACGAACGAAGTGTCACGCAGCGGAATCTGCTCGCCTTCGATGGCGGGCACCAGGCCGGCGTAGTACTCCAGCACGTCGGCGCCGGTGACGATGTCGACGTATTGGGTTTCGGAGATCGCTTTGCCGGTGTCCAGGGTTTCCAGTTCGGCCAGCTCATCGTTGCGTTCACGCAGGATGTCGACGGCACGACGCAGGATGCGCGAGCGCTCCATGGCGGTCATGGCGGCCCAGATTTTCTGGCCCTTTTCAGCGCTGACGACAGCGCGTTCGACGTCTTCTTGGGTGGCGCGCTGGACCTGGGCCAGGACTTCGCCATTGGCTGGGTTGATAGCCTCGAAGGTCGCGTTGCTGCTGGCGTCCACGTAGCCGCCGTCAATGTAGAGTTTTTGCAGTTCGAAACGGGCCATAAAATCCTCGCAGTAATCTGGGTGGTGACGACCGAGTGCGCCGTGCGCTGCCTTGGTCGTGATGCCGGCTGCTTCAGCTCGGCGCTTTTGCCAGTTGAAAGTCCATGTACTCGTAGGCGATCCGTTGCGCTTGTTCGGTGTCGAAGGCGTCGCCCGACAGCGCGCCGCGCAGCCACAATCCGTCGATCAATGCCGCCAGCCCTCGGGCTGCGCTGCGTGCTTCATCCAACGGCAATACGCGACGGAACTGGCAGCAGAGGTTGGAATACAGGCGGTGATCATTGATCCGCTGCAACCTGTGCAGCGAGGGCGAATGCATGCTGGTTGCCCAGAAGGCGAGCCAGGTTTTCATCGCCGGACCGTTGACCTGACTGGCATCGAAGTTGCCCTCGATGATCACTTTCAGGTGAGCCCGCGGGCTGTCGTCGTTCAATGCCCGGCGCCGTTCGGCGACGCTGGCGATCAGCGCATTCATCAAGTGGCGCATCGTCGCGGCGATCAGGCCGTTCTTGTCCTGAAAGTAGTGACTGATGATGCCGTTGGAGACCCCCGCCAGTCTGGCGATCAGCGCAATGCTGGCATCGCCCATCCCCACCTGATCGACCGCCGTAAGGGTGGCCTGGATCAACTGTTGACGCCGAATGGGTTGCATACCGACCTTGGGCATCTGTAGGGCTCCTTGATCTGCCGGGTGATCGTGGGTGGCTGGAAACGGCGTTCACTGTAAAGCTTTTTAATTGAACGTTCAATCAACAAAAAGTTGCAGGCGCAGAAAGGCAGCCACAAACTTTAAGCTCCAAACCGCAAGAATCGAGGCGTGGCGGCCTTTTTCTTGCGGCTTGAAACTTGAAGCTGCTATCAGCCGTGATTCTTGCCCAGCAATGCGTGGTACAGCTCGCTGTCGCCGAGGATGCCGACCAACTGGTTGTTCTCCTGCAGCACCAGCTTGTTGCCGGTGTGATAGCGGATCTGCAAGGCGTCGCGCATGCCGATGTCGGAGTGGACAACGGTCGGTTTGCGGCCGAGGGTTTCCACTGACTGGCCCGGCTCCCAGCTTTGCAGATCAAGGGTCGCGCCATGCTGGTGGGCGCCGGTGATGGCGTTGCCTTCAGAGAGATCTATCCACGTGTCGTCGCTCGGGTCCAGGCAGACCTGAGAACCGTTGATGCGCGTGCATTGGGTGATCGGGCGCATCAGGCTCCGGCCGCACAGCACGTTGAGCGGATTGGTGTGGGCAACGAATGTCCGCACGTACTCGTCGGCGGGATTGAGCACGATCTCTTCCGGCACGCTGTACTGAATGATCCGGCCGTCCTTCATGATCGCGATGCGGGTGCCGAGCTTGAGCGCTTCGTCCAGGTCGTGACTCACGAACACGATGGTCTTGTTCAGCTTCTTCTGCAGCGCCAGCAGTTCATCCTGCAAACCTTGGCGGATCAGCGGGTCAAGGGCCGAAAACGGCTCGTCCATCAGCAGAATATCGGCGTCCATCGCCAGCGCGCGGGCCAGGCCGACACGCTGCTGCATGCCGCCTGACAGCTCGTCCGGCTTCTTGTTGCGCCATTGGGTCAGGCCGACCAGCTCCAGCTTTTCGTCCACCAGTGCGCGCCGCTCTTTCTCGGGGCGGCCCTGCATTTCCAGGCCGAAGCTGATGTTCTCGCGCACCGTCAGCCACGGCATCAGGGCGAACTTCTGGAACACCATGGCGATGCGCTTGGTGCGCATCATCTTCAGCTCGGCGGGGGTGCAGGCAGCGATATTGATCTGCTGCCCTTCGTGCTCGACGAACAGCGAACCGCGGCTGACCGTGTTCAGGCCGTTGATGCAGCGCAGCAGGCTGGATTTGCCCGAGCCGGACAGGCCCATCAGCACGCAGATTTCGCCTTTGTTGATCTCCAGCGTGGCTTTTTCGACGCCGACGATCTGGCCGGTTTTCTTGAGGATTTCGGCCCGCGTAAGGCCCTGGTCCAACAGCTTGAGTGCCTCACGCGGGTCTTTGGAGAAGACGACGTCAACCTGATCGAATTTGATGATGCTCATGCGTCGGTCCTCACTTTGGCGTCCGGTTGTTTGCAGATCCGGTCGAGCATGATCGCCAGCAATACGATCGCCAGGCCCGCTTCGAAGCCCAGAGCGATATCAGCAGTGTTCAGTGCGTTGACCACAGGTTTGCCCAGGCCATCCGCGCCCACCAGCGCGGCGATCACCACCATCGACAGCGACAGCATGATGCACTGGGTGATGCCGGCCGCGATGCTCGGCATGGCGTGGGGCAGCTCGATGCGCGAGAGCAGTTGACGGCGCGAACAGCCGAAAGCTTTGCCGGCGTCGAGGAGTTCTTGCGGGACATCACAGATGCCCAGGTAGGTCAGGCGGATCGGCGCAGCGATCGCGAACACCACCGTCGAAATCAGGCCAGGTACTACGCCGAGGCCGAACAGCGTCAAGGTCGGGATCAGGTAAACGAACGTAGGCACCGTCTGCATCAGGTCGAGGACGGGTCGCATGCAGGTGTAGAACATCGGCTTGTGCGCGGCAATGATGCCCAGCGGCACACCGATCACCACACAGACCGCCGTGGCGAACAGCACCTGCGCCAGGGTCTCCATGGTTTCCTGCCAGTACCCCAGGTTGAGGATCAGCAGGAAGGAAATGATCACAAATGCGGTCAGGCCCCATTTGCGCTGAATGAAGTGAGCGAGCAGGGCAACCAGGCCGATCAGCACGAAGGGGTTGAACCAGGTCAGCCCGCCGGTCAGGCCGTGAATCATGGTTTCCAGTGACGAAGCGATGGCGTCGAAGGTGCTGGCGCCGTGCTGCGTCAGCCATTCGACGAAGCCGGCGATGTACTCGCCCAGAGGGATTTTATGATCAGTCAGCATGATGTCGGTTGTCCGCGTGCGGGATGAAAAGAGGACAACAGGCGGGCGTACCCGCCTGCCTGTCGAGTTACTTCGTCAGCTCGGCTTTTGCGGCTTCCAGGCCAGGTTTTCCGTCCACAGTGGTGACACCCGCCAGCCAGGTGTCGAGTACTTGAGGGTTGGCTTTCAGCCACGCTTTGGCGGCCACTTCAGGCTTTTTCTTGTCGTCGAGGATATTGCCCATCAGCGCGCTTTCCATTGGCAGGGTGAAGGACAGATTCTTCAACAACTGACCGACGTTGCTGCACTCGGTGGTGTAGCCCTTGCGCACGTTGGTGTAGACGGTGGCTTTGCCGAAGTCGGGGCCGAAGAAGTCATCGCCGCCGGTGAGGTATTTGATCTTGAATCGGGTGTTCATCGGGTGCGGTTCCCAGCCGAGGAACACCACGTCGGTGCTGCGTCGCGAGGCGCGGTCGACCTGGGACAACATGCCGGCTTCGCTCGATTCGACGACCTTGAAGCCTGCGTCTTTCAGGCCGAAGGCGTTCTTGTCGATCATGCTCTGGATCAGGCGGTTGCCGTCGTTGCCCGGCTCGATGCCGTAGATTTTGCCGTCGAGTTCTTTCTTGAATTTGACGATGTCGGCGAAGTCGTGAAGCCCCTTGTCGTACAGCGCCTGGGGAACGGCGAGGGTGTACTTGGCGTTCTCAAGGTTGGCGCGGACGGTCTCGACAGTGCCGGCGTCGCGGTAGGCCTTGATGTCGTTTTCCATGGTCGGCATCCAGTTGCCGAGGAAGATGTCCATGTTCTTGCCATCGGCCAGCGACTTGTAGGTCACGGGCACGGAAATCATCGTGGTTTTGGTTTTGTAGCCCAACGACTGCAGCACGACGCTGGTGACGGCGGTGGTCGCCGTGATGTCGGTCCAGCCCACATCGGAAAAATTGACCATCTGGCAAGCGGCGGGCTCTGCGGCCTGGGCCAGGATAGGAAGACTCAGCGCAACGCCCAGCAACAGCCTTTGTGAACCTTTCATGTTGGACTCCTTTGGTGTTTTCTTCTCGGCATCAACCGCAGCTGATGCGTTTTCTGGTGTCGGCGAGTCAAGTTGGGAAAACAGCTCCATCACTGCGTCTGGCGATTGAGTCGACAACGATCATGTAACAGGGAAAAACAAACGCCTACAGGGGGCGTCGTATCCAGTACACAGGGCGTCGTATCCAGTATCAGTGACGTCGCTTACAGGTTTTTTCCCTGCTCGCCGAATGATTCCCGGGACAAAAGCAGAGTGACGATACGGCAAAAAGTGCCGGAATCGGCAGCCGATCGTGTTCAGGTATCGGTTAAAGCAGACGCGACGTTGGTGGGCATGGGTGAGTCGGTGTGAGACGCCGCCTCGTAAAACAAAAGGCTGATGATGCCGCCATCTCGATGGATCGCTGCTTGAGCGTAGCAGCTCCGTCGCCGGCCGCGCGGCGCGCCGGGAGCCCTGTTTTCGGAGGTTTGCGGTTAATGGCTATCAGCGTGTTCGACCTGTTCAAGATCGGTATCGGCCCCTCCAGCTCACACACCGTCGGCCCCATGCGCGCTGCCGCGTTGTTCGTCCAGGGCCTGCGCGAACGCGATCAACTAGAGCAGGTGAGTCGCGTTGAAGTGCGGCTGTATGGCTCGCTGTCGGCAACCGGCGTCGGCCATGGCAGCGACAGCGCGGTGATCATGGGCCTGATGGGCGAATGGCCCGATGCGATTGATCCCGGGCTGATCGGTCAGCGCATCGCCGAACTGCGTGAGACCGACACCTTGAAGCTCAACGGCGATCACCCGATCCCTTTCGTCTGGCAGCGCGACATGCTGCTCATCGACGAAAACCTGCCGTTCCATCCCAATGCCATGACGCTGGTCGCGTTCAATGAGCACGGCGAATTTCATCGCGACACTTACTACTCGGTGGGCGGCGGTTTTGTCGTCGATGAAGCCCAGGCCGCCAGTGGTGTGCTGGATCGCGACGAAACCGTGCTGCCATACGATTTCTCCAGTGCCGATGAGCTGCTGATGCTCTGCGAAACACACGGCTTGCGAGTCTCGCAGCTGATGATGGAAAACGAGAAGGTCTGGCGCAGCGAAGACGAAATCCGTGCCGGGCTCATGCACCTGTGGCGTGCCATGCAAGCGTGCGTCGAGCTGGGCCTGAAGCATGAGGGTATTTTGCCGGGCGGCCTGAACGTGCGTCGTCGTGCAGCGCGTCTGCATCGCAGCCTTCTGGAATTGAACAAGCCGAACGTGATTGGCTCGACGTTGAGCGCGATGGAGTGGGTCAACCTGTTCGCGCTGGCGGTCAACGAAGAAAACGCCGCGGGAGGTCGCATGGTCACGGCGCCCACCAATGGCGCGGCGGGGATCATTCCGGCGGTGCTGCATTACTTCGTCAAATTCAGCGACGAGGTCAGCGAAGCCAACGTGGTCGATTACCTCTTGGGTGCCGCAGCCATCGGCATTTTGTGCAAAAAGAATGCATCGATATCCGGCGCCGAAGTCGGCTGCCAGGGTGAGGTCGGTTCGGCGTGCGCCATGGCGGCGGCCGGGCTGGCGGACATTCTGGGTGCCACGCCCGAACAGCTGTGCAACGCGGCTGAAATCGGTCTGGAACACAACCTCGGCCTGACCTGCGATCCGGTGGGCGGACTGGTTCAGGTGCCGTGCATCGAGCGCAACGCCATCGCTGCAGTGAAGGCCATCAATGCCGCGCAAATGGCCCTGCGCGGCGACGGTCAGCACTTCATCTCGCTGGACCGCGTCATTCGCACCATGCGCGACACCGGCGCCGATATGCACGACAAATACAAAGAGACGTCCCGCGGCGGGCTGGCGGTCAGCGCCGTCGAATGTTGAGTCGGTAACGCCAGCGCCCGGGACAGCCCCGGGACAGGAGCAGGTGCATAAGAGCCGCCTGCTCGCTTTTCGCCCACGCCCCACTGAGCCCGCTACGTTTTGGCGCGCGCTCACTCTTGAGCTGGCGGGATGCCATCCGTACCCATGGTCCAACGCCGACTGTCGATCACCCCGTGCATCGGGTGACACTCCCGGACCGCCCGCCGATTCGATGGTTCACACAAGTGCTACGGAATTGCTCATCCCGCCCGCCGCGCCTGCGCCCCAACCGTTCCAGGGGTCGCGATTTGAATCGTTGTGTCGCTCCCGAATAGACGCTTCGCGACGTCGCAATCGGGAGTTATTGAATGCCCATTCAACTTTAGGCATGGCATTTGCGTTGCAATGACCAAGCTCTCCGCAGATGAGGGCGATACAACGAGAGCCTCTGCTGAGGCCTTCAACCGTTTTACGCGTGAGGAGAAGTGTGATGACTACGTTCAACTCCGGGGCTCAACCCCAGAACCGTGCGCCCCAATCCATCGGCTTCCTGCTGCTGGACAACTTCACACTGATCTCCCTCGCGTCAGCGGTCGAGCCACTGCGTATGGCGAACCAGCTCTCGGGCCGCGAGCTGTATCGCTGGACCACACTGACGGCGGATGGCGGCCAGGTCTGGGCCAGCGACGGCCTGCAGATCACCCCGGACGCCGCCATGCACAAAGCACCGGTGCTTGACACCGTGATCGTCTGCGGTGGCGTCGGCATTCAGCGCACCGTGACCCGCGAACACGTCAGTTGGCTGCAAAGCCAGGCGCGCCAGTCCCGTCGTCTGGGCGCGGTGTGCACCGGCAGTTGGGCACTGGCCTGCGCGGGCTTGCTGGACGGTTTCGATTGCAGCGTGCATTGGGAATGTCTGGCCGCGATGCAGGAAGCTTTCCCCCGCGTCGCCATGAGCACGCGGCTGTTCACCCTCGACCGCAACCGCTTCACCAGTTCCGGCGGCACCGCGCCTCTGGACATGATGCTGCACCTGATCAGCCGCGATCATGGCCGCGAATTGTCCGCCGCGATCTCGGAAATGTTCGTCTACGAACGCATCCGCAACGAACAGGACCACCAGCGTGTGCCGCTCAAGCACATGCTCGGCACCAATCAGCCGAAGCTGCAGGAAATCGTTGCGCTGATGGAAGCCAACCTCGAAGAACCGATCGATCTGGATGAGCTTGCCGTGTACGTCGCCGTGTCCCGGCGTCAGCTGGAAAGACTGTTCCAGAAATACCTGCACTGCTCGCCGTCGCGCTATTACCTCAAGCTGCGCCTGATCCGCGCCCGCCAGTTACTCAAGCAAACGCCGATGTCGATCATCGAAGTGGCCTCGGTCTGCGGCTTCGTGTCCACGCCGCACTTCTCCAAATGCTACCGCGAATACTTTGGCATTCCGCCACGGGACGAACGCCTCGGCTCCAATACCACGCAGCAGGTGGCAATGCTGCCGATCCCGCAGTCGATCGTTCTCGCACCGTTGTCAGGCCCGCTGTCGGCGCTGAGTCAGGCGCGTAACGAGTCGACGTTTGCGAGTGTGCGGTTGTAATACCGCGGCTGGTACGCAAAGTACGGCCATCACACCTGTGAGTCTGTCCGGGGAGCTCTTCCCCGGCAGAACATGCCCGCCCGGCGTATTTCCTGCCAGTTAGATTGATTCGAAATAGCTCCCCGTCCTGAATGATCGCTCCGGTCAGTTCTGAATGACGGAATCAGGCCCCTGCGGCAAAAGTAGCTAAATTCAAAAAACCATCTCGGTGGCACTGTCATTTCTGACAGTTTTCGTGAGTCGATAGCGCGCGTATAAAAACTTCCACACCCTTAAGGCCTTCGTTGGTTAAGGAATTGGTTTGTGGCAAGGAGCGCTCATCATGAAACTGTCCGTCCTGCTTTTATCCATTGCGTTGGTCTGCGGTTGCACCAGTCAAACAATGCCTCCTCAGAAGAGTCAGAGCGTTAATACATTAGATGGCCCGGCGGTGGCGGCGGCCATTCAGGCGAACTATCAGGACACTCGGCGCAACTGCGGCAGTGAGTCGATGCCGGCGTTTTTATGCTCGGGTGTATTGCTCAGGGCTACTAATGAATCCTTCGACTATCATGCGTGGAACCCCGTACCAGGGAAGCAGGGGGTGTCGTTCTCCTACCTGCGTAAAGACGCGAATTTCGATCACCTGGCCGGCAACATCGACAATGGATTTATCCTCTACCCCACCTTCGCGGCCCCTGCTGGCAAGGACCATCTGCAAGTGCTCTGTTCTTTTCCCATAGATGGTTTCACCTGGATACGGGCTCAGCCGGGTTGCGGCGAAAGCACCCAGTACCCCGGCGTGAGCAAGCGCTGCCAATCGCAGGGCATCTCGACCGCAGAGCAGTGGAAGGCTCATTTCGATAAAGGCCCTTCAGGTGCAAGTCAAAATAATATTTACGGGTATGTCTGTTCATTCGATGTGCGAGATGCGATGAACGAGTTGGGAGCGGAGTCGTTCTATCAATCCCTGCAAGCCATGCACTTGGTGCCGGCCAGTTTGCCACACCGTTATAACGAAATAATGGTTCAGGCATGGGCACAGAACATTCCGACCCGACTTCCCATTCAGGCGTTCTTTTATACAGCGTCGAGTGGGTTGAAGGGCGCAAGGCATGATCAGTGGGATTTCTTCAGGAGTACGGGCGGTGCGTTCATGCCGATCGTTCATATGGCGCTGCCCGCTGCGTCTACAGGAAGCGCCAGTTTTGTGTATTCCCCGGCGGATCAATATTGCCAGCCCGGTGCAACGACCTGCCTGTAACTGGCGTTATGTAGATGACCGTCTTAATGCATGGACTAACGTGGAATGTCTTTGTTGTATGCCGCCAACGCGGGCAACAACTGCTGATCAATCGCCTGGCGCACGGCCGGCAGGATCGTCGCGCTGCCGCTCAGCAGTTTCTCCACCAGCTTGCGCAGTTCGCGGGCGCGATCGTCATTCAGTCCGCGCACCGCCTGGGCGCACGCCTGTTCGGCGCTGAGACCGGAAGGCACGTCTAAACCGATCGCCCTGAGCTGGCTGATCAGGTCGTCCTGGTCGATGAGGTCTGCGTGCATCATGACGTGCGCTCCGTTTTTTCAGATTGAACCGATTCTGGTCGCGCCGATGGTGGCTCGGCAAGTGTCGAGGTTGCGGATGTCTGGCATACACATCACCGTGTCGTTTTCGGCTATGTAACTGTTTAGTTCATTTGGCATAATCCGATCACTTACATTGCGCGGGGTACGGTTTGGTCACCCTCTGGCCCGCGAAAATGCCTCACCCCGGTTTTGTAACGGCTTAACCGGGGATTTTTTTGCCTGTCGTTTGGGCTCCTCCGGTTGTCAGGGCATGAGCGGTCTGCGCAGCTTCAGCTGTTTTGCTAAACTCCGCAGCCTTCCAGGAGCCGCCATGAACTACCGCCACGCCTTCCACGCCGGCAACCACGCCGACGTTTTCAAACACATCGTTCTGACTCGCTTGATCGCACTCATGTCGCGCAAGGAGCAGCCACTCGCTTACCTCGACACCCACGCAGGCATCGGCCTGTATGACTTGCAGGGTGATCAGGCCACGCGCACCGGCGAGTGGATCGAAGGCATAGGTCGTCTCTGGGATGCCGATGACGTGCCTGACATGGCGGCTGGTTACATCGACGCGATCCGCCACATGAACCGCAAGACCGGTGAACTGCGTTATTACCCGGGCTCTCCCGAACTGGCCCGCCGCGTGACCCGCGAGCAGGACCGCGTGCTGCTTAACGAAAAACACCCGGAAGACGGCGCGCTGCTCAAAGACAACATGAAATACGACCGCCGTGTCGCCGTGCACCTGGGAGAAGGCTGGCACGTGCCCCGCGCGTTGTTGCCGGTTCACGAGAAGCGCGCGGTGATGCTGATCGATCCCCCGTTCGAGCAGCTCGACGAGATGAAGCGCTGCTCCGTCGCCCTCAAGGAAACCATCGCACGGATGCGCCAGACCGTCGCCGCCATCTGGTACCCGATCAAGGACCAGCGCGCGCTCAAGCGCTTCTATCAGGACCTGGCCGAAACCGGCGCGCCGAAGCTGCTGCGGGTCGAGTTGTTCGTGCATCCGCTGGACACGCCCAACAGCCTCAACGGCTCCGGCCTGGCAATCGCCAATCCGCCTTGGGGGCTGGAAGAGGAGCTGCGCGAGTTGATGCCATGGCTGGCGAAGAAGCTTGGCCAGACCCAGGGTGACTGGAAGATGGATTGGCTGATTGCGGAGTAACCACTCCTGATTTCCACGGCGTGACGGCTGGCCTCTTCCCGGCTAAAGCCAGTCCTACAAGGGTTACGCGCGGTGTTAGTAGGACCGGCTTCAGCCGGGAAGAGGCCAGTGGCAACACCTTCAATTCCGCGGAGTGACAGCCGACACCTTCCCGGCTAAAGCCAGTCCTACAAGGGTTACGCGCGGTGTCAGTAGGACCGGCTTTAGCCGGGAAGAGGCCAGCTGCAGTACCCTCAGTTCTGCGGCGTGACGACCGACGCCTTCCCGGCTAAAGCCAGTCCTACAAGGGTTACGCG